>DAORIZ010000034.1:0-31574 GCA_035438765.1 Burkholderiales bacterium | reverse complement strand
CTTATACCAAACTGGAGAGATATAAATTCAGCACTAAATTAAATCATTTTGCTTTAAAGAGCAAGCTATTTCTAAATGCAGCTAAGGCTGCTTTTAGAGAACTGGAATTAATTAAACAGCAACATGCCGAATTTGAAAGATCCTGCATGTTTGCGTAACATCAGATACTAAGTAATTTAAAGGTAATCAAAGCCTTAACCATGAAGGAGATTGTTTGACTGAAAATTAGCTAATTGCTGGTGAGTTTCAAAATCATATCTAATGGGGTATTAATATGAAAAATGTATTATTGAGCCTGTGCTGCTTATTTGTTGTAGCATGTAATAATGTTGGTTCTGGGCAGCAGAGTAATATGGTTCCTCCGCACGTTACTGATAATAAAGTCTTAGATGATAATACATGTGCTAAATTTAATGCTGGTTATGCTAGTGCGCTGTACAACTCTGTTGGTTCTTTATCTGGCAAAAAGTATAATAAAGTGGAAACTTGTAGCGCGTGGTATAACGACAATTCCCAATCTAGTAATTTAACAAAAGAATTATCTAGTGGTGTTAACCCGTATAATTTTGAGTCTAACACAGTTATTGCTTGGGGACAAGCTGGTGCTAATAGTTTGTTGTTTATAAATGAGAGTACTAGTATCTGGGACATATTAATTCCTGAAGCTTATAATTTATTAGTGTCGGACAATGGGTATAATCATTACGGTTCCCCAGTCGTATCTATCACACAAACAAATACTACGCTACCATTTGGAAATCTTTCTAACAATAGTTATAGTAATGAGTATCAAGACTTTCCACCATTTTGGCCAACTTCATACAGCAATAGTGCAACTAATTTATCTAGTAATGATGTTGTTTCTGTTAGCGCTTATGCTGCTGTTTTATTTCCAAGAGTTTGTAATCTAGACCAACGATATAATTATAGTGCGAGCGTTATGCTTGCGCTACAGGGACCTGAAAGTACTATCTATCAATTTCCAGTATCATTTTTGGAGTATTGTTCTTGGCAAGGTACTACATTAGGTGCATTTGATAATTATTCAACCGCAGTGCAAATGTATGGTGGGATAGTCTTTGATCAGATATTTAACAGTAATCCTACTAATCAATGTAACTCTATAACTCAGAACCCTGGTGCCACTAATAGTAATTCTGCTTTGCAGTGTAACATAAATGGCAATAATATAAAAATTAATTTACAAGAGTATTTTTCTAATTTTTACCAATCGCCAAGCGGTTGTTATATGTCAGGCGATGCTGGAACAGGCTTCACGGGTTATTGCATGCAAAATGGCTGGAGTTTTACCGTAGAAAGTGATTAGAAGTTACAATGTTGTAAGGAATCTGTCATAAATTTTTGCTTGTGCCATAAAAAATCTCATGTGCTGTTTTCCAGTTGTGGGTATTCTTCGGTAAATGATTAATTTTGTATAGCGCCAGTTGTAGTTCATCCTCGCTAACTAAACTAAAATCTGTTCTTTTAGGAAAGTATCGTCATATCATCTCATTGCCATGCTTAAATTACTCACATCAAATGGTCATTTCATGAGAGTTTATAATTTGACACTCTTTTCTAATGTTAATCTTTTTGCCATACTATCTCGCAAAGTACAACTGATAGTTTAATCGATTTCTTTGCATTTCGTACTTGAACTCAGGATTGAGCAACATCAAATTATTAAAGTAGTTTATTGCTCCTAACTTATTTAGTATATGGCAGTTGAGTTGTTAATGGTTTTGATTGAAGAATTCCCTTAATTTTAGATTCATCATCATTTGCGGTATATAATAATGTCCAACTATCTACCGAGGATAAATCACTAAAATAACAAACATTAGTTTCCCCAGCTGCATCTTTATAAGCATTTTCTTGCCCATTTAATAATTTGCAAAGGTAAGAGGATTGATTTGCTCCTGGATGATAATTTGGTAATTTAGCAATATCAGCGGATATCTTATCCATCGATGTTTTATCTAATTTCATTAAGTATGTTGCTGCTATGGTTGGCTTGGTAGATAAAGTATCAACTCCAACTATACTATTATTTAATTTGCACACATTGACTTCTGGACCAAAGAATACAAAGCTCTCAGTTTTATAGGTAGCTGCCATTGATTCAATTGCTCCATCGTGAGTAGTGCAATTTTGTGGACCAGTTATTTCACTAGCATATGTAATAGCGACAAAACCGCTAGTTAGCAATAACAATAATAATTTATTCATATTTCAGCTCCAATTTATTTAAGTTATTGGTTATAATTTGTTACCAACTGGCTCTCATCAATATCTTTCTTATTGTAATCTATTTTTTGAGCAATGCAGTATTATAATAGTTAATCTTTTTGTTAGAACATAAAAATGGAAACCTTTGCACTGAATTTGGAAACATTCAAAGTTTTAAAATTTTTAATCTATTAGATATAAATGAGTATTACATATTTAATTATTGTGATTTTTATGCTAGAATATACAAATTACTAAATTTGAAAGCCACACAAGCTATGTATGATGATATCTTATTCTTTGTAAGCGTTGTTGCATATGATAAATTCTCCGTAGCAGCAGAAAAGCTTGGTATTTCACAGTCGACCATCTCCCGCAAGATTGCTGCATTAGAGCAACAATTGAATTTTAAACTAATCAAACGCGATTCACGCAATCTGGAACTGACTGAATACGGTACAAATCTAGCTGCTGCATTTCATGAAATTGATGCAGAGGTAGAAGCTATGCTTTCGGGGGCACTACTAAAGAATAAGAGATACAACAACGTTATTAACATTTTACTTCCCGTTGGGATGGCAAATTATGGTTTTAGCCGAAGCTTGGTGACAATTAACGATAAGCTAGAAGGAATTGATCTGAATCTGACTTATTACGCAGGAACTGTTGATATAGATAAATATAATTATGATCTGGCAGTAGCTAGTCAGGCAAGTAAAAAAGAATATCATGCTGCAACTTTGATTTATAGTAGTAAAGTAATAATTGTTTGTTCACAAGAGTATATTCAGAAATATGGTTTGTGTTCCACGATCGAAGATTTATCCAATCATATGGTCGTCGGTAATGTCCGTGTGCTTGAAGAAAACATGATTCCACAACTCTTTCGTGAAAGTGATAGCGAAATAACGCAGCTATTAGTTGATTATAAACTTTACTTAAACAGTTTTATTGAGGCTAAAAATTTGGTAATGTCTGGTCTGGTAATCAGTGGTCTTTTAGAAGATGACGTTAAAGAGGAATTAAAAAGTGGTAAAATTGTCCGCGTTCTTCCTGATTATCATGTTGGTTATATGAACTATTACTTAGTATCCAAATTTAAGTCTGATGATGTACGCTATACAACCGTTTTGGAGTTATTGGAAGATTCTTTTAAGAAGTATTAATATGTTGGATGATATTTTATTATTTGTGAAGGTGGTTGAGGCTGGAAGTATTTTATCGGTAGAAAAAATGCTTAATATCTCTAAATCAACTATCTCTCGTCGGATTCAAACTTTGGAAGAGTCTTTAGGGGATTCTTTATTTAACCGAACGACACATGGCGTTGCTCTGACTATGCTGGGTCATAATCTATATGCTAGATTTAAGGGGTATGAATCCAAATTATCTGACATTCTTAGCTCCGTTAGTGGTGATTTGGGTGCAGTTACAGGACGTCTTAATGTGCTTTTGCCGTATGCTTTGTCAGACGATATCCTGTTGCCAAGGCTTAATGATTTTCTCACTCAGCACCCCAGATTACAACTAAATATTACGCATAGTGCAAATGTATTTAATATGCAAAAAGAACTATATGACATAGCAGTGATTAACTATCTACCTAAGCAGCAAAATCAGAAATTTAAACTAATTGCTTTTGATAAAGTTGTGGCAGTGTGTACACCAGAATACGTTGATAAACATGGACTATGGGATAATTTTGAAGATCATGCTAAGCATCTTATTGTTGGTAAACTTAACCCCGACGGTACTTTAGCAGCGGAAGCTCCGCTTTTTAATGAAATAACTGGCGAGGTTTACTATATCAAAATTAAGCCTAAAATTATTTATAACAATTTTGCTGAAGCTAAACGATTTGTTTTAAGTAATAACGGCATTGCAGCTTTGCCGTTGAGCACGATTAGCCATGAGCTAGATAATGGGAAACTTATTCGCCTATTTTCCGACTATCATGTAGGCATTCTAAGTTATCACTTGATGCGTAATATTGCTGAGACCGACTCACGCTATATTGTATTTATGCAATTTTTGCAAAAATGTCTGGCAGAGGCTGGTCTAGACCAAAAACCTACAAACCCAAAACAATGTTTTCATATTTAACTATTATCGTATTTTTCTGAGAGGCTTTTATGAGTAAGTTTAATGATTATACAGCGGTGGCAAAAGTATTACATTGGCTAATGGCAATTCTTATTATGGCGGAATTAGGTATTGCTTATTTGTTCTTGGCATCTGAGACTGCAATTTTGACACCCTTTCAAGGTGCTTTATATTATCTACATTTTAATATCGGATTCAGTATTCTGATTCTTTTTATTATTCGGGTATTTTGGCGCTTAACGCATAAAACGCCAGCCTATTCAGAATCATTTCATAAAGAAGAGATTAATTTTGTACATTATGGACATATAGCGTTGTACGTTTTGATCGGCTATATGGTTTTGACAGGTATCTTAAGATACAATATTCACTCTGGCGACTTTCACTATTTTGATATTATTACTATTCCTGCGATAATTCATACACATAATCAGACACTTTATTCAATAATTGCAATTAGCCATAACCTATGTGGAACATTGCTTTGCGCGATGGTTGCTGTTCATATAGCAATGGCGGTGAGACATCATCTTATTGATAAAAATGATATTATGTTTCGCATGTTACCGCGGTTTTTTCGTAAAGATTAAACTAATAGAATAAGTGATTTTATTGCACGTAAATTTTAGTAAATGTTTTTATTTACCCTAGCTAACTAGAGTGAGCTGCCTAGCTAGGGTTTTTATTTGATTTGTAAAGAATTAGCCCGTTTTTGTATAAATAGCTCTGTTTTTAATTTGATATGTATAATCCAAGTTAAGTTGCGCTACAAATTCCCCTTCATGGCAAATCAGCAAATAAGCACCAGGATAATTGTTTAAAACGGTTAACACATGCTGCTTGGTTTCAATATCCAAATTATTGCTAATTTCATCCAACAATAATAAAACTGGTGGATTGGCGGCAATGGTTGCTAGCGATAAGCGAACTAATTCGCCACCTGATAGATACTTGCAAGGAATCAAAACTTCTTCATTCTTCCGTAATAAAAAACTATTTAGGTGATTGCGGATTTCTGCCGTTGTCCATTGCGGTGCTGTATCTGCAATAATTTCTACTGCCGATAATTCCGGAGCTAAATTCGCATAATGTTGATCGAGATAACCAATTTTGCTTAGTTCTGGTGTAATAATTTCACCTGTGATAATTAAGCCTTTATCACGTAGCAAGGCCTTAAACAAACTTGATTTACCACTGCCATTTGCACCCAACAGTACAATTTTGTCACTTCCACTAATTTGTAAATTTACATTTTGGAGGAGTGGTTTATCTTGTTCATAAGCAATAGATACTTGGCTGAGCTGAACAATACTCCGTTTACCGGGATGATGAGGTAGGTTAAATTGCGGAATTATTTCTTCATGAATAAAAATATCTGCTAATTTCCCACTAATATCTTCCCTCTGTTCACGCATTTGGCGTTGTTTTTGTCCAGCCGTCATTTCGGCACGACGAGCTTTTGCCTGTGAGGTAATTGTTGGCCATTTGCGGTTAACAATGCTTTTTTCACCTTGTTTGCGGCTATTTTTGGCACGCTGTTGCTCTTGCATCAAGCTTTGATGGCTAGTACGTTGCTGTTGTTTGAGTTCGGCAACTTGAGCTAATAAATTTTGTTGTTTGAGCTGCTGTTCCTGAAGATAGTCACTGTATTTACCGTTAAAAACAGTAACTCTTCCATGATTAATATGCCATAGAGTATCAACACAATTATTGAGCAGCTCCAGATCATGACTCACGATAATTAAACTCCCATTAAAATGGTGCAATAGTTTAATCAGGCTTTTGCGATTGTGTTGATCCAGATGATTGGTTGGCTCATCCAGAAGCAACACATCAGGATAACTGGCTAAGGCTTGGCTGAGATTGCTGTTGAAGCGTTCGCCACCACTTTGTCTACTGTTATTGTCGCTAAGTTGCGGTACATAGGCAAGCTGTAAACCGCTTTGGAGCTGTGCTGCATTATCGTGTATCTCTTGAGCGAGTATTTTGAGTAATGATGATTTGCCACTTCCGTTGCGCCCGATAATTGCGATACGTTCGCCAGCATAGATGCTTTGGCTAAAATCAGCAATTAGTTCTTTAGCGCCAAATTGAAGATTAAGTTCATTGATGGTAATTATTTTCTGCATAATTAATCCTTCTGCAATAGAAATGACTATTGCAAAGTCATGCCATCTTCATCGCATATAACTATACTACACCAAGTTAATGTATATATGTAGCAATTGATAATAGCGAAAACGAATGACTATAATAATTTAAGTAAAATGAGAGATCGGTGACTTTAATTTCACCAAGTGGGTATCAGACTGTTATTAAACGTTTGAAATTAGTTGAATTGAGCGGTGTTCAATGTAGCACCTGTATAAAAAGATTGAGAGAACAGTATTGTAGCGTGTCTCATCATTGATTGTCAACTGACTGCATTTACTCTGACTTTGCTGTAGTTAAATCAGTTATACTTATGTACGATAAATTTATGAGAGGGTTTACGATGTCAACACAGGATTTATATTTTATGAACGAGGCCATTAATGAAGCTAAATTGGGTGCCGCCCAGGGTGGGATTCCGATTGGTAGTATTTTAGTAATTGATGGCAAGATTGTTGGGCGCGGGCATAACCAGCGGATTCAGCAGGGAGATCCGATTTTACATGGAGAAATGGACTGTCTTAAGAATGCAGGTAGACTTAGCGCCAGCGACTATGCTCGGGCGACGATTTATTCAACATTATCACCATGTGATATGTGTAGCGGTGCGATTTTACTATATAAAATCCCACGAGTGGTGATGGCAGAAAATGAAACATTTAAAGGGGCGGAAGATTATATGCGTAGCCGTGGGCTGGAGGTGGTTAATCTTGATTTGGATGAAGCCAAGCAATTAATGCGTGACTTCATTGCAAAAAATCCTGCAATCTGGAATGAAGATATTGCTGAATAACTCGGAGTTAAGAAAATTTAGCGTTCAGTACCAGCGACAGTCAAGCCAAAGCTTTGCATAACTTTGGCAACTTCGATCTCATTCAGTTCGTAATAATTACCGCGTTTTAGGCGTGGTGGTAAATCAATCGGTCCAAAACGAGTACGCATCAAACGGCTAACCGTTAGTTGAAAATGCTCAAACATGCGACGCACTTCGCGGTTGCGACCTTCTAGCAATAACACTTTATACCAATGATTCTTGGCATCGCTATCCTGAATCTCCATCTTGATTAAATCTTTAAAGCTGGCTTTACCATCTTCTAGCATGATTCCGCTTTTTAATTCTTTAATCTGCTCGGAAGTTAGCGGATCACCATAGATACGTACGGCATACTCGCGCTCGACTTCATAACGGGGATGCATAAAACGATTAGCTAATTCACCAGAAGTTGTGAAAATCAATAAACCACTAGTATTATAATCCAGCCGTCCGATTGCCAGAAAACGACGGTTATTCAGTAGTGGAATCCGATCATAAACAGTATCGCGTCCTTCAGGATCACTACGCGAAACTAGCTCACCTTCTGGTTTATGATAAACAATAATCCGTGCTAAACGATCTTGCCATTTAATTCTTATCGGGCGTCCCAACACTTCAACTCGGTCGTGAAGTACGATTTGTTGACCAAGTTCGGCAGGTTTGCCATTAACGGTTACTTTGCCTTGAGTGATTAAATTATCACATTCACGACGTGAAGCAACTCCTGACATTGCTAAAGCTTTGGATATCCTCTCACTATGTCCAGTTTTAGGGTCAACGCGTTCCTCACGGATACGTTGTGAGGTAATTTTTTCTTGCTGATTTTGGCGATGTAATTTTACGCGCTTAGCATTGCTTCTTTCTACTCGTTCAAATGGCGCTGCTTTGCTATCCGTAGTCTTGGCTGCAGTTGTGCTAGTGGCAGTATTTTTTCGTGCCGCGGCTTTACCATTGCGCGGTTTCGGAGCTTCAGTCATCATCTCCTGAAGTTTTTTCTTAATATTAAATTTCACGCACTTATTCTTTCTAAAACAATGAGTATTCATACTCTAAAATCTGTAACTGACAGTATTATACTCTATATCCTCTTGCTCTTCTTTTATACTTTGAACGCTCATAAGTTGAGCTTTTATGTATAGACTCTAAGTGATCGCAATTATAGCTAGGAGTATTGATAAAAAAGGCGACGCGGTGTAGATAAACTACATAAGGAGCCTTTTTAGCAATGCGACAACGCTAGAATTGGGAACACGACGAGTATAATTAAGGAATCTCAATATCCGTATAAGCACTCCATAAAGCAAACCATTCATCACGGCTAAGTTTGATTTCCTGTGCTTGTAAAAGCTGTTTAATTCGTTCGATTTTACCACTGCCAAGTAATATCCTTAGCCGTGCGGGATGTGCCAATAACCAAGCAATTGCAATTACCTCTGGAGTAGTTCCATGAATTTCTGCAAACTGTTGTAAAGTATGCCATACACGTAAATAGGCAGAGTTAGTGCGGTC
Organism: Burkholderiales bacterium; assembly: GCA_035438765.1. GTDB lineage: Bacteria > Pseudomonadota > Gammaproteobacteria > Burkholderiales > UBA11063 > Aquella. The sequence continues at coordinate 22,768 of DAORIZ010000034.1, read as the reverse complement.
ATACAATTTACCGCCTGCCAAAGGAGACCAAATTTGTGGACGCATTTTTATTTTTTGATAGAAATCAAAATTATTATTAACAAAATGCTCATGACAAACTACCGACGCTTCCAGCTGATTAGTGTGTAGTGCAAAATCCAGCCGTGATTGCAAAAGTTCAAATTGAGCTGGTGTAAAATTAGATACACCAAAATTAATAACTTTTCCGCTAGATTTAAGTTGATTAAACGCCTCGGCAACTTCATCGGCATTCATTAGCGGATCTGGGCGATGGATTAATAATAAATCTAAATATTCAGAGTGTAAATTCTGGATTGAACGTTCAGCTGCTGCAATAATATGGGTTTTGCTAGTATCATAAATATGACTTTTATGCTCCGGAAATTTATCCGAAACCAGCTTAATTCCACACTTGGAAGTAAGCTTAATTTTTGCACGTAAACTTGGATCTTCAGCGAGCAATTGACCAAAAATAGTTTCGCAACTGTAATTGCCATATATATCAGCGTGATCAAACTCACTAATACCGATATCTAGAAGTTGATCAACCAGTTGACGAAGCTCATTAGTAGAATAGTTCCATTCATTTAATCGCCAGCAACCAAAAATAAAATTATCGTTAAGATTATGCATTATAAATATTCCTTTAACTTATTGTTCTGTTTTTTATCGACTAGTAATTGATTATTATATAAACTTGACATTACACCGTAAGGTTGTTACAATATCGCATTCTTACGTTGTTAGGCGCAAGAATATTTCATTTTTAATTCCTCAAAGATGCCTCGTGTCAACATGCGAGGTGTTTTCAACTTAGTCGCTGTAGGTGTTCTATAGTGACCTTAGAAAATTTGGATTCACAACTGAGATATATTTTAAATCTGCAATGTGCGAAAGTACCTTGTTTAGATATTGCAATATAGCGCGCCTAACAATAACTTAATTATATTGGAGGAACCTATGATATTATTCATAAAGTTCGCGGCATCTGTTGTGGCGTTAACCGCACTACTGCGCGCGTTATTAAAGTGTAGTCATTTTGGCTATAAGATACTGTGTAAGCTAGTTAAATTTTTCTCGCAAAAACAACAAAGTCCAGTGGATGAGTTGTGCCATTGTGGTTCATCTCATAATCTGTAAGCAGTCTGGATAAGTAAGATAATTCCACGTCAAGTTATTTTATTAATTATGATTGATTAGCGCTGGAGTGATTCCATCAGTTCCAGCCATGATTTTTTTCGCCAAAACTTCCACAAATCTAAATTCTGTAAACTTAGACACCAGCTGCCCTCAACACTAGGAATGATAATTTTAATTTGCGCTATTTTTCGTTTAGACAGGAGTGCAATTAATTTTGATGCCAATTCTTGTTCCAGTTGATTGACTTGTTGAACCCAAGCAAAGCTATCACGATAACGTGCAGCGAAATAACCATTTGGAATAACTAAAGTTGTTAATGATGTTGTAGTTTGAGTTATCTCATTGAGTTGCTCGTCTATTTGCTGACTAGAACGAATCATCTGCTGTTTCGCAAGATTTAAATTTGGTCTATGTTTATTCCAAAACCATACACTATTTACTTGCATTAACCCATCATCCTGTCGTTGTTGATTAATGGGTAGATTAAACAATAACATTTGAATTTCGTTTAAAATCTTGTGTAGTTGCAAGCGCGACTTGCCAAGAGGCAGAAAATCATCAATATTTTCTCCGACAATATCAATAATTGGATAGCTGGTTAAATCTTCTAAATCCAGGTTAGTTCCTAATAGCCATAAATCATCTTCAAGTAGGTATAGTTTCAGTTCTCCACTAAAATGCTGATTAATTGCTGTAATAATGATTTTAGCCTCATCTGTGTTTAGCTGTAGTAATTCTGCTTCCGCAATCAACAGACGATCACGATCTGCGCGTAAATGAGTTGGTTCAACCATTAAAAATGAGTTAAATTCTGAATGCACATTTAATTTTTTGGCATAGCTTTGTGCTAAAAATCCTGCACTGTAATCATAGTCAGCATACACAAAATCACTGTAATGGAAATTAATCCTACTTAGCGTGGCTTTGGTACAGAGTTTGCTTAGATTAGGAATATTTAATTGTTTTAGTAAATATTCATAGTCAGCAATTTCCGGCCATATTATGCCGGGTAAAACCAAATTTAATTCACGCATAATTCAATTGTACCATTAAATACTTCTACCGCCGCACCACGCATCAATAAATTTTTTTCACTCCAGTTGATATTTAATTCTCCGCCAGCCATTTGAATTGTCAGTGTGCTTTGAACTAAATTTTGCTTAATCAATGCTGCTGCACTGGCACACGCGCCACTGCCACAAGCTAAAGTAAAGCCACAGCCGCGTTCATAAGTACGTAATTTAATTAAGCTATTATCCACGATATAAACAAAATTTACATTAACGCTATCAGGAAAAAATGAGGCATGTTGTAAGGTTTGTGCGATGTGGCTCAATTCTGCATCATTATTCAGTTGTGCTTCATGTGACAAAATTATTACTGCGTGCGGATTACCCATTGATAAGGCGCTAAATTTCAAGGTTTGATTATCAATTTCTAATTGATAGTGCACTGCTTGTGGCATGAGTAGGGGAATATGCTCTACGCTAAACTCAGGTACCCCCATATCTACTTCAATTAATTCAGAGGTAATTAATTGTCCGCTAATAATGCGTGATGTAGTTTGCAGCTTAATTTGTTTATTTTTAGTTAAACCATGTTCAACAACATAGCGAATAAAGCAGCGTGCGCCATTGCCACACTGTCCAGCTATACTGCCATCGCTGTTAAATATTTTATAATAAAAATCACTAATGCCATCGTCAGCAGGATCAATAATTAAAATCTGATCACAGCCGACACCAAATTTACGATCGCCAATATATTTAATCTCTGCTGCAGTAAATTTATGTTGTAATTGCAGATTATTGATTATCACAAAATCATTTCCTAAGCCGTGCATTTTGCTAAAATTTAATTTCATCTTAAACCTCGCTTCACAATAAACTGTAATACAAATGGGGTAATCACCGAGGTTACTACCACCATTAATAAGACAGCTGCAAAAATATTTTCATTAAAAACACCCAGTTGGCGGCCAGTTAAGGCAAAAATCAAACCAATCTCCCCGCGCGGTACCATCCCAAAACCGACAATCCAACGATTAACTGTTTTGGGTAAAAATATCCCACAGCCAGCTTTACCAGCAATCGCGACTAAACTTAACCAGAAACCCGCTTGTAAGGTTTGCCAATTGGCAACTTGAACCAAATCAACCTGCATTCCGGCATAAACAAAAAATATTGGTACAAAAACATAATTAAGTGGCTTAACTAATTCAATCAGGCGATTATGCTGATGTTCAGCTAAAATTTGTTCTTGGATAACGTGTTTGGTGTACTCACTTTCGCTATTATTACTTATTTTCAATAAATTGGTATGCCAGAAAGGTTGCTTAGTATTGCGAAAAATAACTTCATCTAAAATTAATCCCGCGACAAATGCTCCAATAATCGCAGCTAAACCAATTATTTGAGCAAACCATGCCCATAATAGACAAAAGGCAATTAAAATGCCTACAACCATAGCTTCTTCATTGCTGATTTTTAAAATCCAGCCAATTATTCTCGGCGTTATTCTTCGTGCGACAACCAGTGCTAAGATAAAAAAGATGCTCACATTCAATAAAATGTGTCCAACTGAAGCAAAGTCCATTTTGCCAGCGATAACTAAGCCAGAAACAAAGGCCAAAATAATTAAACCTAAAATATCATCGATGATGGATGCTGCCAGCACAATTTGACACGCTGGATTACGTAAAATTCCCAAATCCTTAAATACTCGTACTGAAATTCCAGTTGATGTTGCTGCGAGTGTTGCACCAAGAAACAAATTTAGTTTGATATCCTGACTGCCAAAAATATACTCTGCAACCAACCATGTTCCTAAAGTAAATGGTAATATTATTCCAATAATTGCAGTTATTACACCGTGGCGACCAATTGAGACTAGTTCTTTAAGGTTTGACTCCAAACCAATTTCAAATAATAGTAGTATACTGCCAATCTCAGCTAGTAACTGGATTGTTGGGTTAGCAATTAACTCAGGCCAAAATCCAAGCTGATAATGCCCAAGTACTGCAATTAGCATTCCTAAAGTTAGTTCTCCAAGTACGGTTGGTAACCCGGCTTTTTGTACAATCCAGCTAAGACAAGAGCCTCCAATAATTAATGCTAAGCCGAGTAAGATATAACCTTGCTCTGCATTGTGAGCCGACTGAGCAAATGCAGCAATTGGCATAACCCCCAGTAATACAAATAGATAACGCCATAAAACCATAGATTGTCCTTGCAAAACAGTCCTCTATTATACATGAGAGTATTTAAAAATATTATCTTTTACCTAGCATATAAGTGCTAAAATAGCGTAATTGCGATACATTTTTGTTAATACTGTTAACGTAGGTAGGATTTAATATGTTTAAACCAGGTCAAAACTTTGAAGAGCTTTTCAGTCAGATTGCTAACGCCAATCAATCGTGGTTCCAAAATTTACTGAATCGTTCGGGGCACGATGCGGCAAATAAGCCGACTAATCCTTTTTTGGATATGTATCAGAAATTCTTTGATCATACTCAAAGCTACTTAACATCACAAAATCAGTTCTATCAAGAGCAACTTGCGATGTGGAGTAAATTTTGTGATATTAATCAGGCATCGGTTGAAGCTGAGCAAAAAAAACCTGCTGATCGTCGCTTCGCTGACCCAGATTGGGAAAAAAACCCATTTTTTTCATATTTAAAGCAAAGCTATCTTAGTGTATCAAAACAGTTATTTGATTTTGTTAGTAAGTCTGATATGGACGAAGAAACTAAATTCCGTATGGAATTTTTTATGCGTCAATACATTGATGCTATTTCGCCAAGTAATTTTGCATTGACTAATCCCGAAGTAGTTAAGACAATGATTGATACTCATGGTAAATCGCTGGCTGATGGTATGCGTAACATGATGGATGACGTCCAAAATGGTTATATTACGATGACTGATGAAACTCAGTTCGAAGTTGGTGGCAATCTTGCTTCAACACCTGGAGCTGTTGTTTTCCGCAATGAGCTGATTGAGCTGATTCAATATACTCCAACTGGTGACAAAGTTTATGAAACACCATTGTTAATTGTTCCACCATGTATTAATAAATACTATATCCTAGATTTGCAAGAAAGTAATTCAATGGTTAAGTATATGGTTGATCAAGGTTACAATGTATTTTTGGTGTCTTGGAAATCTGCAGATCGTTCAATTAAAAATTTCCGTTGGGAAGAGTATGCGAATCTAGGTGTGATTGCTGCATTGGATTCAGTACGTAAAATTACCAATAAAGAAAAAGTAAATACACTTGGTTATTGCGTTGGTGGAATTATCCTGACGACTGCGGCTGTTTTACTTAAACAACGTGGATTGGATTGGATTAATAGCATGGGTCATATGACTACCATGTTAGATCATACTGAACCTGGCGATATTAAAGCTTTCCTTGATCGTGACTTAATGAAATTACGTGAAGCCAAGAAACACACTGGTGGGGTTATGTCAGGGCGCATTATTTCACAAACCTTCTCGGCATTACGTGCTAATGAGTTAGTATGGAATTATTGGGTTAATAATTATTTATTAGGTAAAACTCCACAAAAATTTGATTTATTGTATTGGAATAATGACACGGTAGATTTACCAGTGCCAATGCATTCAGTTTTGATGGAGCGTTTGTATTTAGATAATGCACTAGTGAAGGGTGAGTTCTTTGTTGATGGACATAAAATTGATTTGAGTATTCTTGATTTCCCGATTTATCTATTTGCCGCCCAAAAAGATCATATCGTACCTTGGACATCGGCTTATAAATCAACATGGTATTTGAAGAGTCCTAATATACGCTTTGTCCTTGGTGCTTCAGGGCATACTGCTGGTGTGGTTAATCCAGTAACTGCGGATAAACGTAATTATTGGGTTAATGACCAGTTAGTTGAAGATCCAGCTGCATGGTTCCATAATGCGACTGAAATGCCAGGTAGCTGGTGGAAAGATATGAATCAGTGGTATGCTGCATTATCTGGCAAGCAGGTTAAGGCACCAAAATTAGGTAGCAAAGACTTCCCAGAGTTAGAAGTTGCGCCGGGTGGCTTTGTTAAGGCTCGAGCGTTATCAATTATTGAAGCCGAAACCGCATAATAAGCTGCTTCTTTAGTTCTTATACGTCGTCGTAAATACTTATCCAGTGCTCATGTACTTCGTGTACATTCCGCGCTTCAAAGAATTTATTCCTAGTCTAAGAACTAAATAATTGCTTATGTAAGAAGTATATTGAGAATTTTTTAACTTTTAAAAGGGATGGAATATGACAAAAGTAGTTGTAGTAGCAGCAAAAAGAACTGCAGTAGGTAACTTTAATGGTACCTTGGCTAAAGTTCCTGCATCAGAGCTTGGTGCAACAGTGATTAAAGCCTTATTAGAAGAAACTGGTGTTAAACCAGAACAAATTTCTGAAGTTATTTTGGGACAAGTTTTACAAGCTGGTGCTGGACAGAACCCGGCTCGTCAAGCGGTAATTAAAAGTGGATTGCCTAAAGAAGTTCCAGCCATGACAATTAACCAAGTATGCGGCTCAGGTTTAAAAGCGGTACATTTAGGTGCGCAAGCGATTATTGCTGGCGATGCTGAGATTGTAATTGCTGGAGGGCAAGAGAATATGTCTTTGGCACCACATTTTGTAGCTGGAATGCGTGATGGCTTCAAAATGGGTAATGCTGCTTTGGTTGATTCAATGGTTGCTGATGCCCTAACTGATGTGTATAACAAGATCCATATGGGTGTTACGGCAGAAAATATCGCGGAAAAATTAGGCATTACTAAAGCTGAACAAGATGAGTTTGCAGCAGCGTCACAAAATAAAGCTGAAGCAGCGCAAAAAGCTGGTAAGTTTGATGAACAGATCGTGCCAGTTACAATTCCGCAGCGTAAGGGTGATCCAGTAGTATTTGCTAAAGATGAATTTATTAAACATGGTGTAACCGTGGAATCATTAGCGAAATTAAAGCCTGCCTTTAAGAAAGAAAATGGTACAGTAACTGCAGGTAATGCATCTGGTCTTAATGATGGTGCAGCTGCGGTTATGTTAATGAGCGAAGCTAAGGCTAAAGAATTAGGCTTAACTCCATTGGCTTATATTGCTGCTGGTTCTTCAGCTGGTTTGGCTCCAGAAATCATGGGTTTAGGTCCAGTATATGCAACTAAACAAGTTTTGGCTAAAGCAGGATGGGCACATCAAGATTTAGATTTAGTTGAAGCTAATGAAGCATTTGCTGCGCAAGCCCTTGGTGTAAATAAAGAATTAGGCTGGGATACTAGCAAAGTAAATGTTAACGGTGGTGCAATTGCTATTGGACATCCTCTTGGTGCTTCAGGTTGCCGTATTTTCGTTGATTTATTGCACGAAATGAAACGTCGTGATGCTAAAAAAGGTTTGGCGACGCTTTGTATCGGTGGTGGAATGGGTGTTGCCATTGCAGTGGAAAGAAAATAAGGAGCTCTAATCAATGGCTTATGTAATTACTGAATCATGCATTAATTGTAAGCATTCGGATTGTGTTGATGTTTGTCCTGTGGATTGTTTTCGTGAAGGACCTAATTTTTTGGTAATTGATCCTGAGGAGTGTATCGACTGCACGTTATGTGTAGCTGAGTGCCCCGTGGATGCTATTTTTCCAGAAGACGAAGTCCCTGCAGATCAAGAGCATTTTATTGCACTTAATGCAGAGTTATCCAAACATCCAAACTGGAAGCCTATAACCGCTAAAAAGCCAGCTCCGGCTGATGCTGAAGAGTGGGCTAAGGTTAAAGAGAAGTTACACCTTCTTGACCGAAATGGTGCTTAATCAATTTAGTAATAAAAGCCTCTGTTTTTTAGCAGAGGTTTTTTTCTGAGTTGTATTTAAGATTATGCTAATATAACTTGACTTAATCAGTATGGTTTGTTATAATCGCAAGCTGAATTATAGACAAGGAGGCGTATCTATGACAAGTTTAGCTTTTGCCAATTTACCAGTAGTTTCTAATGGTAGCATGGATGCTTATATAAACTATGTAAATAGCCTGCCGTTATTGACGGAAAAAGAAGAATACGAATACGCAAAGCAATGGCGTGAAGATGAAAATGTTGATGCGGCACGAAGTTTAGTATTATCACATCTACGTTTAGTAGTATCAATATCGCGTAATTATTTAGGTTATGGCTTACCGCTGGCGGATATTGTGCAAGAAGGTACTATTGGATTAATGAAAGCGGTGAAACGCTTTGATGAACGTCGAAAAGTGCGCTTGGTTACATTTGCAATGCACTGGATTAAAGCCGAGATTAATGAATTTGTAATTAAAAACTGGCGGATTGTCAGAACAGTTACGACCAAAGCCCAAAGAAAATTATTTTTTAATTTACGTTCACAACGTGAAGATACAGGCAATCTTTCTGACCGTGAGGCATCACAAATTGCAGATACATTGGATGTTTCCAAAAAAGATGTTATTGATATGAATATGCGCCTAACCGGGGCAGACGTTTCATTGATTAATGATAGCAGTGATGAATCAGCACCAATTGATTGGTTAACTGATTATGAGCATACACCAGAATTAATGATTGAACGTAAAAAACAAGATCATATTCAGACTGTCGGTCTAGAGTATGCATTAGAACAGTTAGATGAACGTTCACAGCGTATTGTTCGTACCAGATGGCTAGCTGATAGCGAAAATCAATTGACGTTACACGATTTGGCAGATGAGTTTGGAGTTTCTGCTGAGCGGATTCGCCAGATTGAAGTTAAGGCATTGCAAAAAATGCGTGAGTATCTTAGCGAAGAGTATCACGCCTGATTTTGTTATACTGAGTTTTCAATTTAAAGTGACACCGAATTTAACTAAACCTTATTCGGTGTTTTTATTTAATAATTTCCTAGGAAATCATGATGTTCGAGAATTCATACCAACATTATTTGTTAGGGTTAATTGCTGTGGCAAATAATATCTCTGCATTGGCGCCATTTATCGCATTAACTTCAGGGCTTGACAAGATTACTATTCGTCGATTGGTTGTTGTAAGTAGTTTCAGCGCATTTGTAATCATGGTAATCTCAATGTTTTTTGGTACTCTGTTGTTAGAGTTTTTTGGGATATCGATCAGCGCGTTCCAAATTGCTGGTGGGATTCTTTTATGTGGTACTGGCACTAGTATGTTAAATGCCAAAAGCTCCAATGACGTTAGTGGTAAACAGATAAAAGATTCAAATATTGAATACTCAAGGTATGTTTCTGCAGCAATTGTTCCGATTGCCTTGCCATTAACTGCAGGTGCGGGAACTATTTCTACTATAACGCTCTTTACAGAAATGGCAAGAAGAAGCCATACTATGCCAGAGTTATTTGTGGCAATTCTGACTATTACAGTTATTGTTTTTATTTGCTTTTATTTTGCCAATAATTTAGTTAAAGTATTAGGTGATATCGGTATGAGTGTACTGATTAAAGTTATGGGTTTATTTACTCTTGCGATTGGCGTTCAGTTTATAATTACTGGAGTCTCAACGATTTACAAGGGATTGATTGCGTCATAATCTTGTTTACAACCAACATTCCTAGAGCTTAGTATAAAAATTAATAATAGAGTTATTCCAAGTATTGTATGATAACTCCATCAATAATATTTGGAATAAGTAGCATGTTAGCTTTGAAACTAGAGCTAAAGCGGAATTAGTGATATTTGATTACATAAATGGCTGGTATAGCCCTAATCGAATTCATTCAAAACTAGGCTATACTCTTCGCCTTTGAATCTTGGACTCTGTCGGATTTCAAAAAAGACTCCTTATGTAGTTCTATCTACACTGCGTCGTCTTTTTATCAATCCTTCGCGTCCAAAAATCAAATACTATGAGTATATATGTTTCCGAATAAATTTCTTGAACAAAATTTCTTCGCTTATTACTCTGCAGATATAGGATTGTAGTTAAAATACGCCGATAATTTTAGAGCTCACGTTTAGTTATCGCGTACAATTAATGGTTTGTATAAACGTAATTTTAGGTAACAACATTATGAAATCAGGTATTTATAAAGTTAAATTAATTACTTTTTTTGTTTTTAGTGTCATTTTTAGCATGACATATGCTGCTACCAGCTACCCATTAAAAATTACTACTCCTAATGGTACAACGATTATAAAAAGTAAACCACAACGAATTGTTGTGCTTGAATTTGGGCTAATGGATGAGCTTGATTTACTTGGAATAAAGCCAGTTGGCTATGGACAAAACTACCCCGGTCAAGGTGATATTCCTGATTATCTAAAGCCGATGGCAAAAAACGCAGTTGGCGTTGGTGCGCGTGATATTCCAAACCTTGAGGCAATTGCCAAATTAAAGCCAGATCTGATTCTTGGTGAAGCTGCGTACATCTCTAATCTGAACTCACAACTAAATAAAATTGCTCCAACAGTATTATTAAATGGGATTTATGGCAATTCTGACGAACAAATAAAAAACTTAAAGATACTAGCACAAATAACTGATACCGAAAGTAAAGTCCCGGCAATTATTAGTACTTATCAAGAGATAAAAAACAAAGCTGAAGCAATCGCTAAAAAAAGCAGCAAAAAAACTGTATTAATAGGTTACGTCACTCCTGCTGGTGTTTTCAAAGCATTAACTGCAAATGCGCTAGCAACATCTATCCTGAGTGAATTAAACCGCGAAAATGTGATTAAAAAAACTGAACGAACTCAGGTTATGGATCTTTCTACCGAAGCTATCCTAGAATATAATCCAGACCAGATTGTTGTCCTTCTTACCGAAGGATCAATGGCACCGTATAAAAAATTATCAGCTGATCCACTATGGGCAGATGTTCGGGCAAATAAAGAACATCAGGTATATTTTATGGATCGAGATATCTGGGCACGTAGCCATGGGATTGAAACTCTGGAAATCATGTATAATAAAGCGATTTCAACTGGTTTTTTGACAGCCAAACCAGCAGCAAATACTAACAAATAAATATGGACTAGCAAAGAATCTTATTTAATGACAACCCAAAAAACCAGTAGGTTTAAAAAATATGTTCTTCCATATCTATTCCTGCTAACTATTCTGGTTTGCTTGTTTTTTTATTCATTAACTTTAGGCGCTGTCAAATCATCTTTTAACCAGATTGCTAGTTGCTTTAGCCAAAATCAGTCAGCAACTATCTGCCATATTATTGCAGTCACAAGATTGCCAAGAACAATTGCAGCGGTGATGTCTGGTAGTAGCTTCGCCCTTGCTGGCGCGATTTTATATTATATAACCCGAAATCCACTTGCCTGTCCTAGCCTACTTGGTATCAATCAAGGAGCCATTCTTGGTATCCTACTATGCTTAATCACCATACCGTTTATTTCCCTTCCCGGAATCATAGCTGCAGCAATAATTGGTGGGATAATAAGTGGGATTATTGTTTATTCTATCGTATCTCTTATTGGGGTATCTAATCTAAAGTTGGTTCTAGTTGGACAGGCAATAAATATTTTTCTTTACGCGCTAGGGCAAACTCTAATTGTCCTTTTTCCGGATAAAACTGGAGGCATGCTAGTCACACTAAATGGATCACTTGCTGGTACTAGCTGGGAAAAGATTGAAATTATTGCACCATTTATAGTGGTAATAACTCTGCTTAGTATATTACTTGCAAAGAAAATATATTTGTTAAGCCTTGGCAAAGAAATTGCCCTCTCTATCGGAATTAATGCTAATCAGTTATTAATTATCATTTTTTGCCTGATTGTTGGGCTATGTTCACTCGCAGTAACAATGGTTGGTCAGCTACTATTTTTCCCATTAATTGCGGTTCACTTAAGTAAGCCATTATTAAGAGGACGAAACCCTTATCACTTTTGCATAATTACTTGCCTTGTTGGTACAATTCTCATGCTGGCTTCGGATTGTTTAATGCGTTATATATATACTATGCAGGAGATTCCCCTTGGTATTTTCATGGCAATAATTGGTGCTCCGGTTCTAATACTCTCCTCTCGACTTAAACGAGCACAGTCATGAAAACAAGCCCTTGGATTAAATTAGCTGTCTTATCTGGCGTTCTCTTTATTATAGCCTTGGCATCATTAATGATCGGTTATACATTTTATACACTCCCAGTTGTGATTAATTGCTTATTTCAAAAATCACATGAGTTTGCTATCAATGATGTCCGCTTACCTAGACTAATTATGGCTGTCCTTTGTGGTACTATGTTTGCATTCTCTGGCAGCTTATTACAAGGTATTTTTCGGAATCGGCTGGCATCTTCCGAGACTTTGGGGATTAATGCTGCGAGTATTCTTTTTGTCTTACTTGGTATTACTTTGTTTGGTGGTGGGCAAAATGTCTCAGTACTGATATATTCAATAATTGGCGCTCTTTGCGGATTTTCAATAACTCTTGTCTCTTCAATATCCAAGCGAAATATCTCCCACTTAAGACTAATTATTGTTGGGGTAGCAATCAGTGCTTTTTTCCGCGCGGCAAGTCAATTTATGCTAATTGCCGAAGATCAAAAGCTTGCTGCCTACCTAGCATTTGTGAACGGGACACTTTATACTACAACCTGGTATAGCATACAGTTCATTCTCTATCCTGCATTATTCCTGATCGGATTATCCTTTTGCTTTACAAGACAACTGGATATTCTCTTATTATCTGAAGATATTGCCAGTAATATTGGTTTTAGGGTTATTAAATGGAAACTGATTATAATAATATTAGCATTACTCTTGACCGCTGTAGCAGTTGCCGGAGTTGGTAGTCTTGGATTTATTGGGCTGATATCACCAAATATATCACGATTAATTTTTGGCTATTCACATAGGTATAATCTCTTAGGAAGTGCTTTAATCGGTTCTAGTTTAACCATACTTTCGGATACCATTGGACGGATTATACTGGTACCATTTGAGATTCCTACTGGATTAATCGGCATCATAATTGGAGTGCCTTATTTTCTTTATATCATGCGTGGCATGAAACAGGAAGCATGAAATGACCCAATCCTCATCAAAAAATATATTTAGAGCTAATAAAATATCAGTAAAGTATCAACGGCAGGACATTCTTAATAAGCTAAATATCAGCCTCATTGATGGTAAAATTACTGCTATTCTTGGACCAAATGGCTCAGGAAAATCGACCCTGTTAAAAGCTCTATCCGGGCTAATTCCATGCCATTCTGGCAATATCCTAATTAATGATCAGAATATTAGTCATATTAACCGAACTGATCTTGCTAAACTATTGTCAATTCTGCCTCAGTCACCAGAAGCGCCAGCGGATATAACCGTTAGTCAGCTAGTTAGCTATGGTCGTTATGCCTATTCTTCATTATTTAGTAAAAATAAAAAAGAAGATCATAAGCAGGTGAAATGGGCATTAGCAGTAACTAACCTTACCGAGCTTGCGGAGAGCTTTATGCATGAATTATCTGGAGGTGAACGACAACGAGTGTGGATCGCTATGTCTCTAGCCCAAAATAGCAATTATCTTTTTTTAGATGAACCAACCACCTATTTGGATATCCGCTTTCAGTTTGAAATTATGCAATTAATAAGGAACCTCAATCAACAACAAGGTAAAACAATTGTCATGGTTTTACATGAGATTCAGCATGCATTAAATTATGCAGATTACATATTACTACTTAATCATGGAAGAGTTCATTCTTATGCACCAGTGGAAGAAATGATTCTCTCTGGTGCGATTGAAGAAGTCTTTAAAATAAGAATTAAACAATTTACGGAAGATGGTGATAATCACTTTACCATTTGTAATCATAAATAAAAAGATGCGATTACCGCGATTTGTTGTTTTTTATTAGCAAGCTTTTCCCCTGATTCTGCGCTTAATTTATTAAAAAAGAGTTGCCCCATAAGAACAATTAGGGCGATAAGCACAAAAACAGTCATAAATGTTTGACTGCCATAACTAACACTGTATATCTTATTACACATAAAAATACAAGCAGCAGCTAAAGTCCCCAGCTAATTTGGCGTTTTCGTGAAATTTGGATACTATTATTCAGTGTTAGGCTAATTTTATTGGCTGCTTTTAGTAAATTATGAGCAATTACTACTAATAAAGCCTGCGTCTTAACTTTGGCTGTACCAATGTACTTGCTTCTGGTAAAACCAAAGATATTTTTAGTTGTAGCATTTGTACGTTTAATAATATATCTGGTTTTTGAAATACGCTTATTACGATAAAGTTGTTTGAATGTAAGTTTAGTATTACGTTTAGCCTTATCCATAATACCGTTACCAATGTTATTTGTTTTTAGAAATTCACGGTTAGCCTCTGAAGAGTAACCTTTGTCTGTTTACAGGAATTTAAGTACGGCTTCTTCAATTATAGGTTGCAGCACTTGATCTAAACGCTCAGACTAAAAATAACCCCCCAAAATCATCTTTTACTAGCTTTGGGGGTTTATTTATTTCTATTGAATAGTAAAAAGCATGTTTTTATAAATGATGAATTGCATCATGAGTATCAATATGATGAACGTGTTCAGCAGCTAATGGCGGAATATCTGATTGGCATAGTGATTGATAAGGTTTACCACCAGTGCGCTCAAGGAACTCGCTCTTAGCAGCAGCTAAAAATTCAACATCAGTGATCAAATCTAATCCAGTTAAAGCAAGTATTTCGGCAGCACGCATCATGCCTTTTTGACCAATACTCATACCATTACATGCCGTTGCTGCCCAAGTATGCGGAGCAAAACCCAATGGCCAACAGGCAACGGCAAGACCCATGGTTGGTGCAATGTAGCTGATATCTCCAACATCAGACGCACCTCCTATCGAAATCCCTTTCGGGTCAGGTGTAATCACGCTTGACAGCCCAATTTCATCATAGCCTTCCGATTTTTGCATTTGTTTGGCAAACGCTTGTTCCTCATCTGTCCATTTGGGCGCACCTAATTTGTTTAGATATTGCATAATTCGATCTGCCATTACTTGATTCGGCAGAATATCGTAACACCCAGCCAAATCAGTAACTTTTTCTTTAGTCTGGGTCATTAACGCAGCACCTTTAGCAATATCATTAATCCAAGCTACTTGTTTCATAACATTTTCTGCATTTATTCCACGATAAGTAATATTTATGTGGGAATAATCCGAAACTACGTTTGAGGCATTTCCTGCTTTTTCAATCAAGTAATGAACACGAGCTTCTGGAATAATGTGTTCACGCATCGCATTTACACCATGAACAAAGAGTTCTGCAGCGTGTGCCGCACTACGTCCAGCCCATGGAGAAAGCCCAGAATGGCTAGTTTTACCAAAAAACTCAACTTTTAGCGAACTTAGTGCAGGTGTTTTTAGATTAAATGAAGTAGTTTTATTCAATGGATGCCAATGTAAACAGGCATCCAGCCCATCAAAAGCACCCGCTCGAGCCATATAATTTTTACCTGTGATTAACTCTTCCGCAGGACAGCCGAAAACTTTGAGCGTTGCATTAATATTATTCTTTTCTAGATAATTTTTTAGCGCAACAGCGGCACAAATTGCACCATTACCAATCAGGTTATGTCCGCAGCCATGCCCATTGAGGTTACCATCTTTTCTTGGCATTTTCACCATCGATATTTCATTGCCCAAGCCAGGCAAAGCATCAAATTCAACGGTTATCCCAATCACAGGTTTACCACTTCCCCAAGTTGCAACCCATGCAAAATCAAGTCCACCGATACCATGATCACTAATAATAAAACCATTATCTGCTAGATATTTTGCTTCAAGAGCAGAGCTTTCTTTTTCTTCAAGACTTAACTCACTTAACTCCCAAATTTTATGCGCTAGATCCCAAATTTCAGACTCCAACAAATTGACTTCATTAATTAAATTTACATTCACATCACTCATCTGATTCCCTTTAATAAAATTTGTATTATTTACAGATAGATGATAAACTATCTTAGCCAACAGATAAAAGACCGTAACAGAATTATATCATTGTCAAGTAAGATGCAATTGACTTTGCATTCACTAGTACAAATAACTTACGTATAGCTGTGTTATATAAGTATTACCGTTACTATTAATATCAGGTACTTGCTGGTATGCGTAGACACCAAATAGAGTCAACCCTTTTACTTGAGGGACGTTATAGCTGGCAACAAAATCATACTCTTGTGTGCCATTCCATTCTGCTAGTACGGTATTAAAGTTTGTGTACGCTGGAGCTAGTGACAGATTACCATTAATGAATGTCAAGGTAGGGCTTATTTTATAGGCAGTCCCCGCTGTACCAAGGTCAGCCAAGCCCGACATATATGGAGTTGTATATAGTGGATCAGTGGCAAATCCATAGGTATAAGGCGTTACAATCGCACCACCGCCATAAGCTGAACTAGGACCCCATACATTATTATATCCAAGATTTAAACCAAACCAATCATAACTAATTACTCCCTGAACACCGATGAAATTACTTGAAATTTGCCCAAGATTATCATTAGTTAGTGCGTTATTAGTATTATTTAACTGATTATCTGTCCCTGCTTGCGCCGCAAGACTAAAAGAGAGAGACTTCGTTGGTTGAAATTTAATACTGTTATCAGCATACAACAATGTCCCATAATTATTGAATTGGTAACCCCACAGACGTAAATTATATTGATTATCCCAAGCTGCGTAACTAGCACCTAATGCTGAAGTTCCAGAAGATGTAACGGATGGATTGTTATTTGCGATTGTTCCCCCAAAATAGTCGTAACCTTTATTATAAAAGGTATATGGCGTGAATCCTGTTTCGCTGACAATCTGTGCACCGTTAAATGTCAAACCAGTTAACAACCAACCACTACCAAGATAAACATTAACTAATATCCCCTGATAGGTTGTTCCTGGTGCCATCACGTTATTGTAGTAATTTTCTGATAACCATGGACTGTTATTAATCCCGATATAGCCAGCATCAATTTGGATGACGTTACTATGTTGATATTCTAGATAGGCTTCAGATAACGTAACTTGTTCATTAGATGGCAAAAATGGTGATGCACTGGTATTATAGCCGTTCATTTGCGTGGCAAAAAGAGGATTCATTGCTGTAAATAGCCCTCCTAGAGAAAACCCCGCAACACTACCGGTTTGTCCAAATAAATTTGCTCCATAGCTATAATTGGGATAGCCAGCACCAGAACCAGTATATTGCGTAGAAGCTCCAACCTGAATATTCCAAGTTCCATCTGCAAATAATTTTTCAGTAAAATTTTGATCAGCCGTTTGGCTTTCATTGAAAGGTTTAGTTCCTCCGCCACTAACTAAGGCAGCATATGGATTTTGGATATAGTTTTGGGGAGAGATAAATTTGGCATTGGTATTTTCAATAGCTGATTCACCAGCAGCTGCAAACACGTCAGTACTACTAGCTAGCAAGAATAAACATAATAAATATTTCATAAGCAATTTTATATATACACATCTACAGCGATAACCAATTAAAGCAATCAAGCAATTTAAGATATAGATATTATTTACCCATTAAGATCGGAACCACGGTTTGCATTCCCGCAATAATCATTTCAAAAGCGATTGCAGTTACGACCAAGCCCATAATTTTGGTGATAATTACTACACCAACATCACCGATTGCACGTGCGATATAGCTAGATAAAATAAATGTAATGGTAATAATGGTAGCGATTACCGCTAAAATTACTAAGATTGGTAATTTACCTACAAGCCCAGGGGCATCCTCCCCATAAACAATCACTAAAACCATGCTTGCAGGACCAACTACCATTGGTAAACCTAATGGGCTGACACCGAGAGACTTTATTCGATTTTGATCGTAGTTTTGGTTAACACTTTCACGATCGCCTTCAGACTTTGAGCTGAGCGTTAAATTGATTCCAAGAAGTAGCAAAATAACTCCACCACCCAAGCGCAATGAGTAGGCGTGTATAGATAATGCGGTTAAGATATACTGCCCTAAAAATAGAAATGATCCAAGCAGAGCAAATACTGTCAACCCACACATAATTGAGATATTTTGCTTATCTTCTTGTGTCATATGCTTAGTCATGTCCAGATATTGTCCGAGAGCAAACATTGGATTAAGTAAACTGAGTAAAGTAATAAAAATTTGCAGGTAATTGGACATGATTGCCACCATTAATAATTTATCTGGTGATTATAACAAATATTTACAATATTCTGAGTAACTTTCAAATAGCATTAACAAATATTGTAGGTCGAATATAAAAATACGATACTTTTTGGTGTGTTTTTATTTATATTTATGTAATCAGCTTTAATTATCTGCTGTTTGCCACGACTAAGCTTATCAATATTTGTAAACTCAGGCTTTCCATTCAAAAACATTCAGTAGGCTACTAAGTTCCTGATAAAATCTCGGAATGAATAATTAATACAATTAAGGAAACTGGGAAGCTAATGGAATACCTAACCAAATTTGACAAACTGCTTAAAAATCTGATTGTTTTGGCAATTATTGCCACTGCCGTCGGATTGTTTTTTCCGATGACCAGCACTTCATTTGGTCCATACTATGGTAGCATTGCCAAACATATTGCCCAAACTAATGACTGGACCGATTTAGTATTAAGTAATCAGGACTGGCTGGATAAACCACATTTTCCTTTTTGGATTAGCGCATTGTCCTTTAAGATTTTTGGCATAAATTCATTTGCCTATATCTTGCCTGGATTTTTATTTCATCTCCTTGGTGCAGTTTATACCTATCGCCTAAGCAATTTATTATATAAAAATAATACAGTATCTTTATTGGCAACGCTGATTTATCTGAGCATTTTTCATTTGATGTTTTCTGCGAATGATATTCGTGCAGAAGCTTATTTACTTGGGCAAATCATGCCTGCGGTGTATTATTGGCTGTGTTATGACCGCAAGTTTAGCTGGAGTAGTTTAATCCTAGGAGCATTCTTCACCGCCTTGGCATTGATGACCAAGGGTGTTTTTGTTGTTATAACTATTGTCAGTGGTTTATTTTGTGTGTGGGTTTATACCAAGCGACTGGTTAACGTGATTCATCCAAAGTGGATTGGGGCGCTGCTGCTCTCATTTGTTCTGGCATTGCCGGAAGTAATTGCGCTATATATTCAATTTGATCTTCATCCCGAGAAAATAATTTTTGGACATAATCATGTCTCAGGAATTCGCTGGTTTTTTGTTGATAGTCAATTTGGACGCTTTTTTAATACTGGTTATATTTATAGTACCAACCCTCCTGCATTTCATCAGGTGTTCTTTGTTCATACTTTCTTATGGGCATTTTTACCGTGGTCATTGGTTTATCCAACTGCGATATATGCCTTAATTCGTAAATTTAAAACTTTGTCAGGCAGTGATAAGCAAGCTTTAATTTTTCTTTTGGGTTATTTCTGGGTTAGCTTTGTGATGTTTAGTGTGACTTCGTTTCAGGTTGACCACTATACTAATATCATTTTCCCATTTGCGGCGATTTTATCTGCTAAATTTCTTTATGATTTAAGAGCGACCAACCATAAGATTTTTGCAGTGCAAAGCTATTTGGGTATCATCATGTTAGCGTTACTTGCAGTTGTCATTGGCGCGGTATTCAAAGGTTGGATATTAGGGCTATTTGTTGTTCTTGAATTATTACTGGTAATTTATGTAATTAAGAATTTTGGGCAAATTCCTTTTGTTAAAGCAATCTTAATCCCAACGCTGGCTATTTGTCTGACTATGGCGATTTATGCTACTTTGATTGGTAACATCTATGCTAAATATGATAGCGGAATCCTTGCTGCACAAATTACCAGCCAAAACCCAGAAATCGCGGTAGTTGATTATAGATTTGATTCACGGACGCTAGAGTTTTATGCACATAATCAGTATTTCAAAACAGACAACCCGAGTGATAATCCAGAATTGAAGAAGTATTATTTAGTAACCAGTGATAAAGTTTGGCAAGAACAAAAAGCACACTTCCCTAATGCGCAAATAGTGGCAGAAGTGCAGGGGAATACCTCAGATAAGATTTTGCCTAACTTGTGGAGTAATGCGAAACTGCAAGAAAATCTGGAGCGCTATGATATTATTTTGGTAAATAATTAAACCTATGACTACTCAAACTCCAAAAATTGCGATTGCTCCGATGTTAGATTGGAGTGATCGTCATTATCGTTTTTTTATGCGGCAGATAACTAAGCATACCACGCTTTATACTGAGATGGTGGTTGCAGATGCTGCAATTCATGGCGAACGTGATAAGTTGTTGGGCTTCAGCGAGTGTGAACAACCTCTGGTTTTGCAAATGGGTGGCTCAGATCCAACCAAGCTGGTAAATGCAGCTAAAATCAGTCATGACTATGGTTACCGTGAAATAAATCTTAACTGTGGTTGTCCATCCGATAAAGTGCAGTCTGGTAGTTTTGGAGCGTGTTTGATGCGGGAGCCACAACTGGTTGCCGATTGTGTTAAAGCTTTACAGGATGCATTAGCAATCCCGATTACGGTTAAACACCGCATTGGTTTGGATTATGACTATAATTATGATTATCTGGTAGATTTTGTTGGGCAAATTGCTGCAGTGGGGTGTACCCAGTTTGTGGTTCATGCGCGTAACGCTATACTTAAAGGCTTGACACCTAAGGCCAATCGTGATGTTCCGCCGCTTCGCTATGATTTTGTCTATCGCCTCAAGCAAGATTTCCCCGATTTAGAGATTATGATTAACGGTGGGATTAAGACTAGAGCGGAAATAGATGAACATCTGATACAGGTTGATGGAGTGATGCTTGGACGTGAAGCTTATTACAATCCGTATTTATTTGCCGATTTTGATCGGTTGTATAATGGTGTGGAATCTGAAATCATTTCCCGTAAACAAGTTGCATTAGCAATGATCCCTTATTTGGAACAAATCGCCGCACGTGGCGGGCGCTTACATCACGCAACTCGCCATATGATTGGACTTTATCATGGGCAACCACGCGCAAAATTTTGGCGCCAACGACTCACAACCCACATTACCCAAACTAACTCATTACAGGATTATATTGATTTAGTTGAGCAAATGGATGACTAGTCTGAATCAGCTTTACCAAATTTGCGGTCAAGATAATGTTATTGATAATCCGCAGTTAACTAATCCTTACACGACTGATTGGCGTAAACGCTACCATGGCTCTGCTGTTGCAGTAGTATTTCCACGGGCTCAATCGCAGATTCAAGAATTAGTCAAGTTCTGTCAGGTACAGCAAATTGCCATAATTCCACAAGGTGGTAATACTTCAACTTGTGGTGCGGCAACTCCATTGAGTGACTATAACAAACCGCAACTGATAGTAAATCTACAGAAGATGAATAAGATTATAAGCTTGGATCGCGATAATTACTCATTAACTGTCGAGGCTGGGTGTACTTTGCAGCAGGTTCAGGATTATGCTAGTGTACATGGATTATATTTTCCGTTAAGTTTAGCTAGTCAGGGGAGTTGTCAGATTGGCGGTAATTTGGCAACTAATGCTGGTGGTGTGCAGGTACTTAAATACGGTATGATTCGTGATCTAACACTTGGTCTGCGTGCTGTATTGGCTAATGGTGAAGTTTTAGATGGGCTGACAGCGTTGCGTAAAGATAATACCTATCTGGATCTCAAGCAATTATTGATCGGTAGCGATGGAACTCTAGGCATTATTACTCATGCTACCCTTAAACTTTTTCCTATCCCGCCAGCATATTGCACTTTAATGTTTCCCGTAAGCAGTATTGCTCAAGCACTGCAGTTACTAAAACAGCTTAAAACTTATTATACCAATAATGTCAGTGCCTTTGAAATTATCAAGCACGATAGCTGGCAAATTTACCAAAATTATTTTGATTTTAAGCATGAAATTTGTAATGCTCCATGGAGTATTATTTGTGAAATTGAAGTTAATAACGATTTTGTTCTTGAAAACTTATTAATCTTACTTGAACAAAATGAAATCGATTTAAACCAGAGTGTTATTGCTAGCTCGGAAAATGAACGTCAACTCCTATGGCAGCTACGGGAGCAGATTCCTCTGGCTGAGAAGCAGTATGGTTACGCAGCTAAGCATGATATCTCATTGCCATTAAGTCAGATTGAAGAATTTGTGACGATTAATAGTGCAAAACTGAGAGAAATAGAGCCGCATGGCTATTTTAGTATATTTGGGCATTTGGGTGATGGTAATCTGCATTATAATTTTGGTCTTGTTGGTGCTGATAGCCAGCAAATCAGTGAATTAGAGCAGCTGGTGAATCCGCTGGTTTATCAGGATGTTATTGCGCGTGGTGGTAGCATTTCAGCTGAGCATGGTATTGGACAGAGTAAGAAAAAATGGTTGCAGCAGTTTTGTGACCCAGTTAGCTATCAGTTGATGCAGCAGCTCAAGCAACAATTAGACCCCTTGAATTTACTCAACCCTGGGAAGATTTTTAACTCGCCAAACACTAATCGCTAAAGAACACGCGAGATTACTCCTTGAAGATTCGTAGATTTATTTCAGTAATCCAGAAACAATGGCTGGGTATTTTAGGTCGTTTAAAATGAATAATAAAGGTATCAGTGCTAATTAATATAGTGCGCCCAATTGTCAATACCAGTAAATACAATTTAAAGAAACAAATT
>DAORIZ010000033.1:0-34713 GCA_035438765.1 Burkholderiales bacterium | reverse complement strand
TTTAAGTTTAGCTATTGAACAATCTATCGCTCAATTGTTTATAGGATAACTATAAATCAACAGGTGCATTTATAAAGCGAATATTAAGATCAATTTTAGGGTATTTAATAGAAAACTGATGCAGATATGGGGTAATTAAATGAAGCGGAAGCATTGCGTTCATTACAATTCTAATTGTACCCTGAGGCTCATGCTTATCTTTTACAAACTCTTCGGTATTGCGTAACATCTTATCAACACAACCTGATGATTCTTGCAAGATGCCATACAACAGCTGTCCTGCTTCGGTTAGTTTAAATTCTCTAGTAGTTGCATGGATTAAAACGACACCCATTCTGCTTTCCATGTTTCTTATACGATTGGCAACTGCTTGAGAGGTAACTTTTAATGCCTTTGCTGTATTTGAGAAGCTACCAATCTCGACAACTTTTGTGAATAATACTAAATCATCAAGTCCATACATTTTTAATACTTCTCCTAAAATAAATTAAAAATCTCCAGAAGTAAATTTTATCATAACTGGATACTATTATTATCTAATTTACTTATTTGTCTTAATAAACTAAAATAGTGTCAGAAGATAAAAACAATCTTCAGAAGTTGGTAAATTTGTAAATTAAGCTTAACGGCGAAATACTTTCTAGGGGAAATAAATTATGCAGCATAGCAACAAAAGAAAAATTTTAGTTACATTATTGATATATAGTGGCTTACTCACGGCCTGTAATCAGGCAGGCAATAGCGCTGCTTCAACAAACTCACCCCAACATGCTGTAGTAAATAATGCCGCAGAAACTCAAAAATTTCTTCGCGTAGTTAATCATATTGGCAGTACTATTGATCATATTAATATTATTTCAGAATCTGGTCAAGTAGTCTTTAAATCAACTACAGGACTAAACTGTACAAACAATCAAAATTGTAATGTCGACATTAATAGCTTAGTTACAGCAAAAAATATGTTAGCTAAGTTCTATAATAATAAAAACCAAATGATTTCGATGGCAATGCTACAAAATAACAGCCAAAAATTGATGTACTCTACGGTATATACTAATAATACTATTTTTGGCGCACAGTTATTTAAGAAATTAGTAAATGTAAGTAAAACTAATAATCAAATATTACTGCAACAATTAACTAAGTTTTTTAAAAATAATGATCAACAAGTCAATGTATTAACCGAGTTAGGAGCATACTATTCACAGCAACTAGCTAAAGGCGTAATCCATAATGAAAATGATTTTTATAAAATATTATTAAGTAATCTGTCTGCTGGCAAAACTATTGTTGGTAAGTCATTCCTTTTAGCTGCTCCACAAAAATTACAAACTGGGCTATTGGGATGTGATAATGAACTTGGGAATAAAATCTTTGAGACCGTTACCCCTTTTGCTAAGCTAATACCTGCACTTGGAGAAGCTTTTGAAGGTTTAACTACCGAAGGTCAGGCGATATTTAATTGGGCATGTGCTGCAGACACAGTAGATTTTGCGGCTGAATTTGATCAAATAAACGAAAAACTTGATACAATTCAAGCATCGCTTGATGCTCTTACCGATAATGTCCAAGAACTGAGAGATATGGTAAATAATCAGGCTTTGGGTGCCGAACAAGTAGCCTTAAATAATTTATATAACCAAGAAGATGTTTTTAATAATGTTTATGTCAATTATATGGCACAAATTAATGCTAAGCAAAGTGATAGTGACAGATTCAAAAGCGTGCACCAATATGTTAACTCCAGAGGTGGTTTGGATAAAATTAGTCAGACTTCAAAACCGTTATTTGCCGAAGCAGATGGTATTATTGGCGGTTTGAGTAATCAGTATGAGACTATGCAAAAATTAAATAATCAACTACCATATTTGACTACGTTACTGAATGCTCAGTGTTCTGATGTCAACAAAATACCTGGAGATATTATTGCCAAAAGAAATTATTGCAATGCAATTACGATGCAAGTCGGAATGAAGATCGCTGCTTATGCCCATATGTCACGACTCAGAATGTCTGATGCAATTTATACAGTTGATACTAGTGCCTATCCAGAAGATTATCTCAATCCTTTTGGTAATGGTAAAGGAATAACTTGGGCAGAATCCTTGAAAAAAGTTAAGCAAGATTTTAAAATCGAGATGGAGTCAGTTAATACTTTCTACACGAAAACATTAATAATGCCAACGGCTGGACTTCCTGTACAGTTAGTAACTACTTTAAATGCTAAAGGTAACCCATTACACTGTGAAGAATCAACGCCTAGTGGTGTAAATGGTATCATGGAGTGGTATGGAAATAGCAATTTAGGTGATAAAAATCAATATATTATAACTAAATGTATTCAAGATGAAGCGATTTCCAGATCCATAACTAGTCGTTACTATTATGTGAGTGATAAAAATAATGTAAGTAATGTATTAGGAACGTTGGTTGGACAAGGTTTTGTAAAACCTGTAGCACATGTTACTAATAATTATAAGACTTATGATAGTAATAACGATATTATCTCTGGTAAAGAAGGAATTGGTGTTGTAGACTTAACTGGGTATAAAATCAGTGCCAAGCCATATATAATTAATGGAAAGGAGGCCGCAAATGGATATTTCCCTGAAAATGATACCTTTGAATATAGTAACAATAAGGCAATTGCTGTGCGCCAAGATTTATGGACAACTAATACTAATAATTCTATTAATTGGATAAAATGGAATGGCAGTAATGAGCCTGATACCAGAAAAGCAGGGAGTCGCTCATACTATTTATTACGACCAAGTGGAGATCGTACAAGATTGCATTATAATTTATGGGTCCCTTATGCTTGGTCTAGTTCTGGAGAGTTTTATACTAAGACAACGAATCCTATTGCTTTAGAGTTAAAACTAAGTAACGGTGAGCGTCAATGGATTACTTTTGGATTCTCTCATGGTTATGGTCTTTATTCTAATTATTATGAATATGCTGGAATACAGTGCTTGACTTCCCATAATTGTGAAGCTTGGCATGATGGAGAAAATGATACATCTGTAATAAAAATGAAACTTCAGAATGGACAGTACATTGATATCTGGTTTAAATGGCATAACCAAGATCCATATATCTATAAAAATATCTATTCACAATAACGAGTTAATGACTTATTGTAATGAAAGACATCTGCTCACAAATCAACTTTGTTGGGCAGGTGTATTGTTGTCAGTTGGTTTTTTCCAGGTGGCAAATTTTTTGATTGTTTTTGTGTAACATACTAATGTGAATGCTATTTTTAAATTTCAAGGTCAGCTATAGCTATATATTAGGCTTTTTTTGAAACTCGACAAAGCCTAAGATTTAAAGATGATAAGTATAGATAAATTTGACATCGTAAGAATAATCTCGGTATAATGCGGGAGATTAATTTTTTAGTCTTTTTATTTAAAATTTCTTTTGTGAGTATTAAAATGCAAAAAAATCTCATGCAGTTTATTCATGGCAGTACCATGATGCAATTAACGTTTAATTCAAATAAAAACTCTACTTCTATCGCCGCTCACATTTCTTGTTGTTGTTGCTAATCGCACAAATCATCTGATTACTCTTTAGTAATCGACTCTCTATTTTACAATAAATTTAAAATCAACCAGATACTGGTTTTATATTCATAGTTTTTGCATCTTGGCTAATGCTACGATCTACAAAAAATTTGTAATTTTATTTACAATCGTATGTTTTTGTTATTCGCCCATACCTCTAAGGATTAAAAACCTTGAATCTATACTTGTAGTATTTGATTTTTGAAATCCGACAAAGTCCAAGATTCAAAGACAAATGAGTATATTTTGTATTTGACAAAATACAAGTAACCAGTAGCTGCTATTGTGTATTCAAAGGTGGGCAATATGTCACAACAAACTGAAATGTTTAAGTTAAATCCAATATTTAATTGGTTTAATATCAAAAAATCTGCAATTCATGGTTTAGGTCTTTTTACGAGCAAACTGATACAAGCGGATGAGCCGCTAGGCATTGCATTATTAAAAAAAGCTCAGAGTGCGAATTATCTTGAGCATTTGATTGAAGGCTTTGGTTATCAAACTGAGGATGATGACTGGTTAAGAGTTATTGGTGTGCGTTTCATTAATCATAGCCCAGTTTCTAATATCCGCCTAGAGTATTACAATGATCGGGTTTTGGCTTTTGCTAAACAAGAACTTGCGCCAGAAACGGAAATTATTGCTAATTATGCTGAGATTTATCGGGAAATCAATTTACCCATTCCTGATTTCTGTATTTAAACTTTAACTATAACAAACAAATAATCAATAATTTACACAAGAAAGAATATACAATGAAAATCGAATCTTTACTAATTCATGGCGGCGTTGATGGTGATCAAGAAACTGGTGCCGTGAGTGTGCCACTATATTTGACTTCTACTTATAAACAAGACGGGATTGGTAACAATCGTGGTTATGAATACTCACGAACTGGTAATCCGACGCGATTTGCTGCTGAAAAATTAATCAGTGATCTTGAAGGCGGACATGCTGGTTTTGGCTTTGCTTCCGGAATGGCAGCAATTACTGCGATATTGATGTTATTTAAAGCGGGTGATAAAATTTTATTATCTGCTAATGTTTACGGTGGAACTTTCCGAGTTTTAGATAAGATATTTTTAAATTTCAAGTTGGAATATGAATTAGTTGATACTAGTGATCTTAGTCAGGTTCAAGCTAAAATTGATCCTACTGTACGAGCAATTTTGATCGAAAGTCCAACCAATCCGCTGATGCAAGTGACCGATATTCAGGGTATTGCAAAATTGGCACAAGATAATAATATTCTGACTATTGTCGATAATACTTTTATGACGCCATATTTACAGCGCCCAATCAGTTTAGGAGCGGATATCGTCATTCATAGCGCGACTAAATATTTGGGCGGACACAGTGATCTAATTGCTGGTTTGGTGGTGGTAAATTCTAGCGAACTAGCCGAGCGGATTCATTTTATTCAAAATGCAACTGGTGGTGTGCTTAGTCCTTTTGATTCTTGGCTCTTGATTCGCGGAATCAAAACTTTGGGGATTCGCATGGATCGTCATTTGGAAAACACAATTAAAATTAATCAATTCTTACTTAAAAATCCAGCGATTGATAAGATTTATTATCCAGGACAATCAGATCATCAACAAGCTGACATTCAGGAAAAACAGGCAAATGGTGCTGGAGCAATTGTTTCGTTTGAGTTAAATGCATCATATAATGTAAATAAATTTCTGACTAGTCTCAAGTTGATTACCTTGGCAGAAAGTTTGGGTGGTGTTGAGTCCCTGATTTCTCATCCTGCAAGCATGACCCATGCGGCAATTCCGCTGGCAATTCGCCAACAGCTTGGAATTAAAGATAATTTAATTCGACTCTCAGTTGGGATTGAAAATGTTGATGATTTAATCAGTGATTTAGAGCAAGCTTTAACTGCTGCTCAAGGAGTAATTTAAATGAGTTATATCAATGATATTCGTGAATTAATCGGCAATACTCCATTATTAAAAATCAATAACTTTCAGCTACCTAAAGATGTAAATCTTTTTGCCAAGCTCGAATACTTAAATCCCGGTGGGAGTGTTAAAGATCGGATTGGTATGGCAATGATTGCAGAAGCAGAAAAAAGTGGCTTGTTGCAACCTAGTTCTACGATAATTGAAGCAACTGCGGGAAATACTGGCTTAGGCGTTGCAATGGCTGCGCTTAATTCTGGCTATCGGGTAATTTTTGCAGTTCCAGAGAAATTCTCAATTGAAAAAATCACTCTAATGAAAGCACTAGGTGCGGAGATAGTTATTACGCCACGTGAAACTGGTATGCTTGGTGCGCAGGAAAAAGCTCAGCAACTCTTGCAGGAAATTGACAACTCGATTTCACTAAAGCAGTTTGAAAATGCGGCAAATCCTGATATTCATTATCGCACGACTGGTCCAGAAATTTTTGCAGCACTAAATGGCAAGGTTGATTATTTTCTGGCGGGTGCAGGTAGCGGCGGAACTTTTAGCGGAGTTGCGCGTTATTTGCGCGAACAGAATCCTGAACTTATTACTATTCTGGCTGATCCACATGGCTCGACTATGGGTGGTGGTGAGGCAGCTTGTTATAATATGGAAGGAATTGGTAATGACTTTATTCCGAAAACAATGGATATTAGCTTAGTTGATGAGGTGGTAAAAATTAATGATGCAGAGGCATTTGAATATGCCCGACTATTAGCACAAAAAGAAGGTGTATTGGTTGGTTCATCTTCTGGTGCAGCAATGGCTGCAGCTTTAAAATTTATTGCTACTCTAAAAACTGGTGGCAATATTGTGACACTATTTCCAGATCGCGGGGACCGTTATTTTAGTAAAGGTTTATATCTTTAGTCAAGTCAGATACAGTCATAGCCAGCAGTGCTTATGACTGTATCTGTTTGTTAATTATGTTCACGACTTTCATCGAAATAGCGATAGCCACCACCCAAATCCTGATACAGTGAGATAATCGCTTGCATTTGTGCTAATCTTATTTGATTAATACTTTGCTGAACTTGATTTAGATTTTGTTTAGCATTGAGCGTATCATCAAACGATTTTAAACCAGCTTGGTAAGCTGAATAAGTATCCTTATACTTGCTTGCTGCGCTATTGCCAGCCTGTTTTAGCAACTGATAACGCTCGTTGGTAATCTGGTTAGTTGCCAGATCATTATTGATGTCACGTAAGGCTTTATGTACTGTATCAATGTAATTCACATAGGCTGCTTTTGCTTGTCCTTTGTAGGAACTTGCTTGCCCAAATACCGCTGGATTTAATGACCAATTGATGAAGTTCATTTGAATAGTGCTGCTGAAGCTTGATGGCATATTTGCTATTCCACCATTGGTTCCGCCCGCTGGACCAAGCCCAAGCATAAATGAGGGTAGAAGTTGAGTATAAGTAGCGGTTACGTCTTGGGCATAAATTTTATACTCTAATGCAGCAACTGCTACGTCTGGGCGATTGCCAATAACTTTAGCTGGTAAGCTAGAAATGTTAGTATAACTTGTCTCAATTTTGGCAAAGTCAGCGGTAGGATATTCCGTTCCTGGCATATCACCTAACAAATAATTCAATGCGTTTTGACATTTAATAATATTATTTTGGATTGCTTTAACTTGGCTTA
The DNA here is from genome assembly GCA_035438765.1 of Burkholderiales bacterium. Taxonomy (GTDB): domain Bacteria; phylum Pseudomonadota; class Gammaproteobacteria; order Burkholderiales; family UBA11063; genus Aquella. Next base: position 27,544 of record DAORIZ010000033.1, on the reverse strand, counting down.
ATGTTTGGTAATAAGATTGGGTGGCATTGGTCGTTGCATCTGTTGCTGTAAGACCTGCTCTTCTGTTATTCTGTTTTATCTGCATTGATTTAGTTAAATCATTTAGGTTTTCCTGATTCAGGCGTAATTCTTCTTTTTGCGCAATCAAAGTATAGTATGCACTAGCAGTTTGCGCAATTACATCCAGTTTACTACCTTGATACTGCATTTTAGCCGCTTCAACACCCAATTCAGCCGCCTTCTGTTGTGCAATTATATTAAATATGTTCAATGAATTGTAACCTGCATACATGCCATATATCAACTGTGGTTGTGGCATTAATGGTTGCAGATTAAAGAACCCTGTTAGTGCACTCAGGCTAGGAATCCAACTCATTTCTACACTTAGTAAACTTGCTCGTGCATGCTCAATATTAGCTTTGGACGCTTCTAGGCTATCATTGTTTTTTAACGCGCTTTCAATAATTTGGTTCAAATTAGGATCGTTGAATTTTTGCCACCAAGCAATGTAGGGTAAATTACTCTCCGCAGGATTACTTTGGTAATTCCATGAAGAAGGTAATTTTACGCTGGGGTCTGGGCGGTTTGGCGCCACTAATGAGCACGATGTTATTAAACCAGTCAAAATAATAAGTGGGCTAATTTTATAAAACATGATTTTCAACTTAATTTAGTAGAAATTTGCGAGAGTTCATTCTCGATTTCAAGGGTTAATTTTTGTATAGAGGATAGATTAGTTTTACTCGAAGTTAGGTAATTTAAGCTAATAATTTTATCGGCAACTTGCTGAATAGCTATATTTAAACTTTGGATTTCAAGATGTTCAACCTGCGCATTTTTTTCAGCTTTAAGATCTACAATTGAATTATTTAGTTTTAAAATATCTTTAAGTAAGGTGTTAGTTAATTTAAACATCTTATTGCTTCTAACGCCAAATTTAGCAAGATTAAATAATTGTTCCATATTTTTGAGAATAGTATTTTTAGTTTGTAATGCGTTTAAATAAGTTAAATTTTGCCGTCCAAACCAGAAATATTCAGCCGTAATACATAAAGCAAACCCGATGAGAGTGCAAATTAAACGATCATTAACATAGTACATCAAATTAAAATTACTCGAATTACTCCATTCGGTTGTAATATCAGAAAAAGAAGTTGATAGAATTACGAAATATTGGTACGGAATCTGACTGAAGAAAACCATAGCAGGAACTAAAAGCGTAGTTATAATAATCAAAAGGCGAAAATCCCAGTGGACTAAATGCCAAATGATAGCAACCATAGCTACTCCAAGGATAGTTCCATATATACGACGATTAGCACGTTTGATTACATCGGTTGCATGAAACCCCGAATAAACTGATGTGATAGTTATCAATATCCATACGCTGTGTGGCAAATGAGAAAATAGATAGATTGATTGAGCAATTATAACAATTATCACGATCTGTATATAGCGCTTGGTATATAAATCTAGACTTTTGAACATGTTCTATTCCAAACAATTATTAGTTGTTGCAAAGCATATTTAATTCCATCTGGCAAATCTGTAGCCTGTAAATCATTTGATTGTAACATTTCACGATTAGTTATTTTTTGGCAGAGAAGATCACATAGATCTGCACTTTGTAATAGTGCTTGAGGATTAATTGGTATTAGTTTAGTTCTTAAAGTGGTCATATATGTATAAATGCGAAGTAAAGAAATATTAACTCTGCGTGCGCCAAAAGTAAATTCTTTTTGGGTTAGACCAGAAGTTATTCGATAAATTCCGATTAAGTGTTTAGAGTTTGTAAAATTAGTTTCGCCATGCGCTAAAGTGCGTTGAATATTGGCTAATTCATTTAAGCTCAAATAAAATGCTCTTACCCAAATTCTGTTGTAATAGAATTTAGGGAAAAGATTGATAAATGCGAGGGTTATTAACAGATAGACACCACACATAACAATCAAATTATAGTATACATAAAAACTACCGCTTATTTTTAATGGTGGTAGGATTATTCCTAATAAGAAACAGATAAGAGCAATTGCAGCAAAAAGCGGAGTTTTTCTTCCCAGCCAATACATGAGACTTAGCAAAAAACCATTTACGATCACTGTAGCCAAATTATGATTGGCTACTAAATTAACACAAATATACCAAATAATTGCAAGAGCTGTAAATATTGCTACAATTTGTTGTCGGCGCAGATAGCTTGGCGAACTTCCTCCCGCGATAATCCCAATTAGAAAAACTGGTAATAGTTGGTTGATATATGGCGGAGCAAATATAAAATTTACCAAAAATATACAGATGGTTAGATACAGCGTTTGGAAGGTATTTATCCGTACGACTCCATATGGATCATAACGGTTCAATGCCTCACTTAGTCTGGATATAAACATATGCACTTACACCGGGATTAAGAGGAAATTGCGGATCAGGATCACTGATTTCAATCAACAATGGTACTCGCTGTGGCAGATTAAGCCATTCATTATTCGTAGAAATAGTTTGTTGCTGTGAGCGGTTGGTAGTGCTTTGCCGATCTGTTACCCATAGGTTATTGACGATTACACCATGAAAAACCCGATCTAAGCCATACATTCTTAACCAGATGAGTGCTTTATCTCCTGGGCGAACTTTACGTAAATCAGTTTCATTCATATTTGCTTGCACAAACCATGTAGAAGTATTCACGAAAGAAAACAATGCTTGATGCTGTGAAACTGGCGTTCCGACCGAGAGGAACATATTATCTACTACGCCATCACTACCTGCGCGAACCGTTGTTTCATCCAGATTAATCTTATCAATATTCATGCTGGCTTTTGCTTGTTCTAATGATTGCTGCTTTTGCACTAAACGACTTTGGTCAATTTTTAATTGAGTAAGATCCGATCTAACTTGTTGCTCAAATGATTGCATTGAATATTTGGTATTTTTCAGCTCTAATTCAGATACTGAATTACCAGCAAGAGGATTATTTTTAATCCGATACTCAGTTTTAGCTTTATCGAGATTTATTTGCGAGCTTTTTAACGCAGCATTATCTTTGGCAATTTGTTGTTTTTGCTCTTCTAAGCTACTTAGAGCTTGCTGATAGGCTGCCGTGCTTTTTGCTAGGGCTAGTTTGTATGGTTCATCATAAACTTGAAATAATGGCTGTCCTTTTTGAACTTTTTGCCCATTTTTTATATAGATTTTAGAAACATATCCAGAAACTTCGGCAGCAACAGTTTGGTTGTTGGTAACTACAAAAGCATTATCAGTAAAAGGAATTAGATAAGAAAACAAACTGATTGTACCGATTATCACGGCAATTAAGATTATAAAAATTGGAAAATTTATTTTATCTCTATATATGTCAATAATTCTATTCATATTTCCCCTTATTTATTATTTTAATTACAACTAGTTTAATAGAATATTATCATATTTTATTGCATGTATGAATTAAAAGGTAACTAATTATCAAAGAAAAAGAATTGTTAATAATAAGTTGTGATTATTCCACTATTAGTTAACAGCTTTGTTAAGTGGATATTACCAGTAGTATTATCCAGTATGAATTTTAGAATTAATATTTCTGTTGTAAAAAATCAAAGCCTCTAATCTAGCTGTAAAGCCTTTGATTTATCGTTAAATATTTAAATTACCCCTCGGAGGATTACTAGCTTAGTTTACCTCTTAGCTGAGTTAAAATAATATTTTAGCTGCTAAGCGGATGGCTTAAAGTATAATAAACGATTAAATAGGTTAGTATAGCAAACATCACAATAGTGAACATTTTGTTGAGGAGAAAACACATGTATAAGCTTAATATGATGATAAAACTACTGATCTCTATTTCTCTCTCGTTGGTTTTATATGCTTGTGGTAGCGGTAGTTGTTTAAGTAATCAAACAAATACAAAAACATCTGGTCAATTACAATTTAGTCAATTGGAGTCGGAAGTTGCGGTTGGGGAATCAGCCCAAGTTAGTGTGGCTTTGATAAATAGTAACGGAGTAGAGAGTTTAGTAGTAAATTTCAGCACTTCAAATAATAATCTAGCGCTTTTACAGTCTAGCTGTGTGGTGTCTACACATCGACCAAGTTGCTCTATTAGTGTGCAGGGTACTGCAGCTGGATCCTCAACATTAAGTCTTACTGCGGCAGGGTATTCTGTTGTGAACTCTGGACCTATTGCTGTTACCTCCCAGCCATCTGGTTCTGTGGTAATTGGAAATTATCAAGGGTTGGTATTTAAAAATAATTCATTAGTTGCTGGAGGTGAAAGTATTGCGTTTCTTGATGGGAGCGCAATTTTTGTGGATGCTAATTATCAGGATCGATTATTTGCTGGTACTGCCAATGCTAATGTATTTGAATATGATAAATTAACAAAGCTATGGCGAAAGCTATCCTTGACTCCAGTCACTACAGAAGCCGATGACTCGGTTAGGTCTATTGCAATTAGTAATAGTGGTGTAATCTATACCGGAACGTCTAGCGGCTGGGTAATGCAATATTCTGCTGCAAGTGAAAGCTGGATTCCAGTTGGAAATAGTAAAGTAGATGGTTCTCAAGTCATGAGTTTAGCTATAAATAGTAATAATCAACTATACGCCGGAACATTATCAGGCTCAGTCTATCATTATGTTGCTCCAGACTGGATTAGAGTTACTGGTAACGGGGCTACAGGAACTCTTGATAATAGCTCAATAAATGTATTGGCATTAGATCAATTGCAAAATCTTTATGCTGGCACTACTGACGGTGGAATCTACCGCTTACCTGTCTCAGGCTCTACATGGTCGCAAATAGGTAGCAACTTGCCTTCAGGAATAAGTGGAATCATTGCAACCAGCTCAACGTCTTTATACACAAGTCTTTATAATGGAGCAGTTTATCAGAACCTTAATTCAGGCTCGTGGAATTACCTTTCAAGTCCTGATGGGTTTCGAGTTTTTAGCTTTGTCTATGGGGTAAATGGAATATTTTATTTGTCAACTTCTACTGGCCACGTATATAAATCGACGGATAATTGTATAACTTGGCAATCTTCAAACATTCAGTTTAACTTTATAGCCTACGTACTGTCGATTAATAATAGTGGCGATTTATTTGCAGGCACTGGTGATGGTAGTATGTTTGAGCTACCTAATAATCAGAATCAATGGGGTGTATTAGGACAGGGCAGTCCGAATCATGAAAAAATTACAGCATTAATTTTGGATCCGCAGAAAAATATTTATATTGCCTCGCTTGGAAAGGTTTGGGGGTATATTAGTAATACTTGGGTTGCTAAGACTATCTTGCCTCTAAATAATGGTGCGCCAATTGGTGTTATGACTACAGATTCAAGAGGAAGTTTATATGTAGCAAGTGGTGACTATACTCATGAAATAAACTGTAACGCATATAAACTTGCTCCCGATAGTGCTAGTTGGGAACTGATTGGTAATGGCAGTTTTTGTTCTTATGGTACTGCTTATGGTTTGGTTGTTGATAGTGCGGGAAATGTCTATGTAATGAGTCAATTTGGAGGGGTTTATAAAAACGATCCAAATGTTGCGGGGTGGACAAGTTATGGACAATTAGTACCACAATCAAGAGGGCTTATAATTGATAACCAAGGCACACTGCTTGCTGGTGGTGGTGATGGCTATGTATATCAGTACTCACTGGATGCTGGTGAGTGGACAAAAGTTGGTAACAATGCTATTGGTACTGCAGTGTATAGTATTGCTTATGATAGTCAGAATAATTTGTATGCTGGCTCAAAAGAAGGAATGGTTTACAAAAAAGCCTATAATAGTGCTAGCTGGATTCTTTTAGGAACTGCTTCTCTTGATGGTTCAGGAATTGTGAGCCTTGGGGTGGACAGTTCTGGTAATTTATATGCTGGAACTTATTACGGTAATGTATGGCGCTATACTGCTGGAGTTTGGGGGTATGTTACTATTGGTACTGGTGCTCCGATCGGGGGAATGGCTGTCATGCCATAAGACATAAGATTATTTAATTTCCCCACGGAGTTGCTATTTTTTGGTAGGTTGGAACATGCTTGAAAATTAGGACATGTAAAAGTGTAAGGAGTTAATGCTAAAATTAGGCATTAATTCCCGAATAAAACCTAGGGTTGAGAAAGATGGAACAAAACCAAATTAAAACAAAATATACCGATGAATTTAAATAGGTTTGCGATATTACCTATATTTGGACTGATGAAGGCTGATGTTATCTGGCAACTGTGGTTGACTTATTTTCTCGTAAGGTTGTCGGGTATTTATCATATGAACTTGCGAATGACTGTTGATTTAGTGATAAATGCGTTAAGTAAAGCATTGAAAAATCAGAATCATCCCGCTGGAATAATTGTATACGATGACCAGGGAAGCCAATATACAGCAAATGAATATCGACAGTTAAGCACTGTTATTTAAAATATCTTCTCTAAAAAACTATTACCAATTATTATTACTTTTGAAATTGAATACACTTATACATTTAGGACTTGAAATGCTATTGGTTATAACTTCACAAGTTTTAAGATCGACAGAACATTTTAGAATATTGTGTCCGCTACCTGATTTTTGGTTTGAGATAAACATTCTATTGTTATTAAAACTAAGGCTTAGCGGATAAACGAACTGTTCATTGTGCAAATTTGTACAGAACTCAGCATCTACTGTTGCACATTTTTCGACATAAGCTGAACCGAAAGAATGCGGACGATAATAATATCCATTATAAGCTTTGGAAATATAATACATGCTTAGTGTTTCACTATCAGGATTGCAATTTATGAAATTTCCTCGATTGTCAACGTTGCACTGGATTGCTGATTTTGGAACTTTTTTACTATCTCCAGAATAAACAAAATCGCTGATGTGAACATTGGGTGGATTATAGTAGAACCAGGCTGGATTTATGATATTAAGCGCTGTTTGACCACAACTATCGATAAAGCCATAGTTATTGATTCTGCATCGTGTATAACTACCAGCCTGATTTTGTTGATGTGAGTTTATAATATAAATATAGTTATTGATAACTAAGATATCTTGTGGATTATTTAAATTACTTACTGCAGTATGACAAGTATATTTTCCTTTAAATTCAATGCAACTCATTAAGCTATTTTCAACATCATCTGAGACGAAAACGGTCTCTACTTCAGTAGACGATTCAAAACCTGGGTTATTTTGCATGAATTGTCTCATATAATCGATATCATTGATGATTGGGTGAGATTCATTGCCATAAGACTCATTGGCATGCCCACCAGCAATAAGCAAGTCATTGAAATTAATATCAAAGTTATTTGAGTTTAAATTTTTTCCCACGCCGAAATCAGGTGAGGCACTCAGTGATTCTTTATTATAAATTTCTTGATGATTATTAATATCTTCTTTAAAGAATCCATTTATTGGCTTTTGTGGATCTAAGAAATTTACTAAAAAAATTGAACTTCTATCTAGCTCTTTTTTGTTTGATTGATTGCTATGTTTGCTGCCATTGTGTTTTTGATCACTGTTTTTCTGACTAGTGTTAATTGCTACACTTAGTCCGATTAAACAAAAAGCAATAACAATGACTATAGCAAACATGCGTTTTTTGTTTATTTGCATATTGTTTGATTTAGTTGATATCTAAAATGTGTTAAATATACGATAATCTAGTATATGACGAAGATCACAATGTGTGTAACTTTGCCGTTATTTGTCAGATTAAAGCTAAATTGAAGAAGAGGGTTTTAGCACATTCGTAATTTAATCGGTACAACAGTACTGATTAAACTAATATCTAATGGTTGGAGATTATAATGTGAAATAAAGCGTGATTTCATGATGAGTTTCCTGTCCCGAGGTTTTTAATTCTGTAATTCAAGTAACCCGACTATAACGGTTGCGGACCAGTGAGGGAATAACTAAAACATTTGCTTAGTGCACCCTGCTTCCCTTAAATTAATCGAAGCTGCAAAATAGTTACAACTGATCCGATTGTAGCATGTTTTTCTGTTGTATATTGATTAAATTCTAATTCAACGCCTAAACGTTCCTGCTTTTGCGGTATTTAATTTGTGGCCAAAGTGATTGATAAACATAATCTCTGACTATAGATAGAATACCCTTGCAAATTATCCTTACTTCTGTGACGTTAGATCAAATTCAGATACGCAGACTATCTCCAAACTTGGTAAAATAGTGGGTTAAATCAATACTTCACATAGGATAATTCATGCAAGTTAATCAAATTCGCCGTAAATTCTTAGAGTTCTTTCAAAACAAAGGACATGAAATAGTTAAATCAAGTTCGCTGATTCCACATGATGATCCAACTTTATTATTCACTAATGCTGGAATGAATCAATTTAAAGATACTTTCTTGGGTTTGGAAAAACGTGATTATACTCGCGCAACGACTTCGCAAAAATGCGTGCGTGCCGGTGGTAAACATAATGATTTGGAAAACGTTGGTTACACTGCCCGTCATCATACTTTCTTTGAAATGTTGGGTAATTTTAGCTTTGGTGATTATTTTAAAACGGATGCGATTAAATATGCGTGGGAATTTTTGACTTCGCCCGAATGGTTAAATCTGCCAAAAGATAAACTCTATGTAACAGTTTATCATACCGATGATGAAGCTTTTGAAATTTGGAACAAAGAAATCGGACTTGCCGCTGAGCGGATTATACGGATTGGTGATAAAGCCTCTGGTGGCTCAGATAATTTCTGGCAAATGGGTGATACTGGCCCGTGCGGTCCATGTACTGAGATTTTTTATGATCACGGTGCGGATATTTGGGGCGGTTTACCGGGAACCCCTGAAGAAGATGGCGATCGCTTTATTGAAATCTGGAATAACGTATTTATGCAGTTTAACCGTGATGAAAGCGGTAAATTACACCCATTGCCAAAACCATCGGTGGATACTGGGATGGGTATTGAACGTATTTCTGCAGTATTGCAGCACGTTCACAGTAATTATGAGATTGATTTATTTGTAAAATTAATTGATAAAGCGGCGCAAATCACTAATACCCAAGATAAAACCAATGCTTCGCTAAAAGTGTTAGCGGATCATGTTCGCTCAGTGTCATTCTTGGTTGCTGATGGTGCGTTGCCATCAAATGAAGGGCGTGGCTATGTGGTGCGTCGGATTATTCGTCGTGCAATTCGTCATGGTTATAAATTAGGTCGTCGCGAACCATTCTTTAATCAGTTAGTAGCGGCATTAGTGAGTGAGATGGGTGATGCTTACCCTGAACTTATTCTTAATCAGGAGTTAATTGAAAAAACTATTTATCAAGAAGAAGAACGTTTCTTCCAAACGATTGATAATGGTATGACTTTGATTCAAGCTGAGCTGGCTAAAAAAATTAATATTCTATCGGGTGATGTTGCGTTTAAACTATATGATACCTATGGTTTCCCACTGGATTTAACTCAGGATGTTTGCCGTGAACACGATGTAGCGGTTGATATTGAAGGGTTTGATAAAGGCATGGCGCATCAACGTGAGATGGCTAAAGCGGCAGGTAAATTTAAAATGACAGGTGCTTTGGATTATAACGGTAATGAAACAAACTTTGCTGGTTATGATGAAGTATCGTGTGAAGGGCAAGTTACTGCACTCTACAAAGACGGGCAACCAGTTACACAATTATTGGCTGGTGATGATGGCGTGGTAGTTCTGGATAACAGCGTGTTTTATGCCGAGTCTGGTGGGCAAATCGGTGATGTCGGTACGCTGTCTATTAACGGTGGTGTGAGCTGTTTATTTGCAGTTGAAGATACGCAAAAAGTTCGTGCAGCGGTACATGGACATAGTGGTAAATTAACCCATGGTTCACTCAAAGTTGGTGATAGCGTGGTAGCAACGATAGATTTACATCAACGGATGGCAACTGCACGCAATCATTCGGTAACGCATTTATTGCATAAGGCTCTACACGAAGTAATTGGTAGCCATGCAACGCAAAAAGGTTCATTAGTTACGGCTGAATCAACGCGTTTTGACTTTGCGAATGATAAAGCTTTGACTGCCGCGCAGATTGAAGAGATTGAACGAATTGTCAATCATGTGATTATGCAAAATTACAAAGTAGCTATTGATGAAATGAGCTATGATGATGCAATTAAAGCTGGTGCGATGGCGTTATTTGGTGAGAAATATACCGATGAAGTACGGGTAGTTAAAATGGGTGAGTTTTCTACTGAACTTTGTGGCGGAACGCATGTTATTCAAACAGGTGACATTGGCTTTTTCTCAATTGTCAGCGAGGGTGGTATTGCCAATGGTGTGCGTCGGATTGAAGCAATTACTGGTGAAGCTGCACTGAAACGCATGCAAAAGAATATGGCAATCTTAGATGTTGCTCGTGATCAACTAAAGGCGCAGAGTAATGATATTCTAATAGAGAAGATTAATGCAATTTTGGCGGATAATAAAGCTCAAGCTAAAGAAATTTCTGATCTTAAAGCTAAACTAGCTGCTTATCAAGCTGAGGAATTACTTGATCAGGCAATTACTTTGGCAAATGGCGCTAAATTGTTGATCTTACGCATGGATAATAGCGAAAGCAAAGCGATGGTTGAATTAACCGAGAAAATCAAAGATAAACTGGGTAGTGGAATCGTGGTTATCGGCGCAGCTAATGGTGAACGAGTTAATCTGGTGGTTGGGGTTACCAAAGATTTAACCAGCCAATATAAAGCTGGGGATTTAGTTGGTAAGCTATCGGCGATTGTCGGTGGTAAAGGTGGTGGTCGTCCAGATTTGGCTCAGGCTGGTGGTAGTGACATTGCTAAACTTGGTGAAGCATTATCTGCAGCTAAAACACTAATCAGTTAAGTTATTAAAACTATTTGATAATAAATGCCTCACATATTTTGTGAGGCATTTATTATATATGCTCAAATTATGAAATTGTGAAGGTAGCTACTCCATAAATCATGCTGCTTTCAATAATGGTTGCATTATTTAGAGACATTCGTGCATTTATTGAAGTTTGTTGCATGCGTAGAAACTCCATTAATACTAAGGCGCTTGGATTTATTTCTGGGACATCTAAAAAGATGTGAGCTTGCGGATCTGCTTTTTGTATTAGATTAACAAAAAGTTTATGGGCAATCTCGCGGTTTTCTGCAAGCAGAGGTCCAACTTGGTAACCGTCGTGACATTGGCGAATAGTTCCATAGCCACGAACATAGTTATGATCATAATAAACCAACGTATGATGATGTTGTAGCCATTTATGCATGAAATCCCGACGCTCAGTAGTAATAACTTTGCTATCGAAATCTAATAATTGAGCAAAGTCAATTTGATCAAGAGGTTTAATTGCAGGATCTTCGATTAGTTCAAAGTCGTTGCGGCGTAATCTATAACGAATATTGCGATGGGCTAATTTAAAACCAAATTGTTTAAACCATTCCAATTGTTCCATTTTACAATCTAGTGTGCACGCTGAATCACCTACGTATTTCATGACTGCATCCCATAGCTGATGCCCATATCCTAAATGGCGGAACTCCTTATCAACATAATAAAGCCCGACAAAGCACTTTTTAGCCAGAGGGCGAATCACCGCCGCCATACAAATAGGAGTACCATCAAGACATCCAACCAAAAAGCCATCTGGAAATCTTTTTAAAATCATGCTTACATCGTCCAGGCCTAGATTTTGGCTATCATCTTTAGCTCTTTGTAGTAGTGGTGTGAGTAATTCTAGCGATGCTGCTTGAACAGTGAATGCCATTATTTATGTCTCCTCATGTATGACTTTATTGCAAGAATACAATATTATACTAGAACTACAGCTATTTCCTCTGCTGTCTTGTATTTAGTCATTGTTAAAAAATCTGCTACATGTAATCATGTTAGTTTTTATAGTTTGTATCAGTATGTTGCATCTAAAAAATAAGTGTAATTAGTAGACACACTCTATATAGAACAATAATATTGCTTAGTTTAGGTGCGCTGCATATAGGTATTTTACACAAAGTTAGGGTATAATCTGCCTATCACATATTTTAACATTACCAAGGAGGTACAATGAATAAACAATATAGTCAACACGTTAGTGGACAACTTCAGGAAATTATTGATAATAAGCTCAATAAAAGTGAACGAATTATTATCAATCCACAAAACCCTAGAGTGGTATTGAAAGATGGTAGTGAGTTAATTAATTTCTGTGCTAACAATTACCTTGGCTTGGCTGATGATGCTGATGTGATCGAAAGCGCCAAAAAAGCATTAGATAAATATGGTTATGGTATGGCATCGGTGCGTTTCATTTGCGGAACCAACCAGATTCACAAGGATCTTGAACAAGCAATTAGTCAGTTCCTAGGTTACGAAGATACAATTTTATTTAGCTCATGTTATGATGCCAATGGTGGAGTATTTGAAACTTTACTCGGTGAACAAGATGCGATTATTTCTGATGAATTAAACCATGCTTCTATTATTGATGGTGTTCGCTTGTGTAAAGCTAAGCGATTCCGTTATAAAAATAATAATATGCAGGATTTGGAAGAACAGTTGAAAGCTGCTGATGCTGCTGGAGCAAGGTTTAAAATGATTGCAACTGATGGCGTGTTTTCGATGGATGGGATTATTGCTAACCTTAAAGGCATTTGTGATTTAGCTGATAAATATAATGCACTGGTTATGGTTGATGATTCTCATGCTACAGGGTTCACTGGTAAACATGGACGTGGTACACCAGAATATTGTGGCGTTGAGGGGCGAATTGATGTAATGACCAGTACACTCGGTAAAGCTCTTGGTGGTGCGTCTGGTGGATATATTTCTGCCAATAAAAATATTATTGATTTACTACGTAATCGTGCGCGGACTTATTTATTCTCTAACGCGTTAGCTCCGGTGATTACTGCAGCTACATTGACGGTATTGAAAAAAGTTACTGAAGCAGATAGCTTACGCGAGCAATTAGAGCGCAACAAAAAACAATTCCGCGATGGTATGGCGGCAGCTGGATTTGATTTGGTTCCCGGTGAACACCCGATTATTCCGGTAATGTTGTATGATGAGAAATTAGCTGTTGAATTTGCACAAAAACTATTGGCGCATGGCATTTATGTGATTCCATTCTCATTCCCTGTAGTACCAAAAGGTAAAGCGCGGATTCGTACGCAAATGTCTGCTAAACACACGCCAGAACAGATTGATAAGGCTATTGCTGCTTTTATCGCTGTTGGTAAAGAATTAAACGTTATTAAGTAGAAAAGAGATACTATGACTAAAATGAAAGCATTAATTAAAGAGCGTGCTGAACCCGGAATTTGGATGGGGGAAGTTGATAAGCCAACGATTAAAGATGATGAAGTTCTAATTAAAATTAAAAAAACTGCAATTTGTGGAACTGATTTACATATTTATAAATGGGATGCTTGGGCACAAGCGACTATCCCTGTTCCAATGCATGTTGGACATGAGTTCGTCGGAGAAGTGGTTGAAGTCGGTAAGAATGTAAAACAAAAGAATCTGGCGATTGGTGATCGGGTTTCCGGTGAAGGTCATATTGTTTGTGGAACTTGCCGTAACTGTCGTGCGGGTCATTTTCATCTTTGTCCGAATACCATTGGCGTTGGTGTAAATCGTCCTGGATGTTTTGCTGAATATCTAGCGATTCCTGCGTTCAATGTATTCAAGCTGCCGGAATACGTGTCAGATGATATTGCAAGTATGCTTGATCCATTTGGTAATGCTGCACATACTGCATTATCATTTGATTTGATCGGTGAAGATGTATTGATCACTGGTGCGGGTCCGATTGGCTGTATGGCGGTCGCGATTTGTAAAAAAGTTGGCGCTAAAAATGTCATTATCACTGATGTCAACGACTATCGTTTGAGCCTTGCCAAACAAATGGGTGCTGATGCTGCGGTTAATGTAAGCGACTGCAAAAATGCAGAGCAAATTGATGCCAAGCTGCGTCAGGTGATGGCTGAATTGGATATGGAAGAAGGTTTTGATGTTGGGCTTGAAATGTCTGGGATTGAAGATGCAATTCATTCCATGATTGATCTAATGATTAATGGTGGTAAGATTGCTATGTTGGGTATTTCTGCCAGACCAGTAGCACTTGATTGGAATAAAGTAGTCTTTAAGAGCCTGTATCTTAAAGGTGTCTATGGTCGTGAAATGTTCGAAACATGGTATAAAATGGTATCATTAGTTAAATCAGGTTTGGATGTTAATCCAATTATTACCCATGTATTACCAGTACAAAATTATCTTGAAGGATTTGAATTAATGAAAGCAGGTAGCTGCGGTAAAGTAATTCTCGACTGGACTACATTACACGGGTAGTTGGTTTATATTCTCTGCAGATAAATCTGCAGAGAATACTTTATAGGACGAAAATTATGGATTTGTTAGAAACAGCAAAGCAAAAATTGGAATACGCATTATCCACGCTTGAGAAATCTGACGATTATACTCAGAATATTAAATTGGTTTTGGCAGCGTTAGATGATGGGCTTCAATTTACCAAAAAGCACTATAGTGAATTAAATTCTTTAACTATGGCTAAGACGAATAGCTTAAAAGGTTCGGATATATATTTCTTTTTTATGCGTTTTACGCACCAATTCTTTAATGTGATGAATATTATACAAACACTACCTAATGCAGGTTACTATGAAAAATTTCTTTTTTTACTTGAAGCAAGACAAGAGAGGTTTGACGAGTTACGTTTGGATGCAATTAGCAAAGCTAAGGAAATTATTTCAAAATAGTTTAACTAATCTTGATATTCAATAAAATTCAAAAATACAACGTAGTGGAAAATATGAACCACTACGTTTTTTATTATAATAAGATACTTAAAAAGATAGCAATATCAGAAATTTTGACACTGTTTATATTATGGAGTAAATGTTACCAATCAGATAAATTAAATCTTTTGAGTATTCAGTAAGTATTTGGCAATGATTATTGAGATTAATGCCTTGGTTTATGGTTAAATTTTCCTGGTAGTAACAAGTCAGTGCACCAGCAGCAATTCCAGTTGCACTATCTTCTAGCTCAGGATCTAAATGATTAAAATTTCTGCCAGTGATGTTCGTTTTTTCTTTATAATAAGCGTAAATACCATTTATTCCTTGTTCTTTTCCCCATGAAATAATTTGTGCCAAATTTGGCGTACATCCTAATATCTGCTCAACTTTGGCTAATCTTACTAGTAACTTGATACTACCAACTGAAGATATTGCTATGTCTTGGATAAACTGAGGGGATAGACCTAACATTTCACTAACTTCGTGCAATGAAGGAAGTGATTTATTGACTGTTTCTGGTGTTACACAGAGTCGTATCTGTTCTTCATTAATTTGTTTGGCGCTAATTTGTGTGCCCGCAGCCGTTTTTATTTGAGCAGTAGTAACCTGAAAGGTTTTAAAATATACTTTAGCTGCAGCTAATGAACCATGTAAACACATTGGGCTTTGGCGGTGTGGATAATAAAAATCAACAGTGAAACTATCTGCCGAATAGTCATCAATAAAGACGCAGACTGGTAAATTTTGTTCTTTGGCAAAATCTTGTTTTTGTTGTGCATTTAATTGATGTTTAGCTATTACTAGTGCTTTGTTACCCGAGTTTTGATTGACTCCAAAGCCTTGTAAAAGTGATAGTTGCATCAAATATACTCAGATTTTAAAATTGCCATAATATACTGTGAAGCATAGGTACCATTACGTAGATATGATTCACGAAGCTTGCCTTCTTCAACAAAACCAACTTTTTTATAAAGTTGATATGCCATCTGATTATCGGTAAAGACATCCAGCCACAGGCGATGAGCATCTAATTGAGTAAACGCAATTTGTTGGATTGCTTTTAGTGCTTTTGCTCCGATTCCCAAACCTTTTTTAGTTACAACTAATCTGCGTAGATTAATTGAATGACTAGTATTTTGTACCTCATCTAAAATTACATAACCAACCATCTCGCCAGAATCGGCAAGTTTGATAATATAATGCGCCTGACCTGGGTTGCTCAGAGCTTGTAGGTGCTCTGCATGTGACCATTGATAAACATAGTTACAGTTGTCAGGGTGGCGCTCAGCATTGATAACAAAATCCAGCTCATTACTTTGGGTTTTAGAAAGAGTAATTTGTAAAGACATATTTAATTACCTTGAAATATATTGTTTAGAAAACATACAGGAAATAATTTTACCAGCAAACTATGTTGTCTATATTTGATTGTATATTAGCTCTAGTTAGCGTTTATGGTTACATACTATTGCCCAAATCTAAGATTATTTTATCTGCAGAATCAACACGAATTAGTCCTGTTCTTGGAAACTCCATATCAATAATTAGAGTAATCAATACCGAGATAGTAAAGGCATAGGTAATCATATATAAAATATTACGCTTTTTTGAGACTGGTAAAGTGTATCCGACTAATAGCGCACCAAATAAGCTAATTATTACTAACATAATGTAGACTTCTATTGGCGGATGATTTAATAGTGCTGCCTGACGTAATGTTGCGACGCTAAAGACTTCTCCTAATGCGGGAAGTACAAGCATGTCACAAGTTCTGGAGTTTAATTTAGCGCAATCTGTGACAGCTAGTTCCCAGATTTGTTTTTGTAATTGATCACTAGCATGTGCCAGTTCATTTTCTGTCGAAAGGCTTTCTTGTCCTTGATAAATTTCGGCGCGTATAAGAGTATATTCCTTGAGCATGCTACGCATTTGAGGTTGGCTATTTGTACTTAATAAATCAATTCTGGCGTAGGCTGTGCTTATGGAATTAGCGGCGCTAGTAATTAATTCCCGCCGATATTCAAGACGTGATTCTGCACCAGTAAAAGTAAACGCAATCAGAAGACCAAGCAATCCAAAAACAATAGTTTCCACGGGACCTGACCCTGAAGAATCTGTTTTTATTCCAGTTCGAATTGCTTTTGCACTGATTAATCTACCAACTTCCAAGAAGAGTAGCATTAATATAATCAGCCCAATAAAAGATAATACCTCAATTGATTCCATACTCATCCTATTTCTCATTCCTGACTACATCGGTTAAAAATATTTTCTTGAGAGAATTATATCATTACAAACTAATTAAGTTTTCATTTTATGAGTCGCAAGATATATCAAATTGGCATTATTAATGTTAGTAGTTAAAAAATTTATGCTAGAATAGGCAGGTGGAGTTTACAACAAATTAGCTAACTGAAATAATATTGAAAGCAAATATCATGATAATACTTTTAGATTTAATTATCTTCACCATTGTATTTCTAACTGGAGTTGTTCTGGTTTTTAAATTCTGTATTTATAACCGAAAAGCTGATTATGCGCACTACCAACAATTAACCAATTATCAGACATCTGGAAATAATATTGGGCGATTTGAGCAAAATGAAACCCTAACTATTTTAAATCTATGTGGCTCTTATAGTGAGATGGGGAAACAATATGGAGCACTGGTTCACAATCAATTACATGAAATCTATCAGAAAATAGTACCGGAGTATTTTGAAGGTATAAGTGCTCGCTCCTTACTTTCTTATATTCTTAGATTATATTATCAGTTTAAAATTGATGACAGAGAGCGTGAGCTTTTGCAGGGCATGGTTAAAACATCTGGTTTATCTTACCAACAACTATTGTCTATTGAGATGTTACCAATGTTAATTACGTTGTATAGTGGATTTAATGGCGATAAATTAACTGATGATGGCGGTACTGGACATTGTTCTTTTTTGTCGGTTTGGGGCAATTTATCCAAAATTGGCTCAATGTTGATTGCCAGAAACCTAGATCTTTCGACTGCGGTTACTAAGCTTGACCCATGCTATAGTCTTGTAATTTACAAGCCTTCTGGAAATGACAATAGCGTAGCCAGTTTTGGATTTCTTGGATTTATCCCAGGGTTTACTTGGATAAATGACAAAGGTTTATTTTCTGAATATAATGATGGCAGGCGTTCAGTGCCAGGATTTAATTTTTCTGGCTATATTGGATTAAATACTGCATTTTATGCTATGTTGGGAGCAAAAAATTCAGCGGAGTTTATACAATACGTTAATAATCATCCAGCTTTTGTTTCTAATTTTAATGCTATTGTTGATATTAATGATTCATTTACAATTGAGCATGCCGTGAAAACAAAACCGGTAATCTTGAAAGGTCAGCAACCTGAAGCTAATTTCTTTACTAACTTATACCGAACTAATTTTGAGCATGCAAAATTAACCATGAATAATTGTGTTGATCGTAGCAAAGACACTCCCAGCTACGCAAGTGTGAGATATCATCACATTGAATCTTATCTTACTACAATAGATAAGATTGGAGTATCGGAGTTAAAACAGTTATTTTCAACGCCGCTTGATGATGGGGGAGTATATCAAACTGGCAATTCGAGTAATTACCCTGTAGCGGAAGTTACGAACTATACGCTAATTGGAGAATTGGCAACTGGTAAATTTATTTATAGTAATCATAGAAATAAAGATATTTGGCTAGAGATAAATATCAACGACTATTTTAAAAATAAGCACTGACGTCTGTTGTGAAAGTAGCTATTCTGTGTAATAAATTTATCTGCAGTATAGTCTTATTCTTGGTGGGTTTGATAATGTTGTATTTTGATGGTGTATTTATCTTGAGCGCATTGATGGTTGACCATGATGTCTAACGATGTTATAATTGACACCTAGTAACGGAGTTAGCGACGCATTTATATGGTGTTATAAAATTTGACTAAAATGCTTTGCTCCTCTTTCTGTGAGCATTTCAGCACTTACATTAAATAATTTATTTTGAAAGGATACTGACTGGTTTATCTGTATTAAACAGTATGATGCAGATAATTTTCTAATAATCCGAAAGGAACTATCATGTTAAATAATATTCCCCATGTACCAAGTACATATCTTGAAATCAATAATCCTAATTCTACTTACCTAGAATTATCTAACATTATATTTTATTCAGAAATTTACTTAACAATCTGATTTGTTTATGATAAATTTAATTTTCTATAAGTGATTTGAATTTATCGCTTATGGCTAAGGATGTTACACAAATCAAGTAAATGCTTTATTTACGGATATTTTTATATATCGGTAGCATCACTGCTTAATTAGCTGTTATTTATCGGTAAATAACAATTATATTTACGAAAGCGTGGGTTTCAATGAATAAATTTAAATTAGATAAAGTCTCACAGGATTTTATAAAGACGTCGTTTGGTAATGTATTAGAGTGGTATGATTTTACAATTTATGGCTTATTTGCTTTGCAGATATCACGTACATTTTTTCCTAAAAATATTCCTTTTATCAGTCTGTTACTCGTATTTGCTACCTTTGGGGTGGGTTTTTTAGCGCGTCCACTGGGGTCGTTTATTTTTGGGGTGATTGGGGATCGGCGGGGTAAATTGTATGCGGTTAATCTCTCCATTTGGTTGATGGCAATCCCAACTACATTAATAGGATTTTTACCTAGCTATGAGGTACTGGGAGTTTTATCTCCAATACTCTTGGTTTTTTTGCGTATTTGTCAAGGAATCTCAGCGGGTGGGCAATTCTCGGGATTAATTGCAGTGGCAGTCGATAGTGATGCTCCCAATAAACCTTTTTTAACCAGTTTGATTTATACGATTTCAGTTCTAGGTTGTTTCCTTGCATCTGTAGTCGGTAGTATCGCCATTGCGCTCTTTAGTAATTCTATGCACAGTGGGTTTCCCTCATTAGTTTGGCGAATTCCATTTATTCTAAGTATGGTTTTGTTTTTAATTTATAGTCGCATGGTACCGGAATTTCCTAAACATAGTATCGAAATTGAGCACAAATTTACGCTGGCAGACATTTTTGCCAAACAACCAAAAGTGCTGATTTATATGTCTCTTCTGAGCTTCACCACTGGAACAATTTATTACATATTATTCACTTATCTGGTGACTTATATGCAGGCGCATTTACATCTAGGTAAACAACTAGCCTTTTTGGAAATGAATGGAATTTTGATTGTTTCAATTTTTTTATATCCTCTTTTTGGTTATTTTGCCAATCGTCATGCATGTAGGGTAAGTTATGCTAAACGCTATATTTTACTGATGCTCTTTGGTGCATTAATCTTTACGCTGAGTGTGGTAAATGTCTGGCTGGGAATCATTGGCCTTTTGGTAATGGTTACTGGATTTTGTGCCGTTACGTCATTTGTAACCAGTCTATTTGCCGAGATATTTGACGAAGCTTATCGAATGACAGCCTGTTCGTTGAGTTTTAATTTAGGCATAACTTTAGCGGGCTTTGCGCCATTAGTGGCAGAACTTGTTAGCCGAGCTTCGGCATATGGACTAACTATTTTGTTAATTGTGATAATGCTCTTTATGTATTGGATTATGGGCAAAATAACTCAAACCAAAGGTTACAAAAAGTTGCTAATTGCTTAAGTCTGATGGGAGATAAGTAAATAAAAACTAGAGGGCTAGGTGCACCTCTAGTTTTTTAAAAGACAGAAAAATTATAGTCCGCTAGCAAAGGCACTCAAGTATTGCAGCGCTGAAGTTTGCATCGGCACTCCGTTCACTGAGCTACTACAGGTTGTAGTTGCATATGCATTGATACATGAAGCATCGCGATCGAACGACCAGTAATGTAATCCAGCAAGTCCATTAGCCTTGCTCCAACTAGCAATACTAGTGGCATTAGCCAAGCTTACAAGATTAGTCACGGTATCATTCACTCCAATCATTGGGGTCAATTCAATATTACTTAACGGAATATTGTAGTATTTGCTGAGATTTTTTGCAGCTTGTTGTGCAGATAAATTCATATCGCAATTAGTTCCTGCTGTGTTCATTACACATACAGCCGAAGAATTACCATAATCCATTACCATTAGGTTCACGTAGAAATTAATTCCAGCAGCTTTTGCTTTGGTAATAACACTATCCCCCAGTGAATTTAAGCTTGTACCAGTTGGATTAGCATTAGCTAGGGTTGCTAGTGTAAAGCTGATCCTTAAAGTTGGATATTTCTGCTGTGCGTAAGCAATCATATTGATTAGGTTTTGTAAATCAGCACCACTTGGCCCGGCTTCAATATCGAAATCAAGACCAACAAAGCCTTTGGACATATAGCGATTCAAGAAAGTATCCATTCCAGCTTGAGTTGAACAAGTAAATGCACCTGAAGCACCACCTGTTGAAACAATATATTTCAAACCTGCGTTGTTAAAGTCAGTGATATTTTGAGTCGCAAATTGTGTGGCATTCATTCCTGCCCAATTTTCTTGTCCACACTCACCTGTTGCAAATGCCCAGCTGATTGTGTTCATTGACGTACTTGGTAGTACCGTTACCAATGCACTTGGGAAAGACGCTGCATTATTTTGAACTTTAGTTGATATTTGCAAATTATTCCAATTTGCATTTATGCCAACGTCTTTATACGCGCTATATATCAGACCAGTAACTGGTGTAGGGGGCGTTGGCGTAGGGCTCGGAGTCGGTGATGGAGTAGGCGTCGGTGTCGGAGCTGGTGTAGGACTTGGGCTTGGAGTTGGACTTGGCGATGGAGTAGGTGTTGGCGATACTACTAATTGCCATGCTTGATTCCATGCACTGCCAGTTCCTGGAGCATATGCCCATGCAGCAGTACTATTACACCATGGAGCTACTATATTTGATAAACATTGGTATAAGTTACCGTCTGTCCCTCTTACAATTGTACCACCAGTATAATTATTTTGACCTGATGTGTTATATAATGGATAATCATCCGGTGCTGGGGTTGGAGCAGGGCTCGGACTTGGGGTAGGTGTTGGAATTGGCGTAGGAGTCGGTGTTGGTGTCGGGCTTGGTGATGGACTAGGGGTCGGACTAGGCGTTGGAGTACCACATACTGCTTGCTTTGTCCATGGTTGACCGCTACCAGCTCCACCATTGCTGGTAGTTGGATTATTACCTTGTGTCCACCAGTTATTTACATATTTAACACCATTTTGAACAACTAATGTACCAGCGGTTGCATAGGCTGTTGTACTATTCCATGCAGGCACACCACTACATGGGTCTGATGAAGCTCCTGTTAATGCTAAGCCTCCAAATGCGCGACTCGGGCTATTTGACTGTGTTGCTGACTGCGAAGTACCACTGCCACATGCACTGAGTGTCCCGGCAAGAATTAGTAGCAATACTTTGTGATTTTGGATATTCATGATGGCTAGCCCTTAGAAATAGAACATTATTAGTGTTATATAAGCAGATTCGCTTTTTAACCTATTTTGAATTATAGGACAGAGTTTAGGAAAAAGCAATAATATTTTTGAAAAATCTCAGTTTTTTAACAGTGAAAGGATTCTAACAACTATGAGTAGTTTATAAAAGTAGTATATAATTCGGCAATAACCATCTAGCAACATTTAATATTACGAGCAGCACATGAAATTTATTTTTGTTTCTGATCTACATCTCTCTCCACAAACTATTGAGAAAAATCAACTTTTTTACCAGTTGTTACAAGATTGGCGTGCTAATATCGATGGCCTCTATATCTTGGGCGACTTTTTTGATTATTGGTTAGGAGACGATGACGATAATGAATTCATTCGTGAAATGCGTCATAATTTGCAACAGTTTAGTTCTGTAACAAAGCTCTATTTTCGTGGTGGTAATCATGATTTTGGCGTCGGTAAGGTTTTTGCAGCAGAATGCGGCATGCAACTAATTAATGATATGCATATTGTTGAAATAGCCGAGAAAAGAATCCTACTCAGTCACGGCGATACTTTTTGCACTTTGGATCTCGGTTATCAAAAAATGAAAAAGATCTTGCAGCATCCGATTACGATGTTTATCCTGCGTAAGATTCCACTATTCTTACGTTACAAATTAAAGGAAAAGCTTGAGAAAAAATCTCATGCACAAACTGGCAGTAAACCTGATTATATCTATCAAGTTGTCGATGATTCAATTGTCGAGTATATTCTTAAATATCAGGCAGATGCGGTTATTCACGGTCATACCCATCGCCCAGGATATTACAGTGTGCAACTAGCTGACGGTAAAATTATTCCACGCTACGAGATTCCCGACTGGGAAGATAATCTACCCGGTGGCTATATTCTTGCCGAGGATAGCCAAATAATAATCCATCAAGTTTAATTACTCAGACTATTTCGTACTAACCTTGTTGTAACGCTTTGTATTACATTTATGTGGGAGTATATTTTTAATTAAAACAGTTGGTTTACCTAGTTTGCAAAAATGGGAATGAACTATGCAAACATGGGAAACCACTGCTAATTTCTGAATGATATCATAGCGCCTATAGATGAGATGAGCTCTCATTAACAACACTCTTTTTGTAGGGGCGCATGATGAAAACCAAAAAAATTATTAACCTATTAGCCGTAGCTGGTCTTTCTTCCAGCTTACTGGTAGCGTGTAATAGTGGCGGTGGTAATCCTAATAATCCGAATACTAATCAAAATACCGCTAACAATTCAAATGCTGCCCCAATAGCAGATACTTCGGCAACGATTTCGGCAACTGGCGGAGTGATGACATTTCTTAATCCTGTAGTCGGTGAATTGGCTGATTTAGCTGGTGAAAATGCAGGGGAAGTAGCTGGTGAACTAAGTACCGATTTAGCCGTGAATCTTTTAAACTCAATGGGAATCACAATTTTTAATTCTCCATCTGATGCACAAAATATGCAAATCGAAAGCCAGTTGAACGGGATTGAAAATCAATTAACTTCAATTAACCAAACTCTGACAACTTTTGTCGATGATTATTATGAAAATACTGCAGTAAAATCAACCCAAACTTTTTATGCGATTAACAGCTATATTTATGGCGACTATACCAATTTTGCACAAGATGTTTATGCTGGGTATCCACAAGCCAATTATGTTAGCGAATGGGAAAGTGGTATTATACCTGCAATTCCGCCAGAGTCAGCAGTAATGATTCCACTTGCTAAGCAACGGGTATATGCTGCTTATGCCAATTTTCCGGCTGACTTAAACACGCAAATTACTCAACTCTCTGATGATAGCGATAATTCATACCTTGGCAGTAATGGCAATTTATTGATTAGTGAAAATAGTGATGGTAGCTGGAATTCAACTCGGGTAAATAATATTGCTCCTGGAACTGGTTGGTTTGCTACTAATTTAGCCAATGCATTTAATAATTACACAGCACAACATCCGTACTACGGGCAAAATAATTTTAGTACTAATGAAAATCTATTTTTGAATGCGGCTCAGTGGACACAAATTGTCAAAACCGCCTTATTTTATAATGATGTTGGTTTACAGCAATCTTATCAAATTATCGATAGTTTATTGAGAATCAAATATCTTTCTGGAGATCCTGAGCTTGCTAGTATTGATTTACCATCTTTCATGGGTGCTCCATCCAATTATCAAAACTATCAGCAAGCGCATCAAGCATTATTCCAGATTTTTAAATATAAACAATATATTATTTATACTGAGGCACAACAGGCAATTAATCAATATCTAACAGGTCCTAGTGGTAGCCAATTGAGTAATTATACTTTCCCGAGTAATTGTGATAATTTGAACAATATTAGCTATGCATGGTTAGAAAGTAATCCTAGTAATAGCTATAACTGGAATGGTAAAAATGTTACCACTCAATGCGTGAACACTAATACTGGTGTCAAAGCCTATACTGCGCAAGATATTGGTGATATGTGTAGTCCGGGTAACTTATCTAATGTTGGTGGTAATTTGTACTGCGGAACTTATACTGGAAATACCTACTATAGCGGGCAAGGTGGTGAATTATACAATGTGGTTAACTCTGATATGGCGATTGATTATGATGCAGGTTTATTTGAAGATGATGACACTATTGATATTCGTGGCTTTAACCTCAATACACAATATTTTGGTGGACAAAGTCAGTATTATAGTCTTAGTCAGGAAAATGGCGCTTATCATGTTCATGATGGTTGGCAAGCTTCAAACTTCATGCGCTTAACTGATCAATATCATGTGTATGATGTTGGCTATGGCCCGAATCCTAATCGTTCTGATGACGGTGTTGATATGTATGTTTACATTAGCTGTGTGCGTTATGATTTGACTTGCCATGCGGTAAATAATAGTGGTGACAGCAGCGGTCCAACAGGATTTAGCGGCATTGCATTAGACTATAGTAACGGTATTACAACTAGTCAACCAGCAATAAATGAACCGAATATTACCCTCAATGGTGGTGCTAGCGACGAATATAAATATAATTCATACCACATCTATTACTACAACTGGTAGAGTAAATGCGAGCTTCAGCAAACGCTGCCGAAGCTCATCTTTAGAAGGTCACGACATTATGAAACTCTTAAAAATATTAACGCTTATCAGTATGATACCAATTGCTTATGCTGCCGATAATCAGTGTGTAACCCCGCAATTGATGGTGACTTGTGCCAATAAGTTAAATCAGGTATATCTTGAATTGAATAATTATAAATATAGCGCTGAGTCATTACCGCATCATTTGCGCTATTTGGATGATTATAAAATTATTGCCAGCAGTCAGTTTAATGAGTCACAATTTGTTAACGCAATTCACAATAAACCGAAAGTAATTGATGTTGATTTACGTGCTGAATACCATGGATTTAATAATGGAGTACCTTTTTCATTTATTGCGCTGCCTAACGATGATATCAATGCGGATAAGCTCCAGTCTGTGATTATTCCGCAAGAGGAGTATATTTTGCATAAGGTTTTGAATGGTTATAAGTCAATCCAGTTTTATCGCTATAACCTTAAAAGCATACCAGATGAGAATACTCCAACGATTTGTCTTAATACTAGCATTCAGAGCGAATCACAACTAATGGCAAAATATAATCAAAGTTATTATCGGATCACTGTAACTGACCATTTGGCAATGAGTCCGGAAAATATTGATCAATTATTAAATTTATACGATACTTATTTGAAAAGCAATCCTCAGCAGTGGGTCTATTTGCATTGTCAGGGTGGGGATGGACGTACTACCACCGCGACGATCATGCTGATGATGTTGAAGCAAAAAGATGCTGGTAAATTAGAGCCGCTACCTGCTTTAATCGACAAAGTTCAGAAAGCGAGCAGTTATCAACTTATGCCAAATTGCTCAGAGTCAGACTTATCTTACCGCTGTCAGGGTAAATGGCAGCGCTATAAGACTATCGCGAAATTTTATCAATTTGTGCAGCAAAGAAAGGGGTTGCAGAAATATAGCGACTGGCAAAGTTCAGTAAAGTAATTTGACTATTGGTAATATATTGATATAATTGTGAATTTGTTTAATGCAAAAATGGGAATGAACTATCCATAAATGGGATATTGGGGAAAAACCTATTGTGTTATTATTCCTAACTGAAAGCAATTGATGGTGCAAAATTTTTGATTAAGGGGAATATCATGAACTAATTTAACTACCAAAATGAAGAAAACCTGAGCCCCTCTTCCTGCTCAGGTTTTTTCATCTTTATATAATTTTAAACATCTGCACATTGATTTATTTTATGCCAACTTATTGTAAAATATAAATTAATTATTAGGTTATTCAATACGCTAAGACTAATAATAGATAATTATAAACTGATATCAAATACTGCGCCAGTTATTTAATTCTATATTGGTAGGTTTCATTAAAGATATTGATAGATTATTAATGTATAATTATGGTTAACTGTCAATGCGTAATTCTATGATAATTAAAAAAATTATGAATGGGTTCTAAGTAATATCCAAATCATAAAAAACTAACTTATTGCGTTAATTAAGCGTAATAAGTTGTGGATAATCATTTATTATAAGAGGAAATAATTATGTCACATCCTTATTACGCGGTAATATTTACATCCGTAAGAACTAGCAATGATGACGGCTATGCTTTAGTTGCTAAGCAAATGCTTGATTTGGCGGCACAACAGGTTGGATTTATAGGGGTAGAATCCGCACGCGAACAAATAGGTATTACCGTTTCATATTGGCAAACTCTTGCAGATATTGCGCAATGGAAACAACAGATTGATCATCAACTAGCTCAGAAAAAAGGGCGTGAAATGTGGTACGCTAATTACACAGTGCGAATTTGCAAGGTTGAAAGAGAATATGGTTTTAAGGCATGAGGATCCAGTAATAACTTTGCCGTATGGTTTTATAGATCGCTTGTTTTCTACGATTAGCAATTCTAACAGCTGATATGATCAGCTTATTATCCTTCTATTTTATAAATAATTCGATAATCACCAACTCTATTAAATAGACCGTTAAAAAGAGACCTATTTAATATCTGAAATCATAGAGTTTCGGTTAAATATTTTATTATGTAGTTAATAGCAAATCTTATATTTTTACTTAAAAAGTAGTAAAGTTGATTTCATAATCATAAAAAAATCTGTTATAATACTAACTGATGTTACGCACTAACCGTGCATGATTGTGTAAAATCTGGTTTCTGAATAAACATTAAGACGAATCGCCAATGAATATCTTTGACCTTTACACAGATTATTTACAAA
>DAORIZ010000032.1:0-40716 GCA_035438765.1 Burkholderiales bacterium | reverse complement strand
TTCGCGGCAGAACGGTATTATCACACAACTAATTACTAACAGTCAAATCTTTTTGTTGGCAACTACAGAGTTTTTCGCAACACTCACGCAAAATATTACGTCGTTTCAAGGAGATAGTACCAACAAAATAATTTATAAAAAAATCTGCTCAGCTACTACATTATAAAGCCAGCACTTGGACTACATGCGCTCAACCACTGGAATACCTAGTAAATCAAGGCTTAATTTTAAGGTTTCACCAGCTAATGCTGCCAAAGCTAACCTATTATGTTTAACTTCATCGCTTACATCAGAACGCAAAATCGGGCATGACTCATAAAATTTCATAAACAGTCCTGCGAGCTCATATATATATCCACAGAGATAATGCGGATAGTTTTCTTTAGCTGTCTGATGTAGTTTTTCAGCAAATTTAGCAATATGTACCGCTAAACGATGTTCATCAAACTCATTAATAACAATTGTAGAGCCAAGATAATCTTCACGCTTTAAACCAGCTTTATTGAAAATACTATTAATACGCGTATATGCATATAATAGATATGGTGCGGTATTACCATCAAATGCTAACATTTTATCAAAGCTAAAGATATAATCACTTAGGCGATTTTTAGATAGATCAGCATATTTCATTGAAGCAACACCTAGGATTTTCGCTAATGCGGTAACCTCTTCGTTGCTCCATTCAGGATTACGCTCACGAATCATAGTCTCAGCACGTTCAATTGCTTCGTTGATTAAATCAATCAGCTTTACCGTACCACCAGAGCGGGTTTTAAATGGTTTACCATCTTCACCCATCATCGTACCAAAGGCAGAATGTTCCATCTTAGTTTCAATAGGCGCAATTCCAGCTTTTTTACTAACTACGAATAATTGTTTTAAATGTAATGATTGACGTGCATCAATTACATAAACTAAACGATCAGCACCTAAATTATGCACTCGATCATAAACGGCAGCAATGTCAGTTGTTGCATATAAATAGCCACCATCTTTTTTCTGAATGATAAATGGAGTTTCATCTTTGCTACCAAGTTCTTCAGGCGTAAGAAAGACACATTTAGCACCCTCACTATCAATTGCAATCCCTGAATCCATTAGGCGAGATACCATTGGTGCGAGTAAATCATTGTAAGAGCTTTCCCCTACCGCATCCGCACGAGTTAGTTTTGTACCCAAACGATCACACACTTCTTGACAGTGTCCCAATGACGTTTCAACAAATTGTTGCCAAAGCGCCAATACTTGCTCATCGCCAGATTGCAAGCGCACTACAAATTCACGAGCACGATTCGCAAAATCAGCATCTTGATCAAAGCGAACTTTAGATTTACGGTAGAACTCTTCCAAATCATGTAGCTCGATTGAAGCATTATCTTGTTGATTCAATTCAAACAGATATGCGGTTAGCATACCAAACTGAGTACCCCAATCTCCCACATGATTACGACGAATTACTTTATTACCTAAAAATTCATAAATACGCACTAATGCATCACCAATAACGGTACTGCGTAAATGACCAACGTGCATTTCTTTAGCTAAATTAGGCGCAGAATAATCAACAACTATGGTATGTTTACGATCATCACTAACCTTTAATACGTTATCTGCCAATAAACTAGACAAATATTGATTGTTTAGCGTAACATTAATAAACCCCGGACCGGCAATCTCCAATTTATCGGCAATGCCATAAAGATCGACGCTATCAATAATCTTTTGCGCTAATTCCCGCGGATTCATTTTAAGTGTTTTAGCCGCCGCCATCGCACCGTTAACCTGATAATCACCAAATTCTGGCTTACTTGATTCCTGTAATACAATTGGAACACTCGCATCAATCCCCAAAGAATTAAATGCGGTTCTGAATTTCTGTTCTAGTTGCTGATATAATGTTATTTGCATATTATTGTTATTACCTAAAATTGTTTTATTTTGTTTTTCCATACTCAAACTGATTCATCATCCTAGGTCGTTGCCAAGCGCCTCACTTACTAGTTGTAAGCTTCGTTGCTTGTCGCCTACCAGTATTTCGAATCAGCTTGAGTATATAGAGTTTTGTAAATGCTATGGTTAATTTGAACTAGGAATCAATCTTGCTAAAAGCGCTTTTTCCATACCATGCATGTTCGGAATTTTGACAAAGATACCGCTACCTTGCGCAACTTCAACTGCTTCATCTTTTTTGTTCTTCATTATGTTAACTTCAATCTCACGCATACCACTTGGATGAAGAATTTCAAGCTTATCGCCTAAACTGAATTTATTTTTAACCTCAATTAACGCCCAACCATCATTGTCGACTTCTAAAACCTCACCCACATATTGGCTAGCACGAGATTTGGAATGACTATCAATATAGTTCTGATAATCTTCGGCATGATGACGTTGTAAAAAGCCATCCGTATAACCACGATTCGCTAAACCTTCTAAATTTGCCAACAAACTTGGATCAAATGGTTTACCAGCAACGGCTGCATCAATTGCCTGACGATATGCCTGAGCAACTCGCGCGACATAATAAATTGATTTAGTTCGCCCTTCAACTTTTAGCGAATCAACCCCAATTTTAACTAAACGCTCAACATGTTGAATCGCACGTAAATCCTTAGAATTCATAATGTAAGTACCATGCTCATCTTCAATAATTGGCATATAATCCCCAGGACGAGTAGTATCTTCAATCAAATAAGTCTTATTTGCTAACGGATGACGACTAACGCCACCAGCAGCTGAAAAAGCCTGATTGGCATTATCTAACTCCTGATTATAATTAAATCCATCTAATAACTGGACATCGCCAGCATCATCAGGCTTAGTATCGTAAACTTTGTATTCCCAACGGCAAGCATTGGTACACGTTCCCTGATTAGGATCACGACGATTAAAATAACCAGATAGCAAACAACGCCCCGAATAAGCAATACATAAAGCCCCATGCACAAAAACTTCAATTTCCATATCTGGGCATTCTTGACGAATTTCTTCAATTTCGTCTAGTGATAGTTCGCGCGATAAAATAACTCGTGACAGACCTTGGCGCTGCCAAAATTTTACGCCCGCATAATTAACCGTGTTAGCCTGCACTGATAAATGAATTTCGGTTTCCGGCCAGCGATCTTTAACCATCATAATTAAACCCGGATCAGCCATAATCAAAGCATCAGGCTTCATTGCCATTAGCGGTTCCATATCTTTCAGATAGGTTTTAACTTTACCATTATGCGGCAAAATATTACTGGCAATAAATAATTTTTTACCACGACGACGTGCTTCTTCAATACCTAGCTGCAACTGCTCTAGTTTAAACTCATTATTTCGTGCACGCAAGCTGTAGCGTGGTTGTCCAGCATAAACTGCATCAGCACCAAAATCAAATGCATATTGCAAATGTTCAAAAGTACCCGCAGGTAGTAATAATTCAGGTTTTTTTAACATTCTTCGCTTCCCCGTTATTTCTTTCTTTTATTAAAAATCATACCACCACGATTAATTCCTTTACGCAGCGCTTTTTGCTCTTCTTCAGGAAGATTGATTATATCCATGCATTCCTGAGAGCAACAACCATTAAATTCATTTTTACATTCCTCACATTGGATAAATAATAAATGACAACCCTTATTTGCGCAATTAGTGTGCGTATCCGCAGCTTTGCCGCACTGATGGCAATGTGCGATAATTTCATCGCCAATTTGTTCTGCCAGACGCCCATCAAAGACGAAATTTTTACCACGGAATTTATTGGCTAAGCCTTGTTGTTTAACATCATTAGCATACTTGATAATTCCACCTTCCAGATGGTAAACATTTTCAAAACCATTATGCAGCATCCAAGCACTAGCTTTTTCACAACGAATACCACCTGTACAATACATGATGATATTTTTATCTTTTTGTTCTTTTAGCATCTCTACTGCCATCGGCAATTGTTCACGGAAAGTTTCGCTAGGAACTTCCACTGCATCTGAAAAATGCCCAACCTCATATTCATAGTGATTACGCATATCAACAACTAAAACATCTGGGTTTTCAGTCATTTGATTAAATTCTTCAGCCGTAAGATATTTACCACGACGCTCCATTGAAAACTCAGGATCGTCAATCCCATCAGCTACAATTTTCTCACGTACTTTAATCTTCAATATCCAAAATGATTTACCATCATCATCCGCAGCTATATTTAGGCGAATCCCATTTAATCCATTAATCGAATAAAGATAATCGCGAAACGCAGCAACATTATGTTCAGGAACACTAATTTGCGCATTAATTCCTTCATGTGCCAAATATACTCGCCCAAGCACCCCAAGTTTATCGAAGTTTAGATACAGCTCATCACGAAACATAATTGGATCATCAATGACAAAATATTGGTAAAAAGAGATTGTTGTACGCTCAAAAGTCTCCGCGGCTAATTTTGCCTGTGCTTCTTCACTAGACAAACGATTATATAAGCGCTTTTCTTGAGTTGTTTTGCTTAGTTTAGGCAATGGCGTTTCTGCTTGATTTGATTTATCCTGATTTTGATTCTGCATAATGATAAGATAGTCCCAATGTACTGTAAGTTTAATATAGCATTATTATAGCATTTATCATTAGAAAGAATAAAAAGCCAGATTGGACTATTTATAGATGTGATACTATTTGAATATGTAAAAACGCTCCACTTAAAATCTAACACAATGTTTATTTTAACATATTTTCAATTGCAATTCAACATGTTATAAAACAGGCTATTGACAAACAATGTAGAAATTTGCTACAATCTTGGGTTACAATTTACTTTATTAAAAAGGATCTAGCTTAGATGATACAACTGTACTCAGACTCAAGATGCCCGTTTTCACACCGTGTGCGGATTATTCTAAATGAAAAAGACATGGATTTTAAAATCATAGATGTGAATGTTAACTCAAGACAGGATTTAATGCAACTAAATCCATATAATGAAACTCCAGTTTTAGTTGATGATATTGATAAGAATAATAAAAAACGTGATTTAATTCTGATAGATACCAATATAGCATCTGAATATATTGACGAGAGATTTCCTCATCCACAAATGATGCCAATTGAACCTGCTGAAAAAGCGCGGATGCGGATGACAATTCATAAATTAGAAAAAGAGCTCTTCCAGCCTGTACGTTTTCTTGATACTAATTTACAAAGCAAAGATGCTAAAGTAAAAAAAGAATTAGATCGTTTACGTAAAGTTATCAGTACGGCACTTGATGAAATTGCGGCTTTATTTGCTAACAATAAAAAAATGGATTATGTAGCTAGCACAACATTCACGTTGCTTGATGCTTCATTATTACCGGTTTTATGGCGCTTAGGTTTCTATGAAATTGAAGTTAAAAAAACTTGGGCAGCATTAATGAAATATGCAGAAACTCAATTCAACCGTCCAAGTTTCTTGGCATCGTTGACGGCTGCTGAACGTAGCATGAAACAATAAGTGGACATACTAACATGCAAATGAAAAGCCAAAAACCATATTTAATTAGAGCGCTTTATGAGTGGTGTGTAGATAATGACTGCACACCGCATCTAATGACTTCTGTTGATGCCAATACGGTTGTACCACAGCAATTTGTTAAAAACAACCAGATTGTTCTAAATATCGCTTTTAGCGCAACTAAAGACTTGCTCATTGATAATGACTGGATTACTTTTCAGGCAACTTTTGGCGGTGTGGTACAAGATATTGCAATCCCGATTGCTAATGTACTGGGAATATTTGCCAAAGAAAGCGCTCAAGGTATGCATTTTGAATTGGAAAATTATAACCCAACGCCACCAAGTGATCCAAGCCCAAGCAGTACTGGCGGATTAAAACTGGTAAAATAAATGTTAGAGCTTAATTTAACTGGTCTAAACTGCCCGATTCCAGTGTTAAAAACTAAAAAATTTCTGGCAAATCTGGACTCAGGAGTGCAAGTTAAGATTGTGACCTCTGACCCAGCATCGATGCAAGATCTACAAGATTTTTGTACTAAAACTGGAAATCAATTAATCCAACAAACTGTCGATAATAAAAACCTAATTACAACAATTATACAACGCCGCTAAAAGGATGAAACTATAATGACTGAAACTGTCGCTACCCCTCTGGACGAAAATCGCTTAATTAGTGAACGTCGTCAAAAATTAGCTAAATTACGTGAACAAGGAAATCCATTTCCTAATGATTTTAAACCTAAAGACTATTCCGCTTTGCTTCATCAAAAATATGATAGTTTTAGCAAAGAGGAATTAGCAACAATGGATACCAGTGCGGTAGTTGCTGGACGTATGATGTTAAAACGCGTAATGGGTAAAGCATCTTTTGCAACCATTGCCGATGCCAAAGGTCGTATCCAAGCCTATATTAGTAAAGAAAATATTGGTGAAGAAGCTTATGAAGCGTTTAAACATTCTGATAGTGGCGACATTCTTGGCATTAGCGGTAGTTTGATGAAAACTAAAACCGGTGAACTAAGTATTGATGCCAAAGAAGTTCGCTTGATTAGTAAAAATATCCGTCCACTGCCAGAAAAATTTCATGGTTTAAGCGATCAGGAACAACGTTATCGTCAACGTTATTTGGATTTATTCATGAACGATGAATCTAAAAATGTATTTATTAAACGTTCGGCAATTATTCAAACTATTCGCGAAACTTTGGTTCGTCAAGACTACTTAGAGGTTGAAACGCCGATGATGCACCCAATTCCAGGTGGTGCAACTGCTAAACCATTCGTAACTCATCATAATGCTTTGGATATGGCATTATTTTTGCGAGTTGCTCCCGAACTTTACCTAAAACGTCTTATCGTTGGTGGTATGAATCGGGTGTTTGAAATTAATCGCAATTTCCGGAATGAAGGCTTATCAGCGCGTCACAATCCAGAATTCACTATGATTGAACTCTATGAAAGCTATGCGGATTATAAACGCATGATGGAAATTACTGAGCAAATCGTGCGTGAAACTGCGATGGTATCGGTGGGTAAATTGGTATTTGATTACCAAGGTAAAACTGTTGATTTGGAACAGCCATTTGATCGCTTAACTATCGTTGAGGCAATCTTAAAATATAATCCACAAATTACCAGTGAGCAAGTTAACGATGTTAAATTCTTAATTGATGAGATAAAAAAACTAACTCGTAAAGCACCGCAAACTGACTCATTGGCTGTATTACAACTATTGCTATTCGAAGAGAATACTGAGCATCTGCTTTGGAATCCAACTTTCATCATGGATCATCCAATTGAAACTTCGCCATTAGCACGTCAATCTGACACTAACCCTGGAATTACAGAGCGTTTTGAATTATTTGTGGTTGGTCGTGAATTAGCCAATGGCTATTCGGAGTTGAACGATCCAGAAGATCAGGCTGCACGCTTTAAGCAACAAGTGGAGCAAAAAGACGCTGGTGATGAAGAAGCAATGCATTATGATTCAGATTATATTCGTGCGCTGGAATATGCAATGCCACCAACTGGCGGACTTGGAATTGGTATTGATCGCTTGGTAATGTTGCTGACTGATTCGGCATCAATCCGTGATGTGATATTTTTCCCACATATGCGTCCTGAGTAAATCAACTCCCAAAAATAATTTAGCCTCTTTGTATTTTTACAACAGAGGCTTTTTTTATCGCTAACTCACTGCTACACTGATGATTAAAATCTCATAGTTCAAATTTTACTCATTAAATTATTCTCATTATTATAATATATACTCACAGTATTTGACTCTTGGACGCGAAGGATTGATAAAAAAGACGATGCGGTGTAGTTAGAGCTACATAAGGAGTCTTTTTTGAAGTCCGACAAAGTCCAAGTTTCAAAGACGAAGAGTGTATGTGCGCTGCATATAGACAACCTACCTCAGCTTCGCTTAGAATCAGGCATGATTTTATTAAAATAACC
Organism: Burkholderiales bacterium; assembly: GCA_035438765.1. GTDB lineage: Bacteria > Pseudomonadota > Gammaproteobacteria > Burkholderiales > UBA11063 > Aquella. The sequence goes on along the minus strand of DAORIZ010000032.1, from coordinate 32,791 downwards.
TTTCTATGGATGATAAGCAATGGCAGCAGGACATATGCATATGAATAATGGTAGTGCAGTTAGTGGTGAATACAAAAAAATAGTTTATTGGATTTGTACTATTGCAGCTTTGGGTGGATTGTTATTTGGTTTAGACCAAGGATTTATAGCTAATTCATTGGAAACAATAGAAAAAGTATATTTTCTTGGTGTTGAAGGTGGTGAAAAATACGCAGCTATTTTAGCTACAGGCGGCATTATTGGTGCTTTGCTATCTGGGATTTTTGCACGTTTTTTGGGACGCAAGCGTAGTCTAATTTTAGCTGGATTTTTGTTTAGCTCTCTTTCAATATTATCAGCAACATTACCCGCCATTGCTGTATTGTCAGCTTGTCGTTTTGGCTTAGGTTTTGCGGTCGGAATCGCATCCTTTATTGTTCCGCTATACCTATCTGAAACAGCACCTGCTAGTATTCGCGGTTCAATGGGATCACTCTTTCAATTGATGATTACAATTGGAATCTTCTTGATTGCCGTTACTAACGTAGTTATTGCTCGAATTTTTTTGAATCCGCATGTTGCTTTACCAATCATGTTTCTTGTGATTGCGGCATTCTCTCTAATCATGTTTATTGGCAGCTTTAGACTACCAGAGAGTCCTCGTTGGTTAATGCTCAAAGGACGCAATACACAAGCTCGTGAGGTTTTGGCTCGTGTACTATGCCATGACGAAGATATCGATCGTGAATTAGCCGATATTGACAACGCGATTAAAAGCGATAAAGGTGCTGGAGTTGGCATTATTTTTAAAGGTTATTTTTTTAAAGTATTGCTAATGGGGGTAGTATTACAAATGTTCCAGCAATTAGTTGGAATTAATATGATGATTTATTATGCTCCGACGATTTTTGGCTATGCTGGTATGAAAGGGCTCTTGGCAATGCTGACAGTTCCAACAGTAAATATGCTGTTTACCTTCCCAGCTATTAAACTAGTTGAAAAATGGGGGCGTAAAAAATTACTCTACGTTGGTGCGGTTGTAATGATGATTACAATGATTGCGGCGGGATTAGCTTTTGCTTCAATCGGAGGCATTAGTGATCCATCGCAAATTGGCGGATTACCTAAAGCAGTTTTACTAATTGCGGTAATTATTTATATTTTTGGATTTGCAGTGTCATGGGGACCAGTTGCCTGGATTGTTTGTTCTGAGGTATTCCCGCTAGAAGGTCGCGAAGTTGGCATGACGATTACAACTATTGTTAACTGGTCGTTTGCTGGTTTAGTGATGGGTAATGCGTTAAGCTTCATGCGCGATCATGGTAATGCATCAATCTTCTTTGTCTTTGCTGCTTTCTGTGTCGTATCAATGTTATTTTTAAAATTCTTTGTACCCGAAACTAAAGGGATTACTTTAGAAAAACTTGAATCAAACTTAAAATCTGGAAAAGCTCTAAAAGATTTGGGTTCTTAGTTATAATCAGTGTCGTAGGTGATACTCAAATGAAATATCACCTACGGATTTATTATATTTTAAGCAAAAATATTAAAAAAACCTACTTACGCAGGATATTAACAATAATCCCTTGATCATAGTTACCAAACCCTTTACCAAAAATATTTACACCACCTGGATTATCAGTTTCCCGTGGTGAAATTATTTTAAACGTAGCATCACTATTCTGAGATAAACCAAGTTCACCAATTGTTACGTTTGATACTAATTCGTCATTTATATATGTTCCGCTAGTAGTAATCTTGATTTTGACTAATTTACCATATTCGGTTAAATACCACCATTTTGGTGTATACGTCCCCTTGAGTTTACCAAAATCACCAGGACTTATCCATTTACCAAGCGAAAGACCATTGATATTAAAATAAACATCAGATAAAAAATTTTCATTAATTCCTGGCGCCTCAGAGCATAACTCTACGCTTATTTCGAGTTCACTAATTTTATTGGTATTTTCAAACATAAAACTTGGTAGCTTATATTCAATTTCCCCATGTGCAAACCACACAATTCCAGCATTGTAGCGCTCTGGATGACTAAAATAGCGTGGGTCATCACAGACTCCAATCAACGAATTTACCGTAGATAGACCGCATGTGCCACTTACGTTATACGCAGAAAAATGTCCAATTGATAATTCAAATTGTTGTAGTTGTTGCAAAGAGTTATTAATTTTCTGTTCAAAGACTAAATGATAATCAGTCAAAATTACCCGACATACTTTTTGGATACCTCGATTTGCTTTGATATTTTCGCATTTTACGATATTTGCCTGTTCCAGTATTTCAATATGCTTGGCGATAATTGTTGAGGATAGCTGCAACTCATGCGCTAACTCTTTAATATTCTTGTGTTCAGGTAATAAATTTTCAATTATTTTTAATCGAGTTTCTGAAGCCAATGCATTAAAAAATAAAACATTATCAGAACTAACTCTAATTTCCATGCCTATCTCCTACTCTGCACATAAAATATATCCCGTAGTTGATTATATCTACTTTTAATAATTTAATCAACAATATTGTTTATTGATCAAAAAACAGTTGTACACTCAATCCGATTCATCATTCTAGGTCGTTGATTTATTCCTCACCTACTACGTGTAGGCTTCGTCATAAATCGCCTACTAGTATTTCGAATCAGTTTGAGTATAGTTTGGATGTAACATATTGTTGCAATGCACAATCATCTGTAATTGACTTTTTATATTACTTGGCATATAATTTCGTTTAATCAACTTATTTATTGATTAATCAACAAGATTCTAACACATTTATACATGGAGATATTGTAATGGAAAAGCCTAAAGGTTTTGGCAAAACGCTCTTTTCTTACGCCTGTGGAGCATTTGGGCATGATGTATTTTATGCGGCGCTATCCTCTTACCTGATAATGTTTATCACCTCTCAATTATTTAATCCCGGACAAACAGGAATTAGTGAAGCTACCAGTGAAAAAATGATTGCAATTGTAACTACCATGTTGTTTGTGTTACGCTTTGTTGAACTGATTATTGACCCAATGATTGGTGGGGTGGTCGATAACACTCGCTCACGGTGGGGTAAATTCAAGCCGTGGATTTTATTCGGCGGTACAATCGGTTCGGTATGCATTGTCTTATTATTTACTGACTTAGGTGGTTTGTCAACCTCTAACCCATTACTTTATATAATCTTATTCATTGTAATATTTGCTGTGCTTGACATTGTATATTCATTCAAGGATATTGCATTTTGGGGTATGATACCAGCGCTAGCAACCAATAGTGCACAGCGCGAATCAGTTGGGGTTTTTGCCCGGATTGCCTCAACACTTGGACAATCAATTGTTGCATTTTCAATTGTGCCAGTAGTAATCTACTTCTCAAAAAATCATACACAATCAGCAACCGTAATCGGTGATAAACAAGGCTGGCTAGTTTTTGCTATCCTTGTGGCGGCAGTTTCTCTAATTGGCGGAATTATTACCGTTATCGGTGCTAAAGAACAAAGCTCAGCGCTACGTCAAACTACTGAAAAAACTAGTATTCTAAAAGTATTTAAAGCAATTGGACATAATGATCAATTATTGTGGCTAGCTGTGTCTTATGGCTTATTTGCCTTAGGCTATGTAATTTGCTCATCATTCTTACTCTATTACTTTACTTATATTTTTGGTGATGCCACTAGTTTTGCTATTATCGGTACATTAAATTTAGCTTTAGGTTTTGTGGCTGTTGCACTATTCCCTGTTTTAAGTCGCTTATTCAAAGGTAGAAAGAATCTATTTTTTGTTGGTATCATAGTGATGGTAATTGGCTTAATTATCTTTGGTTTAGCTGGCAAAAATTTACCGATCATCTTAACTGGCTATGTTTTATTCTTCTTCCCCTACCCGATTTTGTTTGTGTGTGTTTTATTAATGTTAACCGACAGCGTGGAATATGGACAACTTAAGACTGGAACTCGTTCTGAAGGTACGACTCTTTGTGTAAGACCTTTATTGGATAAATTAGCTGGTGCAATTTCCAATGGTGTGGTTGGTTTTACTGCCATCTGGGTTGCAATGACTAATAATGCCACTGCGCAGAGTGTTGCAGCTGCTCCAGGAAATGTTATGAAATTCAAAATAATCATGTTTGGTATTCCAATTATTTTGTTCATCCTCTCAGTTATTGTTTTTATGAAAAAAGTAAAACTTACTGAAAAATTCCATGATGAAGTACTTGATAAATTATGTACTAAACTTGGGGTTACCAAGAATGAAATCTCATCATGAGTAAAATCATTAGCCTTCACGGTAACACTACTAGCTTAATTCTCGCCTCTAAAGATGCAGATTTACCGCAGATTGTTTATTGGGGAGGCTCTCTCAAACTGTCCGAAGCTGAAGAGCAGCAACTATTAACTCAGCTAGTTAGACCTGTTCCGCAAGCTTTTTTAGACGAAGATGTGCCACTAACCCTAGTTCCACTATGGGGGAATGGTGGCTTTCAGCTTAATGCTCTCTCAGGATGTTCAAATGGTAAAAATTGGGCTCCACAATTTAAAAAAATTATTTCCTTAGTTAGCACCGAGAGTAGTTTAACTGTCTGTGCCTTGGATGAGCAAAGTGAATTAGAGCTAAAAATTAGCATCGCACTAAATCAATGGGATGTACTTGAGAATGACATCACACTAACCAACCTTGCTACGCAAGATTATCAACTAGGTGAATTATTGCTAAGTCTGCCACTTAAAGCACAAGTTAACGACATGATGCAATTCCACGGGCGCTGGATACATGAGTTTCAAACCCAGCGCAGCAAAATTGATCAACCCTGTTATGTAGTGGAAAATCTCAAGGGGCGCACCTCTAATGATAATCCACCATTATTAATTCTTGGTGACAATGGATTTAACCAGCAAAGCGGAAAAGTATATGGCTTCCATCTTGGCTGGAGCGGTAATCATACTTACAAGGTTAGCACTCTCAGTGATGGACGAAAATTAATCCAGTTTGGCGAAAAATTACTACCCGGAGAAATTCTGCTTGCTCATGGCGCAAGCTATAGCACGCCAACTCTGTATGCATCATTCTCTGCTGCAGGTCTCAATGGATTTAGCCACAATTTCCATAGTTTTATCCGTCAGAGCAATAAATTTATACCGCATGTCCTCCCCTATCGCCCAATTCATTTTAACACTTGGGAAGCAATGTATTTTGAGCATAACCTTGCTCAAATTATTCAATTAATTGAGCGTGCTGCTGCCATTGGAGTAGAAAGATTTATTTTAGATGATGGGTGGTTTAAAGGGCGCAATCATGAACGTGCTGGACTTGGCGACTGGTTTATTGATAAAGAAAAACATCCCCAAGGTTTAGCTCCAATCATTGAACGAGTGCTGGCAAATGGCATGGAATTTGGCTTATGGTTTGAACCAGAAATGGTTAATCCTGATTCGGATTTATTTCGTACACACCCTGAGTGGATGTTACAAGTTCAAGACTATTCGCAACCTTTGGGACGTTATCAATATGTGCTTAATTTAGCAATTCCTGAAGCTTATGATTATATTCATCAATGCATCTATGACTTACTTAGCGAGAATAAGATCTCTTACATTAAATGGGATATGAACCGTGATTTAGTTCAAGCTGGTGGTAACAATGGACAAGCAGGAGTGCATCAGCAAGTTTTGGCAACCTATCGTTTAATTGAACAGTTACATCATGAATTTCCCAAAGTAGAAATCGAAAGCTGTGCATCGGGTGGCGCACGTGCTGATTTGGGTATCTTACGCTATACCAATCGGGTTTGGACATCAGATTGTAATGATCCTTACGAGCGGCAAAGTATTCAGCGCGGATTTAGCTATTTCTTCCCAGCTGAAATCATGGGTTCACATTTTGGTCCAGCACAAGCACACACTACCAATCGTTTGAGCACGCTAGAATACCGCATCCTAACTAATTTCTTTGGACATCTTGGCTTTGAACAAAACCTGCTGGAATTAACCGATGCAGAGTGCCAGCAATTAACGCACTATCTAAAATTATACAAGCAACACCGCGAGTTAATTCATTCTGGTCGCTTGGTGCGGATTGACACCATTGATAATGGACAAAATATTTACGGTGTCGTTAATCCCGCACAAACTCAGGCGCTATTTGCGATTGCGCAAAATGATTTCCCATGTAATATGATTGCCGATAAATTACAAATTAGCTATCTCAATCCCGATGCGACATATAAGGTTAAGCTCTTGAATGCGCAGGATAATACTGGCTATTTGATGAAGAAATCGGTTCCCTTGTGTGCTGCTGAGTTAGTAATGAGTGGTAAAGTTATCGCTGAAATTGGAATACAGTTGCCGATTATGCATCCACAGAGTATTTTGTTGATGGGGTTTGAACAAGTAAGGGGGTAGCTGGAAATGGTAAACTTTATCGAAAGTTATATTGCAAATAATTTTGGTTCGGCGAATAACTTCATGGCGGGCATGAATTTTACTAACTTGATAGTAGCAGTACCGCTATTAACTACTTTTATTCTGTTGGTAATTAACTTTATACACTCACCACACAAACCAAAAATTTTGAATGCTAAATTTCAAATAATTACAATTACATCTTACGTGCTTATCATCACTCTAGCTATCTATTATAAAAACATTCCAGACGTGATAATTAATATCTATAGTTGGATAAAACTATTATTAATCAATCACCCTACAATTATAGTAATTGCCTATATTCCTTTTATGTTTTTAGCATGGTGTATTTATAATGATAATGAGCAAAACTCCGAAAAGAGCACCAATCAACACAAAAATATTGAACTTCAAAAAATTATAAAAGGCAAAATTAAACAACTTCAAGATGAAAATAAATTCAAAAACATACTCATCAATGGACACTGGGGCTCTGGCAAAACGTACTTTGCAAAAAATACGTTATCAAAAACTATTGATTCATCAATATATATTTCATGCACTGACTATCCTGACATGTTTGAACTGGTGAATGCATTGGTTTATAGATCCAATAACGTTATTATGCGCCAATTAATTCGCTTTTCGCTGGGAAAACTATTATCTGTAATTACTAAAACAGAACTACGACAATATGTTGGGAATAATAAAATAATAATACTTGATGAATTTGAACGCCTAGTGGATTATAATAAAATTGACTATATGCATATAGTTAGTCTAATTCAATACTTAAATGATGTAAAAAATTGCATATGCATTCTAATTGCAAATGAAGATCACTTAACTTATGCAAATCAATTTAATAATGTTCGTGAAAAATTAATTTCACACTTCTATCACTATAAACTTGAATTTGATAATGTTCTTGCTTTAATTGAAAAAAAAGAGCAAAATGGATTAGATAAATTACCTAAATTAAAATCAGCTGAAGAGCAAATAATTAAGTACTCTTTAATAACTAAGAGCAACAGTAATAAAGATGAGTTTTCTGACATTTATCTAGAACTAAAAAGAAGATATAACCTAGATAACAATATTCGTATGCTGGAACATACCTATAAAAAAATCAATGAAATATACCAATATTTTGAAAAGAATACCAAGTTTGATGATTTTAAAAGCAAGAATACTGAGATTAAAATAACAAAGGATAAATATTTTGCATTATTATTTAGCAATGTTTTAGATTTAATAATTCCATTATACTATCTATACTTAAAAAACCCATATAATCTAAAAGCTGTTGAGACATTAGCAATTATATATACAAATCATAAACCTGAATCAAATTTAAAAGACCAACCTGCAAATATTAATAATAGACATAATGAGATTTTAAAATATTACCTTGATAAAGACTCAATTCAAAGCTTAGCACTCAACTACTATGATGAAGATAATATTTCGTATAAAAACAAAGAAAACGAATTAAATGATAAAAGTTATGACTTAAATTATATTATTACCGATCAAAATTTTGAAAATATAAATATGAAGTCCATTACAGATTTTCTTGGAATAGAAGAAATTGTAATTACTTTATTACCAATTGGCAAGTATGGTAAAACGTTACGTGAAAATATAATAAATTATATTAGGCTCTTTAAAGAAAACTTTTGTGAAAGTGAAGATCAAGAACTTATTATCAATTATTTCAAACAAATAAATGTACTAGAGCAACGATTTTTGAGAGTAGTTAACAACGATACAAACGCATCATGGGATGATAGTATTGTTACCGATTATATTGCATACTGTAAATATATTGATACAACATGGCCACGAGACAATCCTAACAACATCAGACCAGTATCCTATAACAAGATTGCATACATTAATGCACTAATAATCCAGTACTTATCGGAAAAATCTGATACTAACTACAAGAATATTATTGATGCATTCAAACTATTTTATAGCAAAGATAAAAAAACAGAATTAACTCCAATTATTTATGAGCTTACTGCCCAACAAGCAGTAAAAAAAGAAAGATTGCAAAATTATATTAACTTAATTTTACAAATTGTTATGAGATTATTGAAGTCAAATAAAAAAGAAGAAGATTATTTAAATTTATTAAACTTTATGTATCAGTCATATAATGAAATAATAAAATATCTTAATCACTCGGATATTAAATTATGCAATAAAAATATGACAAAATTATTAGAAATAAATATAAAAGATAAAAATTATTGTGATTCATTTTTCAATCTTTTATCCAGCTTTAATTTGGAAGCAATAAAATTCAAACCGGATGAAATAATTATCGAGAATTATATTAAACAAATCTCTGAACTAATAACTACATTATCACAATACTACAATTCAATCATTCTATTAAATCAATTAAATACAACTTATAGTCCAATAAGATCATCTCTTAATGAAAATACTATTAAACTCTGTAATCAAAATATGATAAATTTGATAGAGTTAGATCATACTAATGAAAAATCATTTTTAAATACTTTATTTATGCATCTAACTAACTTCAATCTTGACAGTGCTACAGATAATTTTCCTAATGAATCATTAGATCATTTATTAACTAAAATCCAAAAAACTTATGATACTAATGAAAGAAAACAATCCTTGATTGATATGTTTAGTAATAATCAAAACAATCTTTGTAAAAAAGTTATGAAAAAACTTCAAGAAGAATTAAATAATAACAAAAACAATGAAACCTCAGAAACCGAAGGAAAGGAATAACATGTACTTAGGCGTTGATTACTACCCCGAACAATGGGACAAAGAATGGTTAGAGCAAGATTTAACACGAATGGTTAAATCAAATATTAACTGTATCCGAATAGCCGAATTTGCTTGGCATCTGATGGAGCCAAGCGCAGATAATTTTCAATTTGACTATTTCCGCCATGTCTTAGATCGTGCTGAGCATTATGGTATTAAGGTTATGCTGGGCACGCCAACCGCAACATTACCCGCGTGGCTAGCCAAAGCACATCCAGAAGTGCTCTCGGTGGATGAACTTGGCATCAAGCGCCATTTTGGCGGGCGGCGCCAAGCATGTCTTAATTCACCAGTTTATCTGGATAAAAGCGATAAGATCACTCAGCAAATGGCATTAGCCTACCGAGAACATCCAGCTGTAATTACATGGCAGATTGATAATGAGCTTGGGCATGAAACCAGCGACTGGTGCTATTGTGCGCATTGCGAGCGTGAATTTCAAAATTATTTACGTAGCGAATATCAATCAATTGATGATCTCAATTATCGTTTTGGTACTGTGTTCTGGTCACAAACCTATAATGATTTTAGCGAAATAGAATTACCCAAACCAACTATTCCAGCCAAAAACCCCGGGTTGATGCTGGCTTTTTATCGCTTTAGAGCGTTAACGATTACTAAATTTACCGCACGCCAAGCAAAAATCTTACGTGAGATTGTGCCATCTTCACAAGCGATTACACATAATTTCCCGGGAGATTATTATAATAAAGCGCAAAATTTCACTGATATTTCGGAGCAGCTGGATGTAGTTGCGCTAAATAACTATCCGGTATGGGGCGGCTTAGAGCAACCAGTTGAATATGGCAAAATTGCTATGAAACTCGACCAAACTCGTGGCTTTTTACCTGGCAAACATTTTTGGATTACCGAACAGCTCATCGGTGCACAAGCGCATACCATTATGGGCTATTTGCCGCGTCCGGGACAAGCGCGACTCTGGTCATGGCAAGCGATGTTGCATGGCTGTAATAATCTGATTTATTTCCGTTGGCGCACGGCTACCAAAGGTGCGGAGCAGTTTTGTTATGGCGTACTTGATCAGGATAATCAAGATGGACCGCGCTATCATGAAATGAAACAAATTTTTGCAGAGGCCACCGAGCATCAAGCAGAGATAAATCTACCGATCAATGCCAAGGTTGCCCTGCTCTACAATCCAGATAATATTTATGCTTGGAAAATTCAACCACAATCTACTGGTTTGGATATTCATCATGAGCATTTTCGGCTTTATCAAGGTTTTAAACGCCTGAATATACCTGTTGATGTAATTGATATTCGTCATGCTCTTGATTCTTATTTGGTTATCTTACTGCCAGCGCCAATGTTATTAACTGCGCCACAAATTGAAAGATTAAAACAATTCATGCGCAATGGCGGAACGGTAATCAGCAGCTTTAGAGCCGGAATTAAAGATTATGATAATGCCGTGTATTTTAATCAGGCTAATCCGTGGTTAAAATTAGCTAACATCAAAAGTTACTATATTGAGTCATTAGGTAATGCTCGTCACGAAGAGATAATTGGTGCCGAAGGTAAATTCTCTGCAAGCGTGTGGCGTGATATGTTGGAGATTGTTGATTCAACACAGGCACAAGGACTCTATCGCTATACTGATGAATTTGCAGACTATTTTGCGGTAACCGAAAGCCAAGTTGGGCGAGGTAAACTAATCCATGTCAGCACCGCAGTTGCCGAAGATGAATTTTGGTGTAAACTGGCTCAGAAAGTAGCAAATGCAAACAAGATTAAATATTACGAAACACCATTTGGCGTAGAGCTGATTTGTCGTGGAAATAAACGTTTTATTCTTAACCATAATGCTAAGAGCGTAGCATTTGAGAATTATACCTTAAAGCCATATGACGTATTAATTGAACCTGAATTTATTTAAGAAGAGATTATTATGCAAGACATAACTAATAAACTAACTAAACAATTTAATCAACTATTCACTAACGATAATGCAAAGCGCCTGTTTTTTGCTCCAGGACGAGTCAATCTGATTGGTGAACACACCGATTATAACGGTGGAAATGTTTTCCCCTGCGCGCTGGACATTGGGACTTATGCATTGGTTGCTGCCCGTCAAGATAACTTATGCCGTTTTTATTCGCTTAATTTCCCAGCACAAGGAATCATCGAATTTGAAGTATCTAATCTAGAATTCAATACCGCGCATAATTGGGCAAATTACCCTAAAGGTGTAATGGTCGAATTTATAAAAAATGGTGCTACACTTAGCCATGGTTTTGATGTGGTTTTTTATGGTAATATTCCTAATGGAGCTGGACTATCCTCCTCAGCATCGATAGAAGTCCTAATGGGCACGATTCTAAATGACTATCTAGGCACGGCTTATGACTCAGTAAAAATTGCATTAATCGGACAAGCAGCCGAAAACAAATACATTGGTGTTGGATGTGGAATTATGGATCAATTTGCTTCAGCTATGGGTCGAGAAAATCATGCTATTTTACTTGATTGCAATAGCCTAAATTACCAATATGCACCATTAAATATTGCAGGCTATAAATTAGTAATCGCCAATACCAATAAACAACGTGGCTTGGCGGACTCCAAATATAATGAGCGTCTTGCTGAATGTCGTGAAGCTTTGAAATTATTGCAATCACGTCTGACAATTAATGCTTTGGGTGAACTAAGCGTTGAAACATTAGAGAAAAACAGTGATTTATTTACCAATCAGACTATATACCAACGTGCACGGCATGCAGTAGCTGAAAATCAACGGACATTAACCGCGGTAGAGGCTTTGCATAATAACGATCTGGTTAAATTTGGCGAATTGATGAAACAATCACATATTTCACTCCGCGATGATTATGCAGTAACGGGTAAAGAGCTTGATGCACTGGTTAGCGCAGCTTGGCAACATTCAGGGTGTATTGGTGCACGCATGACGGGCGCTGGCTTTGGGGGATGCACTGTCAATTTAGTTAAAGCTGACAGCGTTGAGGATTTTATTAAGCAAGTTGGTGCTGAATATCGTAAACAAACTAATTTAATCGCTGAATTTTATGTAGTGAGCCCAGGCGATGGCGCACGTAAGCTAAAGGAGCCAGCGTCGCGCTGGACCGCGGATTAGAATATATGAAAAATCTTTCTCTCAGGAGTTACTAGCATGAGCATAAGCATTAAACAACAAATAATTGCAAAGCATTTAGGACAGGATATTATTGAATATCAGCTAATTAGTGCAAATGGATTTCAGGTTAATTTCCTCAACTATGGTGGTATCATCAGTGGAATTTATACACCTGACTCGCAAGGCAAATTAGATAATGTCGTGCTCAGCCGCACCGAGTTTGATCCCGAAAATCCCGGACATTGGGGTGCTACGACGGGAAGAATTGCTGGAAGAATTGCTGGCGCAAAATTTGAGCTGGAAGGACAAAAATACCAGTTAAATGATAATAAACTCGGTAACAACCTCCATGGTGGACCAGGCGGAATTGATAAGCAAATCTGGCAAGTTACCCTGCTTGCCGATGGTGCAGAATTAAGCCACTTTAGTCCGGATGGTACGGCTAAGTTTCCAGCAAATGTAACATTTAAGGTGTGTTACCAAATTACACAAGATAATCGACTAACTATTAGCTATAGCGCAATTTGTGATCGTACTACCATCATCAACCTCACCAACCACAGTTACTTTGATTTAAGTGCTGGTAAAAATGCGATGGGAATGGAGCTAGAAGTACCAGCAACACACTTTGGCGAAATTGATGCAACAGGTTGTGTAACTGGCAAACTAAGTTCTGTGTCTGGTACACCATTTGATTTTCGTAAGAGTAAACCGCTTGGGCAGGATATTTTTGCGAATCATCCACAGCTAGAATTAGCTAATCAAGGTTATGACCATCCATTTGTTTTAGATAATACGCAAGCGATTAGACTATCTGATCCGTTAAGTGGGCGAACTTTGGAAATTACTACCGATGAACCATGCTGTGTGGTTTATTCAGCTAATTTCACCACTCCCAAACATATTGCGGTTTGTCTTGAAACGCAGAGAATGCCTAATGCGATTAACTGGCCCGAGTTTCGCGAGAGTGTAATTTTTTCCCCAGATAAACCTTACCATAGTCAAACTCATTGGCAATTTGGAGTTAAATAAATGACTGATAAATTAATTTATCTTACTGAAACTTTACTGACTAAAGCTACTACTGTTGGATTGATTGAACAACGCGATTTGATCTACTTTCGTAATCATTATGCGCAATTGTTTGGTTATGAACTAACTAACAACACAACACAAACTAACCCTAAATTAGCCCAGCTAAATTTAGCCGACATTGCGAGCCAAATTTATCTAGCTCTTGATGGAAATCAAATTACCAGCCTTGGCAATGCTAAAGAACAAATTGAAACACGAATAATTGATGAGCTAATGCCACGACCAAGTACAATCGAAGCTAAATTCAGACAAATTGAGCAAGCACAAGGTATTGAAGCTGCGCTGGATTGGTATTATTTGTTAAGTCAAAATACTAACTATATCAAAACAGCAGATATTGCTAAGAATCAAAGCTGGAGTACCGAGACAGAATATGGTAATCTTGAAATAACCATCAATTTATCCAAGCCAGAAAAAGATCCACTCGAAATAGCCAAACTTAAATCTCTGCAAAAGAAAACTACTGGTAGTTATCCGCAATGTCTACTGTGCATTGAAAATGAGGGTTACAGCGGAGACCTAAATAAACCAGCGCGCCAAAATCATCGCATGTTACAACTAAACCTCGATAATAATGCTTGGTATTTTCAATACTCCCCTTATCTTTACTATCCAGAACATTCAATCGTGATTAACCAGCAACATCGGGATATGCAGATTAACCAACAAGCATTAAAGAATATGTTCTCATTTGTCGAACAAATTCCACATTATCTCATTGGTTCAAATAGCGATATTCCAATTGTTGGTGGCTCAATTTTAAACCATGATCATTATCAAGCTGGTAATTATGTTTTTCCATTAGAGAAAACTTCAGTACGTTTTAGCCATTCGTTGGCAAAGTTTAGCGATATTACACTTAATTATCTGAATTGGCCATTATCGACACTGCAACTAATTGGTTGTAAGTCAGATTTACTCCAACTAGCCGAATTAGTAATTCAAAAATGGTATACTTATAAAAATCCTAAATTAGGCATTATTTCTGCATCCGAACAAGGCGTCCGTCATAATGCGATTACGCCAATTTTACGCAAATTATCTGCTAGTAATGATAGTTATTGCCTCTATTTAATTTTGCGTAATAATCGTACTAGTGACGAGCACCCTGAAGGAATTTTTCACCCGCATCGTGAACTACATCACATCAAAAAAGAAAATATCGGTTTAATTGAAGCAATGGGCTTGGCAATACTGCCCGGTAGATTAGCAGCTGAATTAAAAGAAATAGAAAATTTACTACTCTTAAATGATGCAGATAGTGCTGTAACTAGTTTACTCTTTGATGATAGATTAGTTAAACATGAAGAGTGGTTAAAAGCATTATACATGAAATACCCACTTTTTTCACCAAATAATGTTCAACAAATTTTGCAAATTGAAGTAGGACTAAAATTTAGCCAAGTCCTTGAAAATTGTGGTGTTTTTAAACTATGTTCATCTGGTGACAGTGGCTTAAGAGAATTCTTGTCTAACTTAGATAGTTAGCTATAGTACGTTACACCTTAAGAACACAATTAAATATGTTATAATTTACATCTGTTTATTTTTTAAAAGGACTTACGCATGAGAACACCTCATCAAAATCTAACTGAAAGTTTTCCAGAATTAAAAGAAGCATTCCATCACCTAAAAGTTAATGATCATCATTTTCAACATGTTTTAAAGCAGTATGAAGAATTAGATACTCAGGTTCACAAAGTTGATCATGAGCAGGAAGCAATGAGTGAAATTGAATTAGAAAAAGTAAAAAAAGAACGCGTAGCTTTAAAAGATACTTTGTATACACTTATGACTAAATGCAAAGCTGAAATGAATTTATAAAAAAAGTAATTGCGCTGAACTATTTTATTTGGTTCAGCGTATATTTTATCCAGAATTTTTTATAACCTAATAATAATTGAACACAAAAACAAGTTGGGAAAAAAATTTATCTATAACACTAAGGGGATATTGTGGCTAAAAATATTACTAAAGAATTAATTTGTCGTGAAGCATTACACCTGATAAAAGAAGGTGGAATGGCAAAACTTAGCATGCGCAACTTGGCGACTAGATTAAACATTAAAGCACCATCATTATACGTACACATCAAAAATAAAGCAGATTTAATTACTCTGCTACAAGATTATACATTTAAAGCACATAAATTAGCTGATGCATTCACCCCAAATAGCTCAAATTGGCGTGAACTCTTGTCTGAAATCATGCGCAATATGCGTGATGTATTTAAAACCAAAACGTGGCTCTTTGAACTATTTGCATCATATCAATTCAATTCCGATGACTCGCGTCAAACATTTGAGCATTTTCTAAGTAAAATGATGTCATTTGGTTTTACTTTAAAGCAAGCTGGTTATATTGGTCGAAATTTACGCATATTTGTCATTGGTAATGTGACATTTGAAACGCACAGTACTCTTGCGACTAGAGAGCACCCACGCTTACCAGAAAATATCAAACCAGAATTTACATTAAACCAACAATTTTATAATTTGTTAACAGAAAAAGAACATGATGAAATGTTTGAATTTGGTATCAATATTATGCTTGATGGTTGTGAAAAACTTTTAGCTAGTAACTCTAAATAAAATAGGAGGTTATAGACCTCCTATTTTACTAATTACGCTAGCTTTTAAGCATTGCAAACAGCTAAGAAATCAGCTAAACTCATCGCACCAAGATCAGAACTGTCTTGTTTACGAACCGTTACCTGTTGATTTTCAACTTCGCTATCACCCACTACCAGTAGATATGGAATTTTTTGCATTGAGTGCTGACGAATCTTATATCCAACTTTTTCATTAGATAAGTCAATTTCCGCACGAACACCCTGAGCTTTAAGCGCACTTAGAACTGAAGTCGCATAATCAGCTTGTTTTTCAGAGATATTTAAGATCACTACTTGCACCGGAGCTAACCAAAATGGCAGATTACCCGCATGATGTTCAATCAATACACCGATGAAACGTTCTAGAGAGCCCAAGGCTGCGCGATGTAACATCACCGGAGTTTTCTTGCTACCATCTTCAGCAACATATGATGCACCCAAACGAGTTGGTAAATTAAAATCTAATTGTAAAGTACCGCACTGCCATTCGCGACCTAAGCAATCTTTTAATGCAAACTCAATCTTAGGACCATAAAATGCTCCCTCACCTGGTTGCAAAGTAAACGCTAAGCCTTTATTATTTAATGCAGCAGCAAGAGCTTGCTCAGCAGCATCCCATAGATTATCATCACCGACCCGTTTTTCAGGACGTGTTGATAATTTAACCTCCACCTTGTCAAAGCCAAAACGTTGATAAACGCGATAAACCAAATCAATAAATTTGATTGACTCAGATTCCATTTGTTCTTCAGTACAGAAAATATGCGCATCATCTTGCACAAAATTGCGCACACGCATAATTCCATGCAACGATCCAGATGGTTCATTACGATGGCATGAGCCAAATTCTGCCAAACGAATTGGTAAGTCACGGTAAGATTTTAAACCTTGATTAAAGACTTGGATATGACATGGGCAGTTCATTGGTTTAACTGCATAATCACGATTTTCTGAGTGAGTTGAAAACATCAACTCTCCATACATATCCCAGTGCCCAGATTTTTCCCATAAACTACGATCAACAATTTGCGGAGTCTTAATTTCCTGATAACCATCAGCATCAAGCTCTTTGCGCATATATTGCTCTATCACTTGCCAAATCGCCCAACCTTTAGGATGCCAAAAGACCATACCAGGTGCTTCATCCTGTAAATGGAATAAATCAAGTTGCTTACCAATCTTACGATGGTCGCGTTTCTCTGCTTCTTCAAGCATAAACAAATAATCTTTGAGCTCGTCCTTATTGCGCCACGCAGTACCATAGATACGCTGTAACATTTCATTATCCGAATTACCACGCCAGTAGGCACCAGCTACTTTCATCAGTTTGAAAGATTTTAATTTGCTTGTGCTCGGTACATGAGGACCGCGACATAAATCAATAAAGTCACCTTGACGATATAAAGAAATAGTTTGCCCTTCAGGAATCGCACTGATAATTTCAACTTTATATTTTTCACCCAGCGAATCAAAAAAACGAATGGCTTCTTCACGTGGCATTTCCACCCGCTCAACAGCGATATTTTGATCAACTAAATGAGTCATTTTCTTTTCAATCGTCACCAAATCTTCAGGTGTAAACGGGCGCTCAAAACTAAAATCATAGTAAAAACCATTTTCAATAACTGGACCGATGGTAACTTGTGCTGATGGATAAAGTTGCTTCACCGCTTGAGCTAATAAATGTGCGGTAGAATGGCGAATTACTTCTAAACCTTCAGGATCTTTATCAGTAATTAAGCGCAATGTTGAATCTGTTGTAATTGTATGTGATACATCAACTAAATTGGCATTAACTACTCCAGCCAAAGTAACTTTGGCTAAACTTGAACTGATGTTTTTGGCAACATCAAGGACAGTTACAGCGCTCTCAAATTCGCGTACTGAACCATCCGGCAAAGTAATTTTTAACATTTATTTTCCTTAAATTACAAAATAACTATTGAATAAATAGATTTAGGGCTTATATTTTAGCATAATTAGGCTATAATCACTTAGCATTTCGCGAATCAAAAGGAATCAATATGGAACAATTTCACGGTACAACCATTGTAGCAGTACGCAAAGGTAATCAAGTAGCAGTAGGTGGCGATGGTCAGGTAACATTAGGACATGTAGTAATTAAATCAACCGCGCGCAAAATTCGTCGTCTGTATAAAGGACAGGTAATTGCAGGTTTTGCCGGAGCAACTGCCGATGCATTTACTCTTTTTGAACGTTTTGAAGCTAAATTAGAAATGCATAATGGAGCATTAATGCGTTCAGCGGTTGAACTAGCTAAAGAATGGCGCACTGATCGGATGTTACAAAAATTAGAAGCAATGCTCATCGTTGCCGATAAAGAGCACAGCTTGATTATTACAGGTACTGGAGATGTCTTGGAGCCAGAATACAATATCGCAGCAATTGGCTCAGGTGGATCATACGCTTATTCTGCAGCAAAAGCACTCACAGATAATACCGAGCACTTAAGTGCAGAACAAATCGTAAAAAAATCCCTAGAGATTGCTGGTGATGTTTGTATCTACACCAATCAAAATCATTTAATCGAGACTATTAACTGGGATTGATTAATAACCAATCGTTAGGTTAACTTCTGCATTAATCCCCTCTTTACTACCTTCAATTGGGGTGGTTGGGGCGGATTGAGCGTCAAACTTAGCCATATTCATTGCATAGCGCGGCTGTGGTTGATTATGGCTACCGACACTAACTACAGTAATTTGCTTTACTTGAGTCGAATGTAAGCCAAGCGCACTAAGACTCGCTTCTGCTTGTTTTTTGGCATCCAAGCTTGCAAGTCTAATCGCTTCTAGCTCAGCAGCGCTTCGCTCTTTATCACTAGCCGATAGACTTGGACCATTAACACTAGTTGTATCATTATCCATTGCTAAATCAATAATTTTACCTGCATCTGTCAATGAAGATTTAACTTGGAGACTATAGTTAGCTGAATAACCATCCAGTTTAGCAACACCATTTGGATATGACCATTGTGGGTTAACACTAAAAGAAATTGTCTCAATACTCGTAGTTAGTTGACTGGATTTCAAAGCTTTAACCAATTTATCTGCTTTAACTCGAACACTTTTCTGAATATCATCAGCATTTCTACCAGTTTCATTAATCGCCAGTTGCGTAGTTGCCACTGTCTCAGGAATAAAAACTTGAGCATGCCCCGTAGTCACAATATTACGTTCTTTTAAATTAGCCTCTGCGGCATGTGCAAATAATGGTAAAACAGAAAAAACTGTACTCACTACTAACTTCCTGATTTTATAATCTTTCATCATTACATCCTTTTTTTGTAAATTAACCCAAACTTCCACCGCTGCTAAATATCATTTGATAAAATAACACCACAATATTAATCCCAACAATAATCATAAAAAATGGTCTGACTAATTTTGAACCGCGCAAAATAACCATTTTAGCACCCAAATAACCACCGCATAATGACCCACAAGCCATTAATAAGCCAATTACAAATTGCACCTTACCGTAATATAAGAAAATTGCCAGTGAAAATAAATTACTCTTTAAATTTAATACTTTGGCATAACCTGAAGCATTTAAAAATGTATAACCTAAAAAAAACACGATTGAAATTATCCAAAAGTTACCCACGCCAGGTCCAAAAAACGCATCATAAAAGCCCCAGATAAAGCCAAAGATTGAAAAGAAAGCGAGCTCACCCATTCGCTGTTTGCCCTCTTTTACCCCCAATGATTTATTAAACAGATTAAAGATAAATACTAGTAACATTAAGAAAGGTACGATATAGCGCATAAATTGACTAGACATGTGATTTGCCAAGGTGGCTCCGGCAAAAGCACCTATAAAACCCATTACTAAGCCACGATAAACTGTACGGAAATTAATTAAGCCATCTTTATAATATTTATAAACTGCAATACTTGTACCGATGCTGCTTTGTAATTTATTGGTACCTAATACCAGCGGAATAGGCATCCCCGTAAGCGTTAATGCAGGTACACTAATTAATCCACCGCCACCAGCAATAGCATCAATAAAACCAGCTAAAAAGCCCATTGATATCAAAAAACCATAAAGAACCATCTGATGTTGTTCAAAAAAAACGTGCATAGTAAGCAGCCTAACATTTAAGTTAAAATTTACACAATCTCGAATTATACTATATTCCTTTATATGATCTTATAGCGTTTAATCAGCACAACACTAAAACTAAACGCAGGTAAATTTCGCTACTTTTTAAATGATCATCTCCATTATTAACAAATTACATGGTAAAATCACTGTTCTTCGTAATAAACCTACAAAAAGCAATAACAAAAATGAAACAAATACCTCTTAGCTTTCAATTAGTAATCATACTAGTTTGGGCGCTACCACAAATGTCAACCGATATTTACCTTCCTTCTATGCCAGCTATGGCAAGCTACTTCCATACCAGCATTAGTATGATTCAATACACCATTTTCTTTTATACAGTCGGTTTCAGCCTAGGTGCTCTATTTTTTGGCCCAATTTCTGATCGTATTGGTCGCAGACCTGTAATTTTATGGAGTCTAGTAATCGCCGCAATTGGTAGTTTAATTGCAATGGTGGCAACTAGCCTAGATATATTATTTGCTGCTCGCTTTATTCAAGGAATTGCGCTAGTTGGAGTTGGTTCAACCATGCGTGCTGTCACTAAAGATGTTTGTCCCGATAAGCAGGAAATGGCTCGCTTTGGCGCTGTTTTAGGCATTGTTATTCCGATTGCAGCAGCAATTGCTCCCGTAATTGGTGGTTATATTGAGCACTATTTCTACTGGCGGATAAGCTTTGCTTTTTTATTGGTATATATCTTGATTTTCTTGGTTTATACTATTAAAGCTCTACCAGAAACCAATAATGATCGCTTGGAACGTCCATTGAAATATATGCTTGTTGACTACAAAGAAGTTTTAACAAACGGATTATTTTTTCGTTATAATGCGATCACTGCATTTGCGTTATGTTCGATGTTTGCTTACGTCACTATCTCGCCTTACATCCTGCAAGTTAAAGTTGGTCTTTCACCAGAACAATTTGGTTATACTAATTTAATCATTGCCGCAACACTAGTAATTTCAAGCTATGTAAACAGCAAAATGATCTATCATCGCGGAATTGATAAGATGTTACAGCTAGGGGTAAGATTATTAGGCGTAGCAGGAATCCTCTTTCTCATTGGCGGTATTTTTAATTTTGTAAATCTCTATACTATAATAATTCCATTAATTATCCTTATTTGTGGATGTGGATTTATTTATCCCAATGCTAGCGCAGGTGGATTAAGTTTATTTAGCAAAAGTGCTGGTACTGCTGGTGCAATTTATGCATGCATTCAAATGCTAGGTGGTGCAGCGGGAAGTGGGATGATCTCTTTCATGACTCATTATGGACAGCCACAGGAGTGTTTGGGAATCCTAATTATTTTGCAGGGAATCGTGGGCGTAATATTTACCCGCCAGTTACTTCGTAAAAATCAAACGTTTACTGAATAAATCAGATTGAGAAGATAAAATGTTAATTGAAATAATTGCCACTAACCTCGATGAAGCGATTAATGCTGAACGCTATGGCGCAGATCGACTTGAACTGATCCATGATTTTGAGCTAGGCGGCTTATCACCTCAACTAGAATTAGCTCGCGAAGTGTGTACCGCAGTTAATATTCCCGTTAATGTGATGGTGCGCCCACATGGTGAAAATTTTATTTATACATCACAGCATATGACCACTATTTTACACGAGATTGATTATTTACTAAGCAATACCAAAGTTAGTTCAATTGTTTTTGGCTCGTTAACGGAAAATAACGTCATCAACATTAAACAGCTGGAAGAAGTCATCAGACTATTAGAAAACTCTGCAGTTGGTTTAACTTTTCATCGTGCAATCGACGTTAGCCATGACGTAGTTGCCGCTTATCAAGAATTACAAAACTACGCACCACACCTGACTCGGGTACTATCCTCCGGTGGTAAGGAAAGCGCTCCTGAGGGTGCAGCACAATTAGCTATAATGCAGCAAGATAGTCGTGGCGTAATTTTGCTTGCTGGCGCAGGAATCACTCCTGATAACGCAGCAGATTTAGTTCGTGCAACCAAAGTTAGCGAAATTCACCTTGGCACTGGTGTCAGAACCAATGGTAAATTAGATCAAAGTAAATTTGAAATATTAAAAAATAACCTGATTAATTTATAGATCACTTAAAAATATTGGTAAGCCACTATTACGCACCGTTTGCTGTTTGATTGCAGCAAGTAGTGTTTGCTGCTCACAATACAAGCGAATATTGCTTTTGGCACGTGTCACTGCCGTATAGAGTAATTCACGACTTAGTAAGCGCCCTGCACTCGTATCCGTTGATTGCCTAGTTGGTAAAATAATATTCACCTGCTGATATTCTGAGCCTTGTGATTTATGAATTGTGATTGCATAAGCTAAACTGTAGTTGGGCAAGACCTCGGGAATAAACTCTCGCCCATTCTCAAATACTACGCGAGCACGACCATCTTTTACTACACAAATTCCAATATCACCGTTAAACAGCTCCAAATTATAGTCATTTTGTAAAATAATTATTGCGCGACCGTTATACCATTCATCATTGATTCCTAGTATCCGCTTAATCTGTAACTCAAGCCGAGCATTAAGATTATCGCAACCCAATACTCCGCCATTAGTTAGGCAAAGTATCGTCTGAGCGCTAAATAAGCGAAATAATTCAGCATAATTATGCTCATCATTAGCATTTTGTGCAAAGCTTAAAAATTGACGGAATGTTGAATTTGCATTATCTAACACATGCTGTAAAACTAATTTAAGTTCAGGAGCGAAAACTTTCACTTGCTCTGAGGATTCAAGAACGCCTGTTAATGCTGATTCATGTTGAGTTAAGATTGCTTGTGCCAGCTCATGAATTGCTCCCTGATTACGATTACTAATCAACAGCTCATGCGTGATATTGGGTTCTTGGATCTGAGTAAATAAATCGTAAGCAGCATTACTATTTGGCGTATCATTACGTAGCGCTACCAATGAGGCAAAAACATACCCTTCTTCAACTGAGGACAGCTGATTTTTATCACCCAAGAAGACAATATGTTTTAATTTATCAAGATTGAGTGCTTGAAATAATTTGCTAAATAATGGCAAACTGATCATTGATGATTCATCAATAATTAAAACATCTAAATCAAGCTGATTATGCGCATTATGCCTAAAATAAATACTATTATGCTGATAACCGAGTAACTTATGAATAGTTAAAAAATTATTGCCCTCCTCTAATAACCCAGCAAAAAGAGTACCCTCAAAATCAATTAATGAACTTTGCTCTAAATCGCGTAACGTTTTACTCACGGAATCTCGGACACGAATGGCGGCTTTACCAGTTGGCGCACAAATTTGTACTTTTAAATCAGCGCCATAAGTCTGGTAAAGCAACCATAACAGCAATGTAACTGTCGTCGTTTTACCAGTACCCGGACCACCAGTGATAATGCTGAATTTCTGACGGCTGGCAGCAATAATCGCGGCTAATTGTTCGCTATTCGGACGATTTTCTGCGGCAGATAACGCTCGTAATTGTTGTAATCCTTGCTGATAACTAATAGCAATATTATCAATTTCAGGTATTGCCATTAGTTGTTTTACTTGAGTAACAATACTTTGTTCATAATTTAGGTACTTGCTAATATAAACCAATGAAGTACCGTCAGTATTAACTATGCTAAAAGGCTTGCTATCGTATTCAGTATTTATCCTGTCTTTATATACCGCGCATAAACCACTAGCCATAAGGCATTGATTAATTTCAAGCGCATTACACTCCAAGCGCAATGCCAAATCCGCAACCAGACTACAGCTATGCCCCTCATCAAGATCATTAAATAAAGCATCAATTATGTTAGCTAATCGCGTAGTCTGAGCCTCTGGCATAGGATTGGCTAAAGTTAGTAACTGAGAGGTAATTGGCAAATGAGAATTATTCAGCATCGCTTACTCCACGAAACAATAAATCTAATTCACGAACTAAATTTTGGCAACCTGTATCCAGATAAATTCCATCTCCAGAGCTAAGCTGCTCGGTAAATATTCCCCGCACGTAAAAATACACTGCGCCCCCCAAAAGTTCAGTTGCATCAGCAATACCTAGACGTTGCTCAAGATAACGTTTTACTGCCACCAGATAGAGTAAATATTGTAAATAGTAATGATGATCAGCCATTGATTCCACCAGCTGGCTTTCAGTTGCCAAGTGATTTTTCGCATGTGCATAATTAGTTAAGGTATTAGTTTTATAATCCAATATCCAATATTTGCCCTGATATTCAAAAAATAAATCAATAAACCCAACCAAAAACCCAGCTTCAATTTTATCCAGCATCCGACAAGAGCGCGTAAATGGATGTGCATCACCAAAATACCTAGCCAATAAATCAGCAATCTGTTCACGCAATGAATGGCTATCTTTAATCAGCAAGTTAAATTCTAACTCATGCAAGCTTCTCTCGCGTAAATCACGCAAACACAAATCATCGATCAGAGGATAACTAAAAGTTTCTTCAAGCATCGCACTAAACTGCGCTGGATAATCATGCTCATCATCGGCGCTCAGATTCTCTTGTTGTAAGAGTTGCTGCAACTGCGCCTGACTAAACGGATAAGCCTCACACAAGCTATGAAAGAGCACCCCAAAACTTGCGCCACGCAACTGTCCACTACTTAAAATTGAATAACGATAATTTGGTGCAGTTATTTGCTGTGCTTCATTCTTAACAAAATAATCGCTAATATCAAAATCTTCTGCGCCATGAGTAGTCAAAGCGGTATAACTTTGACGGGTATAAACTTTTTGCCCACTAAATTCGCTAAACATTGTATTAAAATTATTAATATTATCTGTGCGTGGTGGCGAAGTAAATTTTAATGCCTGCAAATCTTCTTCGCGCAAACTATTGCGGTTATAAACAGCTACTCCCGGTAATAAGGCTGGTTGTTTGAGAGCCAAACTCGGATCATCACTAAAAAAATTAGCATAACTAAATAATTTATGACTATTATCCTGTGGATCTTTTTCGACATAGCCAAATAATTCGCCAATTTTATCTGGGCGTTGATTGCTATTGTATTTGCCTGTACTTTTGGTGATAGTTGGCTGTTTGAGATAAATATATAACCTCTGCTTAGCACGAGTGAGCGCAACATAATTCAAACGATGAGCTTCCTTGTTATCATTAGCAATAATCTGAGTACCGAGCGTGGTATCCATGATTAATTCTGATCTCATTCCACCCTCATCGCGGAAATTACTAAAAAATGGGCGGCGATAATTAAAATCATACGTTCCATCCAGTTTTATCCCGCTTTTGAAGAATGGACAAAATAAGATTTCATATTCCAGCCCTTTGGCTTTATGTTGGGTGGTAATAATAATCTGCTCATCATCATTATCCAAGCGTACCAACTCTTCATTATTGCCATCTAAATCACTCTCCAGATTGGTTTGTGCATCATGAGTCTTATGTAAAAACCAATAGAGCAATTCGGCTTGATTATGTAATTTGCTCGCTTGCTTATTGAGTAGCTCAGCTAATTGCCAGATATTAGCCAGTTCACGATGTGAAACAATTGAGTCTTGCTGTGGATGGTTAGTAATTACATCTTGTATTAGATGATAAACCAGCGAAATTATGCCCTGCCGCTCCCAAATCTCCTTATAGGCAAAAAATTGTTGCTGTAATAATTCAAATTGATTATTATCAGGATTACTTTCAAGATTCAAACTAGCTAAATCAAGATTAAGTAATTGCGTACTCAGCGCGCGCATAAAATTTTTACGATTATTGAGATCACTGATTGCCAATAAAATATGATATAAATCTAGCGCACTGCTGGTAGCAAAAATATTGCCTAATTTCAGCTCCGCTGCCTTTAAACCATATTTAGCCAGAAATTTAACCAACTCGCTGGCTTCGCTATTTTTGGAAACTAAAATTGCAATCTTACCTTTGAGTTCTGGGTTTAATTTCAATAATGCTAAAATCTCAAAGCTAATTGCCATCAATAAACGCTTGCGCCGTTCATCGGCTGAAACACCGTTAATTGCAACAATTTGCACGGGTGCATCACTAAATTCAACATTGATCGAATTATTCCGAGCTAAAGCATTCAACTCATGCCGCTCTGGTAAATACAAGCCATTGTCACTTGCTGCCGCCACTACTTCGCTATAATCAATGCCACTCCCAAGAAAACTAGTCTCACTCGTACAATTTTGATTCTCCAAACTAAAGAGCTGATTAACAAAATTCATAATCTCAGGATGCGAACGAAAATTATGCTTTAACTCTAATTTAGTGCCAATTTGAGAACGTGCGGCAAGGTAGGTATCAATATCCGCACCACGAAAACGATAAATTGCCTGCTTGGGATCGCCAACGACCACAACATTACCGCGCCGATTAGATTGTTGCAAGTGATAAATCTGGCTAAAAATTTGCCACTGTAGGCTATCGGTATCCTGAAACTCATCAATAAAGGCAACGGGAAACTGCTGGTAGATTTTATCCGCCAGAATATTAGAAGAACTAGAGTCGGCATTAATCAAATTTGCTTTAAGGCTATCTGCAACTTTCTGAATCAAATCATCATAAGATAAAACTCCCGATAATTCATTAACTGCCGGAAATTTGGCTGCCAAATGCTGCATCAAATAGGCTAAAAACTGCGCTTTTGCCTGCCGTTTATCCTCTTCGCTAAGTTCACTCTGAGTAAGTAATGCCAAACTTGCTGGAACATTACTCAAATTATATTTAAGATGATAGTTATTATCAAGTAGTTCAAACATATCTTTGGGTAATTTGGCGCTGATTTTTTCAACTAGGCTTTGCTGAAAATCGCTGCTATTAAAAAGCTGCTCTAAATTACTCAAAACCTCGGCAATACAGCCCTTAAATTGTGGATTATTAATAATCTCACTGCGCATAAAATCAACAACCAGATTTTCTATTAAGCGACCTTTATTCGTAACCAATTCAAATTCACTCGGCGTTTTACATTCAAACTGATAATCTTCGATAATCCGCTTGCAAAAACCGTGAATGGTATAAATCGCCGATTGATCAAAATTTTGCAAGGCGCGGCTCAGCAGAGTTACATCTTTCTCAAACTGCTCTGTGCGTGTTGCGAGATATGCTAAAAAAATATCATCTTTGGAATCTAAGCTTTGCTTATTCATGACAATCAGAGTATTGATCGTGGTTTGAATCTGGGTAGCAATCCGTTGCTTTAGCTCATTGGTTGCATCATTGGTAAACGTTACCACTAAGATATTTTCAACACTTAGCGGCAAGCTTGCATCATACGGCTGGCTTGATTCTAGTAGTGCTTTAATGTAAAGACGTTCAATAGTCCAGGTTTTACCAGTTCCGGCACTAGCTTCGACCACATAAGCCTGATTGGCATGGTTAAAGCTGATTTGCTGTAGTGGGTGGAGTGTGTTATTCATGTGTATAATCTGTTCCAACTAAATATTTGTTTGGATTAAGGATAGCTTACTATTAAAATTATAATTGATTATGTCACCGCTGATTATCAAGCCAATAGCTTGTTCAATAACTGATAATGGCAAAATAAACCATTCCCGAGGATTATAACGCTTGCTTTCTTCGCCAAATACATCTAGATTTAGACAGGCACTGGCAAAAAAAGTGTGCATAATATGCTCGAATTTCTGTGGATTGAGGTTATAACACTCATAGATTGATACGATCTCAACTGGTGCCATCAGATACGTTGCTTCATTCTCGGCATTTTTAATGCGTTCTTCAACTGGGATAGTTGAATAACCAATCTTGTAAAGATTATCAATATTAGCAACTTTAGGATTAGTGCTTTTTGATTTTAGAATATAAATATACCCTGTTGATTGATCATCTTCGCTGATAAGATTAAACCCATGATGAAATTCAGCAATATTTTCGGCATTTGATGACGATACAATTTGACCATTATCATAGAGCATTTTACCTAATGATCTGAACAACATATTTGACTCTGTACCATTTTCAAAAACACAATAAATACGTCCGTCAAACTTGCTATTCTTATCTTTTACTAAATCATAAACTGTTTCTAAATACCCAAGTACTCCGTTAATTATGAAATAAGTATTTGGTGCTAAGCTTTGCTCATTAAATTTAATTAATTTTCGAGCTCCTGATTTTAATTCGGTTTGACATTGTTTAAATAATGGCTCATATTTGGCAAAGTTTTTGCACACCTTACGTCTCGCCACAAAGTCCGTAGCTTGACGCTCTGAACTATGCTTCACATGTTTTAAATCAAAAATACCTAATGCCGAGCTGTCATCACCTAAAATACTAGCTAAAAAATCATCTTGCAAAATATCATCCAATGACTCGATGGGTTTTTCTTGGATTTGTAGTAAATTATGCTTGTCATGTGGTTTCAGGGTAATAGATTTCTCGGGTTCATCCCGAAAATTTTCAAGGCGTTTAGCTAATTTTCGCTCATTCATATCAAGCATATTAGTTGGTTCATGTCCATGCTGATCGATAAATTTATTGATTTCATTGAATGATTCAATCAGCCGATCATCCGCTGAGATAACTGGATTAGTTGGCTTAATGCTAAAAACCTCACCAAAATCGCTGTCGTCTAAAATATCATCTAAAGATAAATATTGTTTATCCATTTTTAGCTTTTTCCCGAGCATAGTTTTTCATGTAAATAATAAATTCAGCCAATCGACGCTCTTGTGGGTCTGCCGCATTAATTTCCGGTGCTCTTCCCATGTGGCTAATAAATAATTTTAATTTAGGTGCCAATATAATTGCTTCTTCGGGTGTAATATCAATTTTAATCGCATCAATCGTTTCTTGAATAAGCCGCAATATCTGCCGAGTCACCGATTTAGATAAGATTTCAAATGCTTTTTGGAATGGGTTGATTTTATCAATTAAATCAATGTTAATGTCATCAATATTAACAAAAGTGTTTGCCATTCTGATAAATCGCTTGTCACCTTCTTGCTTAATCTCACCATTTTTGATAACTGAGTCAACTACCACATGTTGGCGAACTTCTTCAATTTCTTCTTTGGTCAACTCAGGATATTTAACTTGGATAATTTTAGGAATTAAGACTTTATTAATAACCTCTGGCTCAAGATTGCCAGGCATAGCTTTTAACATTTGTGCATCTTGTAAAATCGTTGCTTTGAGATCATTCAAATCTGATTCAATGATATTTTGAACTCGCTTGGTTGATGGCATTTTGAAGCCGCGAATTTTAATCGTGCCCGCTTCTTCGGGTGTATCATCAAATTCAACTTTAGTTCTAAATTTGAAGTTAGGAGCTAATACTTGCTCCATCAGTAATGATGCAGTAATAGCTTTGAGCATATTATTTACCGATGTTTTTACTTCTGAGTCTTGAGCATCTGGCTGAGCAATTAGGTTGGTAAATTGGGCATGAGTTTTATTGCTACTATCTCTGGTAGCTCGTCCAATAATCTGGATAATCTCCGTTAATGAACCACGATAGCCGACGGTTAAAGCATGTTCACAATATGGCCAATCAAAACCTTCTTTTGCCATACCAAGAGCAATGATTAAATCCATATCAGCGGCTGATTTTATACCACGTAAATACGTGACCAGCTTTTCACGATGGATAGGCTCATCATTGACTAAATCCGCTACTTTGATAATCTTACCATCACCATGGCGTTTAATGTAAATTACACTGCTATCAGCATCAACATGATCTACTTCACCAATTTTATCAATGATGTAGTCTACTTCGTTATGTTTATCTTTGGTTGATTCACCAGAATTAACATTCGGAATATGTAAAATGGTTTTTTTATCGGTATCTAGCATCTCCATGATTGCGGTGGTATAACGTCCTTGGTAAAAATGATAACCAATCCCCAAAGTTTTAAGATAGTTATAGCCATTTAACTGATCGTAATAATTATAGGTCACTTTATCAAATTTGGCTTCATCTTCTGGACTAAGCACAGGTACACTATCTCCACGAAAATACGAGCCCGTCATGGCGACAATATGCACCGAAGATTTTTGCATCAAGTTCCGTAGCAGCTCACCGAGGCGGTTATCGGCATCGGCTGATACATGATGAAATTCATCAATTGCTAATAATACATTGTTGAATAGGTTATCCTCAAGCTCCTCATAGGCAAAGCGTAAGGTCGCATGGGTGCAAATTAAAATCTTCTCATCATTAGCCATGAAGTTTTTAAATACTTCAACCTTGCTTTTGCTGCCATCGTTACCTGGTGTACACAGGTTATAGTGATCATTGGGCTGCCAATCAGCAAAAAAGCCGTATTTACTGAGCTCAGTATCGCCAAACGAACCACCAATTGAACGCTCAGGTACTGCCACAATTACCTTTTTTAGCCCTTGATTAATTAGCTTATCTAAAGCAATAAACATCAATGCCCTTGATTTACCCGATGCTGGTGGTGCTTTTAATAGCAAGTATTGTGAATTACGCGATTCAAAGGCATTAGCTTGCATTTCACGCATGCCATAGTGGTTAATCTTGGAGCTTTGTCCAGTTTGGGCATAGGTTACATGTATTAAATCAGTCATTATTTATCCTTCAGCTTTTTATTTTGCTTCTGTGGTGGCAAGAAATTTTCACTACTAATTACTTTTTGCCCTGTTTCTTCCTCAAAATCTTCTTTAGCCCGTTTAGCAATTTTACCTCCACGTTTTCCTGCTTCAATATTTTCAGTAAGCCCCTCAGCTTGATCTGATTGAGCAATGTTACGCGTAGACAATTCAGCTAACGCCGTAAAAATAAGTTCAGCCTCATTCATATGATCACGTAAATTTTGTGTTTTTAGTTCTTTAAGTGCTTTGTGTTCTTTGACTGTTACACCAGTCCATTCTTGATGAATAATATTTGTTAGCAATGCAAATTCTTCTGACTTTTCAATACCGTGCTCTTTCCAATAATCAGTTAGTTTATTGCGTGTTTCTTGTCCCATCATGCGTTGTTGAATCCATTTATCACTACGCCCCAAATTCTGCCAATTTTCCCGTGCACGGTCTAAACTCTGCTCTGGATCAGCAATTTCTTGCATACGTTCATAACCAACTTTAGCTAACCATAATTTGAATGGCTCAGCTTTTGGTGATGGTATAGATTGTATAATACGTAAAATAGCTTGTACATCTGCAGCTAAAGTTTTCCGAGTTTTACCTGTTTCAGTTTTCATTGCTACCTGGGGACAATTTGTCCCTATGTAATCTGCAAGTAATCCATCTCGCTTACGTAACTTTTTTAAGTAATCCGTTGGATTTATTGAGTCTGTCAATATCTCAACTATATCAATCACTGAAAAATACCACTTTTCCAATTCACTATCCCAGTGACTACGCACTTTTTTTGATTCAAATAATTTTATATCAGTCATATTTTCATTCCAACTTAATTAAATTTGAGCTATTAATTTTTACTACATCGTTGTCTTAGTAAAGGTTACACCATCAAACTTTACTAAGTGTTTCCTTTAGTAAAGTTTAATGCGCTAAACTTTACTAAAGATGTTTAAATAGCGTTCAAAACTATATAGTTTGTTTCGTTGTAATCCCGTAACTTCTATCAAGATACCTTTTTCTACAAAATCACTCAATAATAAATTTGCCGTAGGCTTACTAACCCCTAATGGTTCAATTATATCGGCACTACTAATTATAGGCTTTTGATATAAAAAATCTACTAGTGCTTTTGCATTTTGTGACTTTTTGCCAAAACTGAATATTACCGAATCAATCTCTTGCTTTAATGTCAATATCTGTTTAAAGGTATCAACCCCGCTTTTAGCAGTTTCAATAACAGCAGTTAAGAAAAATTTTAACCATCCATTCAAGTTATTTTGAGTCCGAACAAATGTTAATGATTCATAATATAACGATTTATTACGCTCAATAAAGTCAGATAAATAAAGTGATGGTTTATTTAATAACCCATTACTAACCAAATACAAGGTTATTAACAACCTACCAATACGACCATTACCATCTAGAAATGGATGAATAGTTTCAAATTGATAATGCGCTATAGCTATTTTTATTAAATGTGGTACGTATATTTCTTCATTGTGCAAAAAATTTTCTAAATCACTCATCAAATCTGGAACTAACTCATGATGTGGCGGTACAAAATATGCAGTTGCTAAGTTTGCACCACCAATCCAGTTTTGTGATTTACGAAATTCGCCTGGTTGTTTAGTTTCGCCACGCACACTATTTAACAATATCGCATGAATGTTTTTTATCAAGCGATTACTTATTGGTAATGTATCGAGTTCTTTCAACGCATTATTCATCGCATCAATATAATTGCGAACCTCTTGCCAGTCATCACGTTTTTCAGGATTAATTTGATCTTTAGCCAATAAAACTTCATCAATCTCGGTTTTGGTACCTTCAATCTTGCTCGATGTATTTGCCTCTTTGGTAATATGCATCTGGATAAAAATATCTACATTCGGCACTATCAT
Source organism: Burkholderiales bacterium (assembly GCA_035438765.1). Lineage (GTDB taxonomy): Bacteria > Pseudomonadota > Gammaproteobacteria > Burkholderiales > UBA11063 > Aquella. The sequence continues at coordinate 184 of DAORIZ010000032.1, read as the reverse complement.
CGTAAATGCATTTAACTCACCCAATGCACGAGTTGCATCTTCCAGCAAAGTATTAATCTGTGGATCATCCCAAGTGAAGGTATGATTAATCATACTTGGTACAAAGCTTTTGTATTGGTATTCTTGGCGTTGTCAAGCCCCCATTATTAGTACCAACCGAAATTAGACACTTTCCATATACCAC
>DAORIZ010000031.1:0-41392 GCA_035438765.1 Burkholderiales bacterium | reverse complement strand
CCGTGCTTTTAGATCGTACATTGTCACCGTATTGGCAAGAGTCAAATCCATTTGAAAGTCAATTAGTCAATAATAGCATTACAGTAACATCTTATCTTGGGGCTGATAGTACCGGACAAATTTATGGCTTTGGTCTACAGGCGAATACTCCAGTATTATTTAATTTTAATGATAATACAGAAAGCTTAACCATTTCCCAATTGAGTGGGGATTATCCAGACTCTACCCAATTTGGTAATTTATATTATTACAACGGTAGTGTTTATGCCATCGCCCAAACTCAAAGTGGAACAGTCTATAGTTACAGTTTAGTCCAATTTGATGCTACTAGTGGCGCTTATCAAGCAACGATTGACTTAAACTACACATCAACTGCACCATTTGTAAATATTTATAGTTTACCTGCCAACAATAGTATGCCATTTGCTTTTAGCCGCTACTTAAGTGGCGCTTTGGGTGACGGAGTTTTTTATGTCAATAATAGTGGAGTGGTCACTGCCATTCCACTAGCTACACCAACGCTTCATACGCAAATAGGTGCTACGTTTATTTCAGCAAGTACTATGTGGGGGCTTGGAAATGGACCTATATTAGTAGAAATGTCAGCAATCGCATATTCTCATGGTAGATTATTTGCCTGTGGCTATCTCCCCGATAATGATAAATACTGGAATACTTGGGCCATTTTAGGAATAGCAAGCTCTTCTAATACAAATCAGGCATGGGAGTCCATTGGCTATACTCAAGAAGGTTTTCGGATAGATAATGGTCAAATTGCTTACTACAACGGTTGTATGAACATTTCTGCGTATGGTAATAAAGTATTTGCGAATGATAATAGCGAATCAGACACTGCGGACTTATTTCCATACACGACGATGGTTTACGAAAGCACAATTCAATAATTAAACTTTAATTTAAGATAATCATTGGTTTAGGAGGTAGTGGACATGAATAAAAAATCTTATCTATTATTGGCCACATTGATAACAGCTTTAATTGGCTGTGGTAGCGGAGGCGGTATTAGTAATTATGAGTCGAACGCGTCAAAAAATATTATTCCAGCACCAGGTCCACAATGGAATGCGGTAGTACCTCTTGGTGTACCAATCATATATAGTGGTGTCTCACCATCTAGCCATACCAACAATGTCAATATTATCTATGATACTGCAAATGGCATTCTTTATGCACAACATGTTAATGCTAACCTATATCCCGTGCTTTTAGATCGTACATTGTCACCGTATTGGCAAGAGTCAAATCCATTTGAGAGTCAATTAGTTAATAATAGTATTACAGTAACATCTTATCTTGGAGCTGATAGTTCCGGACAAATTTATGGCTTTGGTCTACAAGCAAATACTCCAGTATTATTTAATTTTAATGATAATACGCAGAGCTTAACTATTTCACCGTTGAGTGGAGCTTATCCAAACTCTACTCAATTTGGCAATTTATATTATTACAACGGTAGTGTTTATGCTATCGCTCAAACTCAAAGTGGAACAGTCTATAGTTACAGTCTAGTTCAATTTGATGCTACTAGTGGCGCTTATCAAGCAACCATTGATCTCAATTACACATCAACTGCACCATTTGTAAATATTTATAGTTTACCGGCCAACAATAGTATGCCATTTACGATTAAATACTATTTAAGCGCTGCTTTAGGCGATGGAATTTTTTATATTAATAATAATGGAGTAGTTACCGCTATCCCATTGGCTACACCAGCACACCATACGCAAGTAGGTGCAGCATTCATTTCAGCTAGTATTATGTGGAGTCTCGAAGAAACACCACCATGGGCAGAAATGTCAGCAATCGCATATTCTCGTGGTAGATTATTTGCATGTGGCTCTATTCCAGAAAATAGTAAGTACTATATGACATGGGCTATTTTAGGCATAGCTAGTTCGGCTAATAGCAATCAATCGTGGGAATCTATCGGTTATACTGGATTCGTCACAACTCCAATAAATAGAAAAATTATTGACTATCATGGTTGTATGAATATCTCTGCGTATGGGAATAAAGTATTTGCAAATAATAACTCAGAGTCAGACACGGCAAACTTATTCCCGTATACAGCAATGGTTTATGAAAGCACAGTTCAATAACACTACAGTTAAATTTAAGATGAAGGATATCATGAAAAAAAGATCATTAACTATGTTAGCAGTTATAAGCACAACTATAGTTGCTTGCGGTGGCGGTGGTGACGGGAGTTCACCCACGCCAACACCTAGCCCAACACCGACACCATCTAATTTACCCAATGTCTTTAGCTTGTCTTCAGTCAAAGATTTGCAGTTTGATACCTTGAAATTAGATAACAGTGCAATAGTAGGAAATTTGAATCGAACTAAAGTTGCTGGGCATGTTTCATACAAAATCAGAATTACTAACCCCAATAATTTTGCATTGAGTGTCAATAAAATAAAATTTGAAAATGAGAGTGGTTATTTGTTTGTACGCAATAATGAATCGGATAACTGTTTCAACCAAAGCTGGTATCTACAAAATTCATCTGGCACAACGCTGGCAATGCCAGCTCTGGGTAGCTGCTCTTTCTATACCGTATCGCCTTGGATACAAAGCTATACCAGTGATATGAGTCAGATAGGCGCAAAATATCGTCAAGATTTTGTGGATTATGCTGCGAATACTACTGGCTTTGGCTTTAGCCGAGCTGGGACATACCGTACCAATATGCACTGTGAAAGTGGCTGCTATCCTATAGGAACTCAAGCTATATTAAGTGATGGCACAAATAATGCTATTAATTCAAAATATTATACTTGGCCGATTAGCCGAAGTATTTTCAAAGACTATCCTCAAGCATCGTTTATACAAAATGGTAATTCAGTTATCAATCTTTATTTATCCGCAGGTTACATTACTATGGAAAAGTATCCAGTAGCATATGATGATTCACAACTAGATTTACTCCCTACTACAACAGTAACGCCAAGCACGGTATACAATGGTTTGGCAACTTCACTAAATGATTTTGTATTTAATAGTAATGGAACACAGGGGTTGATGGCTGCTCAGTTGTCATTTCAAGGTGCTTCTATTCTAAGCCTTGGAGTTGGTTCTGCAACTGGGGTTTATATTGGTGCCATTGGGAGTAGAATCTTTTTGAGTGGGTTAAATAATATACTTTATGCCCAAGATAATTATGGTATTCAATACTTACGTTCAGATGGTTCTCTCACTTGGATAACAGCATTGTCAGCAAACTTACCTCAAGTAGGCACATTGTACGGTGCTGATGTTGATGGCAACTTAATTATTAAGGTAGGCTCAACAACTAACTGCTATCTTAAAAATGCTAGTTATAATAGCATCCCAGCACTGAGTAATCTAAGTGACATCCAAACACAAAATATCTACTCAAGTAAATATCTTTATTCAAAAAGCCCTGCTGCAGGCGAGCAATTTTATAATTTAGATCAACAAGTAGTCAACAATCCGTTTAGCTATCAAGTTGATGCAACAGTTTGTCAAACAATTCCCCTTGTATTGGCTGCAGAAAGCCAGATTCTCATAACCGAGAAATACACTGCGGTGGCAACCAGCCAAGGCTATTTCTTCGTTTCTTCTGCAAATACTTCTGCGGGCGAAAATGATGACAATGGAGTAAATTAACATGAATAAACAATTGTACTGGTTAGCACTGAGTGGATGCATGATTCTTACTGGTTGCAATAATACTGGCAGTAGTGACACCGTTTCTCAAGTAGCTAATGTTGAAAAAAATACATTGACTCAAAATAGCAGTCAATCACTTTATCATTTGGTAGTTTTATTAGAATAGGAGAAAATTATGAGTATATTAGAACATACTTTAAAGGCTGCAATGATGCGTGGAGGTACATCTAAAGGTTTGTTTGTATTGAAAGCGCATCTTCCTGCAAGATGGGAAGATCAAGAAAAGCTATTACTCACGATGATGAATCCACTTACGGGATTAGGAGGTGATAAGCCCACTTCTAATAAAATTGCTATTATTGACAAATATGTTGATGGCAGAATTGCAGATGTCAGTTATTTGTCTGGACAAGTAAAGCCCGGCAAGATTGATACAACCTTAAGTTGCGGTAATACCTTGGCTGCGGTAGGACCATTTGCAATTCAAGAAGGATTGCTCGTTGCGACGCACCCAGAAACTAGAGTGAGAATATTTTGCGAAAATACGGGGGTTATAGTTCATTCAATTGTCCAGACTCCGAATTGTCAATTATCATATGAGGGTGAAACTCAAGTGGATGGGGTTCCTGGGAAGTGGGCAGCTATTAAGTTAAATTATCTAAATGCAGTAGGTGCAAAAACGGGTAAGCTTTTGCCAACTGGGAGACCACAAGATATTCTTGATGGAATAAGGATATCTTGGGTTGATGTAGCTGTTCCAACATTGTTTATTCATGCAGATGATTTAGGACTTAAAGGAAATGAGGATATAAGTGTGTTAGGTTCCGTCTCTTTTTTAACTCGACTGGAAGAAATAAGACAAAAGGCTGCCTTATTAGCAGGCTTAGAGAGGGATGAAGCTGCTATGCGAATATCTATTGTCAGTCCAGCAGGCAATGTCGGTGCGGTCACCTCTCGTTGTTTTACTACGGCGCCTTTAACTGTACATTCTGCACATCCAGTACAGGTTGCTTTAAGTTTAACGGCTGCGTGTTATATTCCTGGAACAGTAGCTGCTGAAGTTGCGACCTTACCAAGTTATGGTGATTGTTTTATGATTGAACATCCCCAAGGGGTAATTGGTACAAGTATCAGTTTAGAGAAGGACTCTGAGGGCGGTCTTATTGGTATTCCAGAAGTTGGCATTGTGACGACTGCAAATGCTATTATGCGGGGAGAGTTTACTATGCCATTTACTAGAATTAAAAAAACCGAGCAATAAAAGAGCAACTCTTTTTACTTTTGTTATAACTACAATTATGTAGCTATTGCTCTATTGTTTAATCCATCAAGCTATGGAGTAGTATTCATTTCTAACAGCATGCTGTTTAAATTAAAACAATCAAGTTTTAATTTATTGATTATTTTATGAATATGAGATTCTAGTGTTCCTTCGGCAATCTTAAGATGTTGAGCAACTAGTTTATTCTGACCAAATTTCTTTTTAGTTATTAATACTATTGTTTCAGCATCTGTCGGCAATGTCTTAAAATAATCCAATATACCAACATGCTCTAAGAATTTTGAAATAGCAACTTTACGATTTTGGTAAAAATGACGATAATATTGGTATAGCTCTCGTAAATCCAAAGATACAGTTAAATCCTCCGATGTGCCAAGTATCGCAATAACTTGTTGTTTGTTATTCATCACTGGGAATTTACCCATATGATGAGCCCAAACCATTCCTCGGGAGTTTAACCAAACGCGTAACGGTTTTACCACTGGCTTACCAGTATAAAGTACTTCTTCATCAAATTTAGCGACTTGTTGGGCATTATCCAGCCACATTTTATTCATAAAGTTATTTACATCCCACACGGTATAACCAATCAGATCTTTTGGCTTATTCAAGCCATACACTTCCAAATGAGCAGAATTAACATCTAAACATTTTCCACTCTTGGCATCTTTTAATATCGTATGTCCGCGCATATTATGAATTAACATTTCAACTAAAGAAGCATCAATAATTGTGCTTATAATAATCTCCAATATAGGATATTGTAACAATATGATACATCATTATACACAATATTACGGGTTTGATGAATGAAAATATAAACCCATACAAATTAATTATCTTAATAACTATCTAACTTAGAATAATATTTTCATATTTAATCAAAGTTAAGTTTCTGCATCTGACCCACTCCATTAATTTAGTAGTACAAAATTTTAAGCTGTACCAATAATTATTAACTTTCTTATAATTGAAATGCTATAATATAACCCACTGTTCTTATTCTTAAAAACAAGAAGCAAATGAATAGTCTATAATACCTAATTTTTATACTGACATATTTGAAGGTTCACTCTTGAGTAAATTAAAACAAATTCAGTCTTCTAAGTGGCTTGATTCAATATTGTTACTTTTGGTCGCGATGGTCTGGGGTACTAGCTATGGGGTTGCAAAAAATGCAGTTTTATACTATCCAGTATTGGGCTTTGTCGCACTAAGATTTTGTATTACTTCAATTATATTTATACCCACCGCATTTAAGCTGACTAAAAAAAGCATCATAACGACAATTAAAGCAGGTTTACCGCTGGGTTTTGTTCTGTTACTTATTTTTGTCAGCGAAACTTATGGCTTATCTAAAACCAGCGCAGCAAATTCCGCTTTCCTGATTAGTCTCTATGTAGTTTTTACCCCGCTTATTCAATGGCTTATTTTAAAACAAGCCCCAACGCAAAAAACTCTGCTTGCAGCATTGATGTCAATTATCGGTGCATTTTTATTGAGTTATCAGCATGACCAATCTTTTCAACTGAATCTTGGTGATTATCTAATCCTTTTAGCTGCAGCATTTCGCGCAGTTATGGTTACTCTAACTAAGAAATTAACTCAACATCAAGAAATTAATACGCTATTTCTAACGGCGATTCAGACTAGCGTAGTCGGACTTGGCTGTTTAATACTATGTACCATACTTTACTCTCCACAGGTTATGATATTGCCAAAAATTGGTGAATTTTGGGGAGATGTAATCTATTTGGTGATATTTTGTACTATGTTTGCTTTCTTTGTGCAAAATTTTTCAGTTAAACGAACTTCTCCGACTAAAGCCGCACTATTAATGGGAAGTGAGCCTGTCTGGGGTGCTCTATATGCTACAACAATGATGCATGAATCTCTAAGCTTGATTGCGTGGATTGGCGGTTTAGTTATTGTTCTAGCAACGCTCTGGGCTACTGTTAAATAGTATTAACTGTCAATGCGTGGGTCACAAAAACGATATAGTTATATATACTCTTCGTCTTTGAATCTTGGACTTTGTCGGATTTCAAAAAAGACTCCTTATGTAGTTCTGACTACACTACGTCGTCTTTTTTATCAACCCTTCGCGTCCAAGAATCAAATACTGCGAGTGTATCAGAATCTAGCTTAGAAAATATAAAATCAACGAATTTTCCAACTTTTGGCTCCAGATAGCGAACTTTTTTGTAATACATATAAAAATCAGCATCTGGGCTAAGTTCCGGTAAAATCTCAATCAACTCACCAGACTCAAGTTCATCTTTGATGTAACTTGAGAGACATTGCATAATTCCAATATGATTTTTGGTACAAGCTATCATCGTCTGAGCACTATTAACATACAGATATGGTTCCAGTATAATATTTTCATCTTTTAGCCTGAGGCTTTTAGGATTTGAGCGGATAGTATGCGTTATGTACGGATGATTTTTTATTTCGTCTACTGTCTTCGGAATGCCATGAATCCGTGCATATTCTGGGGTACAACATAAGACGCCAGTTATTTTAAACATGAATTTTTTTACTACATCACGAGTATTTTCTTCAACCTGTTCCATCGTTAATCCAATAGCCATACAAATATCTACATCTTCATTATGAAGCCTAGGAATTCGCTCTGCAACTTCAAGTACCGGAGTTATTTTAGGATACAGTGCACGAAATTCAGAAATATAAGGAATAATATATTTGTTTATCGCATACGCTGGTGCTAAAATTTTCAGCGTTCCCTCTGATTCTTTTTTATGCAAAAAGGCAAGACTTTCCAAATCATCATAATGCTTAAGTAAGCCCTTGGCTTCCTCATAATAGATACGTCCAAACTCAGTCAGCATTAAGCTTCGGGTATCACGAATCAACAAATTATTACCGATTTCTTCTTCAAGCTCAGATAGTTGGCGACTGGTGCTAGGTAATGATTGGTGGAGTACCTTTGCTGCTTCGGTAAAACTCTCTTTCTCAACTATGGTAACAAAATTGCGTAGTTTATTTAGCTTATTCATTATCACCTCAATTATTTTGTTTTGTGAAATAATAGTTTTAATTATATCAATTTACAAAATTATAATCAAGCCATATAATATTGTTAGCTAGCAAAAAAACCAACTAAGGCTAATAAATCCAAATATTACAAGGGATATAAAAATGAAACCAAACTACAAACAAATCACAAAAACATTGGCAATAACAGGTGGATTATTTCTAAGTGCGTGTAATGGTGGTGGTAGTGCTAATAATGGACAAGCCACTTCAGGAACAAGTCCAACAGCAACACCAACAACAGTGGTTAGCACCCAAAGAAATACTGCTAGTACATCAGCAGGAATAAACGAATGGCCAAATTACCTTGCAATGGGCACAATCAGCCAAGGGCTAACAAGTAGTGAACCAATCTCACAAAAAATTGATGCAATCTTTACTTATAACGGCGCTAACGGCAATGGTGATCCGGGGCTAATTGAGACTCCTTACAAGATTTATAACATGATAAATATGGCAAAAACTATCAAACAAAATACCGGCTATAGCGTAAATCCAAATATTGTAGAATATCAGTGGCAACTAAGTGGCGGCTGGAATACTGAAGATGTATTAAATCAGGATTATCTGGTAAAACATTTATTTAATCTGGCATTTCTCGCTTCCACCCTACAAACCGATGGTTATGCAGCAACTGGCACACATGGAACAATTTTATTAAACCCTGATTTACTCGGTTTTATCGGCAATACCCAGCGTGAAGCAGATATAGATGCACTAAATATTCAGGTAAATAGTGCAGTTAGTCAAGTATCATGCATGATGACTGAGTCGTTTAATTTCAATAACGCACCCGGATGTACTTATAATTGGGATAAACAACCAATTACAACAACTGGGACAGTAAAAGATCTGATTAACTGGCTAAAAGGTAAAACAGATAACTATAGTGCCGGACAAGCATTTAGCAACTGTGTTGAATCGTATGTAATTAAGCAATGTGCGAGTAAGGCTGCAAATAACCAGCTACCACAATTCACTTCTAATTTTAATGGCTGGATTCAAGCACAGAATTATCTGGTACACAACTATGGTCCACAGGTAAATCTTGGCTGGCATATGAATATTTCAGCTACCCCAGGTGGCGGCTGGTGGGTCCATGAAGGCAAAAATGCAGTGACACCATATGTTAATCAGGTATTATCTTTACTCAATCATTACAGTGTATTTAGCGGTACTTATAAGCCAGATTTCATTTACTTTGACCGCTATGGAGCAGATGATTATGCTGGTAGCCTTGCGGATAATGCGGGACAAACATTAGTCCAAAACCAAGCAACTTTATATAATGATCAAGACTGGGATAATTTCTTGCAAATGACAAAACAGATTAGTGAAGGACTAGCTAGTGGCTTTGGTAAAGCTTATGTACCAGTGATGTTATGGCAGATCCCAGCAGCTCACATTCAGACTACTGCTGAAAAAATAGAATCTGGGATAAATGCAGCCGAAGAAGGCTCAGCACCTGACTATTTCTTTGGTGATCCGGCACTTGATTCAAGCCTAAGTAATATTGCTGATTGGATTAATCTGGAAGTTGGTACATTAAACTCAAAATATGGTTTATGTGCCGGATTAACTGCCAGCCAATGCCTAACATTGAATAACTTTAACTGGGGACATAGCGATAACGGTAAACTCCAAGCCGCAGCAGATGCACATGTGTTTTCAATCTTATGGGGTGCAGGTGGCTTTGCTACAGCAGTGTGGGCTATCCCGGGCGTATCATTCCCAGATAATGGCTGGATGGCAAATACACTTAATAATTATTATGCCAATCGTAAACAGCCACTAAATTAATAGACTATCAAAGATAAATATCCTGCCAGCAATGCCTTGCAGGATATTTCAATTACGACTAGTAGCAATAATAGTTTGGGGAGCACTGTATGCCACGGTCGTGGTGCATGAATCATTAAATTCGATCGCATGGATTGGCGATTTAGTTATTGCATACTCGGATTGTTCAGGTTTATCTTCAGCACGTAGAGTTGTTATATCTAACACAAGATTATTTTGCGCTTCGTGTTGAAATAAAGTAGGCTCGGCAAAATGCCAAAACTCTCGGTAATCGGTATAAGATTTTATTTGTAGCATAATTTAATAAACAATGCCAGACTCTCTAACATAACAACCCAAACTTAAACGTTTTAATTAAATAACATCCAGTATTATATAATGATTTCTAAATACCGCATTATCATTTCCAAAATTCTTGTTTTGGCGTAGATATTAAAGTATACACTCCTATTATTGAGATATACTCAATTAAATATTTATCCCAGTAAATGTTTTTAAGACACTATCTCCTAATTATTATTTGAAAGTATCTGACAATCCTCAAATTGAGTTTAAAATCGTAGTACCAAAAATTTGTGGTAAAGCACACAGCAAAAACATGCCTTACTAATAATACGACTGGCTACGTCATTATATTGGTCAGCAATTGATAAGAATTAATTTTACCCTAACCTCAAATGTTACTTTTCAAAAATCATTAATTTTTTTAAAATATGGAGTTACTAATGAAAAAACAAAAACTTTTATTCTTAATCATATCTCTTGCTGCAGTCAATTTTTCATTTGCAAATAATGCTAGTGAAGTGACTAGTAAAAAAGATTTAAAAGAACAAAATACTTCAAAAACAAGGACACACAGAACAATACAACATCAACATCATCATTATAAACAAAACACTAAGAAGAATTCATCTTCTAATATCTAGTGTATCCGCAGTCCTGTTCAGTTTTTTAAATTTGGCATGTTATTGCTTAATCTTATCATGCCATCTCCACTAGTTAAGCTTCTTACAGATAAATTCTTTGTGTATTTTGCACGCATGCATAAATATTTGTTAAAATTGGCAATTGACATAAATATAAAAAACAAATGGAGAATCCGTGACCGATCAAGAAGCATTGGAATTGGTGGTTCGTTGCCACAACACAGTAAATGACAATACGATGGGAGTAATAATAAATCTCAACAATGAGGTAATTGCAGAAGATAAAATATCCGCTAAACTTGCTAACATTCCGGGCGAAAGCCACTTAGGAAGAAAATTTATGATGGGTATTGATTGGCGAAGTGACATTATTGTCAAAAACCTTGAACTTTGCTGCAATACAAGACGAACACAAAAATGGCTTTCATTACGCTTTTCGCGACAGCCAGAATATTGGCTGATCACCCTACGCTATATGCCATTAATAAATCTAACGACCAACAATGTTATAGATTACAAAATATTGGGTGAAAAAATGGATGACCCGCTAACTTTCTATAATTTTGGAAAAGTAATAGAAAGTACACAGGGAAATTCATTACTTAGTGATCAACATAACATAAAATCAAACGAAGCAATTAAAGATGCTATCTTATTTTTGATTTTTCACTGCGAGAATTATCAACAAGTTGCTGACTTACTATCATTGATTGTGGGAAGGAGTTACACTAAATCAATGGTATCTAAAGTAGTCAGTCGTACGCTTTACCCTCAACTTGGAGTAGTAAATTTAGAAAGTCTTAAAGCCGCAGCACATAAGCAAGGTTATCATAAGCACCTTCCAACTCCGCTTCTGGGTGAATTTATGTTCCCATTAGATAAACTATAGTAAATAAAATTCCGCAGGAATAAGATCCAACGGAATTAATAACTGGTAAATAAGTGCTACTTATTTACTTGGGCAAGCCAACATCTTAGCCGACTTAATCACTACTGGAGTAGTAGGAACATTTTCATACATTCCTACAGTTCCGGTTGGAACTCCAGCAATTTTATCTACTACAGCCTGACCTTGAACTACTTTACCAAATACTGCATAACCTGGGTTAGCTGCAGAATAGTTTAAGAAATTATTATCTTTCACATTAATAAAAAACTGAGCAGTAGCAGAATTAGGATCATTAGTCCGCGCCATTGCAATAGTGTATTTATCATTCGTTAAACCATTATCTGCTTCATTTTTAATCGGTGCTTTAGTTGTCGCTTCATTCATTTTAGCATCAAAACCACCACCTTGGATCATGAATCCAGGAATAACCCGATGGAAAATTTTATTAGAATAAAAACCAGAACTAACATATTGCTCAAAATTAGCTACCGTAACTGGTGCTTTAGCAAAATTAAGCTGCACAATAATTTTACCCTGATTGGTATCAAGTTCAGTGCATGATTTAGTAGTAGTTGCAGCATTCGCCGCAGTTGCAGCACCTATACTTAACATCATAGTGATTAAAATATTTTTTCTCATAAAGATAATCCTTTTAATTATTAGGTAACAACTAATAAATTAGTATAGCCCACTATTATACTGGCTACCGCCACTCTTCGGCAAAAATGTCCATTATTTTAACTTACTCCCATGCGATTGGCAGGCTTCAACAAACGCCGCAAACAAATAAGTATGTTCGTCATATTGGCGACACGAACGTTCTGGGTGTCCTTGCATTCCAATCACAAAGTGTTCGGGATCGCGACTTTCAACTACTTCAATCAAACCATCTTTGGCAAAACCTGATGCAACCAAATCTTGCCCGAGGTGCTTAATTCCCTGATGGTGAATTGAGCAAGTAAAAAAACAGGTTGAACCAAAAATCTGATGAGCATGAGAATTTTCTTCAATCAGAATTTCATGGTCAGGGATTTTCTCATTCGGCAAGATCGTATGAAGTACGTCATGAATAGGAATCTCTTGAAATAAAGTTCCACCTTCTGCGACATTAATCAACTGATAACCACGGCAAATACCAACTACTGGTAACTTACGTTTTTTGGCTGCCTGATAGAGTGCAATTTCAAACTTATCACGTTCAGGATTAGGCTTATCACGTAACGGACGACTATATGGTGTGCCAGAACCATAAATATCACAATAATCAATTGCGCATTCTTCACCGTAAAATTGTGGATCAACATCCTGCCCACCAATAAATAAGATTCCATCTAGGCGCGCGACAAGATGCTCTGCATCCTCGTGATCAATTTTACTATTAATAATCAATGGAATTCCACCATTTTCTAAAATTGCACTGACATAGTTATAACGAACAAAAATAAACTCATCACTATGGTTGGATACAGCTTTAATACTTTCAAAATTTGACGTGATTCCAATGATTGGCTTACGCACTACATACCCCTATAATTTATAAAACTGGTTAACTATGTTTCTTCACAATATCTAAAACATTACTTACATCATTCATCAAGAAGAAATGAACGCAAGGAACTCCTGCTGCCAATAGCTCAGCGACCTGCGCATTCGCCCATTCTTTACCAATAACCCCAGCATCTTGTGGTGATTTCAAAATTTGCGCTACTAACTCATGCGGTAAATCAACATGAAATAAACGTGGCAAACTATTAATTTGATTCGCGGATTTGAGGACTTTAATCCCGGGAATAATCGGTACAGTAATCCCTGCTGCACGACAAGCGGCGACATAGGAAAAATATTTTTGGTTGTCAAAAAACATTTGCGTAATCACATATTCTGCACCTGCAGCTATTTTTTGTTTAAGGTACTCGATATTTAGCTCCATATTAGCTGCTTCAAAGTGTTTCTCAGGATAAGTTGCCACACCAGTGCAAAAATCAATCGCGGGATATTCGGTATCACCCAAAAATAAACCCTGACGCATTTTCGCAACTTGCTTAACTAAGTCCACAGCATGTTTATTAACTGACTCAGAGGTATCCAACTGACGATTATAATTAAGATTATCACCTTTAAGCGCAAGAATGTTTTCAATGCCCAAATAATTAAGCTCAATCAAAGCATCTTCAGTTTCTTGTTGTGAAAACCCTTGGCATAGCACATGTGCTACGGCATCAATCCCATATTTATTCTGAATTACACCACAAATCCCTAGCGTTCCCGGACGTTTCTTATGAATCCGGCGGGTAATTGAACCATCGCTTTTTTCGACATAAAGCAAAGACGATGCATGAGTGGTAACATTAATCCATTTAGGATCATACGGCAAAAGTTGCTCAATGATATTAAAAATCTCATTAATACTCGTAGTGCTACTACGTAAAGGCGGAACAATTTCGTAACTAAATAATGGCTTCTGTGCCTGATTCAAATGCTCAATAACTCTCATTTTATCCTCGTTTACCAATCAAACGCTTAAGATTAATTGCAAAACAGACTTTAACTAGCAAATAACCGATCAAACCGCTGGCAATCACATCCAAAGGCCAGTGCCAACCAGTACAAATGCGAGCAAATGCAGTCAAAATTAAAAGTAACAGCATCAAAAACTGAAACCCTTTTTTATTCACAAAAAATAAATCGCTCACGGCAAATACAAAAACAGCCATATTCCCCGTATGCCCTGAAGGAAATGATTTATGCGCTGATTTCACTGCATCTTCAAAATAGTTCAACCAAAAGAAACTACCTTCTGGTAATACAATGTATGGGCGAGCTTCACCAACCGCAACTTTCAAAGCAGCAAAAACCACGTAGTAAGCAATAACCAACAATAAAACATTCAGAATTCGTTCACGTTTTAAGCTAAAAGTTAGCACTATCAATAATATTGGCAAAATGAAAAATTTAGAATAACTCAATAAGTTAAACCCACCCCATATTACATTTGGCAGTATTCCATGTTCATGGTTAATCGCTAAAAATAATGCTTGATTACTACCGCTAAGCCAAATCCCTAAAGCCAAAACTAAAAACCCAGCAAAAACACCCCAATTATAAAAGCTTTTCTTTGGCTTACGCAAATGACTCAGATCATTGTAAATCATATTATTTTTTCCAATCGGATTACTCATACACTTTCCTTTTCTAATATTTAACTGTTTTTACCTATAGTAATACGCTCTAACCCAGCATAATCTAGTATGGTAGTAACATCATTTAAACCATTCTTTATAAAAATCTCACGCACCGCAGTTCCTTGGTCGTAACCATGCTCAATCATTAACCACCCATCAGGCAATAAATGCTTTCGACTCAAACTCACAATATTGCGGATGCAACTCAAACCATCGCCAAAATCAGTTAATGCACTTTGTGGCTCATAACTTAAAGTGGTCAAATGTTCATCGCTTGCTTCTATATAGGGTGGATTACTTACAATTATATTAAATTGCTGTTCTTCAAACGAAGAATACCAATCACTACAAACAAACTCAATCTCAGCTTGCATCCGAGCTGCATTTTGCTGTGCTACTGCCAAAGCATCAGCAAACTTATCGATCGCAGTAACGCCTAAATCAGAGCGTTCCAATTTTAGCGTAATCGCAATACAGCCGCTTCCAGTTCCTAAATCAAGAACTTTGGCACCGAGTTGAGTTTTTGCCAGTACTTGTTCAACAAGTAATTCAGTTTCCGGACGTGGAATCAAAGTAGCGGGTGTAACCTTAAATTGCCGAGAATAAAATTCTTTATACCCGACAATATACGCCAATGGTTCGCCACTCTGCACACGCTGAACTAATCGATTATAGTTTTCAACTTGCTCTTGGGTTAAAACATAGTCATCATATGCAAGTAACCGTGCATGGTTAAACCCCGTAATATACATTAACAGAACACGATTATCTGTCCGATCAATTATGTTTTGTCTCAACAAATCGCGTAAGGAAGGGCTCAATCTGCAATACACTCACTATTGATTAGCTGATATTGGCTTTGGCAGGCACTACACTTTGCTTTTGCATCAACAAAATGTAATTTAGTTCCACATTGACAGCTCCAGCCAATTTGGCGCGCCGGAACGCCAACCATCATTGCATAAGCTTTGACATCATGATTAATCACCGCACCAGCACCAACAAAGGCATATTCACCGATAGTAACACCGCAAACTACCGTTGCATTTGCACCTATCGTTGCACCTCGTTTCACTAGCGTCTTGCGATACTCATGTTTACGTACCACGTGAGAGCGTGGGTTAAATACATTGGTAAATACCATTGACGGACCACAAAACACATCATCTTCAAGATACACCGCATCATATACTGAAACATTGTTTTGAATTTTTACATTATTGCCAATAAAGACATCATTGCCAATAAAGACATTTTGACCTAACGAGCACCATTCTCCAATTTTGGCACCGCCACAAACATGCGTAAAATGCCAAATTTTGGTATTAGCGCCAATCTGAGCACCATCATCAATAATTGCAGAACTATGAGCACTGTATGACAAAGCTAACTCCTTTACTAACGATATTGTAAAATATATAACGCGATTGACAAATACATCGAAATAACCGCAACTAATACAAAAATATGCCAGACCATATGCGAATATTTAAATTTGCTAAATGCATAAAATAAAGCACCAATTGTATAAATTAAGCCGCTAGCCACGAAAAATACAACTCCCATAGTTGGTAGTTTGGCAACAATTTGCGGCAGTAAAATCAGTGATGCCCAGCCCATTAAAACATAAATTAAAGTACCAATTTTTTTAAAGCGTCCAGCATAAATTGCCTTAAAAATTACACCAAATACAGTCAAAATTGATAAACAAATATAGGTAATATAACCTCGAGGTGTATTTAATAAACTAAACACATATGGTGTATAAGATCCAATAATCAAAATAAATATCGCTACATGATCCATGCGCTTCATGACATTACGTGCAACATGATTGGTCATCGAATGATAAACAGTACTGATTACAAACATAAATAAAATTGTAATTCCATAAAAAACAAATGCTAAACCATCCAACCAGTCACCGTAACGCCCTGCAATCCATGCTAGGCTAATTAATAAACCTAATGCAACAAATGAACCAACGCAATGAGTCACCGCATTGCCAATATCCTCGCCTAGGCTATAGGGAAACAACCGGGTTAGCTGCTCAGGACCAAATTTACTAATTTTTTTAATATTTTGTTTCATTTCATAAAATTCCTAACAATTTTCATATAATTTACCACGAGGTAGATTAGGCTGAGTTTTAAAGCGTTTATGCAACCAAAGATACTGGCTAGGATGTTTCATAATCATTCTCTCAATATAGCGATTCATGTAAGTTACGTCAGCAGGAATATCACCACTAGGATAATTCTCCCAAGCAGGTGATAATTCCACAACATATTTCTTTCCTTCCCGATAAGTCGCCATCGGGATAACTGCCGCATTGGTCAACTTAACCAGCTTAGGTAAGGTTTCGAGAGTTGCACAAACTGGATGTGCAAAAAATGGTACATAAACCGAGTCTCGTTCATCCATATCTTGATCTGGCAAATAATAAAAAGGAATTAAGGTTTGCTTCATTTTTCTGACGATCAAGCGTAACCCTTCGCGTCTGGAAAATATCTCACCTCCCTGATCTTTAATAAAACGAAGGCGAGCTTGCTTAATCCGCTCAGTCAAATAAGCATTGCGTTGCTCGGCGTATACGCTATAGCCAGGAGTCTCTAGAGTCAAGCGATTAGCCCCAATATCCAGAGCTAAAAAATGTGGTGCTAACAACACAACTGGAATCTGTCCACGCACTTTATTATAGTTCTCTAACCCCCTAATCTCAACCACTTTACGTAGTTTGTCTGGAGAAGCATAGAAAATCAATCCATAACATAACCCCGAACGAATCAATTCCTTAAAATGCTCTTTAATAAGATGATTCTTCTCAGCTTCCCCCATCTCAGGAAAGCATAGGCTGAGATTCAACAATCCAACATTACGCCGCTTTTTAAGTAGATAATAACCTAAAAGCCCCAATCCTCCACCCAATGCGTTTAAAAACGATATTGGCAGAGAGCTAATCAATCTAAGTATTGTTAACCCAAGATTAGTTAACAGCTTATTTATCATCGCTATAACCCTTTATTCAATCATTACTAGTCAAGTTGCATCATAAGCTAACTCAACAGTTCTCATATAATTTACCACGTACCATATCTGGCTGTGTTTTAAAGCGTTTATGCATCCATAAATATTGTTCCGGATGCTTCATTATCATGGTTTCAATTTGTCGATTCATAAATGCAACATCAGCTAATAAATCACCTGTTGGATAGTTTTGCCAAGCTTCGCCAAATTCAATCACATAATGATTTCCTTCGCGATAAGTCGCCATTGAGATTACTACCGCATCGGAAAGTTTAAGTATCTTTGGCAGAGTATCCAATGTTGCACAATAAGGATGAGCAAAAAATGGTACATAAACCGAGCTAGTTTCATCCATGTCCTGATCTGGCAAATAATAAAACGGCCATTTTTTCTGCTTCATTTTTTTGATAATACTTCTAAGTCCCTCTTGCCGCGAAATCACCTCTCCACCATTATGGATAAAAAACCGCATCCGTGCTTGCTTAACCCGCTTAGAAAAATACTCATTACGCTGTGGAGAAAACATCGTCAGTCCAGCAAAATCAATAGTTGTTCGATTACCACCAATATCCAAGGCCAAAAAATGAGGGGCTAACATCACGACCGGACGTTTTTCATAATACTGCTGCAAATTTTCCAAATTGCGATATTTTATCAATCTTTTCATGCGAAATTTACTAGCACCGAACACCAAACCGTAGTCTAAACTGATAATAAACATTTCACAAAAGTGCTTACGCAGAATACTACGTCGTTCACTCTCTGACTTTTCAGGAAAGCAGAGCTTTAGATTGATCAATCCGACATTGCGCCTCTTTTTGACCACAACATATGCCAATAAACCAAGCACCGTACCTAAAGCCCGCATTACAGGCATTGGTAACCAACTAATTAACCTTAAAAAACTAATTCCCAAATAAATTAAAACTGTATTTAGCATCTTTATCTTCCCTAATTGTGCTATTTTACGCTCAAGCAAATTCAAAATAGTTCGTAAATGATGCGATTAGCACATCAATAGACTAGAATAATGAACCTGCTTGAGTATAGTTAAAAAACTATAATCAAGACAAATTGGTTTCAGATAAAAAATGCACAGTAATTCTCAAGAGAAAATTACATCTCATACAGTCAACTAAAATCAAAAGGTAAAGAAAATAACTTTACGATCTGCTTTCTGCCAGCGGCTTTGGTTTGGCTTTATCCGGATGCCGAAAACGGTCATACGACCAATAGTACTGCTCCGGGGCTTCACGGACTAATTTTTCTATTTCCTTATATAATTCCTGCATAATATCATGTGTATCACTATTGCTTGGCTTAAATGGTACACATTTAGATTTAAATCCTGTTTTTGTTCGTAAATTCTGGACAATCACAGCTATCGTATCGGGCTGCTGGCAAATTTTTGCTGCTAATGAGGTAGCATAAACATCTTGTCCAAAAAATTTGACCCATTCACCATCCCCTCCTGATGCAACATTGTCCGGTAAAATACCAATACAACCACCAGATTTGAGATGTTTCATCATGCTTAGTACACCCTTGCGGTTAGTTGGAACTGGCGTAATATTTACTTCACTGCGTCCACTCACCATAATTTCTTCAATAACTGGATCTTTGGATGGTTTGTATAAAATTTGAATATTCATCGGTAAATGATAAGCAAAATATTTAACCGCAACTTCAAAATTACCAATATGTGGTGTCAAAAAAACTATGTTTTTACCAGCCTCAAGTAGCGTTTTCACCTCGTAAAAACTCTCATCTACTTCAAATAGGCGTGTAATTCGGGCACGGTCTTTCTGCCAAGCAATCAGTGCCGCTTCAGCTAAGGTCATCCCAAGGGCTTTGGCGGTATCGCGCGTCATTTGCTCAACGGTTTCTGGCGTTGCTAATCCAGTAATTAATAGATTATGCGGAAGCCTTTTTGCTGACTTATTCGACAAACGCAATGACAATAAACCAACGCCAGCACCTAATGCACGGATGGCAGGCAATGGCAATCTTGCCAACAAGCACAACAAACTTTTAAGAATTATTTTTTTCATATCATTTTATTAATCTAGTCACAAAGAATAACATTACATTTTAAGTGTGATGTTCACAAGCTTTTGAGTATAGATTTTAGCATATTAAAACCCGACAACCTAGAGCATATTTGTATTAAAATAGTGTATTTACCTTTAAGCAATTGTACAAGGACATTATGATGCGGATTAAACTAGGATTTGGTAATCAATGCCTACTAGCGTTAGTATTAGGTTTGATTGCTGGGCATTTTATGCCACAAGCTGCGGTTGACGCCGTTACACCATTTGGTGATGCATTTCTTAAACTATTAAAACTGATAATTGTTCCACTAACTTTTTCAACAATTGTTGCCAGTTTCTCAAAATTAGATGATATTCATCTAGTACAACGACTTGGAACTCGAACCTTAATTTGGTTCATGCTTACTGCAATAATTGCAGCGAGTATTGGCGTTTTAATTGGTAAATTATTTAATCCTGGTTTAGGGCTAAATCTATCTCTTGCTGCCAGCGACTACCAACCACGAACGATCCCAAGTATCAGCGGAACTTTTCTGGATATGTTACCTGGTAATCTAATTGGGCAAATTGCTGAAGGTAAAGTTATACCCGTAATTATTTTTGCGATTTTCTTTGGTCTGGCTCTTACTTCAATGGGCGAGAAGGCTAATACTGTACGCAATTTCTTTGATGAATTTTCACATGTAATGTTTAAAATCACCCGCAAAATAATCCGCTTATCACCATATGGAATTTTTGCATTACTGGTATCAGTAGGTAACGAATATGGAATTGCAACCTTATTGCCGCTTGGTAAATTTATTGTAGCAATCTACGTAGCCTGCGCTTTACAAATTATTGTTTACGCCATTCTAATTACAACAGTTGCTAAGCGTAATCCGGTTCATTTTTTCAAACAATTTTGGCCTGCAATGATAACTGCATTTACGACTTCTTCCAGCTTGGGTACTTTACCAGTTACATTGGAAACATTGGTTGATCGCGTTCGTATTTCCGAACGAGTTGCGGGGTTTGTTGCACCACTTGGTGCAACCATGAAAATGGATGGTTGTGGAGCAATCTATCCTGCAATTGTTTGCGTTTTGACGGCGCAAGTATTTGGAATTGATTTATCAGTTCAACAGTACTTTTTAATTATCATCACGGCAGCGATTGCAACTATCGGCACGGCCGGAGTACCGGGAACAGCTTCAATTATGGCAACTGTTGTACTTGCCAGTGTGGGATTACCGCTGCAAGGTTTGGCATTGGTTATCGGGATTGATAAAATTATTGATATGATGCGTACCATGACTAATGTCACTGGGTCCGGTGTGTGCGCAACTATTGTCGACAAAACCTATCAGAAACACCTAGCTAAATGAAAGACTACTATCGGATTCTAGGACTGGGCATCGATGCGGAACATGAGGAAATCAAAGCCGCATACCGTATCCTTGCTCAACGTTACCACCCGGACAAAGGTGGCGAGCATCGTGAGTTTTTATTAATTCAAGAAGCCTATGATATTCTAAGTAACCCTCATACCAAACGCAGCTATGACAAAGACTTACTGAGAAGTATCCGTAATCGTGATAGTTCTGTTCCCGTGATAATCAAACCTGCAAATAATCAAACCTGGTGGTTAATAATAGCAATATTGTTTACCCTTGGCTCTGTCATATTTGCTTACTGGGCATATACTACACATAATAATAAAGTTTCATCAGTACCATCTACAACAGTGCTGACTGCTCCAAAACCTACGTTACCAGTTGCGAATACACCAGCAAAACAACCAAGCAAAAAAAAGGTCGCAAACAAACCGCAGACTAAAGCAGTTAGCAGTGCCCCCACTCAGGTGATAAATCCACTGGAAAATCTAACTGGTATCAATTATTTGATTAATGTTGGTAACTACTCAACACTGGCAGCGGCTAAAGCTCAGCAGCAAATTATTAAGCAACAAGGCTTTCACCCCAATATCCAACATATTGAAGCTAATAGCGAAGGACTGGGCGGCTATAATTTATTTATTGGACCATTCCAAAATCAGGACAATGCCTATAAAGTACTTGACAAACTTGAATCAACGAATATTGATGCAACAGTTGAACGAGTTGATTTTAATTAAGAAAGAAATGTTCTATGATTAGCGAAATTAATCATTTGACTCTTGCGGTAAGTGACATTGGTCGTTCATTCTCTTTCTATCATAACATATTGGGATTCAAACCATTATGTCGCTGGCATGCAGGTGCTTATTTCACGATCGGAGAATCATGGTTATGCCTAAGCTTAGATCAAGATGCTCTCACAAATAAACATAGCGACTACACTCATTATGCATTTAGTATTAAACAAGAAGACTACCAATATTGGTATGAGAGGCTTAACAAGGCAAGATGCATTCTCTTTAAAGAAAATAACTCTGAAGGTGATTCACTCTATTTTCTAGATCCTGATGGACATAAGCTTGAACTTCATGTGGGTAATTGGCAAAGTAGATTGCTCGCTAAACGACAAAACCAAGGTGGCTGGCGTGATGTCGAATTTTTTGATTAATTTAGTATGAGCAATACCAATATTCCCTATTATCTAAAAAGCAAGCTTGAACGCTTGAATTTAGCAAGCACCGAGCTAATCCGTCAGCATGGTTATCTGGAAATCTACTCTCAGCTAAAATTAACCTTCCCTAGTATGAATTATCAAGCACTATACGATTTATATTGTCTGGCACAACAAAGTCTTTGTTATACCTTAGCCCCAGAAAAGCAAGCTGAACTGCGCAAAGAATTCAAAGCCATGTCCCCTCGGCATATTTGGCTAAAGCCAGATACCATTAAGCATTTTTTAACTGCAGCCGAAGAACAAGCGCAACTAGCTTTGCAACACAATGAAATCCCCATCGGCGCAGTAATTGTTCATCAGGGAGAAATTATTGCACAGGGTTATAACCGCACCCGCAGTGACAATAACATTATGGCACATGCTGAAATAGTTGCAATTTTGGCAGCACAACAACATCTACAAAATTACCGCCTCAATGAATGTGATCTTTATGTAACCATCGAGCCATGTTTAATGTGTAGCGGTGCAATTATCAATAGCCGGATTAAGCGCGTAATCTTTGGTGCTTGCGAACCTAAAACAGGAGCTTGTCTTAGCCAACATCAGGTTTTTAATAATAAAAAAACCAACCACCATACCGAGGTGATTGGTCCAATTAATCAGAGCTATTATAGTCGGCTAATTAGCAATTTTTTCCAAAGTAATCAATAA
The DNA here is from genome assembly GCA_035438765.1 of Burkholderiales bacterium. Taxonomy (GTDB): domain Bacteria; phylum Pseudomonadota; class Gammaproteobacteria; order Burkholderiales; family UBA11063; genus Aquella. The sequence goes on along the minus strand of DAORIZ010000031.1, from coordinate 18,254 downwards.
ATTTCGTAATTTCTACCCTTGCTCTTTTAACTGATTAAGTGCAGTTACCATGCGCTCTAGTGCTTGCGTCAAGGTTACTCGCGAAGTGCCAAAATTAAGCCGCACAAAGCCCGGTAAATCAAACTCGGCACCATCAGACAAACCGACTCCTGCTTGCTCAAAGAACTGTTGCAGATTCTCTATATTGTACTTCGCACATAATTTACGTCCATCAATCCAGAGGAGGTAAGTTGCTTCGGGAATGGTTAGCTGCAAATCAGGATAAGGCGCTAAGGTTTGAACAATTAAATCCCGATTAGCGCGCAAATATACCAACAGTGCATTTTTCCAGTCTTCACATTCATTGTATGCAGCCTGACACGCTGCCACACCAAAGGAATTTAGATCACCAAATAAACCGCGCATAATTTTGGCAAATTTATTACGAATTAGTGGGTTAGTTGCAATCGCAAAAGAGCAGTTCAGCCCCGCAACATTATAAGTTTTTGACGGTGCCATCAGCGTAATGCTACGTTCGGCAGCTTCCTTGCTAATACTTGCAAACGGAATATGTTTGCGGTTTTCATCTAAGACTAAGTCGCAATGAATTTCATCTGAACAGGCTACTAAATCATGGCGGATTACAAATTCAAGAAGCTGTTCTAACTCTTCACGAGTCCACATTTTGCCCACTGGATTATGCGGATTACATAATAAGAGCAATTTAGGTTTAATTCTTGTTGCTGCAAATTGTTGTTCCAAATCTTCCCAATTCCAGCGCCAATCACCATTCACCTCCAGCAACGGAGTTTTTAATAGCTCACGCCCTGCATTTAGCGGCGCGCTCATGAATGGTGGATAAACTGGGGTTGCAGTTATTATTGGTTGATCGACATCACTTAGTGCCTGCGAAGCCAGATTTAACCCGCAAACCAAGCCAGGAAGCCAGATAATATCTTTCTCTACCACGCCCCAATTATATTCGCGCTGTAAATAATCAACAATATCACGCCGCACCTCTTCCTGATGCATGCTATAGCCAAAAATTCCATGCTCAAGCGTGCGTTGCAATGCCGCCAAAACCGCTGGAGGTGCAGTAAAGTCCATATCTGCCACCCATAGTGGCAAAATATCTTTACCAGCATACTTACGCCATTTCTTACTATAGGATTGTTTGCGGTCAATTATTTTGTTGAAATCATACATTTTGTTTCACCATAAAAAAGCATCATAGACCTTTTAATATTAACTTAAGCGCTCAACGCTCAACGTAGCAATATGCTCCAATGCCTGACGATATTCATTATTTGCAAAAACAGCTAACTCAGCCTGTGCCCGTGCCACATAATCATGCGCCATATTTTTGCAATAATCCAAGGCTTTGGTAGTTTTAACCAAGTTAACTATCGCAGCAATATCTGCTTGTTTAGGATTATCAATTGCGGCAACTACCATAGCGCGCATTTCAGGTGTTCCATTTGCCAGCAAATAAATTAACGGTAGAGTTACTTTACCCTCAAGCAAATCATCACCAACATTTTTACCCATAATTTCAGCCGAACTATTATAATCCAATATATCATCCACAATCTGAAAAGCTGTACCCAAGTAAATCGCATAGTTAGCAAGATGTTCCTCTTGTGAGGCATCCGCGCCGCTGATAATCGCAGCCACCCGCGCACCTGCTTCAAACAGTTTTGCGGTTTTGCTCTCGATCACCTTAAAATACTCAGCCTCAGTTAAATCGCTGCGCCCAATATTTAGTAGCTGTAAAACTTCACCTTCAGAAATAATATTGGTACTATCCGCCATAATTTTTAACACACGCAATGAGTTACTTTCTACCATCATCTGAAAAGCACGCGTATAAATAAAATCTCCAACTAAAACGCTGGCAGCATTGCCAAATACCGCATTAGCTGTTGCACGCCCACGGCGTAAGCCTGATTCGTCCACTACATCATCATGAAGTAGCGTTGCAGTATGGATATATTCGACCATCGCCGCAATCTTATATAACAAATCCGAATCATTACCTAAAAGTTTACCGCAGAGCATGGTCAATAAGGGACGAATCCGCTTACCACCAGCTGCAATAATATATTCCCCAACCGCATTGATTAGTGGTACGTTTGAATCCAGATCACGGCGGATGACCTGATCCAACGCACCCATTTCCTGTTTAACGATTTGATTAAATTGATCCATTTAACTCTCTATTATTCTAATTAGTATTAACTCAATCAGATAGCTGATTTAAGTACAAGTTGTTGATTATGCCATATATCCAAAGTGCTACGATGACCGACACTGATGATCACGCTATTAGGTAAACGTTCACTTAACACACTATACATATGTGCCTCCATTGCTTCATCCAATGCCGAGCTAGCCTCATCAAGGTAAATAATATCCGGATGATTAACCAATACCCGAGCAAAGGCTACGCGTTGCTGCTCACCTAACGACAAGACTTTACCCCAGTCAACTTCTTCATCCAAACGTGACCGTAAATAAGCCAAACCACACTCACGCATAATAGTTGATAACTCTGTATCATCAGGTAAATTAGTTGTTAAAGGGTAACAAATTGCCTGACGCAATGAAACCTGTGGCATATATGGACGCTGAGCAATAAACATCTCTGTTTTAGTCTGATTTTGGCTAATATCACCACTAGCAAAAGGCCAGAGACCTGCTAGAGCGCGTAGCAATGTAGTTTTACCACTACCTGACGCACCTTTAATTAACAAGTGATCACCACTATTTAATTCAAAGCTGATATTTTTTAATAATGATTCTTGGTTAGGTAGATTAATGCTTAGCCCACTCACCTTCAGATAATTTGCAGGTTTATCATCGCGTGCCAATACTGGTAAGTTACTCGCATCTGATATTGCTTTTTCAAAACCGTGCAAACGATCCATGATTGCCCGCCAGCTTGCCAGTGAACTATAAGCATCAATGAAGTATGATAGCGCGCCCTGTACTTGTCCAAAAGCCCCACTAATTTGCATTAAATCACCCAGTTGAATTGCTTTAGAAAAATAACGTGGAGCTGCCACCAATGTTGGGAAAATATTAGCAATTTGCGAATAACCAGTATTAAAAATGTCTATTTTCATTTGGCGATAAACAATCAAGAAAAAATTTCCCACTAAATCACTAAATTTATTTGTTAGGCTTTGTTTTTCTTCTTTCTCACCTTGGTAAAAGGCAATATTTTCACCATACTCGCGCACGCGCATCAAACCAAAACGGAAGTTAGCTTCCAGCGTTTCTTGGCGAAAATTTAAGCCAATTAATGGGCGTCCGATTTTAAACGTAATATAAGTCCCTACTATCGCATAGAGTAATGCTACCCATACCATATAGCCCGGAATAGAAATTTTATGCGCAAAAACAGTGAAATTTAGTGCGCCTGACAAACCCCATAAAATAAACACGAAAGAAAATAAACTAACGACATTACTGATAAATCCCAGCGTTAACCCCAAAGAAGTACCAATGAAGGAGTTAATATCCTCACTAATCCGCTGATCTGGATTATCAACGTAATCCGCAATAAATCTAGTTTTATAATACGCTTTATGTGACAACCAGTTACTCAGATAATTATTGGTCATCCACCGTCGCCAGCGAATCTCAAGGACTTTGCGAAAATAATACGCCATCACCTGAAACGAAATTGCAAAAAATGCTAGATAACAAAATTTAATTATTAATTTATAAAATGCACTTTGGTTGAGGTGTTGTAATGCATCATACATATTATTCGAAAATTTGTTAAATTGCACCGACATATACACCGAAAGCAAATTAAACACAATCACGATGCTTACCAATGTAATTGCACGCCACTTATCTTCACTAGTCCAATAAGGGCGCGCTAAGTGCCATGAATCTTTGAGCCACTGAATTGGTTTACGAATACTATTTAGTTGCATTTACCGATCCGCTTTGGATTAAAGTATTTTGCGCAGTGTAAAGGTAATAGGTTGCGGTAAACTGATAACCAGAACCAAGCAGAACTACCGAACAACCATTAAATGTTACTCGCCCACCCTGCGCATATGAGCACCCTGAATAGGTAACTGTACCAGTAAAGCATGGATTATTCGTATTTACTGGATTAGTAAATGTTCCATTCATTACATTTTGGTTTGGATAAAGCGCACCATCTTGGAAAACAGTTGGTCCTGATTCACTTACGGTAAATGTCATCGTTTCTGTCTGTCCGCCAACAGTACTACAAGTATTAATTGATGCACCATTTCCCAAATTACCAATTCCCGGAGTAAATATCCCAGTAAATGGCGCGCCACCAACCGGCATATTTTGTGCAGCTGGGCCGCCACTATCACATGCGCTAATCCCAAGCGTTGTTACCAACCCCAAAATTAAACCTAAATAAGCTGTTTTCATGATTAAGTCTCCAATAAATTAAAATTATTCTTTATTAAACCAAAGTCGCCAAAATAACTCTGTAGCAGTGATACGGCACAAATTGCTGCCGTTTCAGCTCGTAAAATTCGTGTACTCAGCTGCAAGGTCAAAAATCCATTATCTTGAGCTTCTTCAACCTCTTTTAAACTAAATCCACCTTCTGGTCCAATCAACACCGCGACACTGGAAATTGCGCCCCCAACTAAAGTCTGTTGCCGCTCATGATGCGGTGATAAAACATATTTACGTTCAGCACTTACCATTAGTAAAGCATCGCTAAATAAAGTTGGCTCAGATAAATTAGGAATCGTTGCCCGTGCAGACTGCTCACATGCTGCAATTATGACTTTACGCCAATGCTCCATCCGTGAGCTAATTTTATCATTGCTCAAGCGTTGCGTATACTGGCTAATCACAGGAACAATTTCATTTACACCCAGCTCGACTGCTTTTTGCACAATCAAATCAAACTTATCACTGGCAATCAAGCTTGGCATCAACGTTATCTTTAAATGAGATTCATTGTCTAATTTCTCAGATTTTTCAATATTGACTTTGGCATGACGTTTACTTAATTCGCTAATATTAGCAGTATAATCACAGCCATCGCCATTAAATAATACAACCGAATCACCGATGTGTAATCTCAGTACATTCATATGCCGCACAACATTATCAGGTAATTCCAAGCTCGTGTCTAATGTGATTGGCAAGTCAACATAAAAACGTGACATACTAAGAACCAATAGAAGTCAAGGTGCCATGAATCCAATTTTCGACTTTTTTAGTATAAGCAGCAGCATCAGCAGAATCAGGATACATTGGTTTACCGATTACAATTGAAACTGTGCCAGGGTAAATCCAAAAGCTATTTTTAGGTAGGCAATAACCCGCATTATGCGCAAAAGGCACAATCGGCACATCCAAGCTTAAAGCAAGCTTGGCGCAACCGTGCTTAAATGGCTTACGTGTTTTCGGTTTAACCCGCGTACCTTCAGGAAACATAATAATCCAAAATCCAATAGCAAAGCGCTGACGCCCCTGAGTTATAACTTGGTTGAGCGAATCTTCACCTCGTGTACGATCAATCGCGATTGTTGACAAAGCTCGTATACCCCAACCATAGAAAGGAATCTTAAAAATTTCTTTTTTCATAATCCAGACACAAGGCGGTAAAAACTGATTCATTGCCGCTGTTTCCCACGCAGATTGATGATTACCAGCAATAATAGCTGGTGTCTGTGGTAAATTTTCAACGCCACTAACCTCATAATTGATCCCACCAATATACTTGAATAAAAAAGTATAATAGCGTGCCGCACTCATTATGATCCTATGCCGTACTAATGGCGGTAGTTTAGCAATCAACAAAGCAATAATGCTATAAAAAGGTAATACCGATGCAGACAAAACCCAGAATAAACAGGATCTTATGATAATTAATGGAGTTAATTTATTCCTCACGTTGTGGTTCTTTCTGCTCGCGCTCAATAATATATTCACTGGCACTTAATAGATTATCAAAAATTTTGGTACCCTCAGGCAGAGTTTCTTTAGCCAGCGTTTTTTTACCATTACCAGTCTTAACTAAAATAGGGATTCCACCAGCGTTGCTAATTGCTTCTAAATCACGAATACTATCACCTACCATCACAGTATTACTCAAATCTTCGAGATTAAAGCGATCGCAAATTTCAAGGATCATACCTGGCTTGGGTTTACGACAATCACAATTATCATCTGGAATATGCGGACAAAAGATGATTACATCCAAGCTGCCACCAGCCTGCTCCACTTGCTGATGCAGCTTTTCATGCATTGCATTTAAGTCTTCCATTGTAAATAAACCGCGCCCAAGACCTGATTGATTAGAACAAATTACAACTTTGAACCCTGCCTGACTAAGATTAGCAATGGCATCAGCACTTCCGGGAATCAAAATAAATTCGTCAGCATTTTTAATAAACTTATCGCTATCTTGATTGATAACACCATCACGGTCAAGAAAAACTAATTTCATATATTACCTTCTTAATCTTGAACCTATGCCAACTCAGATAATTTGCCATACTTACTGAACTTAGCATAAAGCTCTGATAATAATTTTAACCGATTTTTACGAATACTTAAATCATTATCCATCACCATTACATTAGCAAAGAAATCTGTCAATGGTTTTGCCAGAGCACTTAATTGCTCCAAATACAATTGGATACCAATTAAACCATTTACCTGACTTGCAGCAAGATAAAGTTCTTTTTCGTAATCATTGAATAAATCTTGGTTTAAATTTAAGCTTAAGTCAACTGAATCTGCGTTTTTAGTAAGGATATTCTCAATCCGTTTATTCGCTTCAAACAATTCCTGATTGCTCTCACTTACCGACCATTTACTAAATGCGTCGCAAACTTCAACCACACTAGTAAAATCAACCATATCAGCGCTAAGAACAACCGTGTTAACTATTTTAGTCGCATAGCCAGCAACACTGCTTAGATAATTTGCCAGACGCTGCTTAACAAAATTTTCAACACCGCTTAAGGTATCTGCCGCCAAATTTTTACCAGCAAAAGCATCTAAGGTAATTTTGAATAAACTATTAACTTGCTCCGGATTTAGCTTTTCATTCAATAAAATACGAATAATACCCAACGCTGCACGGCGCAGAGCATATGGATCTTTGTCACCAGTAGGAATTAGACCAATCCCCCAAATTCCAACTAAGCTCTCCAGCTTATCAGCCAGCGCCACCACTTTGGCTAATTGGCTATCGGGTAACGCATCACCACTAAAACGCGGATAATAATGTTTCTCTATCGCATTGGCTACTTCAGCAGATTCACCACTAGCCAAAGCATAGTACTTACCCATTACTCCTTGAAGCTCAGGAAATTCCCCGACCATTTCAGTCGGTAAATCAGCCTTTAATAAATATGCAGTATGTTTGGCTAAATCAGTATTCACGCTCAATAAAGGAGCAATTCCACCTGCAATTGATTGCAGGCGCTCAATACGCTCTAATTGGCTACCTAATTTATTGTGATAAACTACGTTTGCAGTTTTGGCAGTAAACTCAAGCAAAGGAGTACGCTTATCAAACTCATAAAAGAACTCAGCATCCGCCAGACGCGCCGTTAAAACCTTCTGATTACCTTCAACAATAACGCTTGGTTGCTTTGAAATTAGATTGGCAACAAATAAAAATTTATGACTGAGCTTGCCAGATTGATCAACTAACGCAAAATATTTTTGATTTTTTGCCATTGACAAAATTAAACATTCTTGTGGTACTGCTAGAAATTTTTCATCAAACTCACCCACCAAAGCCTCAGGCCATTCAACTAATGCCGCTACTTCATCCAGTAGCCCATCCATATGACTGATGCAGAGTCCAAGCTCTCGTGCTTTATCAGCAAGTTGTTTTTCGATCAAATTTTTGCGCACACTGAATTGCGCTACAACTTTACCTTGGTTTTGTAACTGACTAAAATAATCCTGTGCACAGCTCAATTTAATCTGCGATCTACACATAAACCTATGACCACTAGTTGTATTACTGGCACTTAATCCCATAGCCTCACAGTTAATTACCGCACCATTAAACATCACAACTAAATTATGCAGTGGGCGTACAAATTGATAACTTCTATCACCCCAACGCATTGCCTTGGCGATCTGAATTTTCTTCAAAGCATTATTAATTACATCATTCAAAACGCTAGTTAAATTCTTGCCTTTAATTACACTTTCAGCATAAAAGTATCCATCCGCGCGCTGCTCCAATTCTTGCCAGTCAACACCACATGATTTAGCAAATCCCAGCAAAGCTGGCGTTGGATTACCATCCTGTAAGCCAGTTGCAATCGCTGGACCCTTACGTAACTGACGTTGATCAGATTGCTCATACACAATCCCATCAATTAGACACCCAAAGCGGCGTGGTGAAACAAACTCTATACACGTACCATCTTTAGTTAAAAACCCAGATAATTGTTGGTACACCGAATCGCTAAATGCAGAACCGATATTTTCTTCCAAATTAATTGGTGGCAATTCTTCACTTAAAAACTCGATCAATAAACTATTTCTTGTTGCCACAGCTGACATACGCACCCCTAATTCTTAAAATAGACAAATTCCTAATATCTGATACAAAATAAACCATTTACTAAACGCTTAATTTCTCAGTCATAACTTTTAATAAAATATAACAACCGCATAATTTTACACTATTTACCTTGCTATTACGGCAAATAATGTCTTAATCAGGGTATCTTATGTTAAAATAACGATATATATTGAACTAAGCAAATAGCGGCGGGAGAGCATAAAATGATAGACAAGGATGGATACCGCCCCAACGTTGGGATAGTCCTGATCAACAAAGATGATTTGGTTTTTTGGGGTCGACGAAAGGGAGAATATTCATGGCAATTCCCACAAGGTGGACTTGCTGAAAATGAGACGTTAGACGAATGCATGTATCGTGAATTAAATGAAGAACTTGGTCTACTACCTGAACATGTAAGGATTGTTGCCAAAACCGAAGATTGGCTATACTACAATGTACCAGGTAATTGGGCAAAGCAAAATTCGAATTATCGTGGACAAAAACAAATTTGGTACTTACTCCAATTTGTCGGCTATGATCACCATATTAACGTGCGTAGCTTTGTGGAGCAAGAATTTGACGCGTGGCGCTGGATTTCCTACTGGGAACCAATCGACATGGTTGTAAAATTTAAGCAAGATGTCTACCAAAAAGCGCTAAATTATTTAGCAAATTATATCGGAAAATAAACCTATGAATAGTGTGTTTTTAGCAACACTTAAGCAACAACAAAGCAGTTATACGCCGATCTGGTTAATGCGCCAAGCTGGACGTTATCTACCTGAATACCGCAAGACTCGCGAAAAAGCAGGCAGCTTTCTGGCGCTGTGTAAAAATCCAGATTTGGCAACTGAAGTCACTTTGCAACCATTACGTCGCTTCGCTCTTGATGCCTCGATTATGTTCAGTGATATTCTGGTTGTTCCTGAAGCAATGGGTTTGCAGCTTTATTTTAGCGAGGGTGAAGGTCCTAAATTTACCAATCCGATTCAATCAACACTAGATATCGATGCGCTCAAAGTAATCAACCCAGAAATTGATTTGGCATATGTGATGCAAACAATCAAAAATCTTAAGCAAGAACTGCCTAAAGATACACCTTTGATTGGTTTTAGCGGCTCACCATGGACATTAGCTTGCTATATGATTGAAGGTGGTAGCAGTAAGAACTACGAAAAGATCAAAGCTTGGGTTTACGCACACCCAGAACAACTGCACGCTTTACTTGATAAAGTAAGCATTGCCGTGGCAGATTATCTGATTGCACAAATTCATGCTGGAGTCGATACAATTATGTTGTTTGATAGCTGGGGCGGAGTACTGAGTGAATCTGCCTTTGGTGAATTTTCACATAAATATCTGGCTAAAGTTTTAACTAGAATTAAGTTAGCATTACCACAGCATCAAGTTCCAAGTATTGTCTTTACTAAAGGTGGCGGCGTATGGTTAGAACAGCTAAACCAACTTGAGTGTGATGGTCTGGGTATTGACTGGACAATCAATATAGCCAAAGCTCGTAGTAAAACTAACAAAATTATCCAAGGAAACCTTGATCCAGTGATTTTATCGGTTGCCGATCGTCCGACTATCAAACAGCAAGTTACACAGATTCTAAATGGATATCGTGATGCAAACAATGGTAATGCTGATGGGCATATATTTAATCTTGGACATGGTATTTTACCAACCGCAAAACCTGACAATGTAGCATATTTAGTTGACATTGTTCATGAATTAAGTAAAAGATAATTATGAATAAAATTTATAAGCTGGCTCTTAGTGCGGGATTATTACTAATCACGTCATTGGCTGCTGCCGTACCAAGCATAGGCATTCCTAATATAAGCAATGACAACAACAGTAGCCTGCCAAGTTTCATGCAAAAAGATGCCAGTGATAATGTGGACAGTACAACCAATACTTTAGTTCAGCAACAAATTAATAATTTTTCAGCACAGATTCGTGGCGAAGTTATCCAAAGCAAGCAGTTTAGAGTTGTCGATGTTGATACTGGTGTCACTCAAGGATATGCAAACCTCAATGAATCATCACCTGCAAATGATTTGAAACAAAATGAATCAGAAGCCGTCAAGATAGCAAATGCAGAATCCATACCATTAAGCAATGTTAAATCAGTAGAATCAGCAGCAAGTCCCATAAAACCAGTAGCAGCTCAAATACCAGATTATTTATTAGTCGGGAATCTGAGCGCAATCAATGCTGGAGAAGAAGTTAACCAAATTATCGGCACCAATAAATACTCTAATATTTACAGCATTGATATTGCAGTAGATTATAAATTAATTCGAACACAAGATCGGACTATTGTAGCATCTTTTACTGCAGCGGGACATTCTGGTGATGTGAAATTAGTAAACTCACAAACTCAAAAAGTAGTGCACAATATACCTCTTTTAGTAAAACAAGTTGGTGCTAATTTAGCTAGCGATGTTAGCAGCATGCTGAGCGAACACATTGGCAACGGTAAACTTTATCTTAATAGTCAGGAATCATCATCTAAAGTAACCGATTTCAAGACCTACACTGACTAATGGAGCTAAATTTCTTAGCTGAAAGTTGGAAATCAATTGCCCCACAATGGCAAGATTTTTTAAAACAATCTTCACAAGATGAGCTATGTGTAATTGATGACAAATTAACTAAGCTTGCTCAAGAGCGCATTATCTATCCACCTGCGAAAGAAATGCTACGGGCCTTGTTTAACCCGCCATCGGCGATTAAAGTGGTCATCCTAGGGCAAGACCCATATCACGGCGATGGAGAAGCTAACGGCTTAGCTTTTGCTGTGAACTCAGGGATAAAAACACCGCCATCATTAAGAAATATTTTTAAAGAACTAGTTAACGAATATAATCCGCCATTATTTGCACCAACGGCTGCTCTGCTTAGCTCTTGGGAACAGCAGGGCGTATTGTTACTCAATGCAAGTTTGAGTGTAATTAAAGATCAGGCAAATTCGCTAGCCAAAATTGGCTGGCATACCATAACTGATCGAATTATCCAGCATATTAGTGATAACAATCAACATTGTGTATTCCTGCTATGGGGTAATTTTGCCCGCGGAAAAAAAGATCTCATAAATAACACTAAACATCTGATTTTAGAAGCGGCACACCCATCACCATTATCAGCGAGCAGAGGTTTTTTTGGCTGTAATCATTTTAAACTTGCCAATCAATATCTAGCTAGTCACCAGATCGAAGAAATTAACTGGCTAATATAATCAATATTCAAAGAGGAGCGCCACATGTATCTTCCACCATCATTTACAGAATCCGACCCTGATAAACTATATCAATTCATAGTGGATTATTCATTTGCAACAGTAATTATTAACAGTCAAGATGAATTAGAAATTGCGCATTTACCGTTAAGCTTAAACGCAACTAAAGATAAATTATTTGGACATATAGCAAAACCAAACCCGCTGGCTAAATTACTTCAATCTAATCAAAAAGTAAAAGTAATTTTTCATGGTCCGCATGGCTATATTTCGCCAACTTTTTATCCTGAGCCGATAGATCAAGTTGCAACATGGAATTATGCAGTAGTTCATGTAGATGGTATCATTAGCCAGCTTAATCCAGAATTGCTTAGCTCAAAATTAGATGAGCTTCAATCACAACAAGACACAACGTATGCTATTGATTGGAGCAACCCGCATATTAGTAGGAAATTAGCTGGGATTATCGGTTTTGAGATCACTATCAGTAAGATTATTGGCAAATTTAAGCTTAGTCAAAACCGAACAAAAGATGAGCAAGATAACATAATTCATCATCTAGAACAAAGTGAAGATGCTAACTCACTTGAGCTAGCATCCTATATGCAAAAAATCCTAAAATAATCTAGCGTACAAAAAGTGCGATAGACTCAACATGTGAGGTATGGGGAAACATATTCATAACTCCAGCTTTAAGCAAGCGATAACCATGCGTATCAACTAATACTCCAGCATCACGAGCGAGTGTAGCAGGATTACATGAAACATAGACAATCAGCTGTGGTGCAGTCTCAGGAGTAATTGATTTAACCAACTCAAACGCACCATCACGCGGTGGGTCAATCAACCACTTATCAAACGAGCCTAATTTTGCTAACCATTCACTGTCAATCTTGAACAAGTTTGCTACCTGATAGCTAACTTTATCACCTAAACCGTTATATTCAGCATTCTGTTTGGCACGTTTCACTAATGGATCCGCACCTTCAATCCCGACCACTTGCCGAGCAGACTGGGCTATTGGTAAAGTGAAATTCCCTATTCCACAAAAGAAGTCAGCAATAACCTCATTTGGCTGAGGATCAAGCAGACTCATCGCCAAATTTACCATCGCCTGATTAATATACGGATTTACCTGAGTAAATTCTGAAGGATAATATGGCATATCAATTTTGAAATCAGCTAATTCATAATTAAGCTTAGGTGTTTCAGTTGGATAGAATGGATAACAGGTATCTGGTCCTTTAGGTTGCAGCCAAAATTGCAACGGTGCATTCTCATTACTATTTTCATCAATAAATTGACGGACAAAGGATTCATCTTGGCTAGTCAAACTCTCCATGTTACGCATAACTAATACGGTTACGTGATTACCCACCGCGACCTCAATCTGCGGAACTGCCGCCTTGATTGATAAATTGCTCACCAATGTTTTTAATGCAGGAATTAGCGCCGATACATGCTCAGGTAAAATCTTACACTCATTCATATCTACTACATATGGTGCTCCTTTTTCACGGAAGCCAACCAAAGCCCCACCTTTTTTAGCAACATAGCGCGCAGAGAGTCTTGAGCGATGGCGATAAGCCCATGGCGTTCCCGCTAATGGAGGTAAAACTTCTTCGGCGCTAACGTTACCTAAATGTTTTAAATTATCAACTAACACCTGTTGCTTAATTTCAATTTGAGCATCAGAACTAACATGTTGCATTGAGCAGCCACCACAAACACCATAACTAGGACATTCTGGAGTAACTCGTTTAGCACTTGGGGTTATAATTTCAACTAATTTCGCCTTATCAAAATTTGACCGACGCTTAACAATTTCGATAAGTACTTCTTCCCCACTTAATGCACCGTCAACAAAAACGGTCTTACCATCGATACGAGCAATCCCCTTACCTTCATAATCAACCGACTCAATCACTACCCTAAATTGTTCTGCCATACTGACTTTCTTTTTATAGATAAATTTTAAAGCGCAATTGTAGCATTTTTGATTAAATTCAATGAAGAAATGAATGCTATTAGATATGTTGTGGGATTGCAAATCAATAAAAAAGCAGACCATATTGATCTGCTTTTTTGGAGTCAGACAAAACTCCAAGATTCAAAGACGATGAGTATATTATACTGTTAATGCGTTATCCAGTTCTTCAGCACGTAATTTTGCCGGACGACTAAGTATACGCTCAAGATAAGCAGTAAACTCGGGACGTTCTTCAAATATGCCAAATCTTGTTCCAAAACTTATATGAGAGCCGATATAAACGTCTGCGGCAGTAAAGCGTTCACCACAAATATATGGACTGGCGCTAACGGCTTGAGCAATAACATCCAGAGTAGTTTGTGGGTTTCCACAACCTAAAGATTTCTCGCTCTCAGCAGTTACTTCAATTTTTAGCATCTTTAAGCTCAATGCCAGCTCCAACGGACCAGCAGCAAAAAATAACCAGCGGTAATAAGCGGCACGCTCTTCATTAGTCTTAGGCGCTAATCCAGCGTCAGGAAAAGTTTCTGCCAAATACGCGCAAATAGCAGGGGTTTCCGTAACAACCGCAGAACCATGCTTAATTGCTGGAACTTTACCCATCGGATTAATTGCCAAGAACTCTGCACTTTTCATTGTCGTTGCATAGTCCAATACCTTGGTTTCATAAGCCACTCCAATTTCTTCTAACATCCAGCGTACAATTCGTCCACGTGACATTGGATTAGTATAAAAAGTTAATTGCGACATAATAGCACCTTCTTAAAATTATATTATAAATTAATCATTGGTCCAGCTGGACAATTAGCAACAAAAGCAGGAACAGACTCATTGGCAAACGGAAGATTATTCCAACTCGGATCTCCCGGTTTAGATAAAACCATATAAGCCCAGTGACTTACCGATCCACCACCCGTAGCTGGAGCTGTCATAGTATTAACCATCGTCCATTGACCATTCACTTGCACCATATTGCCCATCGGTTGATTGATAATACTGCCATCAGATACATTATACATTGTCAAATGGACAACTCCTTGCGGTGTAACCTCACCAAGCACATATTGGCAACCTGGAACACTCTCGGCTGATGAAAGTTTGGCGGTAACTACACCTGTGAAATAACCATTAAAATAGTCCGTAAAATGAAAAACAGTTTGATCGCGAACAAGATTAAATTGGCTGGGATTACTTGCACTTTGCGCAACCGCAGAAATATTTTGCTCTGGCACAACCCAGTAAGTATCTTTAAACCATGACCAATCATTATAAACTGGTGAAACAGATTCTTGTGTAGACTGTGCGGCAGCATGGCACGCAACTTCACCAAATAAAGAAATCATTATGAGAGAAATAAGGGAAATTTGTGAAAGTAATTCTCTATACTTATTTACGGTATTATTACTCATAGTGTCTCCAAACAAATAAAATATTACTCATTACTTAACTTTATCATATGATGCTAAAAACAATCAAATCAATTTTGCGGCGTGTTCAATTTAATACTCAAACTGATTCGAAATACTGGTAGGCGATTTATGACGAAGCCTACATATTGTAGGTGAAGAGTAAATCAACGACCTAGAATGATGAATTAGATTGAATATACAATTTAATTTTTATCAAAAGGCTCTAGATTAGTTAAAATATATGTTACAATCCAAACAGTATATTATTTTAATGAAGAGGAGAACTAGATAATGAACATCGCTGAGATTAAACAGAACGCATTTGCAATGCCACTTACTTCACCAAGCGCCCTACAAATCGACTATAAATTTAAAAACCGTGAATATTTAATTATTTCTTACGAGACTGACTATGATGCGTTACAGGCGATAGTTCCTGAACCATTAAAAGTTATTAGTAATGTAGTTAAATTTGAATTTATGAAAATGCCAGATGCGCATGGTTTTGGTAGCTTTACTGAAGCTGGTCAAGTAATTGAAGTCGAGTTCGAAGGCAAAGAAGGTACTTATTCCCACATGATGTTTTTAGATAATTTAGCACCGATTGCGGCTGGTCGTGAAATCTGGGGTTTTCCTAAAAAATACGCTAATCCTAAATTAGAAATTGATGTTGATACCGTAGTTGGAACGCTAAAATACAACAGTGTACCAGTAGCTACTGGTACTATGGGGTTTAAGTATTATTCTCTAGACAAGCAAAAAACTAAGGAAAACTTAGAAAAAACACCTAATTTCCTATTAAAAATTATTCCTCATGCCAATGGCAAAGATAAAAGTGTCTGCCAATTAATTGAATATTTTCTTAAAGATGTTACCGTACATGGTGCATGGACAGGACCTGCGGCCTTGCAATTATTTGAGCATGCATTAGCACCAGTTGCTAAGCTTCCTGTACGCAAAGTTATAAGTGGAACACATTTGGTCGCTGATCTCACACTGGGGTTTGGTGAGGTTGTTTATGATTATTTAAAAGATTAATTCATTATGACATCTGCAAAAGAAATATTAGATCGTGAAGTTGCCACGCATATAAAGCACATAACAGCTTCTAAAAAAAAGCGTAAGATAATTTATGTCTTTCAAGGTGGCGGCGCTCTTGGGTCATTTCAAGTTGGTGGTGTAGAAGCGCTATATAAACATGATTATCGTGCGGATATGGTGGTTGGGATTTCAATCGGTGGGATGAATGCTGCAATCGTTGCTGGTAATCCGCCAGAAAAACGACTAGAAAAGCTAAAGCAATTCTGGAACAAAATTACGGTTAGTATACCATTACCGAATTCTCCTTTTCTCGGAATGTCTAAAATTCATAATTATTTTGGAGCACAACATGCGCTACACTTTGGGCAACCTGGTTTCTATAAGCCTAAAATACTTAGCCCTTGGTTGCTCAGCCATGTAACACCCGATCAATTAAGCTTTTATGACACTTCACCACTTAGAGAAACACTAAATGAGGTTATTGATTTTGAATATCTTAATCAAGGGCATGTTCGCCTTTGTCTGGGTGCGACTGATTTAGCTTCGGGGGATTTCGTCTTTTTTGATAACAGTAAAGAAAAAATCACTGTTGAGCATATCATGGCTTCAGGCGCGCTGCCTCCTGGATTTCCAGCGATTAAAATTGATGGGCGCTATTATGTTGATGGTGGAGTTTATGCCAATACTCCTCTGTCTAAAGTCCTAGAAGAATTTGCGGATACCGAACATGATATCTGCAATGTGCTGTGCTTTATGTTTGATTTATTTTCTGCATCAGGTCCATTACCACACACTATGGATGGCATGTTAGAACGAATTAAAGATATTCAATATTCGTCACATTCTAAGCGCTCAAATGCGATTTATTCTACCGCACAAAATTTATCGCATGCGATAAAGTTTCTTGGTTCTAAACTACCGCCAGAGGTCAAAGATGACCCAGATGTTAAAGCTGTCTTAAATCTTGGAAATGCACATCGTTTAGATTTAGTACATGTAATTTATCACTCAAGAAGAGGTACTGAACTCAATAGTAAAGATTATAACTTTAGCGCTGAATCTGCTCATTTGCATTATCAGCAAGGTTATGAAATTACGCTCAAGTTGATTGAATCCAAAAAACAAGAATGGAATAAGCAACATAGCGATGGTATGACAATTTATACTATTAATGAGGATAAACCAACTACAATTGATATTTAACGATACTCTATTCAACAATTGTAATTAAGCTAAAACCCGTGATTCGTGATAAAATCACGGGTTAAATCATTTAGAGAGATTGAAGTAGTTGTGCGTAGGAGCAAATTTATCAGCTTATTGCTGTGCGGATTATATTCAGCTAATTCGTGGAGCTGCGGACCTGCCACACAGTGGCTATGTGAAATTGGGCACGGACTGGTTATGGCTGAAAGTGAAGGCAAAAATGGTCTGATGATTAGTGGGTATGCTTATCATACCTCGATAGCAGCTCATTGGCCAACTGGCGTTGCCGAACAAACCCCTGCAGATCCACAAGGTTTAAACGAAATACCTTATGGTGCAGGTTATGCAAGAACATGGTATAACTACGACACAAACGAAGAGTATACCCTATTCGCTATTGCGTTCTCTGACTCTTATTGGAAACCAGAAGTTCATGCTGGATATACTTACCAAAAATATCATTCAATCTTTGATAGCAATAATTGGAAATTGGGTCTTGGCTATACACCGATGATTTTAATCAAACCATCGTGGTCGAATGACGCACCAATCATCCTGCCTGGCATCGGACTAACTTCCACTTTAAAATACAAAGATGTAGAACTAATGGCAACATGGGCAAATGTTATTTTTGTCAACGCTAAAATAACCTTCAATTGAATTCGGCAACTTTTAATCTACCTTTGATTATACAGCTCACCATCAAAGATCATATCTTAAATAAAAAAAGTCCCCAGCATAAATGCAGGGGAAAAACGTCTACGAGGAAAATGTTTTATTGAGCGGCAGATGGGAAATCTGCATTACAGTCATAACGACTATCATTCG
>DAORIZ010000030.1:0-41875 GCA_035438765.1 Burkholderiales bacterium | reverse complement strand
CTATTTCTCCAGATATTTCTACTATGACTATTAGTGGCAATAGCATTGAATCAACCACTCTGGCTTTAACCATCAGTAATAGCGGTAATTTGCCAGCTAATATTACAAATACATTAAGTAACAATCCTTCATACTTAATTGAAAGTGCCACAACCTGTGGAGCGACTTTGAACGCAGAAAGCTCTTGTACTAGCACGTTAAAATTGGGTCCTACCTACAGCCCTGTAGAAAGTAGTGGAACGAGTAATTATACTGTTAGCTATACTGCTAATGGACAAACACCTACTGGGAGCGTAGCAAGCAGCATTAGTTGGAATGTGCAGGGTTATGCGCAAAGTATTTCAATAGAAAGTTATACCGTCATTAATGGTAGTGCTTATTCTGGCAATGGCACTGAACAAAACTCGTATATTTTTTCAGGCAGTAGTAATAATGCAGGGATGTCAATAGGGATAACTTATAAAAATACGGGTAATTCAGATTTAAAATTAATGGGAATCCAGGATAATAATAGTCCCTATGCTTGGCAACTTGATATGGATGTTATTTCGGATTGCTACATTGGTTCTACCTTAACGGTTGGTCGTTCTTGTACGCTATATTACCTGAATAAGTTATCAACAAATATTTTGGCAATCGGGTCAGTTGGTGCAGTTTATACTGAAAACTTGACGGTACCAACTCTAATTTACCAAGACGCAACTAATTCTAACATTCAGTTTAATGCACAGGCAAATTTACCTTCCGGCGGCACAGTAATTTATGCACAATCAAACCAAGCCACGCTGGCAAATACAATTACTGTCAATGAAGTAGGCACCGCAAATGAGAGCGTTACAATTAGCCACCTTCTTGCCAATGCTGCTGGCTATAATGATGTTTTTATCAGTACAACAATGGAAAACTATCTGACATCTGGCGTTTACTCACCGACATGTTCCTCAAGTAGTATGAATGAAATTCTTACACAAACCTGTACACTTAGCGAGAATCAATTATCAGGTTCAGGCACTTATATGGTTAATCAAACATTACTCAATCCTGATACCGATCTAACTCTAACGGCATTGTTTGATACCAATTTACCAGGACAAGGCTTAGTTCTTTCAGTAAACCCAATCTATGCAACTGCTAATTTAGGATTAGCGCCATTTCCCAATTATGTATTTGTCGTTGATAGTGGAGTAACTAGTGGGATTACTCAATGCATAGCTGACCCAAATACTGGAGAAATAAGTAATTGTAATCTGGCTCTTAGCTCTGGCTTTGCAAATCCACGCCAAATTACTCTTCATAATAACTTTGCCTATGTAACTAATAATACTGGCTCAATTAGTAAATGCCCACTTACTTATAATGGAATTGACACATGTACCAATGCAGGTTCTGGGTTAAGCAATGTTAATGGAATTGTATTTAATGATAATTATGTTTATATCACTAGTCTTACGGACACGGCTAATACTATTCAAAGATGTTTGGTATCAAACTCTGATGGCAGCTTAAGCAATTGCTCTACAGTACAAACCTATACCGCTTTGGATGAGTTATCTGGAATGACTATCAATAATAGCTATTTATATATTACGAGTAAGATTAATGACCGCTATGGCATCCAAATCTGCACAATTGGATCTCCTAACGGTGAATTATCGAATTGTTCACAGTATTCACCAAAAGATGAAAATGATTATAACCTATTTAATAATCCAACATCAATAGCAATTAATAATAGCTTTGCCTACGTAACTAATTCCTCTCGCGGAGGTGATGACTATCCTAGCTATGTTATTCAATGTTCTGTAAACCCAAATGGTAGCCTATCTGATTGCGCAGGCTTAAATACGGAAGAAGGATTTTATGTGCCAAGCGGAATTAGTATTACTAACAACATTGCCTATATAACCAACAGCATTACAAATTTTATCTCTAGTTGCCCTATTACTCCAGTAACAGGGACATTAACCAGCTGTTTAAACGGCGGGGATAACTTGAATGCTCCATTTGGAATTACAACAAGTTTTCCATAATGTTAATTTATACAAAGAAACATAGTTGGGCTTATCCTTTTAATTTGCGATTCGTCTTAATTGTTATTCAGAAACTAGATTTTACACAAGTTACACAGCTTGCTGCGCAATATTAGTTATTAGGTTATAAAAGTGAAGAAATTGTTACCTTTTCCAAAAACCATGCTTCGATCTGTATCGACGATGTTAATTATCTCTGCGACTGTTACTGCATGTAGTGGCTCAGGTAACGTTATTAGTAATGGAGAGGCAAGCCCTGTAATTACCTCCACTCCGATAACAATAGATAATGCTGGAATAATCCCGGTTTTTGGCGATAGCTCAACTTCAACCGTCGTATATGTTCATAACAATAGTAGCATTACAATAAGTGAAATTACCTACAGTGTACTTGAGCAAAATGCTACTAAGGAAACTAATTTAAATAGCAAGTTACTAACTCAGTTAAATGCTAATAAAGCTCTACACGAAATTATTGATGGTAGTCAATGCTCAGAAATAGCGGCAGGTCAATCTTGTCCACTCACAATTACAACTCCAATTTTAGCGGTACAAATGTTCAAAGTTCATTTCAAATAACAGCAACTTACAGTCAGAATAATGAGCCAAAAACATTTAGCCAATTAATTAACTATGCCAAAGTACAAAATAACCTCCAACCAGCTGGTGCAAAATTCCAGTCTGGAGTGAGCATCTCAGGATATGGAAATCAGAATGGCTACGCAACAATTTATTTATATGGAAGCGGTCAGGATCAAACCTATGATGTATCGAGTATAACAGTTAGTAATCCATCCGTAACTATAACTAATGGAAATATCAGTGGGCATCAAATTCAATCTAACTATGTCCAAGCAGTTGAAATTAGCTCACCTATCTCAAATTCTTCAATCAGCGCAACCATAACAGTTAATTCGGATATAGCAACTAGACTTAAAAATAAATTAGCTAAAAACAAAGCTAAAAAATTACTGGGTCTAGCTCAGTTTAGTAATAGTGTAGATATTACTGTAATGCCTAGTGATCAAGGTGCAATCTTAACTACTGGTCTGGTTCCTTTAATTAATACTGCAACTACAACTAGTGGCAGCATATTAATCCAAAATGAAGGAAATAAAGCTGCAACAATCGGTAATATTACAGCTGAAAGTGGCATTAGCAATCTATCTGGCTGTAGCAATATTTCTTTAGCTCCCAATGAAATTTGTCGCGTCAGCTTCAATGTAACTGAATCAGGTGGTAACGCTGAAATCACCGTACCTTATACTGGTGGGAGTGTAAGCAGTGTAACCGCTAATGTAGTCTGGTATAATGGTGCAGGAACAGCATTAGTTGCAATGTCAAGCTCTGTAGATCCGCTATCTTTTGCTGCAACCGTTGGAGGTAGTACCACCATCACAGTTACCAATATTGGTGGATACGCACTCAGTAACATCAACATTCCTGCGCCAGTTGTAATAAGTGGCAGTGCTACAGCCTCCCTAGGCACTAATGATTGTGCAACTATAGACTCACTACCAATTGGCACCTCATGTGAGTACATCATTAATATGAATGACAACCAAACTGATCTCGGCGCTCAAATCAATGCAGGTTTTAATGCTAGCTATGAAACAACTAGCGTAACTAAACCTTATACTCAAACATTACCGATAACATATAACTCGACATCGTATGGAGCAATAATTACCATTACCCCTGCCAATCCTAGCTTAACGATTAGCGGAAATAATTTTGAATCAACAACTCAAATTCTAACTATTAGTAATGCTGGTAATCTATCAGCTAATATCACAAGTGTACTAAGTAATAATCCTTCATATCTGACTGAGAATGCAACGACTTGTGGTGCAAGTTTAGCGGCAGGAAGTTCGTGTACTAGCACTATTCAATTCGGACCGACTTATAGTGCCGGAGGAGTAAACGGTACAAGTAGCTATACAATTAACTATACTGCCGTAGGCCAAACTCCTTCTGGTAGTGTGACAAGTAATATTGCATGGGCTGTACAAGGCTATGCACAAAGTATTTCCTTAACTGCGGTAGAGTCATTTGGAGCCAGTAGTGGAAACGGTTTATCTGGAACACCATATCTTTTCGAGGGGAACAATTCAGACAGCAAGTTAATTAATTTAACTTATACTAATACCGGAACAAAACGACTCAAAATAACAGGTATTCAAAATAATAACTCAGCTTATGCTTGGACAATGCCCGGTGATGGTAATAGCTGTAAAAATGATGCTGTCTTAGAGTCTGGTGATAGTTGTAGTATCCAATTTGAAAATGTTTTATTTACAAATATTTTAGCTATCGGAGCATCAGTTGGGACTAGCTATACTGAAAACATAACAGTACCAACGTTAATCTATCAGGATGATATTAATCCTAATATCCAATTTAATGCACAGCCGAATTTACCGACTGGAGGTACAACGATTTATGCACAGTCAAATCAGGCAACGTTGGCAAATACAATCACCATTAACGAAGCCGGTACTGCCAACGAAAGTGTTACAATAAGCCATCTTCTTGCTAATGCTACTGGCTATACCAACAATATTTTAGTCAGTACTAAAAT
Source organism: Burkholderiales bacterium (assembly GCA_035438765.1). Lineage (GTDB taxonomy): Bacteria > Pseudomonadota > Gammaproteobacteria > Burkholderiales > UBA11063 > Aquella. The sequence continues at coordinate 37,264 of DAORIZ010000030.1, read as the reverse complement.
GGAAAGCTATTTAATCTCCGGTGTTTATTCCGGCGACTGTTCATCAACTAGCAGCAACGGGATTATTACCCAATCCTGTAATCTTAATGCTAGTCAAGTTTCTGGCTCGGGAACTTATCTAGTTAATCAAACTTTACTTAATCCTAGTACTGATTTAACTTTGAACGCGTTGTTTAGTACAAATGCATCAGCACAGGGCTTAGTAATTTCAATGAATCCAACTTTCGCAATGTCCAATCTAGGATCTATCGCACTAATTTATTTCGCCTCAAATGGCGTAGCTGGTTATGATGGAAACTTCCTTGCTCAAGCGCAAGCTCGGGCGGCATTACCAAATCAACCAGCATTTACAGGAACAACTGGAGTTGCAGCTGCTGACTATCTATGTAATACCGATGAAAGCAAACCAGTATTACCAAGCAATACATCTTACAAAGCAATAATTGGTGCTGAAAATGAACGCCAAGCTTGCTCTCAAGACTATATTGACACTCCATGCACTACAACCGTTGGCAATAATATTGACTGGGTGATGCGCCCGTTTACTAATTACATTAATACCAGAAACAACATCATTTCTACAACCAATGGTGCAGGAATCTTTACTTTTAATACCAATAACTTCATAGCTTTTCCACAATCTGGATTAGTAGAAGGAAGAGTATGGACTGGTTTTGCTACCGGAGCATGGTATATCTCTTATGGCGTTACATGTAATAACTGGACATCTAACTCTGACATTGGAGCTTTTGGTATTATTGGTATTGATGACCTTGGAGGATTTCAAATTGCAGCAGATACTATGTCATGCTCTGTAAAACAAGACTCGAATACCTCGACTAATGGATTATACTGTGTTCAACAATTATAATTTACGATAATATTGTTAGGTTATTAAAAATGAAGAAATTGTTACCTTTGCTATCGCTGATTATCTCTACGGCTATTACCGCATGCAATGGCTCTAGTAGTGCTATTAGCAATGGAGGAGTACCTACCGTTGCCCCAAACTCGATTATAATAGATAATGCTGGAGTAATTCCTGTATTTGGAACTACCCCTACTTCTACTGTGATCTACGTACATAATAATAGTGCAGTAGCGATTAATGGAATCAGTTATACTTTAGACAATAACTCAAATAAGCTCTCTGAGCAACAAACTCTTGCGAGTATTGACGGTAGCCAGTGTACTGCTATAGCTGCGGGTCAAAGTTGTGCACTTAAAATTACTACACCAAGTTTAAATGCACAACAAGCTCAAGGCTCAATGTTACTCAAGGCTAATTATTCATTAGCGAATAAACCTACCTCATTTAGCCAGTTGATTAATTATGCACTAGTTGATTCAACATCAATGCACACTAATGATGGAGTAAAGTTTAAATCTGGTGCTAGTATCTCAGGTTATGGAAATACGACTGGATATGCTACTCTATATTTATACGGAAGCGGTGCTAAGCAGAACTATATTATTTCAGATATTAGCGTAAATAAGCCTTCTCTAAAATTTAATATGAGTCTTAAGCAGCACACTATTGCGGCTAACTCAGTACAGGCAATCGAAGTTAGTTCACCAATCATGTATTCATCAATTGACGCAACTATAACAGTTCAATCAGTTCTAGCTAATACAAATAACTCTCATCAAATTAATGTAGCAACTCATGATACTGTCAATAAATCTTTATCAGAGGCTCAATTTAGCAATAGTGCTGAGATAGCAGTTCAACCAACTTCCGCAGGCGCAATTTTAACAACTGGTTCAGTTCCGCTAATTAATACAGCCAATGGAACTAGCGCAAACATGTTAATTCAAAACTCTGGTAATCAAGATGCTGTAATCGGTAATATTAGTGCGGAGACTGGAATTCGTGGCATAAGCGGATGTAGTAATGTAACTTTGGCATCAGGTGATACCTGTACAATTAATTTTAACGCAACAGAGGCTGGTGGCAGCGCTAATATTACTATTCCATATACAGGAGGAAGTGCTAGTAGTGTAGCTGCTAATGTAACCTGGTTTAATGGTGTTGGGGCAGCATTGGTTTCCCTCTCTGCAACTAATAATCCGATGTCTTTTTCAGCGACCATTGGTGCAACAACGCAAGTTACCGTGACTAATATTGGTGGTTACACTCTAAGCAATATAATGATCCCAGCACCTATCGTATTACCAGGTGGACATGCAACAGCTGCAATAATTACTACCCAAGGATCTGATACTTGTACAGGACAAGAACTAGAGGTTGGAGCATCTTGTACTTACTCTGTTTCAGTTAACGATAGCTTCACGGACTTAAATCAGCAAATAAATCTTGGTTTTAAAGCTAATTATGCAGGTAGTAATGGCACTAGTAGCTATAACAGAGTTATGCCACTAACTTATAATTCAACCGCCTATGGTGCAATTATTGCCCTATCGTCACTCTCAAACATGTCTATTAGTGGTGATAATATTGAGTCAGAAACTCAAAATTTAACCATTAGCAATAATGGTGCCGCCGATGCTACACTTAGCAGCATTGGCTTAGTTGATAACCCAGTGTATTTGCTTGCAAATAGCGGTGACTGTGGTGCTTCACTGGCAGCAGGTAGTAGTTGTACAGCACAGATTAAGCTGGGTCCAATTGATAATAGTAGCTCGACTGAATCCACAGGCATTGCTAATTACATCGTAAATTACGCCGCAGTTGGACAAACGCCAGCTGGTATCGAATCAACCAGCGTTGCTTGGAGTGTCTCGTCTAATATAATTCAGCCACCAATCATAAGCATGGCAACTAGTGTAACTGGCTGTGCAAGTGGCGATGGTATGACAACTACCTGCATGGACAACCCTACCGCCACGGGTGGAACGGCAGGAAATATACAAGTGGTATTAACCTTTACCAATAGCAGTACAGTTACCGCAGCAAGCACGATTAGCTTACCTGAAAGCTCCAGCTCAGTATTTACTGTGCCAGGCTATAGCTTAGCTAGTAACTCATGTGCCACTGGTGCAGCTACTAATAATGGAAGCTGTACTATAGTCTACAGTTTACCAAGTAAAACATCTGAATCTGCTTTTCAGTCGAATCTGAATCAAGCTGATTTTGCGTACAACTATACTTATGGACCTACTGGAAATTTATCAGGATCTGGTAGTAATAATTTGGCTACGTCCATAGATGTTGTTATGCCAACTTTAGCAATTGAGTCAATTAATAACATTGCTCAAGGTGAATCAGGTACTGCAACTATTAATTGGAGTAATTTATATCAAGCGACGGCACCAAACACTACCACTAGCGCGACGAATGCTAATGGAATCAGTGCCACAGGGCTTAGTAGTTCAACTCCTGCCACTTGTGGTTCGATTGTGAACAACTTGGTAAGCTGTACTAGCTCGATTACGACTACAAGCTCTACTCCAGTTGGGACTGGTTATTTGTTAAACGCAACGGCAGATGGTGGATTAAGTGCCACCCCAGAATCATTTACCATATTCTCAAATAATGTAATTTTTGTAACAGCTTCTAGCTCGACTGGAAATTTGGGTGGATTTGCAGGTGCCAATACTAAATGTAATAGCGCAACGAATAAGCCTAAAGATGGTGCTCCTGGTACGGGTAAGACTTACAAAGCATTATTGAATTCGAATAATGCGACGGTATCTGGCACTGCATATTACCGTACGGATGGTTTGACTCTAATTGCAACGGCAACTGGTGGTAATCTGGTTGGCGCGAATAGTTTAACCAATGCAATCAGTACAACTTCTGTTGTAGCTTGGACTGGAGCTAGTTATAATTGTTCAAATTGGACATCCGCTAATCGTACTGTTAACGGCTCCACTGGTAAGAGTAATGTTAGCACTTCGGAGTGGTGGACTCCAAACTCAACCTTATGTAATAACTCAAGTCGATTGTATTGTGTGGCACAGTAAACATATTAATACCCTTAATTTATTTGCAATTGAAGCTTGAATTAAGGGTATATTTAAAAATTTGTGAATTTATAATGCGGCGCAACAAGCATTGACACCAAGTAAATTGATGCATTTGGCTACATATTTAATACGTTTAGCTCTTTTAATGAATTCTCTTTATGCAACGCTAATTTAGGATCAATACCATCAATCTATTATGCTTAAAATGAGCTACTTGGTTGGATACGATGTAAATCTTATTGCAATATCAGTAAGCAAAAGAACATGAGTCCAGGTAAAATAGAAGATAAATTTCAGCATGAATTAGTCGATGTTAAATTGGGGGTTATTTAGCATCGACTACTTATATAACTTATTGATTTTTTAAAGAAGTAACTATGAAATATTTGTATAAAATTTTGTTAATTTGTGCAGGAATTAATTACTTGAGTTCAGCAACAGCTTCGGAATCTGCAGTATTAGCAGATTCAAAACCAACTGATTGCCGCTGCCTGCCAACTTCACCGTGTTGGCCTACCGACAGACAATGGCAAGAACTTAGTAAACAACTTGATGGTAAGTTAGTAAAGCCTGAGCTGCTAACCTTGGCATGTCAGACAGACATTAATAGTCAAGCGTGCAAGGATGAACTAATAAAAATTAAAAATCCATTCTATGTACAATCAAAGCCTGGTGGTACACAAACTCAGGGTTGGCTCAATGCTTGTGGTCAAATACGCCAAGTGTATATGCAGTGGAAGCCAAAACCACAAAAGATATTGCACGTGCAGTTGACTTCGCCAGAGAGCACAATTTGAGAATCATAGTAAAAGGTGGTGGTCACGACTATTTAGGTCGCTCTTCAGCTCCTGATTCTCTATTGGTGTGGACACATGATATGCGGGAGGTTAAATATATTCCTGATTTCATACCTACTGGAGCACCAAACTCTGAATCCGCAATTCCGGTAATTACAGCTGAGGCTGGTACCAGATGGATTGAAGCATATAATGTAGCAACAAACCAAAACCATTTATATGTTCAAGGTGGTGGATGTGCAAGTGTTGGAGCAGCTGGTGGTTTTATCCAAGGTGGTGGGTTTGGTAGCTTATCCAAAAAATTTGGTACTGGAGCAGCAGGTATTCTGCAAGTTGAAGTTGTTACCGCAGATGGTCAAACTCTTATTGCCAATAAATATCAAAATTCTGATCTATTTTGGGCAATTCGTGGTGGTGGCGGCGGAACTTATGGAATTGTAAGTAAAGTAACTTTAAAGCTGCACCAGCTACCAAGTAGTTTTGGAATCTACAGTGCGCAAATTTCAGCAAAAAACGATGATTCTTTCAAAGTACTAATTAAAAAATTTTTAGATTTCTATGAAAATAAACTCAACAATGAATACTGGGGTGAGCAATTCGCATTTAATTCTAAAAACCAGTTGAATATTTTCATGGTATATCAAGGCTTAAATTCAAATCAAGCTAATAATGTATGGAAAGATTTTAATTCATGGATTAAGCAAAATAAATCTAACTACACTATCAAAAACAAAAATATACAAGTTCCGCCGGTTGATATGTGGAATTATGCCTATTGGAAAAAATATCACCCAGAAATGGTAACAGCAAATACATTACCAGGCGCATTAGAAGGTGAATATTGGTGGTCATCTAATACTGATGAAGCATCACAATATATTTACACTTATCAATCGTGGTGGATGCCTGAACCATTGCTCACCAATGAGCCAAATTTAGTTAAATTAAGCGCTGCTTTCTTCAAAGCCTCACGGGCGGGCAACGTATCTGTACATATTAATAAAGGATTATCAGGAGCATCTGAAGAAGCTATTGCCAATAGCAAAGAAACTTCAACTAATCCTAGCGTGTTTAACGCTGATGCGTTGGTTTTAATGGGTGCTGGAAGCGATAAGATTATTAGCGGTGTAAAAGATTATCAGCCAGACTACAAAGCGGCTCAGGTGAAAGTTGATATAATTTCTGCCGCAATGAAAAATCTGGTTGATCTGGCACCAAATAGTGGTACTTACGCGAACGAAGCTGATTACTTTCAGAAAAATTGGCAGCAAGATTTTTGGGGAGATAATTACTCGCGCTTGCTTTCCGTAAAACAAAAATATGACCCTCAAGGATTATTTTACTGCCACCACTGTGTTGGTAGTGAATTTTGGAATGATAAAGGGATGTGCAGAATTAAATAACCGCAAAATCAGAATCTAACCGAGTGGATGGAATCTACCCACTCGGCTTACATAAAAACATAAAATCTAGATCACACTTGTAATAATTATTATGTTTTTAATTGACAAGGCTTACCATCTGCATCAATAGCTACATAAGTAAAAATGCCATGTGTTACATGTTTAGTTTCTTGTGAGATATACGAATATGTCCAAGCTTCAATTTGGATTTTCATCGAGGTTCTACCACGGTGAATTAATTTGGCATAGCACGATACCAAATCACCGACTTTAATTGAGTTAATGAAAGACATACTGTCAATTGAAACAGTAACGGCCCGTCCAGTCGGTGAATTACTTTTGGCTATGATTCCACCGCCCAAATCCATTTGTGAAAGTACCCATCCACCAAAAATATCACCATTAGAATTAGTATCCGCAGGCATCGCAATCGTTCGCATTACTAATTCGCCATCAATCTCTACTTTTGTTTCATCCATAAATTACACCTCTAAGTTTTAACATGTTTGATTAGTACCCGAGCTACAATCACTAGCGCTACTAGCACCCTCTAAATTTGAAATAAGCTGATTACTACTAATGAATCCCGTTACGTTATAGTTATTAAGCTGGATTCCTTTATTGTCTAAAAAGACAATTGACGGCGGAGCTAATACTTTATAGCGTTGTTGTAAAGATTGAATCTCAGTCGAGTTTTTGCTTACATCAATACGAATCAATGCATATTTATCCATAAGTTTAGCAACTGCTGGATCACTAAAAGTACGCAAATCCATCTCTTTACATGCCACACACCAAGAGGCATAATAATCTAAAAGTACTGGTTTATTTTGCTGTTGCGCTTGAGATAGTGCTTGCTGTAGTTCACTGTTGCTTGTCACAAGCTGAAATCTGCTTTCAACTAAAGCATGCGGACTAAATAACATTACGCTTGCCCCAGCAATACTTGCGGCAATAAACCCCATTGCACGTAGACGAACTGACTGTAGTCGTGCTTGATAAATTTTAGTTAACCATGCACTAATTAACTGCCAGCACAGAGCTAATCCTAGCGCGGTTAATAAACCATTGCTAATATTTGATGAGACAACTTTACTTAACATATAGATTGCCATTAGCAGCATCAGATAGCCAAGGAAATATTTGACTGCAATCATCCAATTACCACTTTTTGGCAGAAATTTTTTGCCCATTACTGCGATAATCAGCAGTGGAATACCGCTACCTAAGCCTAAAGCAAATAATGCTGAGCCACCCAAGACGCGATCACCAGTAGTGCTGATATAGATTAGTGCTCCTGCTAATGGGGCTGTCACACAAGGTGAGAGGATTAAATTTGAAACACCACCAATGATAAATGCACTCAACAAAGAACGTTGATTGCGTTTATTCACAACTTGGTTTAATTTATTTTGAATTCCAGATGGTAATTGTAGATTAAACGCACCAAACATTGATAATGCAAAAATAAAAAATAAGATACTAAGTGTAATACTTAGCCAACTAGCCTGTAAAAATGAGCTCAAACTATAACCTAAGCCAGCTGCGACTACTCCAGCAACTGCATAAGTAAGCGCACCACCTAAAATATAGCTTAACGCCAAACTAAAACTTCGTTTGGTACTTACATTTTGACCTGAAATAACCCCAATTAGAACAGGTAACAAAGGAAATACGCATGGAGTAAATGCAATGAGTAGCCCAAGCATAAAAAAGCCAGCAATAACTAAAACCTGATTCGCAGCAAACAAGGCGCTAATTGTATTAGAGTCTACTTCGCCACTAAAAACTTTACTCCAGAAACTTTGTTCCGTTGTAGAGACGTCATTTATCTTGCTAGTGTCCATATGCGCTTGCGTATTATTAACGGCTAATTCAGGATGATCTAAATCCAATTCCTGCACCACCTGCTGCTCAGGAAAGCATAAATCTAAACCTTTGCATCCCTGAAAATTAATCTGAGCTTTAAGTTTGCCATCACCACGCTTTAGGATCGGAACTCTAATTGCGACCTTGCCCTCATAAACTTTAAATGTGCCTAAATCAGGGCTTTTCATCAGTACAGGATCAGGCCAAACTGGATCACCCAAAACTACTGAGCTATCCGAGGCACTCTGGATTTTGATTTTATTTTGATAAAGATGGTACTCTGGGGCAATGTTAAACTTAACCCATAGTGCATTTTTTTCACCAGCACTATCTAATTTAACCTGAAAGGCTTGCCATGATGGTAAATAATCAGCAGCAAAAGCTAGCTTAACCATCAAAAAAAATAAGAATAATACTCGCTTTAACATCTTAGATCCTATGCATAATACTGTAACAGATTCGAAATATATTACACTACATTTCGTTTATGAATATTCCAGGTAATAGCAAAAAAGAATGCAGCTAATACACTTGATGCAATTAGCATAATAAACCCACTATCCCAACCATAATTTTGTACTAAATAGCCCATCAATGCTTCTGCACCCATGGTTCCAAAAAAATAACCAAATAAACCAGTAAATCCAGCCGCAGTTCCGCCAGCTTTTTTAGGTACTAAATCAAGTGCGGCAACCCCGATTAACATTACCGGACCATAGATCGAAAACCCAATTACACCCAATGAAATTACCGTCACCCACTGATTGCTAGATTGCCAATAAACCACCAAACCAAGAAAGATAATTATCATCGATAAAAATCCCAATGGTGAACGTCGTCCAGCAAAATATTTATCCGATAACCAGCCAATAATTATTGTACCGGGAATTGCAGCTAACTCGAAGAATGCAAATCCCATATTACTATATACATTGCTAAAATGTTTAACTTTACTTAAATAGGTTGGTGCCCAATTAAGCACGCCATAGCGCACACAGTAAACAAAGACATTAGCAATTGCCATGAACCAGACATTTTTATTGTTCAATACATAATCAAACATGATCTGTTTGGTGGTCATCTCTTGTTCACGATCAACTAAATCATGCTCAACTTCTGCCAACGGATAATCATTGCGATAAACCTCAATCGGCGGTAGCCCAACTGATTGTGGAACATCACGTCCAAAAATTAAGATTAAAATTGAAAAAACAATCGCACAAATTGCGGGTAAATAAAATAAACCACTCCAACTACCAAACGCCCAAACCCCAATCGCAACTATCAATGGTAATAACCCAGCCCCGACATTATGCGCGGTATTCCAAATTGACATCTTGGTGCCACGTTCAGAATCAGAAAACCAATGGGTCATAATTCGACCACAAGGCGGCCACCCCATTCCCTGAACCCAACCGTTCATCAGCATCAGCAAAAATAATCCGCTAAAACTCAGTGTTCCTGGCACAAGCAAGTTTACCAAAGCCGAAAGAAATAAACCTAATGCTAAAAAATAACGCGGGTTACTTCGGTCAGAAACATTTCCCATAATAAATTTACTCAAGCCATAGGTAACTGCCAAAGCTGAGCCAAGATAACCAACTTGCGCCATGGTAAAACCATCTTTGAGAAAATAGGGTTTTGCCAGAGCAAGAGTACTTCGCACAAAATAATACGCCATATAGCCCAAATAGGCGGTTAGAAACAATTGTAGGCGATAACGACGATAACTTGGGTCAATTTGCCCCTCAGGAAGTGGTGTCACAAATTTAGCAGGCTTGAGAAACCCAATCATAGAATATCCCTATTAAATTAATCTTTGATGGGTTATTGTAGCAGAAAAGCTGTTAGCTTTCTAGGTTAATTTACAGGTATTAATTGTGCGGGTGCTTGCGGTAAGTTAAATGACATGTTCGGAGGAAAATTTTCAGGTGCAGAGCTAGTTTGCCGACCGCGAATGACTTGAGTGGTTGATTTTAACTGACCAGAATAAACTTTTAACCCGCTATTGCTGCTGCGTTTAATAATTATTAAACCAATCAGTGCACTGATTAAGATTACCGCAAGCAAACCTAAGGCAACTTGTCGAGTGGTAACGGATAGCGGTTTATCAAATTGATCATCATTAGAATTAAGAGGCATAGCTAATATCTATTTCTTGATAAAGATCAAATCCCATACTCCGTGCCCAAGTTTCACACCACGATTTTCGAACTTGGTTAATGGGCGATAATCAGGACGCGGTACGTAATCATTACTGGTTGATTGATTAACTAACTGCGGGTTAGATTGTAGAATATTGAGCATCCATGTGGCATACTCTTCCCAATCAGTTGCTAAATGAATATAACCACCAGATTTAAGTTTTTGACAAAGCAGATTAACGAATTCTGATTGAATAATCCGCCGTTTATGATGGCGCTTTTTATGCCATGGATCAGGAAAATAGATATGAAAGCCGCTGATTGAATTATCTAGCAGCATATTGCGCAAAACTTCAACCGCATCATAGCGAATCACTCTTAGATTACGAACATCATTATCACGCATCTGCATTAGCAATGAACCAACTCCAGGCAAATGAACCTCAATACCCAGATAGTCATTTTCAGAATTATTTTGAGCGATTTGCCAAGTAGCATTCCCCATCCCGAAACCAATTTCAACTATCTTAGGATTATCACGCCCAAAAGCACTTGCCAAATCTAATTTCTCACCTGTATATTGTAAACCATAAACAGGCATTAGCTCCTCAATTGCTCGTTGTTGTCCTTGGGTAATCTTCCCTTGGCGCAAGACAAAGCTTTTTATTTCACGATGTAAAGTTTGTTCATTTTCCATTATTTTAAATTCCACAACCTAAAAGTCAAATTCTAAATTCTCACCAACTTGTGGCATTTTTTTAACGTTACGTTTACGTTTAGACTTACGTCGTTTGCTTTTTTTCTTAGGTTCTGCTGGTGCAAGATCAACTAACTCAATCATTAAATCAGTCTTATCATCATCAGCTGAAGCCATAAAGTTATCCCACCAAGCAAATATCTGCGGATCAACTTGAAGGAAGTCATTACGCATGGTGAATAAATGCCATGCCTGACGGAAACGATTATGATTCAATAAATGATCTAATTTCGCAACACTTGGTGCGTCAAACTCAACCTGCAGCATCCACATATCGCGCATTGCTGTGTACAGATTGCGCGTAACGCCACTATTAAAAATAACCGTTTTATTCCGTGCAATTGCATCCATTAGAGCTTGCTTGGCATGAACGCCTTGTTTTAATTCTTGTTGCCAACTTTGATAAATCGCCGACCAAATCAGACCAGCTAAAATAAACACCAGCGAAACATCTTCACCGCTGGCAATTCGCAAATCAGTTTTTTCTAATACCTTATAGGCAAAATCATCATGCGATTTATGAAAAAACAAACGGTCAAACAAGGGAAATACTCGCCGTGGTAAATTTAGTTCACCTAGCTCGCGTACTACATTTAAAGCATTACCCGAAAGCAAAATTTTGAGCATTTCTTCAAATAGACGCCCTTTGGGTTCATTAATCAGCAAATGCTTAGCATTGCGGAAATTAATATAGGTATGCTCATCAATAGTTAGACCGAGCTTTTCAGAAAGCCTGATTGCCCGTAATACACGCACAGGATCTTCCATATAACGTTCATATGGATTACCAATAATTCGAATAATTCTTTTTTCAATATCCGCCAAACCATCGTGATAATCAATTACCACTTCCGCAACTGGGTCATAGTAAAGTGCATTCACCGTAAAATCACGACGAAAAGCATCTTCATCAATCGTACCATAATTATTATCAACCAAAATTCGCCCATGCTCACTAACTGCATGCTCATGAACTTGATTACTGCGATATGTTGATACTTCGAGAATATGACGCTCGTAGCATGGTTTACCAATCCGCAAACTACGCTCTTCGTTTAAATGTTCAAAATAGACATGGACGATTTTAAAACGTCGCCCGATTATCATTGAATTTTTACCAAAAATCCGCCGAATTTTCTCTGGCAGCGCATCGGTCACAATATCAAAATCTTTAGGCGTGCGCCCCAATAATAAATCACGCACACCGCCACCCACTACATAGGCAGCAAAGCCATGTTGCTGCAATTTTTTAATTAATTGCAGCGCATCCTGATCAAGCATTGTCTGATTAAGTCCAATACTTGGTGCAGAAATAATTTGTTTAGTCATTAAAAATCTCAAATTTATAATTGATTATATATATCAGCATGCTACTTCATTATGGAGTAAATTTTCAGCCGAATCATAAAAAAAACAGGCTACTTAGGCCTGTTCGGATTTTTTTAGAATCACGATCACGTCATATGCTGACAGCTTTTATTACCCAATTATAACATAATGAACTATACTCCATCATTTTACGTTTATTGTCCAGGATATGAAGCAATGAAATAATCATAACTTCCAACTAATGTTTGCCCCATCACCCCAACATTACTATAGCCAGTGATATAGCTATTACCACCAGCGGAAGTCGAAATGCCAGAACCAGCGGTAAGTCCATTGAAAGCGCCAGCTTGATAGCCCCATTGTAAAACGCCATCACTATTATACTTAGCAACAAAATAGTTTTCCTCACCGATCTGAGTTTGCCCCGAAAGGCCCACGGTAGTATAACCAGTTAGGTAACTATTACAAACACCATCAGAATCAACACCAAGCCCTGTGGTGTCACCAGATGGTGCACCAACCTGAAATCCCCACAGAGAATTTAAGGAATAATCATATTTAGCAATAAAATAATCAGTATTACCATTCTGCTGACCATAGATCCCAGAATCTCCACTGCTGCTCGTATCACCAGTTACATAAAGATAGCTACAAGAAGGGGTTTTTGTATTTGCTTTTATAGCAAGCCCACTGCTGCTAGTACCTGGTACACCAATCAGCTTGGTGTCTACCAGATCACCATCTGGGGTGTATTTAGCTAAAAAATAATCTTTGTCCCCAGATAAGGATTGTCCTGAGATTCCCTGATTTGTACTACCTGTAATATAAACATTTTTATCGAAAGTAGGATCAACAGTTATACCACTTCCTATGGTAGTACCTCCAGACGCGCCAACCTCGCGAGTCCAAATAAGATTACCATTCGTGCCGTATTTAGCAATAAAATAATCCTGATTACCCTGTAATGTCTGACCTGAAATCCCAACATCGGTGGCACCAGTGATGTATACATCACCATCCAAACTAGTACTTATACTGTTACCTTCTGTTGTGCCACCGGATGCGCCAACTTGTCGTGTCCAAAGAAGATCACCACTCGAATTATATTTGGCAATAAAATAATCTTGACTACCCTGTTGGATTTGACCTGAAATCCCGACATCAGTAGATCCTGTTATATAGATATCGCCATTAGGATCTACTGTTACGCTCCGTCCTGAGGTATGACCACCACTAGCACCAACTTGACGCACCCATAATTGAGTATGTGAATTATTTGTACTATCATATGCAGCAATAAAATAGTCGTTAATACCTAACTCAGTTAAATTACTAGCCAACGCCGCATTAGTAGTACCAACTACATAAATATTACCAGAATACGCATCATCAAAAGCAATACCATTACCATAAACACCTCCATTAGTAGCACCAGATTCAACTGCCCACCCCATCCATAACTCTGGATAAGCTTGAGAAAAACCACAACCACTCCCTGATGTGCAAGCTACAGGAGTAGAGGGAGCAGAATAATCAGCTTCTACTTCATAATTTCCAGCAACATTATTAGGATTATTCATACATACGCTTTGATAACTGCTACCGTCACTATAAGTGTAGGTATATTGCATTGACCATCCAGCTGTTGAAGTCGAAGCGTCACTTAATAAACCTTGACATCCATTGCTAGGGTATTTAGAACAAAGAGCATAGTTTGACTGATCTGTCGAAGTATATGTTCCCGGCGATAAGGCAGCCGGACCATTAAGAGTCACAGTATTTGCCAATGAAGTACAATTTGAATTATCAAAATATGTTATCTGGATACTATTAAAAGTTGCAGAATTTAGTAGGATGAATGATTGTTGATTACCGAGGGTGGAATCTAAGCCTTTGCCAGCTAATTTAGACAACGGTGTATACTGTAACTGTGAAACATAGCTCTGAAGTGGATTCTGTGAAACAGTGTGGCTAACACCAGAATTACTTCCATTTGAACATGATACGCAAGCAAGAGATAATATTGCAAACAAACTACTAAATAAAACACTGCGAATGAGTATATTGACCTTCATCGACGACCTTTAGATAAAATTTTGATTAAACAGAAAAATTATACCACCAGTACAACGAAAAGTAACGTATTTACAACTATTAATCTTTATCTTAACAATTAATACACACTCATAAATTAAACACTTTATAAAGTGAATTTTAAAAATACGGTACAAAAGACTTCAGATAACAATTTGAAATAATTTACTAATAAGTAATATATTTTTAATCATCACAATTTATTATACTGATTTCTTAGGATCAAAAAAACCAACGCTAAGCATGCTAAAAACCGTTGCTTTTAACATCACAGTCAAAACCTAAAGTATCAAGGACAATTAGCATATTAATTATCGAATATTTTAGACAAAAGAACAGAATAAACAAAAGTCAACTTAGCTAAATCACTAATAGTAGTTGCTTCATTCAATTGATGAATACTAGCATTTCTTAAGCCAAACTCAATAATTTCATCACTAACTTCAATTAAAAAACGACCATCAGAAGTACCACCATCGGTTTTACAAGCTACATCAATACCGCAAACTTCACGAATACTTTGCTTGCTAAATTCAATTAAACTCCCAACCTTAGTCAGAAAAGGATTGGCAGAATGCTGCCAATTTAAATCATAGTTTAGTTTATATTTGTCTAAAACAGCCACAACCTCTCGCTTTAAGCTATCTACAGAATGATTGGTATTATAGCGAAAATTAAAATTCGTAGATAATTGCCCCGGGATTACATTAGTAACGCCAAGCCCCGAATTTATATTGGCAAATTGTAGACTACTTGCTGGAAAAAACTCATTCCCATTGTCCCAAATTTTGCTGCTTAGCTCACTCATAGCTGGGGCAAAACGATGAATCGGGTTATCACATAAATGAGGATAGGCAATATGCCCCTGTTTACCGTTAATAACCAAGTTACCAGTTAATGAACCGCGGCGACCAACTTTAATCGTATCACCGATCACATCTACACAAGAGGGCTCACCAACCACGCAATAATTAAGCTGAATTTGGTTTTGTTTTAAATAATCAACCATTAAGATAGTGCCATCATGTGCGCTTCCCTCTTCATCCGAGGTGAGTAACAGCATGATTTTGTATTGGCTTAAATCTGTATTTGCAACAAATTGCTCCAGCGCGAGTAAAAATGCAGCAATAGCACCTTTCATATCTGCCACGCCACGCCCAATAATCAAATCACCATCAATATGTAATTGATATGGGTTAGCATTTACCCATTTTGAAATGTCGCCTGGCGGCACAACATCAACATGCCCAGCAAACGCTAAAATTTCATCACCATCACCAATAGTTACAATTAAATTACTGGTTTGATTGCGGTTAACATAAACACACTCTGCCCCGAGTTTAGTTACAAAAGCTTCAATATACTCTAGACTACCCGCAGAATTTGGTGTTACTGACTCGAATGCTACCAATTCTGCCAATAGTTCAACTAATCTATTTACTTCAATCACATTATTTCCTAACAGTAGTTACAAATAAAAACGCTGGAATTTTAACATAGAAATTAAGCACCCTACCAATCATCATTGCTAAAGATCAAAAATACATAAAATAAACTTGCAAATGAGAATTATTCTCATTTATAATAACCCCTGAAATAAATAACGTTATTCTGCTGTTAAGCAAACTGTGAAAAATACCATGCAAACAAATCTAATTCCATTATCAAAATTAAACAAAGGTCAAAAAGGCATCGTACGCCGGATTGATGAACAACTACTCCCACACAATGTCGAACTGGAAGCCGGCGAGCTTGAGCGCCGGATTCTCGAAATCGGGATTATTGAGAACGTCGAATTAAAAGTACTCCATTTTGGACTTATCAATCGTGACCCAATTGCGGTACAAGTTGGTGGTGATGGAAGTACGATTGCAATTCGTAGAAATGAATCAGAAATAATTTTAGTAGAGCCAATTAAATAATCATGCATAGCGAAAAACACTTGAAAGATAAAAATTTACACCATCAACAAGAACGCGTAAAGACTTCTCATGTTTCACATGGGCAAAACTTACGGGTTGCATTAGTTGGTAAACCTAACTGTGGAAAAACTGCACTGTTTAATGCCCTAACAGGTAGCCGTCAAAAAGTAGCAAATTATTCCGGCGTAACCGTTGAAAAAAAACATGGTTATTTCTCAACGCCACAAAACACATTGATTACCTTGGTTGATTTACCTGGGACTTATAGCCTACGCTCACGTAGCCCAGATGAAAAAGTAACCCGTGATGTAGTTTTTAATCAATTTCAGGAAGAGCAGCCAGTAGATATAATCATGGCAGTAATTGATGCAACTAATTTAAGTGGGTGCCTGCGTCTTATCTTAGAACTAAAACAAACTGGTATTCCACTGATTATTGCAATGAATATGAGCGATATTGCACGGTTACGTGGTTATGAATACGATATCAAAAAATTATCAGCGATGCTTGATTGCCCAATAATTGAAACTGCGGCTACCAAAAAAACAGGAGTTTATGAATTAGCTTGTGAATTGGATAAATTCAAACAAGGCACTAATGCTCATGTAAATCAATGGCAGGAACCAGATCGGGAAATGGTACGCAGCTACCACAAACGAGTTCATGAAATTATTCAAGCAGTAGAAACACGTAAAGGTATGCCATCAGTATGGTCGCATAAAATTGACCAGATTTTACTGCAGCCTGTTTTAGGCTTGATAATTTTGTTAACAATTTTGTTTCTCATGTTTCAGGCTGTATTTAGCTGGGCGACGATTCCACAAGATTGGTTACAAGGACTTTTTGACGCCGCACAAGGCTATGTTGCTGCGCTTGACCCGAATAGTTTTGTCATTAGTTTATTTGCGAATGGAATTATTGCGGGTGTTGGTTCAATCATAGTATTCTTACCACAAATTTTGACTATCTCGCTCTTTATCATTATCTTAGAAGATACTGGGTACATGGCGCGAGCAGCATTCCTAATGGACAAACTGATGGGTGGCGTTGGATTGCACGGACGAGCATTTATTCCCCTGCTTTCAAGTTTTGCTTGTGCGATTCCGGGAATTATGGCAACACGCACGATTGAAAACCGTAAAGACCGCTTGGTAACGATTCTAATCGCACCATTGATGACTTGTTCTGCACGCTTACCGATATATACCTTATTAATCGGTGCGTTCATTCCAGTTAAAATGGTATGGGGCTTTGCTAATTTACAAGGTTTGGTAATGTTTGGACTATTTGCCGCTGGAATATTTTCAGGTTTAATCATGGCATTTATTTTCAAATTTTTCTTTTTCCGCGGTGATAGACAACCTTTGATTTTGGAATTACCAAGCTACAAACTTCCAAATCCATACAATGTATTGATGGAATTAATTAAACCCGCTAAATCATTCCTTAAGCGCGCTGGTACGATCATCTTGGCAGTAATGATTATAATCTGGTTTTTATCTTCGTTCCCTACACCACCAATTAATGCTACTGCTCCAGCGATTGATTATAGTATTGCCGGAATAGTTGGTAAATTTCTCGAACCTTTATTTGCACCGATTGGTTTCAGTTGGCAAATTGTGGTAGCACTAATCCCTGGGATGGCAGCCCGTGAAGTTGCGGTATCAGTGTTAGCAACCATCTTCGCGCTTAGTGGTAGTGATGACACAGTTCGTCAAAGTCTGGCAGTTATTTTACAGCACCAATGGAGCATCGCGACAGCTTTATCATTGATTACTTGGTATGTTTTTGCACCGCAATGTATCTCAACTCTCGCGGTAGCGAAACGGGAAACCAATAGCTGGCGCTGGCCGTTAGTAATGTTTGCTTATCAAATGTTACTGGCTTATGGAGCATCATTTGTAGTTTATCGCATAACATTAACCTTTATTCATTAAACGGAGATTAAAATGGAACATTTCTTGGATATTTCAGCAATTGGAGTAATTATTGCAATTGCCGGTTTTTACTTATATCGAACTTTTAGTAAAGCTCGTAAAGGATGTGGCAGTATTTGCTCAGGCTGTAGTGGCAGTTGTGCAACAACCGTTAAAAAATTTAACTCGCCAACAGAATCAAAGGTAATCAATGTAGTATCACGTGGCTAAATCGTAAAACTAACAAATAATCTTTTGAAACATTGGATAAATACAGCTGCTTTAATTAAATAACTCCATTATTCGTGGTATCATTGCTAATGAAAATAACTTTCTTTATGTTAAACCATGGATGTGGAGTTTTAGATGTTAAGTGATCAAGAATTCATTAGCAAAGTTATTAACGGATTTAAACAATTCGACAGCTACATTGATAATTGGTGCACATTAGTTCGGGCAGCAGACTTGACCATCATTTATAGCAGCCCTCTTTATAATAAAGTCTTTAAATGTGATGATTCAATTATCGGACAGCAAGCGTTTATTGTAACCAATGACAAGCATTTTGCTGAACAAAATGAGTTTGATAAAGAAAAAATCATTAAACAACGGCAAAAAATCCGCACTCTTGCCGTCACTGAATATCATGGGACAGTTCAACCGTTCTCTCTGGAAAAATCTCCATTAATCAATCCTGATACCAATAACGTGGTTGGAATTTATTGCTATTACGAGAAATTATCTTTCTCAAGCCTACAGTTGCAGATTTTGCGCTCCTTAGATATCTACAAATATTCATATGACGTTGATATTGCAAAATATAAACTAACACAGCGCGAAAAAGAAGCAATTTTTTTATTTTTGGCAGGCTTAGGAAGTGAAGATATTGCCTCGATTCTAGCTATAGTGGAAGGACACAACATCAGTAAAAGCGCAATCGACAGCCTCTTCAGGAATCAACTTTTTGTAAAATTTGAAGTATATAGTCGTAAAGCTCTTTTTGACAAGCTTCTAAACTTAGGATTCGATCACTATATCCCACAAAGTTTATTAACTAAAGTTGAATTAACCATTCCTGAGCTAATTACCTACTAATCAGCGCAACTTAAAACGCTGGTGGAGCCATGCGGAATCGAACCGCAGACCTCTACAATGCCATTGTAGCGCTCTACCAACTGAGCTATGACCCCAGCATCCTCATTGTTTTAGCATGACAATTTGTTAAAGTAAAGATTTCTAGCGTAATTATTAACCATTGTACAATAATAGAGTCACCTTTTACCCACGCGCGAGATCGTAAATTTAACAAAACTAAGCTAAAGCAGCAAAAGCTCGTTTAGCACTCGCCAGCGTTTGTTCTAATGCCTGCGCATCATGTTTAATACACACAAACCCAGCTTCAAACATACTTGGTGCTAAAAACACACCATCCGCCAACATCAAATGAAAGAAGCGTTTAAAACGTTCTTGATTAGCTGCTTTAACCTCTTCAAAGCTTTGTGGAATTTGCGCGCCAAAATAAAACCCAAACATTCCACCGATACTATCACTACAAAATTCAATCCCTGCTTCTTCGGCTAAAAGATTCAAATTGCTTACTAATTCACTAGCACTCGCACCTAATTTATCATAAAATCCATCTCGCTGAATAATCTCTAAGTTTGCCAAACCTGCAGTTACCGCAATCGGATTACCGGATAATGTACCAGCCTGATAAACACTGCCAAGAGGAGCTAAAGCATCCATTATTTCACGTTTCCCACCAAAACCAGCTAGAGGCATTCCTCCACCAATAACTTTGCCTAGCGTAGTTAAATCTGGTTTAATTCCTAAAACTTCCTGCGCACAACCCAAACCAACTCTAAACCCCGTCATAACTTCATCAAAGATTAACACGCTACCATGAGCGCTACATAAACTACGCATAGTAGTCATAAATTCAGCGCTTGGTCGTACCAAATTCATATTTCCCGCAAAAGGCTCAACGATAACCGCAGCTATTTCATTAGGATATAATTTAAAAGCTTCATTTAATGCAGCTACGTCATTGTATTCCAAAACTAAAGTATGGCGTACCGCCTCTTCTGGGATTCCGGCACTACTTGGATTGCCAAAGGTTTGTAAGCCTGATCCGGCTTTAATCAACAAGCAATCACTGTGCCCATGGTAACAGCCGTTAAATTTGATAATGTATTTTTTATTAGTATAGCCACGTGCCAGACGAATTGCTGACATTACCGCTTCCGTACCAGAGCTTACTAGACGAAATTTTTCAATACTTGGCAATAACTGCGTGATTTGTTTAGCAAATTCGACCTCAAGCTCAGTTGGTGTACCATACGAAAAACCATTATGCAACGCAGCGGTCACACGATCAATTACTTCTTCATTAGCATGCCCAACAATATTAGCACCCCATGAGCAAACATAATCAACATATTGCTTGCCATCGCTATCAAAGAGATAGCAATCTTTGGCACGTGCGGTGAAAAATGGTGTACCACCAACTGAGTTAAATGAACGTACGGGTGAATTAACGCCACCAGGGATATATTGTAATGCTTGATTAAAAATTTGTTGTTGATTCATCTTCTACTTTATACCTTATCAATGTTTGCAATATTAAGATCCAGTGTTTTTTTACCAATACCGATAAAGAAAATTTCAGCGGTCATTTTTTTACCATCGGCGTTTAAGCGCAATATTTTACCGTTGCCAAACTTGGCGTGTCGGATCATATCACCAATTTTAACAGTAACGTCTTTATCTTTTAATGCAATCCGTGATGTTTTACTTTCAGGATTATCAATTTGATTATCTAAATTACGCATAGAATTAAAACTATAATCACTTGGAGTTACATACTCGCTTAACTGACTATAACCAATCTTGCTAACTCCCGAAATATTTAAAATCAACTCTTCAGGAATTTCATTGACAAAACGCGAAATTGGCGCAGACAAACGTTTACCCCATAGCAAGCGACTACACGCTCTGAGCAGATATAATTTCTCACGCGCACGCGTCACTGCTACATACATTAAACGGCGCTCTTCTTCAATATCTCGTGCATTTTGTAAGGAATTATCATGCGGAAATAAACCATCTTCTAACCCAACCACAAATACGACTTTAAATTCCAAACCTTTTGCAGAATGCACTGTCATTAATTGCACCGCTGATTCAAAATTTTGCGCCTGATTATCTATCGACTCAAGCACGGCATGAGCTAAAAACTCAACTAGAGGATTAGTATTGTCTTCAGCAACAAAACCAGATACCGCGGTAACTAATTCATTCAGATTTTCAAGACGCTCTTCACCTTCTTTACGGTCATTTTCAAAGTGCTCGCGAATCCCACTTACTTCAATCACATAACTAATTGTTTCTGCCAAATTTAGTACTTTACTTTCAATTTGCATTAAGCGAATTAAATCAGTAAATTTACTCGCGGTAATCCTGCCCTTACCACCTAATAACTCAATTGCATCAAATAAAGAAACTTGATTCAAGGTAGCTAATTCTTGAATATTCTCAATCGCTTTTGGACCGATTCCACGCGCTGGAAAATTAACTACTCGTAAAAAAGCCTCGTTATCATGAGGATTAATAATTAGTCGCAAATAGGCTAAAATTCGTTTAATTTCCTGACGATCAAAAAAGCGTAATCCACCATATACTTTATAAGCTAAACCGCGATTATAAAGATGTTGCTCAAATACTCGCGATTGAGCATTGGAACGATATAAAATTGCCATATCATGCAGCTCAACTCCATTATTATGTAAATTCTTAATTTCGTCAATTACAAAATAAGCTTCATCTTCCTCAGTATAACCTTCGTAGAGCCTGATTTTGTCAACATGAGTATTTTGCGTCCATAAGTTTTTACCCATCCGCTCACCGTTATTACCAATAATCGTATTTGCAGCCTGCAAAATAATTGGTGTAGAGCGGTAGTTTTGCTCTAACTTCAATGGCTCTGGAGCATTAAAGTCACGAATAAATGCTTGCATATTACTGACTTTGGCACCACGAAATGAATAAATCGACTGATCATCATCACCAACAGCAAAAATAGAACCTTGCCGACCAACTAGTAGTTGCAACCATTTATATTGTAATTGATTGGTATCTTGAAATTCATCAACCAGAATATGCTTAAATTGATGTTGATAACGCTGCAAAATAGCATCGTGAGTAGCAAGCAATTCATAGCTTCGGAGCAATAGCTCTGTAAAGTCAACTAAACCATCGCGATTACAAACTTCTTCATAAAGTTGATAGAGCTCGATCCAGTGTTTAGTTCGCAAGCCTTCTGGATTTAATTGTGATGCCCGTAACCCAAGCTCTTTTTGATGATTGATATAGTTTTGAATCTCACGCGGCGGGTAACGATCTTCATCTAAGCCCTTAAGTTTAATCAAGCGCTTAATCAGGCTTTGCTGTTCACCAGCATCAATTATTTGGAAACTAGCACTTAAACCTGCTTCCTGATAATGCAAACGCAAGATCCTTAATGCGATTGAATGGAATGTTCCAATCCACATATATTTCGTATCAATTTCAAGTAATTTACCGACTCGCCCTAGCATCTCACGAGCGGCTTTGTTAGTAAATGTTACTGCCAAAATTTCACTGACACCCAAAAAACCATTGCGTACCAGCCACGCAATTCTAGTGGTTAAAACCTTAGTTTTACCACTCCCAGCACCCGCTAAGACTAATAGTGAACCGTCAGTATAGGTTACTGCCGTGTATTGCTCGGTATTCAATCCATCTAACAACGTAAGCGATTTATTCATATGTTTGTCTTTAATAGCCATAAAATTTATCCATATTTTAACACAAGAACAAACAAAGCATGAAATCAAGTCCGTTTATTGCACTGCATATATCTATTTTTAACAAATCTTGTTAAAATCTCCGACTATAGAGATAAACTGTAAACATAATATATTAGAGGAGATTGTATTTTGGAGAATTTTAAAAAATTACTGTTATCATCATTTATGGTAGCAGGTGCTGCAATTGGCTCAGGTGTGCTGGCATTACCAATTTTGGCAGCTGGTCCCGGTCTAATCAATACTTTTATTTTCATTGTTTTAACGTTTATCATGGCATACTTAATGGCAGTTGCAAGTATTGACGTTTATGCACGATATGATGATCACAACGTTAATGCAGCAACTCTTGCGGTAGATTTCTTTGGTCTAAAGGGCTATTGGATCACCACTATCTTAAATGTGCTATCAATGGGTTCTCTTGCCGCTGCTTATGTTAATGCTGGCGGTGATTTATTAGTAAAAACAGTATTACCACTGGTACACATTGATCTTTCACCACAAATTGGTATGATAGTCTTCTTTGTGGTATTTATGCCAGCGTTTACAGTCGGATTAGGTTTAATTAGTCGCTTAAACGGTGTAATATTTACAACCAAATTTATTTGCCTGATCTCTGGAATTATTTTAGGTTTAAAATTAATTAATGGCAGTATCTTTGAATTTATTCCATCAGGGGTAAAATACTTAGGTGCTGGTGCTTCAACCATGTTTTGTATTTGGATGATGCACATGGTTTTGCCTCTAGTTTTGAAAATAAATGATTGGAATCCTGCAAAAGCTAAAAAAGCTGTATTGGTTGGAATGATAATCCCTGCATTAGCATATGTTGGTTGGATGATGTTGATATTTTCGCTAGTTTCTCGTCAAGAATTCTTACATCTTGAAACTATTGGAGACATCATGCACTATGCGCTAAATCGTCCAGGAGTTCCAACTACGATTTCAACCCTAGTAGGAATCTTTGCTGCAATTACAGTATTAACCGCATTTCTATCCATTGGCTTTGCTCTCGTTGCATTTGTAATTGATGCACTAAAATGGCAAGAAACAGCTAAAACTCGTTTCGTAGCTACTTTAATTTCGTTTGTTCTACCTGTAATAGTTGCATTACTATTTCCTAAAGCATTTGTTATTATTTATCAACAGTCAAATATGTTTCAAATTGCTGCGGCATTAATCCCTGTCGCTGCTGCATATGTTTACAACAAACGACATAACCTTAGTTCTAAGCTGCCACTTATTATGCTAATACTTGGATCTTTGATAATTTTATCGCAAATTTTAGACGATTTATCAATATTTCCAACCTTCCATTAAAAAATTAAAAGAGACTCTATATAAGAGTCTCTTTTAATTTTCCACATACGAAATAAACACTACCAAAGAAATTAATTCACCGAAGAATAATCTACATATTTTACCTGACCATTTTTGGCAATAGTCATTACTGCAGCAGGTTGCCAATAACGATTATATGCATTAAAAACCAGATTAGGATAATCAGGTTTACCTCGACTACCATTGTAGCGTCCCAGCGCATAGAAAGTATCTCCATGCTCTAACTGCATATAATGGCGCAAAATAGTGCAACCAAATCGAATATTAGTTTGTACATTTAACAAATCTTGATCATAAGCACCGATTTGCCTAACCCAGAACGGCATGACCTGCATTATGCCTTGCGCACCAGCACTAGAAATTGCATATTTATTAAAACGACTCTCAACAGTAATTACGCTTAAAACTAATTGCGGGTCTAGTCCAGCACGAATGGACTCATACTGAATAGTAACCAATAAACGGTTACGCATAAAATCATCTTGCACCAAAGGATTTTTAGGCGCAACTTTCTTTAATCGATTGGACATATCACTAAGCCACGCATCGGCCTTTTCTTGATTAGAAAAAACCAAATGTGGCTGAATAGGATTAATTATGGAAGAATGTAATGATGCTTGTACATCAGCAGAGAGCTTCTCCTCTTGCTGATTACCTGCATAAACTACAGTGCTAAATAGTACAGCGCTGCACCCAAGCAACATTCTAAATTCTAACATTATCATTAAACAGCTACTTTACTTAAATCTTCATTGGTAAAATAACCATTTGCATGCCACGCAAATGAAGTTGGCGCTGAATCAGATTTACTGTATTATTATGCAACAATCGAGTCCACCAACTTTCATCAACGAAAACTAGTTTACCGCCAAAAAATACGCAGTCAGGATAATCAATTTGAATTTGCTCAGATAATTTAATTAGCTCATCTAAGCCATTTACTCCATAACTAAAATAGCCAGAAGAAGGTAAATCATGCATAGTACAGAAGTAACGGTAACCTTCAATAATTCGATTGAGATCCTGACGATATTTTTTCTTGAAAACCTCCTCATTAGCAAATGCTTCAGAATCAATTTCACCAGAAGTAATAAATACAAAATTTTTGAACACACCAGGGAACATTCTCTGAACCCATAATAAGGTATGCAAACCAGCTCCATAATGTTTGGTTACAAAAAAGACAGCTGTTTTTAGCTCATTATTTTCAACTGGTATTAAGTTTGCACTATCCAAATCAGTGTATTTAAAATGTGAAGCAAAAAGGTGGTCAGCATCTTTAAGCTGTGCACCAACTTCACGATAATGCTTACGAATAAGAAAGCACACGCCAATAGTACACGCGGTAATAACAACCGTTAACCAGCCACCTTCGGTAAATTTTTCAACTGTAGTAACAACTAAAATCGATGCACAAACCACGAAACCGACTACTGCAACAATAAATTTACGCCACCAAATAGGTTTCTCTTTACGTACACGTAGCCAATAAACACATAAACCAAGTAGTGAGAGCGAAAAAGTCAGAAATACATTGATACTATAAAGAACTACTAGAGTTGAAACCCTGCCTCGCGCCCAAAGTAAAATAATGATTGCAGCGATACCCGAGATTAAAACTCCATTTTGAGTTACTAAGCGCCCAGATAGCTCACGAAACTGGCGTGGTAACCATTTGTCAACAGCCATATTTGCCATAACTGCAGGACACCCTAAAAACCCAGTGTTTGCCCCCACAAAAAGCAACGCAGCTTCAAAAAATAAAATTATAGCTAGCCAATGGTGACTGAATCCAGCCTCTGCTAGAATTTTGTCAAACACAACAGCATTTAACGTTTGTCCAAATACAGGTTCGGCATGCCAAAGCAGATATAAAATAATAATTCCACCAGCGGTAAATGATAATGATAGCGCCATGTATAACATAGTAAATTTACCAGTGCGCACTCGTGGTTCCGCCAGCATATTTACATTATTTGAAACTGCTTCAAGCCCCGTATAAGTACCACCTCCGAGCGAATATGCTTTTAGAAAAATTGCTAGCGTTGCAAAAATCCCCATTGATGCAGACATACTGCTAGCTTCCGCAGATGCATTAGGCAATATACTGGATAAATTATTGACATGAAATAAAATCCCAACCAAGATTACTGCCAAATGAGTGAGCAAAAACCCTAAAAATAAAGGAATCAATATCCTAATTGACTCTTTCATACCACGTAGATTGAGTATCATCAATAAAACAATTACAGCAATTTCAACTTCAAGTTTATAATTTAGCCACCAAGTTGGCAGCAAACTAAATATTGCATCGACACCACTTGCTACAGATACAGCAATAGTAAGTACATAATCAATAATCAAAGCACTGCCAGAAACTACACCAGCATTTGGACCAAGTAAATGAGTCGCAACTTTATAACCGCCACCACCAGAAGGAAAAAGTTCAATTACCTGATTGTAGGCAAAAGAGATTAAAAAAACCGTAAAAGCGGTTGCAAATGCCAAATATATAGCGATTCCAGTGTGATGCCCTAAAGCCAAATAGGCCTCCTCAGGACCATACGCGGAAGAGGATAAACCATCTGCGCCCAGACCAATCCAAGCAATCACCGCAATCAAAGCGATATGCTCTTTTACCTGCGGACTTGCCGCGTTTAGGGGTTTACCAATTATGATATTTTTCAACAATCGCAAAAAGCGCATACAATTTTTCCTTATAATTTCTAGAACCAATGGAACTATATTATACTACACTGTCATTAACTACATTGCAACGCACAACAAATTAATTATTTATTTTATCTAACCCGCTTGACGATTAAGCGTATAATCAGGTAAAATCGCGCCTTAAACAAAATTTTGCTATAAACGCACACCGAGGGGGTGATTTGGATAGGCGCTAGCTGAGAAGCGCACTAAAAATAGACTCAGGAAAACAAGCTGTTCTAAAATAGAACACTTTAAGATAAACTAAATATAATATAAATTTAAAGGATAGGTTTATGCCTGAAATTAAAGTTCGTGATACTGAATATTTTGAAGTTGCCCTTCGTCGTTTTAAAAAAGCTGTTGAAAAAGCTGGTACTTTAACAGAGCTACGTTCACGTGAGTGCTATGAAAAACCAACTACAGAACGTAAACGCAAAATGGCAGCTGCTGTTAAACGCCACTACAAAAAAATCAGATCACAAATGTTACCTAAACGCGGTCATTAAGATTGAGAAGCTACGAATTTCGTAGCTTTTTTATTTAAGTAATTAAAATTTCTGACGATCAAACTGTATATAGATTAAAATACTCCCTAATATGGTTTAGAAAGTCTCATGATGTTAAAACAACAAATTATTGATCAGATCTCCAGCCAAATGGCAAATTTCGCCAAAATAAATCCATTAAATGATATAGAAAATAATTTTAAAGCAATTTTGCATGCCAGTCTAGAAAAACTGGATCTAGTAACCCGCGAAGAATTTGAAACTCAACAAAAAGTGCTAATCAATACACGAAATAAACTAGATGAATTAGAACAAGTAATAAAAACTTTGGAGCAAAAGCAGGCGTAATGAGCATTGCTAAACTTTACTCACGTGCGTTAAGTGGCATGCGTGCTCCACAAATCGTGGTTGAAGTGCATGTTGCCAGCGGATTGCCAAGTTTTTCTATCGTTGGTCTACCAGATACAGAAATTAAAGAAAGTCGCGATCGGATTCGTTCAGCAATCCAAAACTCCGGTTTTGATTTTCCAGCACGAAGAATTACAGTTAATCTCGCGCCTGCAGATCTACCTAAAGATTCCAGCCGTTATGATCTGCCCATTGCAATGGGAATTCTTTTTGCTAGTGCTCTAGTAAAAACCCGCCAAAATCTAGAAGAATTTGAATTTGCAGGAGAGCTAGCGTTAGACGGTGCACTGCGCCCAATTAAAGGAGCGTTAGCAATTTCTTATGGAATTAGTCAAAGCAAGCGTCAACTAATTTTGCCAGCCCAAAGTGCAGAAGAAGCTGCTTTAGTTGAGGATATTCAAATTCGTGCAGCTAATTCATTACAAGATGTAGTTGCTCACTTTACCACTCCGCAAGAATTGCCCATAATCACTATTGCAAACATAACAAAACAAATTAGTAATTTTGAAGATAATAAAGATGGGTTTCAGCAAGTAAAGGGACAACTTAGCACTAAAAAAGCGTTAGAAATTGCAGCAGCAGGACGCCATTCTGTCTTGATGATTGGCAATCCAGGCTGTGGTAAATCAATGTTAGCCAGCCGAATTACAGGTATTCTACCATCACTAAACACCGAACAAGCTATAGCAAGCGCCTCACTTCAATCGCTAAGTACGCAAGGATTTCAACTTAACGACTGGGCAAAAGTTCCCTTTCGCAATCCACATCATAGCACATCAGGAGTTGCCTTGGTTGGTGGTGGAAGCAATCCCAAACCAGGCGAAATAAGTCTTGCACACAACGGAGTGTTGTTTCTTGATGAGTTGCCAGAGTTTGACCGTAAAGTTCTGGAAGTATTACGGGAGCCGCTTGAAGCAAAAAAAATAAGTATAGCACGAGCAAATCATCGTGTAGAATACCTTGCTGACTTTCAGCTAATTGCGGCAATGAATCCTTGTCCATGTGGCTACGCAGGGCATCCACAACAAAACTGCACTTGTTCAGTTGAGCAAATAAATCGATATCGTGCTAAAATCTCGGGACCGCTTCTGGATCGAATCGATATCGTGGTTGATGTTCCATCACTGAATACCAATGAGTTACAGCAACTTCCGAATGGCGAGAGTTCAGAACTAATTAAACAACGGGTTATCAATGCGCGCAAAATTCAGCTGCAACGGCAGAATAAGTTAAATTATGAGCTTACCAACGATGAAATTGAACTTTACTGCGCCTTGGATGATAAAGCTAAAACTCTAATGCAGCAAATAATTGACCGTAATTCATTATCTGCTCGCGGCTATTATCGTCAACTCAAGCTTGCAAGGACAATTGCTGACTTAGCTAAGAGCGACGTAATTAACAGTGCACATCTGGCGTTGGCAAGTCAGTATAAACGAAATATTTAGGACTTAGGAATAAACGTGAAGTTTTTTATTGGATTATTAATCGGCATTGGAATCGCTGGTGCCGTAGCATTTTACTTGAACAAAGCACAAAATCCTTTCGTAGACAAAGGATTTAATGGTAATACGGTTAATCTCAGTGCGAGTGCTCCGGTTAGTTCAGCGCCTTTAATCTTAGCGCCAGGTACTAAAATGCAGCAAGCTAGCTCAGCGCCAACAGTACAGCAAAATAAACCCGAAGCCTCAACACCAAGTTATGATTTCTACGATGTTTTACAGGGTAAAAAAGATATAAATCCCAAACCAACAACCGCGTCAGCACCTGAGGTAGCAGCCGCCAAACAGTCATTTATTGTCCAAGTGGGTGCATTTAGTGAACCAGATTTAGCTAACAATATGAAGGCTAAATTAGCACTCCTAGGATTTAGCTCTAAAATTAAATCACAACAAATTAATGATAAAATTATAAATCGTGTGATAATTGGTCCATTTGCCGATGAAGCAGATGCCAATGATTTAATTACACAACTAAAACAACAAGATATTAACGCGACCCTTATTAACAACTCCAACTAGAAGGATATATGCATGAAAAAAATCTTACTTGCCATACTAAGCTCTGCAGTAATCTGTCACGCTTTTGCGGATAATATTCCAGTCAAAGAAGGCACTGATTACACAGTCTTATCTGGACCAATTAGCAAACCACTCCCTGCTAAAGCTGGTAAAGTAAATGTTACGGAGTTTTATTCTTATGCTTGTATCCATTGCTCAATTTTAGAACCAACTTTAGATAAATGGTATGCAGGAACTAAAAATGTCGATTTAAACCGCATTCAAGTAGTGTGGGAAAATAACTTTAGCGGATATGCAAAGATTAATGCCACTGCACAAGCACTAAATTTAGGTACTCAATTTAATCAACAAGTTTTTAATGCTACAATGACTGAACATAAGAATCTGGAAGATAAGACTCAACTACAAACATTCTTAAACGCTAATAAGTCTATTGTAGACCCTAAGAAATTTATGGCAACCTATAATTCATTTGCTGTAAGCACCAAGCCACAGGAATATGCGCAATATACAACTGCTTATAATATTACTGGAACACCTACTTTTATCGTTGGCAATAAATACGTAACTAGCCCAGCCCAACCTGAGCAATTGATAAAAGTAATTCAAGCTTTAGTTGATAAAGTTAAAAAAGAACAAAAAATCAAATAAGGATCTCACATGAACTTTGAATTAGCACGCTTTAATATGATTGAGCAACAGATACGCCCATGGAATATGTTTGATGAAAAAGTACTTGGTCTACTTGGCACAATTAAACGTGAGGAATTTGTCAGCTCATCGCTACGTAATCTAGCATTATCTGATGTTGAACTGCCGTTGCCTGGTGAACAAAAAATGCTTTTCCCAAGAATGGAAGCACGCTTATTGCAGGAATTAAAGCTACGTAAAAAAGATAAAGTATTAGAAATTGGAACTGGTAGTGGCTATGTAACTGCTTTGCTAGCAAAACTAACTGATTTTGTCTATAGTATAGAAATAAATGCGCAGAATAAACAATTCGCTGTTGATAATCTTACTCGCGCTGGAATTAAAAATGTCAGCATCATAGAAGCTGACGGAATGAGTGGTTTAGAAAATAAGGCGCCATTTGATAAAATTTTTGTTGGTGGGGCTATGGCAGAGATTAGTCAAGAGCTAAAAAAACAACTTAAAGTAGGCGGAATCTTAGTTGGCATTGAGGGCATAGCACCAATTATGCATGCAGTAGTTATTGAAAAAGTTAGTGATAACGAATATAAACAAACTCAACTATTCGAAACCTTTGTTACCCCATTATCTAGTGCAGCACCTAGCGGCTTTAAATTTTAACACTTAAACTTATACACAGAAAGAAACTAAATGGCAGATAACGATAAAGCAAAAGCACTCCAGATAGCGCTCGCACAAATTGAAAAGCAATTTGGTAAAGGTTCTATCATGCGGATGGACGATAAACAAGTTGCTAATGATATACAAGTAGTTTCAACTGGCTCACTTGGAATTGACTTGGCTCTTGGTGTTGGTGGCTTGCCACGCGGACGGGTTGTTGAAATTTTTGGACCTGAGTCATCAGGTAAAACTACACTATGTTTACACGTGGTAGCTGAAATGCAAAAAGCAGGTGGAACATGTGCTTATATTGATGCAGAGAATGCGCTAGATCCAATTTATGCGCGTAAACTTGGCGTAAAAGTTGATGAAATGTTAATTTCTCAACCAGATACTGGTGAACAAGCGCTAGAAATTGCAGATATGTTGGTTCGTAGCGGTAGTGTTGATCTGATTGTGGTTGATTCTGTAGCTGCTTTGGTTCCTAAAGCCGAATTAGAAGGTGATATGGGTGATAGCCATATGGGCTTACAAGCGCGCTTAATGTCACAGGCTCTACGTAAGCTAACTGGTAATATTAAACGTACCAATACCTTAGTTATCTTTATTAACCAAATTCGCATGAAAATTGGCGTGATGTTTGGTTCACCAGAGACAACAACAGGTGGTAATGCACTCAAATTTTACGCGTCAGTTCGCTTAGATATTCGCCGTACGGGCAATATTAAAAAAGGTGAAGACATAATTGGTAGTGATACTAAAGTTAAAGTAGTTAAAAATAAAGTTGCGCCACCATTTAAGCAAGCTGAATTTGAAATCATGTATGGTGAAGGAATTTCGCGCAATGGTGAAGTAATTGATCTGGGCGTTTTGAACAATATTGTAGAGAAATCAGGCGCGTGGTATAGTTACAACGGACAAAAAATTGGGCAGGGCAAAGAAAACGTTAAAGAGTTTCTCAAAGAAAATCCTGCCATAGCAGCTGAAATCGAAGGAAAAGTTCGCGCTTTATCTGGAGTTGCTATAGCAGATGTTCCAGTTGATGAGCGTGAAATCGACGCTAGCACTGATGCTGAAGAAATTTAACTAGAACACAATTGGCGTAACTAATAATTACGCCTTTTTCTCTTCCTATGAGTAACTCAAAACCAATTAATCTCTATGCCAAAGCATTGGATTTTCTTTCACGTCGCGATTATTCATATCGTGAATTGTTCACCAAGCTCCAAAAATACACTGATGATACTGAAGCGGTTAAAGAAATTTTAACTCAAATGGTCGAACAAAAATACCTTAATGAAGAGCGTTATATTGAAAATTATATCAATGCTAAAAGTCAAAAATTTGGTGCACAGCGCATTAAGTACCAATTAATGAACAAAGTTGCTGATCAGGAATTAGTAAATAATATCTATCAGCAAGCCGCAATCGATGAGTTTGCTATAGCCAAATCAATCTGGTTACGTAAGTTCCACGGAAAACAACCTGAAAACACCAAAGAAAAAGCTCAGCAGATACGTTTTATGACTGCACGTGGCTTTAGTCTAGATACAATTTTCGATATCATCAAATCTGCTAAAGATGAAGATCTAGAGTGATTTTTGCTTAACTCACCATAGATTTTAATTCAATGCATTTTACATAAATCATCTGTGGTAAAATTTAGCCCTGAAATGTACTCATTGTCTTTGAATCTTGTACTTTGTCGGATTTCAAAAAAGATTCCTTATGTAGTTCTATCTGCACTGCGTCGTCTTTTTGATCAATCCTTCGTGCCCAAGAATCAAATACTACGAGTATAAATTATTCTAAAAATTTAGGTGAGGACTTATGGAACAACAAATGTCAATTATATCGCTGATTACTGATGCATCACTTGCTGTACAGGCAATTATGGGATTGCTTGCAATATTCTCAGTAGTTTCATGGGGTATCATTATCAGCAAATGGATTGCATTATCTAAAGCAAAATCAGAAACTATAAAGTTCATGAGCCAGTATCATAATAGCAATAGCATAACAACATTATATAATTCAATCAGTACCGCGGCTAATCGCAGCACGACCTGCCAAATGTTTTACGCTGGACTATCTGAATATAACCGCCTAAGTAAAAGTGGAATTAGTAATAAAGACACAATTACAACTAATATTGAACGCTCATTAACCGCCACTATCGATGATGAGTTAAATAGCTATGAAAGCCGTCTATCAACCTTAGCAACCTTTGGTTCAGTTAGTCCGTACATTGGATTACTAGGTACGGTATGGGGAATTATGCATGCATTTATTGGTTTAGGTAATACTGGACAAGCTACTCTTGCTTCGGTTGCACCAGGTATTGCAGAAGCATTGATTGCCACGGCAATTGGTTTATTTGTCGCAATTCCGGCATATATGGGTTATAATAAATTTACTGCAGATGTAGAAATGCTTGAGAAAAAAATGAACCGCTTTGGTGATGAGTTTTTGAACCTAATCAATCGTAAATTATCTGCAACCAGCAATCAGGATATGTAAAAAATGCATTCACAAGCCGAAATTGACAAATTTAATGATCTCGCTCACGAGTGGTGGAATACCGACGGTGCATTTAAAACCTTACACCATATCAACCCACTACGCTGTGAATTCATCCAAAAGCATAGTCAAGTCCGTGATAAGGCGCTGATTGATGTTGGCTGCGGTGGCGGAATCTTATCCGAAGCTCTTGCTAAGCTTGGCGCACAAGTTAGCGCTATTGACCTAGCTCCGCAATCAATTGAGATTGCCAAACTTCATCTGTATGAAAGCAATTTGTCAGTTAATTATGAGTGCATCGAAGTTGGTGCTAAAGCAGCGCAGTCACCCGAAAGCTTTGATGTAGTGACTTGTATGGAAATGCTTGAGCATGTACCTGATCCTGCTTATATCATCCAAGAATGTGCCAAATTATTAAAACCAAACGGAATGGCGTTCTTTTCGACGTTAAATCGCAATTTTAAGAGTTATGCACTTGGTGTGGTTGCTGCAGAATATGTTTTAAATCTTGTCCCACAGGGTACTCATGATTATCAAAAATTCATCAAACCTGCAGAATTACGCAATATGCTGAAACAAGCGGGATTTGAATTAGTAGCCCTTAGTGGAATGACTTATAATCCAATTACTCAAACTGCGGCGCTTAGCACCGATACCAGTATAAACTATATGGTAGCCTGCCAAAAAATATGCTAACAATTACCAAATCAGTCATTACTCCATATACACCAGCACAAATGTACGCTTTAGTTAGTGACATTGCTAATTATAAGCATTATTTACCATGGTGTCCTAGTTCACAGATTCTTAAAAGTGACGGTAATCGGGTTGTTGCTCGAGTTGATATCTCTTATCTAAAAGTAAAAGCTCACTTTACAACAGAAAATATCAATACACCTGAGCAAAAAATTGATTTGAATCTGGTAGATGGCCCGTTTAAGCATCTTAAAGGTCATTGGATATTTACCCCACTTGGTGAATCTGGATGCAAAGTTGAATTTAAACTTGATTATAAATTCAGCAATATCATTATTGAAAAAGTAATTGGTGCTGTTTTTGAATTTGTTATTAAAAATATCGTTGATAGTTTCGTTAAAAAAGCTCATGAGATTTATCGTAAATGATTAAAATTGAAGTTGTTTTTGCAACTAATTCCTTACAAAAAATTGTAACTCTTGAAGTTGAGCCACAATGCTCAATTGCTGATGCTATTACACGCTCGCAAATTCAAGATTTTTTTCCCGAGTATGAATTACTTAGTTTACCAGTTGGTATCTTTGGTAAACGGCAATTTAGCCCCGAACAATATCAGCTAAAACATGGTGATCGCATCGAGATATATCGCCCCCTAAATAAAACCCCAAATCAAAAAAGGCTTGAGCGTGCGCGTAAATAAAATTAAAATCAAATTTATTGCTACATTACTCCTCTTAACTACAACTCCCTGCTTCGCTGCCCCACAAATTCTGCCCACAATCCCCAATGCATTAAAAAATAAAGTTGCGGTTAGTATAATTGATAGCACGAATGCAAATATTGTTTATCAGTACCGTGAATCAACTCCAATGCTCTTAGCCTCAAACATGAAGCTCTTAACTAGCTACGCGGCATTACAGAATCTTGGAGCTAATTTCACATGGAAAACAACGCTTAGTTATAGTGGCAAAGTTAAACAAGATAATTTGGATGGTAATCTCTATCTAATTGGTGGTGGCGACCCTACGCTAACCACTCAATCGGTAACCAATCTATTCATGACATTAAAAAATAATGGAATAAATACGATCCAAGGAAATTTAATTTTGGATACTCATATCTTTAACCAAAATGTTCCGAGTAGTGAGCTCTATCCTGAACCATACGCTAGTTATTCTGTAGATCCTAAATCGCTGATAATTGATGAAAACATCTCTACTCTAGCCTTACATATTAAAGCTAATAAAATTACTTTTAATACCTATCGTAGTGGTAAATTAAAATTCGATAACCAATTGAAATTAATTAACGCTAAATTTGCTTGTAATGATTTAAGTGATTATGTCAACATCAATAAATCACGGACTTCTGCTTCAAAATCTAAAAAGCAGAAAACTAGTGATTTTGTTTTAACTGGCAATATACCAGCTAGCTGTGATGGAAAAAATATTAATTTCTATCTTTTAGATAACAATCAATACAATCGACAACTGGTTGCGTTAATTTTGAAACAGCAACGCATCAAGCTCAAAGGCAAAATCTTGATAGAAAATGCCCCTGCTTCGACTATACCTATTGCAGAGATAACTTCCCAACCTTTGGCGCAGACCATGTGGCAAATGAACAAACAAAGTAATAACCTCTATGCTAAGAGCATGCTACTTTCTCTAGGCGCATATCGCTCAGCCAACGATGCAACTTATGAAAATGCTAAAAACATCTACTATCAGACATTCAAGCAAAATTTAAACTTTCCGGAGCTTAAAGTAGAAAATGGCTCGGGATTATCGCGCTATGAGCAACTATCTGCAGCACATATGACAACATTGCTCTATACTATGTACCATGACAAAGAGTCTGTTAATTTCATTAATAGCCTTCCAACTCCTGGTGAATCTGGTACTCTGCAAACCGAGTTTGGTCAGTATAAAACTCAGCTTCATGCTAAAACTGGTTCACTCTCTGATACCAAGGCTTATTCTGGTTATTTCTATGCTCGCAATGGTCATGTTTATGCCATTTCATTTTTAGCAAATGGAATCAGCCGTGGCGATGCAGGTAAAACTGAGCTACAAACATTTAAACAGTTTTTTGCTGATAGTTTGGAGTCTTTGAATATGATTGGAAGTAAACCTTAAAAAATTAAATTCACAGTCAATTTTGTAAATCTTTTCTGAAAGATAAAATTTAGTGAAAAAAGTAAAATCAATGAATAACTGTATTTAAACAATTAACGCAAACCGATCAGCTAATAACGACATTAATTCATTTTTGCTTACTACATTCATTTTATACTTTATATTATTGACATAATCTTCAATTGTTCTGTGCGAGATTTTTAGAAACTCAGCAATCTGTTTTGATGTGCAACCTTTTATTAATAATGGTAGACATTCAATTTCTCTAGGCGTAAGTTGATATTGATACAACTCTGTTAAAAAGCTATATCTATCAATGTCATTTATTGATTCAAACTTTAGTTTGTTATCAAACCAATCATCTGCTGTAATTTTATTTGCATGAAGCTTCAACAATAAATTTTGATTTGCAGACTTAAAATTTTGAATGAATTTGTCTAATAACTGAAAATTGCTAAGATATTTGTTAATCACGCTACTATCACTAGTGGTCGTACCCAAAAAGAAAAACTCATAACCATCATGATTAGGTTCTACTATAGTTACTCCATTGTCCTAGCCCCGTATAATAGAACCACTCATAATTAGACAATTTGATAACATTTA
>DAORIZ010000029.1:0-43259 GCA_035438765.1 Burkholderiales bacterium | reverse complement strand
TCGATATTGTAAATCTCTCTACTTATCAATAGCACTTTTTTTAGGGGGTATTACCTTTTCATAAACAAACTGGATTAACGATTTTAGCTTTATTGATAATTAGAGTAGTGTGGCGATTATTTGCTCTTTATCCTAGACCAGTTGAGTCCTTGTCAACTATGGAACGTCACGCTGCAAAACTTGGGCATCTGGCATTATATTTATTCATGCTGGCAATTCCTCTTTCAGGAGTTCTGATGGTTAATGCGTATGGTTATCCGTTGAAATTTTGGGGCATGTTTACTTTACCAGCAATAATAGGTGCACAATCAGATTCTGCTAGTGGACTGATTAGCAAAGTTCATGAAATATTGGCTAATGTTATGATTGCATTTGTTGCACTTCATGTTTTAGCAGCATTAAAACATCATATTATAGATAAAAATGAGGTGTTACTAAGAATGATTCCATTTGGACGTAAAAAATAAAAGATGTGAATCATATTTTTGATAAATCTATTAGAAATTGAGAGTAGCTTCTCATTGTAGTCATTTGACTAATAAGAAGCCGGACAGGTTTATTGAGCACGAGGCTAACTATCAGCAGTGAGAAGCGATAATATACTCATCGTCTTTGAGTCTTGGATTTTGTCGAATTTCAAAAAAGACTTCTTCTGTAGTTCTAACTACACGGCGTCGTCTTTTTCATCAATCCTTCGCGTCCAAAATTCAAATACTTCGAGTATGGATCAGAGTATAGATGAGAAGTTAAAAGGTTATTATTATGTTAGATGATATTGCATTATTCATTAATTTGTGCGAAGCTAAAAGCATGAAAGCATGTTCAGAAAAAACTAACATACATGCTTCAACAATTAGTAAACGTATCTCTGAATTAGAGGCAGTTCTAGGGGAAAAGCTTGTAATCCGGACATCTAAACGATTTGAATTAACTGCTTATGGTGCTCATATATATAAAAACTGTAAGCATATTCCATTATTTATTGAAAAAATTGTAAGTACTCATGAAGATATTACTTCATATGATAAAGCTTGCGGTACTGTGAATGCAGCACTTGGAACTCTTGTTTCAAATAGATTAATTTGTCCTCATATACATAAATTTCTACAAAAATATCCAAATATAAAATTAAATCTTAGCTTCTATCCATCTATTAGAACTTGGCTAGATCCTCAACTGGATTTAGTATTATCAGTGGATTATATTCAAGGTGATAATTTAGAGAATAGATTTCTTCGCCATGAATATATTGGGCTATATTGTACTCGGGACTATGCGGTACGGAATGGACTTCCACAAACCATAGAGGAATTATCTCAACATAAAATTATTGGATTGGTTGGTCATGATTTTAAACCTTTAGACTATATAAAATTCAGGCATCGAACTAGCTGATTTAAATATTTATTCAATAGTAGTGATATGAGATAGATCACATAGTTTAGGATTCAAAAAACTCTTCAAGCTCGGGGAGAATGATTTCAATTAGGTTAAGTCGTTGATTCTGGTAGTGAAATATTGATTTACGTTGCCAGAATAATTGCTCCAGTTGATATTTGTGCTGCTGAAAATAATCCTGCAGACGTGGATCGTTGATAATAGTGCTGTGGATGAGGTCTAACTCCATGTTGCTATCGCGAGTTACTGCAGAGCCACTGGCAAATAAAAACTTGCCAATTGGAGTTGTATTGGCATTTTGTAACAACTTTGCAAAAAATTCATGCTCTAGTAACGCATTACTGCAAGCCAGTACTACTGGTATTTGATTGAGATTTAGTGTAATATAGCGGTGAAAGTAATTATCAATAATCCCCTCATAGAGAAGTGTGACAGACAAATGTCGTCCAAGCGCTTCAAGTTGTTTAGTCATCGAACCACAAGAATTAAGTAATTCTTCAAATTCAGGATGATTGGGGTATTCTAGTAGTGGTTTAGTCATTGCTGTAAGCGATTTGAGCCAGCTCATAATTTTCCAGATTCATTGCTGTTAGTTTACGTCCCCATACGCAACCCGTATCCAGTGAAATATAACATTCTTCATGAAAGAAACCGAGAGCAGCCCAGTGTCCAAAGATAATTTTTTTGTTAATACTTGGATCAAATGGCGTGTGAAACCACGGGGTTAAGTGTTCTGGCATATTTGCCAAATCGCCTTTATAGCGATAATCTAGCGCAAATCCGTCTCGTTCCAAAAAACGCATCCGAGTACAGGAATTAATTGCAAATTTCATCTTTTTGAGGCTGCTGAGATCACTTGACCAATAATTAGGTTTATTACCAAAGATGCTTTCGATGAATTGGACATAATCAGCGGATTGTAAATGATTCGACACGGAGTGATTAATATGAAGCAGTTCGTTAAAATCCATTTGTGGATATATTCCCGCATGAGCCATAATATATTGATTATCATGGTATACTAACGGACATGATCTTAGCCAGTCGATATACTTATTGATATTTTTATCACGAATTACATCGCTTAAAGTATCATCATTATCAAGTTTTACCAGATGATTAAAGCGTGCAAGTAAGTAGATATCATGGTTTCCCAGTACCGTAATTACGCTATCCTGATTTTTATAGACCCATTTAAGCACTTCCAGTGATTGTGGTCCACGGTTAACCAGATCGCCAACTAAGTATAAAACATCCTTACTTGGATTAAAATCAATCAGTTGGAGTAGCTCCATAAACTGTTTGTAGCATCCTTGAATATCACCTATTGCGTAGCGTGCCATCTAAACCCCTTAAATCAGTTACAATACCGTATTTTAGTAGAGCAAAATTTTATCACATATGCAAGAACTTCTTAATAAATTAAACACTCCACAGCGCGAAGCCGTACAGTACTGCTCAGGCCCTCTTTTAGTTTTAGCTGGTGCAGGTAGCGGTAAAACGCGTGTGATTACTCATAAAATTGCTTACTTAATTCGTGAACGCGGCATGCAAGCAAAGCATATTACAGCGATTACCTTCACCAATAAAGCCGCTAAAGAGATGCAGGAACGAGCAACTAAACTAGTGAATGGTTTAGCAACGCGTGGACTCACGATTTGTACTTTCCATGCTCTAGGTCTAAAAATCCTTCGTGCGGAAGCGGCAACGCTTGGTTATAAAGCTAATTTCTCGGTGTTAGATAGTTATGATAGTGGTAAAATTATCAGCGATTTGGCACAAACTACCGATAAATCCTTGATTCGCAGTATTCAGGGGCAAATTTCACTGTGGAAAAATAGTTTTATTAATCCCGATGCGGCAGTTGCAGTAGCGAAAGAAGAATTTGATCGGGTAGTTGCCAGCATTTATCAACAATACCAAGACACGCTTAAAACTTATCAAGCCATTGATTTTGATGATTTAATTAAATTACCAGTAGAACTATTTAAAAATAATCTCGCAGCACTGCATAAATGGCAGCTTAAAATCCGCTATCTGCTGGTTGATGAGTATCAAGACACCAATGTCTGTCAATATCAGCTAATCAAGATGCTTGCTGGAACCCAAGGGCAATTTACTGCGGTGGGTGATGATGATCAATCAATCTATGCTTGGCGTGGTGCGGACAGTGAAAATCTACGCTTACTGAATCAAGATTATCCAAATCTCAATATTATTAAACTAGAGCAGAACTACCGTTCAACCATTACGATTTTAAATGCCGCCAATCAGGTAATTCAAAATAATCCCAAGCTCTTTGAAAAGAAACTGTGGAGTGAATTTGGTACTGGTGAAGCCATTCGAATTATCGCTTGCCCCAATGAAGAGGCTGAAGCAGATATGGTGGTGCGTAAGATTATGCTTCATCAATTAAATGCGCAGCATAAATTCTCTGACTACGCGATTTTATATCGAGGTAATTATCAGTCTCGGATTTTGGAGCAGGCGCTACGTAATTATAAAATTCCTTACACCATCTCAGGCGGACAATCATTCTTTGATAAAGCTGAAATCAAAGATATTATGGCGTATCTCAAATTAATTCTCAACGATGATGATGATACTGCATTTATTCGTGCGATAACTACGCCAAAACGGGGGATTGGGCAAACTACCATTGATAAATTATCAACCTATGCTACCCGTCGTGGAATTTCGCTCTTTGCGGCTTTATTTGAGGAAGGCTTTGCTGCGGAATGTAACCCCGCGCAATTAGGAAATGTTTTGGATTTTGGTAATTTTATTAACGATATCCAATTTCGCCAAACTAAAGAACCTGCTGGAGATTTACTTAATGCGATTTTAAAAGCAATTGAATATGAAGCTTATCTCTATGATTGTGAAGAGGTTAAGGCTGCCGAGAAGCGTTACGCCAATGTAGTTAGTTTTGTTGAATGGTTAGCAAAAAAAGGTGAAAATGATAATAAAACTTTACCAGAACTGATTCAAACCGTCTCGTTGATTAGTTTACTTGACGGGCAAAATGAAGAAGAACCCGATGCGGTGAAATTAACTACCTTACATGCGTCTAAGGGGCTGGAATACCCCTATGTTTTTTTAATTAGCTGTGAAGAAGGAATTTTACCGCATCAGGAATCAATCGCTCAGGGTACAATTGAGGAAGAGCGGCGTTTGATGTACGTTGGGATTACCCGTGCACAATATGAACTAACAATTAGTTATTGTGAGCAACGTCGTAAAGCTGGAGCGGTAGAAACTCGAGAGCGTTCACGTTTTTTGGCAGAGCTGGGCGGGCATAATATTGTCGATGAAGCCAAGCGTCGCTTTGAGAAAATTGATGATAAAGCAGAACTAGCAAGCAAGTTTAATTTACTAAAAGCATTGCTAAATAAGGCGTAAGCACATGAGAAGTACATGAGGAGCTTAGCCACGACTCTATTGCAAAATAGTCCGAGCAGTTACAACAAAGCTTGATTATCTGATGAAATTAGTATACTATAATGCCTATTCTTGGAGAGAAAGATGAAAGATCAACCAATTTTATTTATTATTCCTGGAGCTTGCTCTTTGGGTTCGCAAATTACTTTAGAGTGGCTAAAAACACCTTATCAGGTTGGGATTACCAGTCCTGAAATAAGACAAAGCGAACAATTCCGTAAAATTAATCCAGCTGGTAAAGTGGGAGCGTTAAAAGATGGTGAGGTCGTTGTTGGTGAAAATCTGGCAATTTTACTTTATCTAGTGGATAAGTATTCAGACAGTAGCGTATGTCCGCCACATGGCAGTGATGGCAGAGTGCTAATTTATCAATGGCTATCTTATCTATCTTCTACATTACATCCCGCATTTCAACATTTTAATTATCCAAACCGTTTTGTTGAAGATGATTATGTCGATAAATTTCGTGAATTAGCAGAGGCTCGGTTGCTGGCAATATTACAATATCTTGATAATAATTTATCCGAGAATGGATTTTTCTTATCAACTGGTGCAACAATTGTTGATGCTCAGGCTTATGGTTTATTGCGCTGGTGTAAAAAACATAGCCGTGGTGAAAATTTAGTGGGTTTAACAGCATTTCCTAAGATTCGTAATTTTTTTGCACTGATGGAACAAGACTCAGCAGTAAAAAATGCATTATTGATTGAGCAGCAACAATCTGAGATGCTTAAAGATAGTTTATTTGCTGGTTATTTTGAGTTTGGGTAGGGGTTAAAGATGGGATATAGAGCATCATTATTGCGTTTTTTAAGTGGTGAAATAAAGCCAATATTTAGAAAACAATATCTGCGTGAAGATATTGGCGCTTCAATTGCAGTCGCATTTGTTGCGATTCCGTTATCATTGGCGGTTTCGTTGGCAACTGGAGTTGGCGCGGAAGTCGGTTTGATTTCAGCTGTCATCGGTGGTATTTTGGGCGCATTATTTGGTGGCTGCCGTCTAAGCGTGACTGGGCCAGCTGTTGCTATGTCGGTATTGCTGGCAAATACTATGAATGAGTTCGGCTTTGCAGGACTTTTGGTGGCTGGATTTGTCTGTGGTGTACTACAAATTGTGTTTGGTGTATCTAAGCTCGGTCGAGTGACTAAGTACATTCCTTTATCTCTAATCTTGGCTTTTACCGCAGGGATTGGTTTTCTGTTATTTTTTGAGCAATTACCACATATTTTTCAGCTTGCTGAACCAGACAATAATACCATCGGAATGACTGTTCGTCATGCTCATCTTTATTTACGCCATATCAGCTCAGCTGGAGTTTTATTAACTGTACTGACTATTGTTATATTGAGTATAGTTCCGCATTATCTACCTCGTGCTTACTCCTTTGTCTTTGCTGTAATTATTCCAATGGCAATTATTCATTTTACTGGGATAAATGTCAATGTAGTCGGAGAAATTCCGCATGATTTGATTCATCCAGAAATTATTGACTTTAGTTTAATTCATAATTGGCATAGATTATTAATAACAGCTTTGGAAGTATTTATTCTGGCATCACTGGAAACCTTGCTTTCGAGTAGCGCGGTTGATCTGATGGGTAAAGGGGATTTACATAATCCAAATCAGGAATTAATCGGGCAGGGGATTGCAAATATTGGGACCTCAATTTTTGGCGGAATCCCTGTTACGGGAGTTGTTGCACGCTCATCTGTTAATGTTTTAGCAGGAGCCAAAACCAGACGTGCGGCAATTTTTCATTCATTTATTGTCTTAGCCGTGGTTTATTTTGCGCCACAACTTATTGAAAATATGCCTGTTGCGGTTTTATCTGGTATTTTGCTGGCCGCGGCATTTAAGATGATGAATATTCGGCAGGTAATTGATTTGTGGAGAAGTGATCGAGTTGATGTACTGATCTATTTTATTACTTTTTTTGCAATTATCTGTACTGATTTAGTGAGCGGAATCCAAACGGGGTTATTGGCGGCATTTATTATCGTCGGGTTTAGAATGTTACGTACTCGCGCTGAAATTAAATTGTGGACTAATAATAACGTCTTACGGGTTGGTTTAGCTGGGAATATTTCTTTTCTTTCTTACGAGAAACTTGCGAATATTAAAGAGTTTGTACAAAATCATAAGGCATTACAATTTGTGGTTTTTGAATTTGCAGATTTGCATAATATTGATAGTGGTGGGGCTAAACATCTGATTAGCATTGCCGATGAATTGACTGAGGCTGGTCTTAAAGTAGTCTTTCATTCAATGAAAGATTATCAGCAGAATATCATTATTGCTAATACTTTTGGTGAGAAGAGCTATCATATTACTATTGCGGAACATCAGATTAAGGATTTATTAGAAAAGTCTGGAGTAACTCATTCTGCAAATGATGTACTCCGTCACGGGATTACTAAATATGTCAGCCACTATGCGCAG
The DNA here is from genome assembly GCA_035438765.1 of Burkholderiales bacterium. Taxonomy (GTDB): domain Bacteria; phylum Pseudomonadota; class Gammaproteobacteria; order Burkholderiales; family UBA11063; genus Aquella. The sequence goes on along the minus strand of DAORIZ010000029.1, from coordinate 35,978 downwards.
AATAATCAGCAGCTGATAACTACTCTTGCTCAAGGGCAGAAACCGCATACTCTACTGATTACTTGTTCTGATAGCCGACTTAATCCAAATGCATTTTTCTCGGCTAATATCGGTGAAATATTTATTGTGCGCAATGTGGGAAATGTCGTTCCTCCATATATGCCAGATAATATCTATAGTGAGATTGCTGCAATTGAATATGCCATTGCTGAATTGGGCGTTCGTAATATAGTAATCTGTGCACACACAGAGTGTGGAGCGGTGAAAGCCTCGGTTGCAACAGGTGATGATAAGCTGGGTTATATCGGTTTGGATAACTGGTTGGGGCTAATTAAAGCTGGGTTTAAAATCAATAAGCCTAAAGATGCTGCTGAAGGTGTGCGAATTAATCTTTTACATCAGGTGCAAAATCTTAAAACCTACCCAGGGATTGGTGAAATGCTTGCACGCAAAGAACTGACGCTAAACGCTTGGATTTATGATGTTCATTCTGGGCATATGCTGGAGTGGAGTAATGAGAAGCGTGATTTTGTGCAAATCGTGTGAGTTTATTAATATTGTTACAAAGCCGTGCTATAAGTGATTAGCACGGCTAACGTAATTGCTGTGAGCCAGATATGCTGCCATCAAGTTTACATAATATTCAAGTTAAGGGTACTCTGTCGAATTGTAGCTTTTAGCGAGGTAATATTATTTATATCACTAAATATTTCCACCGATTTTTTAGCACGAGTAACAGCAGTATAAATCAGCTCCTTGGATAATAAATTACTCGTAATGGCTGTTGGTATAATTATCTTAACCATCTCGTATTCAGAACCTTGGGATTTGTGTATGGTCATTGCAAAAGATAACTGGTGTTTCGGTAGTATCTCTGGTACAAAACTTCGACCGTTGTCAAAATATACACGTGGCTTACCATTTAAAATAAGACAAATACCAATATCTCCATTAAATAAATTAAGGCTTTTTTCATTGCTTAGAATCATAATACTCCTACCAGAGTACCAAGGTTCATTACAAACTATTTTCGTTTTTATCAGATGTTCAATTTCAGAATTAAGATTCACAACACCAAGCTTACCGAGATTAGTCATACAAAGTACGGCGCAGCGAGTATAATGCTTAAATAAATCTTTTATCTCGTTAGCGTTATTAATTTCAGTCTTATTTTGACAATACTCAATAAATTCAAAAATATTATTTGTGCCATAGAGGATACTATGCATTATAAACTGTTGATTCGGTCGCTGAATTGAGACAAACTTACTATTGTTTAAGATGTCCATCACTAGTGCCGAATTATTGTCTAAAATTGCTTTAGCCAATCTGCTAACATCACCTTGGTTTCGCTTGCTAATTGTTAGTGCACTCACATAGTAAGGTGCTGAGCTGGCATTTACTAAAGAATTAAACACAAACCCCTCTTCCACAGAATAAAGTTGATTAGGGTCACCAAGAAATATTAAATGCTTAATTTTGCTGATATTTATCGCACTAATTAGCTTATAAAAAAGTGGTAAGCTTATCATTGATGACTCATCAATAATTAAAACATCTGCACCCAGATTATTCTCATTGTTATAACGAAAATAAATAGATTGATGAATATAACCTAATAATTTGTGAATTGTACCGCAAGATTCATTATTATTTAGAAAGTTACGAATATCTGAAATATCCAAATTTAGATTATCTTCAATATTATCAAGGTTATCTTGCAATGATTCTTTAACTCGTTGTGCTGCTTTGCCAGTTGGAGCACCAAGCAAGATTTTAAGATCTTTACCATAAATTTGAAAAAGTCCCCAAAGGATTAAGACGACGGACGTCGTTTTACCTGTTCCTGGTCCTCCAGTAATAATGCTAAATTTTTGTTGCAAACTCTTTTTAATCGACAGATATTGACCTTGATTCGGAAAATCAAACTGCTGTGACTTAGTTTTCAACAGCTCAAGAGTAGAATTAATTTTACTTTTATCAATTGAAGTTGAAGCATTACATAACTGTGAAATAATTAGACTAATCCTGTTTTCATAATAGTAATATCTTGTTAAATATAAAAAATTTAATCCTTCAACTTGATAAATACACAATGGCACATTAGGTAATCTTGCAGAACAGATAACTTGTGCCAATCCTGACGCACATAACACTTTAATTTCTTCATCTGAATGCAACTGGATACAGCTATCTCCAGCTTCCATAGCTTCAAATAAATCTGATACAATTTTACGAAGCACTAAAATCGAGTCATCACTATGTAAAGGTAGACTACATTGCTCAAGTAATGTCTTGGTAACCATGGCAAATTTATCCATAAACAACTCCCCCCAATAATAAATCTACTTCTTTTACCACTGCAATACATTTAGTATCTATCAAAATACCGTCATTATGCGTGCTATTTTCCAGATAAAAACCCCTGACAAATAAATAAATCGCGCCACCTAATAACTCGCTAGCATCATTAATGTTGTACATAAACTCTAAATGTCTTTTTGTAGCAACCAAATACAAGATAAATTGTAAATAATAATTATGGTGTGCCATCGCATCAATCAATAGATTATCATCCGAACAGGCTCTATAAGAGTCAAGAGTGTTGGTTTTATAATCTAAAACCCAAAACTTACCTTGATGCTCAAATAGTAAATCAATAAATCCTTTTAAAAATCCGGGGCTAATGTTTCCTAATCTAGAGCAGGCTTGCGTATAGGGATGCTCAGTTCCATAGTTTTTAGCCAGAATAGTTGTAACATCAGAGATAAAACTTATTTTGTTCTTAATAATCATATAAAATTCAAACTCTGTCTGATAGTTCCTTGATGCATTAATTTGAGCTAGAGTTGTGCCATCTGGAAATAACGGTTTATTAAATAACTCACTAACCATACCAAGACATTGCTCTGAGAAATGTTCTGGAACATTGTGACGCAGAAGGATTGTTCTTAATTTCAAAGCATTCAACGGGTAGTTTTCACATAACTCGTGATAAAGTAAGCCAAATTTAGCGCCGCTGATTGATTCACTAATATTGCTAACTGCACCATCTAAAATATTATAACGATATTTTGCACTAACTCGTTCGTGTTGTTCGGCTACAATCAGATCATCAGCACAATAATAATCGTGCTCATTTATCGTAGAGCTTTGAACAATCGAAGAGTAACTTTGTTCAAACTTTGTAAGCATAAATTTATTAGAAGACACATAACGTAAAGCTTGTGAATGTGATTTTTCACTATCTAAAACAAGAAGTCTTAATCGCTTCAGCTGATCACGTCTAACTAGACGATGGTAGATTACAACGCCTGGAAGCAAATCAGAGCGCTTAAGCGCAGCATCTGGGCGGTTAAATATTGCAGCGTAATCAAAGATATTATGCTGATTATCATTTGGATCTTCACAATTAAAACCAAATAATTTATGAATCGCTGGTGTTTTACTGTTATGAGAATAACTAGTTTTTTTGGCATTTAAGCGAGTTGGTGTCAAATAAATATAAAGTCTGCTTTTGGCTCTAGTTAACGAGACATAATTTAATCTTTGTATTTCGGCATTATCCGCATGAGAAACGTTTAATAATTGAGCATTATCATTATCAAGAACAATTTTATTTTTACGTCTTTTTTCCCCAACTCGTTGAGTTATATAGCGAGGCATACGAGAAGTTAAATATTTCCCATCAACTTCGCCATTTTTATTGAAATATTTATCTTCGGCTTTGAAATATGGACAAAATAATATATCAAATTCCAAACCTTTAGATTTATGCTGTGTCGTAATAAGAATCTGTTCATCGTCATTATCAAGGCGAATCAACTCCTCATTATCACAGCTATTAACATCATTATCTTGAATGTTATTTGAATCTAATATTTTTTTATTAAACCAATGTATTAAATCATAATTATTAGAAAAATTTGTGCTGTTTTTATGTAATATCTCGCCCAATTGGAAAAAATTAGCTAAATCACGGTGTGAAATTGGGTTTTTTTGTTGTGCGGAATCTGCCACTAATTCATAAATTAAAGACATAATTCCAGCATGGTTAAATAAACGTTGGTATTTAAAAAAATTAGCGTATAATGTTTCAAACTCAGAAATGTATTGTTCTTTGTTGGCTAGCTTGTTGAGTTCAAAATTAAAAATACGCCCACTAATAGCTGAATTAAAATTATTAATATTGCTTAAATCAACAATTGCACGAATAATGTTTAATAGTTCTAAGGCCGTTGTTGTAGCAAAAATGCTGGTTAATTTTAGCTCAGATGCTTTAATTCCAAATTGGCGCATAAAATTTACTATTTTACTCGCTTCTTGATTTCTAGTTACTAAAATAGCAATCTTACCTTTTAGAGTAGGACGTGCATGTAATAAGGTTAAAATCTCAAGTGCCATGGCATTAAGGATATAATCCTCACCATTTTTGAGTCGGTAAGTTTCATGGTTAAATGCAATAATTTGTACTTTTTCGTCATAAAATTCTAGATCTAAACCCTTGTTGTTGGCAATTTGGTTTAATTGCTTATGACTAGGCAACTCAAGAAGATTTTCTTGTGCAACACATGGGGTTACTGCATCATAGAGAACACCATTACCGAGGATATTAGGGTAACTGGCTAAGTTTTTTTCTGCAAAAAGTTGATTGATGAAATTCATAATATGAGGATGTGAACGGCGGTTCTCAGATAGTGTACTAGTTTGTCGAATTTCATTATGCACGGCATGAATATATGTGTCAATATCAGCGCCGCGAAAGCGGTAGATTGCTTGCTTAGGATCACCGACAACAATTAGATTACCACGCTTAGTTGCCGTTAACTGATAAATAGCGCTAAAAATTTCCCATTGCTTAATATCAGTGTCTTGAAACTCATCAATAAAAGCAACAGGGTAAGCGGTATACAGCTTATCTGCAAAGCGATTTGAATTTAGTACTGCATCTGCAACAAGCTGGATTAATTCATCAAAACTAATTTTTTTGCTAAGCTTGCGATATTTAGGATAGTGTTCAATTATATATTGACTTACCTTAGTAATTAATACTTTTAACCCTTGACTAACTTCAATTTTTTCAGCGCTAAAAATCTTTAGTCCAGCGTTATCATCAGACTGATATTTAAGCCGATACTGGTTATTATCAATCTCAAGCAAATCTTTAGGCAACTTGTTATATATCTTTTGGATTATGGATGACGAATAGTCAGCCTTAAATAAGCTTTCTAAATTTGTAATTACCTGTTGCAAGTTATCGCTAAAAAGCGGATTATTTAAAATTTGCTCTCGGTAAAAAGAATGGACCAACTCGCTAATAATATCTTCATTATCGGTCATGATTTCAAATGGTAAACTAACTTTGCACTCTAGTGGATAGTCTTTAATTATTTTTTGACAAAAGCCGTGGATAGTAAAAATTGAAGCTTGATCAAATAACTGTGCAGCTCTAGTCAAAACTGCAATATCGGTTGCAATTATTTGATAATCTCGACATAAAATAAACTCACGGACAAATAGGTCGCTATCATCAATTAATTTATTATTTTTATAAAGGACTAATAATGATATAGTATTCTTTAACTGGTGTAAAATTCTTGCGCGTAGTTCGGCAGCCGCAGCCTTTGTAAAAGTTACGACTAAGATACTTTTTATATTAAAATTTTTTTCCGCACTTTTTTCAAGTAAAGCTTTAATGAATAAGCGTTCAATTGTCCAGGTTTTACCTGTCCCTGCGCTGGCTTCAATTGCTGTTGCAAAGGAGTTTGATTGAAACGATATTTTCGTTAATGGATGAGTAGAGTTATTCATTCTCAATTACCTGTGCAAAAATTCTTGCTGCATCAATTACAGAAACAAGACACTGTTTGTTATCATCTAGATTATTAAAATCATTTGCCCAAAGAGGATCTCGCTCATATTTTTCAAACCGCTGATAAGTAAAATCATCAGAAATGGTGTTAATCAAATCTGACAAAATACTGCTCTCATCCAGACCTTGGTTTAGTTTGGCAATTACTTGATTAATTAACTCATTATCTAACAATGTTCTAGAACAAAGACTGTTAATATAAAATTCTTCCATAAGATGGAACAAGTTATCTGGGTCTATAATTGATATTTTAATTTCTTGCGCCGTGAAAGATTCTGAAACGCCTGCTTCAGGGTGATAGATAAAATCAACTATTTTTAAATCTGGCATTAAGTTAACTTGATTATTATTTATATCGCGAAAAATGGTGTTTTTATGATTCAAAATACTATACCAAACTACATATCGCGCTTTGAGATTAAGACTTAAACGACTTTTTTTGTCACTAAAATTAATTCGCTGAAATGGGTTTAATAAATATAGCGTGTTATTTTTTAGTAAAAAACTATCTTTAATTAAAAGGCGCCCAACTGGTAATTCAAAATAATATTTATCCTGTCCCGAGTATTCAGCATAAGAAATATATAATTGATAATATTTGTTATACTGCTCTATGCCCAATTGTTGATTGTTGATAATTCCAAGTAACTTTATATGATTATAAAGTTTATTATTTGTATGATATATTTTAAGCGTATCCAAATCTAATTTTTTAAACACCTGATAAAGTTGAATTGCTATTTTTGCAGATAGTAGTTCAAATGGTTCAAAGTCTTCAAATCTCATATTATTGTCAAAATTATTGATCTCTAGCATACGATTAAGATTGGCATTTGAATAACTTAAACAATTAATCCACTGAAGAGCAGTAAGTACATATATTTGCTGAAGTTTATGATGATCAATCGTAGACATAGCAAACTGACTTGAATTATCCCAGCGCTTGTCTTTAAAAGCCTCCTCCGTCACTCCTGTTACTAATGACCAAAATCCAGAGTATAGTTCTTGCTTATTATTAAGAAAGGGATGCAAAGAATGAAGCGTAGTGATTTGATCTATGTAGTTTTCACCATCAATAAAGCTATTTTTCATTGTTTCTAACAATAAACTCAACGATGTTGATGGTTCTTTGATGCTATTATCATTCTCATTGCGTCCAATATAACTAAGAACCAATTTTTGCTGGGTAGCTAAAATGGTCTCGAGAAATATTTGTTTATCTTCATGATTATAATTTCTGTCTCCTGCGTGCCAGTTACGGGCTAAGTAGCTCATCTGGTTGATTTCAAAAGTGCGCGGCGATTCGCCAAAGTTAAGCCCGAGGATATAAATCATTTGGAACGGAATGTTACGAACATTGGCAAGAGAGGTACATGTAATTGCACCATTAAACCGAAGTCTTCCTTTTATGCCGATATTATCGTTAATAATTTGATTAACAATTGGTAAGTTTAAAGGTAGTTGTAAATCAACATTAATCGCGTAAATAAATTTATCAATTTCCAATTGATCTTCAGGATGGCTAAAAAGTGTATCACGAATTTTAATGACTATATGTTTTAATTCGTCACTGCTAATATCCCTATAATTTGTTTCATCACAATAAAATAAGCTGCGAATATCATGCGTAAGCTCAATTAGCATGATAAGTTTTTCTAGCAAAGAAATAGATGCGAAATCAAGATTATCATATGGTGCTGCTGGATAATTTCCACAATACTGAGCAAGGCTATCCTCAAAAACTTGAGCAGGCAAGCAAAGCCCTAAAGTTAGATTATGGACTAATCGTTTTAGGCTATATAAGTCTGCATCACCAATATTTAGTTCGCGATAGTCATCAACATCATAACCAAAGTGAATATTATTGTCATTTAACCATTTTTTCACTAGCTCCACATCTTCTTCTGTAAGAGCTAAACTATTCATAATTGTTGAATTAGCCATAAGATCGCCAAAAAAACTAACAGGAAGGCGATATGGGACATTAAACAAGCGCTGTATCGTATCAAGTACCAAAATAAAGCGCGAATTGCGATTCCCTGTAATATTAACAGGAATCTTTATCTTTTTATCCAGTGCTGGATCGCTTAAATATTCTTCATGAAATACCGCACTTATATAGGCAGCGTATTGATCAATATCAGGAGCGGTTAATAATATCTCATCAAGTGAAAAACCATTGTTTTGAATTTCACGTGCAATGACATTAAATGCAACTTGTACTTCCCTCATTCTAGTGTGACAGATATTAACAGTAATACTTGTATCATTTTCCTTTAGGTTAATAGGGTCAGCATAATAATCTTGATGAGCTAGTAATCGATAATCTGGATTAATGCGGTTAACAATATTACGGATATCAATTTGAATGTGTTCAAGTGCATTTTTAGCTACGCAGTCGGTAGCTTCACAAATAGTAGCATCAAAATTAATGAGATTACTAAGGAGGAGCTCGGTTAATTCGCGTGACTGATGAGCTAAATTTGCGACAAGCGGGTTACCATCTATTAAGTAAAGGTCTTCTAAATTTAAATTAGGATAGCCCAAAACTTTACGTTCAAGCTTACTACGGGTAGAATAGTCAAGTAAATCACCGTAGTAATGATTACTAATTTGTAGATGATACCATGAGATGGAGAGCTTTGTACTTAAAGACGCCAGTATCTGGAGCTGCGATGGAAAGATAGTAGGTAAAGCAAAAATAAATAAATGTTTGGGTAATTTGGGTGGTGTATTATTTAAAAAATACTGATAAATATCACTAAATAAGATTTTATGCTCAATTTCATGCACGTGCTTGAGCAATTGATCCCAAAAAGGGCGTTGCCAGATAATACTGGTGTCATTGTTCCAAATAGCGCCAGAAAGTAACTCATCGGTACGCATGAATAGATATTCAAAAAATACTTCCTTAAGCTGCCGTGCCAATTGGTAGACTTTATAAATATCAATCTCATTGTTATTGCTAATGTATTCTTGGATAATGCTAAAATTACTTTCAGAATTTGAATTTATCTGAGCTAACAAAAGATCATAAAGAATGAAAGTTGCCTGCTCAAAATCAAAAATTTCATGCTCAGGAAAATTATCGCGGTATATATTTTCAATAACTGGTCCAGTTAGCACAACAAAATCAATATTGGCACAAATGCCAAATTTCTGGGTAATCTTTTTTTTGAGCCATAAACCTATTGCTGTTGAAGGTACAATTATCTGCTGCACAAAAAATGGTGAGCGTTCTATATACTGTAATTGTTCAATAAATTTGTCAAATAAAGAATTGTCTCCGATAAGATTCGTTGAATGGAAAAAAACAAATTTATTCATATTACACTTTCATCATTAATTAAGATTTGAAGCTCGTATTTAATTGTGACATACCCGCAAAAGAGCCATCATCAAAATCAGCAAATATTTCATTATTTCCGACAAATAGTTCCACGTTATCTCCTTCTACGATTAAGTTTGTATTTTTTTATATATTGTACGCGATGTTTATAACTAACTTCATGTACATTTTGACGAACATCACGCTCATGATTAATAAAATTTTCTGTAAATGATGAATCCAAAACCCTTTGAGAAATTAAAATTGAAGTATCAGAATTAAACGGTACCCAACGTGGTTTATCGCAAGATGAAATTTCTTCATTTTTATCAATTACAAACACGAACTCATTTTCAAAAAGTGTAGTGCGTTCATAACCAAGAAGACAATCATTACGCCACCTAATTCTTTTGGAAACTACAACATTGCCACTATACTGAACAATTCCAACATAATGCCTACCATATGTTAACTTAATTTTTTTAAGTTGCTCGATACAGTCATTAATATCATATTTAAAGTCTACATTATTTAGATTTTTTAATTTATAAATCCGGTCCATTTTATGTTTATAGTTTATCATTTTCTTAATCATGATTTAATTCCATCATTTTAACTAATTCTCTAGAATCAATTAACTACTTAGTCAAACACATAATATAGTAAGCTGTTTTTCGATCTCATGCAGACAGCTCACAGTTGCGATATGGTTTAATTAAAATAGTTCCATGTTATCTCCTTCTATTATTACGGTTTTTTAATGTGATTGCATGCCATTTATAACTTGGTTGGCATTCACGAATATTACGTTGCTGTTCCATAAATTTTTCTATGTCTTCTGGATACCCAAGTCTGAAAGACACTGAAATTGAATCATTATCATTAAATGGTTTATAATATGGTTTACGATAAAACGGAATATCTTCATTTTTTTCAATGTCAAATTCAAATTCATTTTCAAAAAGTGAAGTGTGTTCATAACCAAGAACACAATCACTACGCCATTTAATTTTTTTGGAAACTACAACATTTCCACTATATTGAACAATTCCAATATAAGTTCTACCATAAGTTAACTTAATTTTTTTAAGTTGTTCAATACAATCATTAATATCATATTTAAATTCTATATTATATGGATTTTTTAATATATAAATTCTGTCCATTTTATGTTTATAATTTATCATTTTCTTAATCATGATTTAATTCCATCATTTTAACTAATTCTCTAGCACCAATTAACTACTTAGTCAAGCACATAATATAGTAAGCGGTTTTTCGATCTCATGCAGACAGCTCACAGTTGCGATATGAGTAGCCCGTTAATTCGTTCAATGAAGTCACGTTCAGCTTTAATTAGATCTTCGGCATTATTCGCTATTTTAATACCATCAATGATAAAACGCGGTGACTCATTCTGCTTGGTAAATAAACCGCGATGATGACTTTCTTTATTTCTGAAATTATCATCATCATACTGTAATGGATAAATTAATCCCCCAAGGACTACTTCTTTGCCTCGACTTTGATAATAACTAATATAGGTATGAATCTGGAAAAAATCATGACGATCTACATCACCCATTCCAAATTGATTATTTTCCGTAAATTTCATAGTTTTGTATTTGGTGTCTAAAACAACCACGCGCTTACCATTAGTCATAACAATATCAGGAATGATATTGCGCCGATAAAACATACCCTCATAAACCAATAATTTTGGTGACTCAACCGCCCAGTCTGGGAAATTAATTTGCAATAATTTACGGACGTAAATTTCAAATAATTCTGCCACATTCATGATAAAGCCAGTTGATTTTTGTTGATCATTACTCGCATTCGGTAAAACATTATTATGCTTAATTATCATCTCGGCATAGTTTAAAACTTGGCGGTAACCAATAAATAATGGATTGGCTAAAGATTTATGAGTTTTGGCTTGATTAATCGTCTGCTGGGTAACCAATTGCTTACGACGATATTGCCGTAAAAAACTCTGCAGATTGGATTTACCAGTCAATAAACCATTACTAGTTTCATCTTTCGCAATTATTTGTACCGCGGCGGCTAAAACATCAATAATTTCTGGTACTAAATGCTGCTCGCGAGATTTACTGGATATTTTGCCCATAAATGGAATATCTCGCTGAATATAATTATTGATATCCAACTGACCTAATAAGGTAAACTCATGATGCTTTACTGTCTGGTAAGTCTTGGGAAACCCAAGTAACGCAGCTTTTTCCAGTGCTTGCAAAAATAGATAGTAAATAATCCAGCGTAGCGAATTACATTTTTGCTCTTTGCCAGCAATAGAAATATCATCAAGAAAGATATTATTGGCAAAATTTAGCATCCGCTGTAAAAAAGCATCGCCAAAACGTGAATTAATCTGAATATCAACATCATTATATTTAAAAGTACCAATATAATTACCCGTTTGCGCGAGATAACCTTCTTTTCCATCAGGAGTTATCCGCAAAATTAATTCATCATAAGCATTTTTATAGCTGCGTTTTTCTTTGTCATTATCAAAAAATAAAACTTGATTATTTGATTGCTGTTGATAAGTTTTTAAGTCAAGATATAAATTTGACAATAATTGCGTGTCCTTTGGTGTGATATTAATTTTATATTCAATATACGCTACACCATTACTATGCTCTGATTTTTTTGACAAGCCGATTGAATTAAAATTTAAGTTATCATTTAACTTGAAATTAGTTATCATTATTTATATCTTCTTGTTCAGTATCAGAAAGAAACTTCGCTTTCGCAATTTTTAGTTTATCTTTAATTTCAATTTCAGTATAAGCACGGAGATATTCACGAATTAAGGGCTGAATATGATTCTCCCACATCTCGTTTTTGCTTGCTGCAGTGAGTTTTTTGTCTGATGACATGAAGTAAGAATGCCCAAGCTCATAGGAACTACCCAAATTTAGACCATTATCACTAGCACTAGAAATATGTTTGTTTAAGTTTTCACATTGTCGAATAAAGTCCGCAATATTATTTTGTTCTAATTTATCATTTTGATAATGATTGGTAATTACATTATAATCACATTCGCATTTTTTCCAGAAGAAGCGCCTGCGTAATGCCATGTCAAAGCTATCAATACTGCGATCAATATCATTCATCGTACCAATAAAATATAAATTTTCTGGTACACCAAAATACATGGTATGTTGTTCTTTGTTATAGTCTGTAGGGTTATTATTAACGCTTGAATTATCTTTGATACTGATCCATTTACCTTCTTTTTCGTCAAAAGTAATCATATCACCATTATCTTTATTGACAATAACTACAGCGTGTTTGGGTTCCCACAGCGCAGAATTTTGTGTTTGGACTTTGGTTCCAATTAATTTACCATCTTCGAATCGTAAGCGTTTATCTTCCTCAAGGCAAAGCAATAATTCGCCAAAGACACGAGATAATTCGGCACGATTAATTTCATCGGCGACAAAATAATATTTTTTTGCTTCTTGATTAATTTTATTTGCTTCGACTAACTCCTTAAATGCGCGGATACACATTTCTTTGAACTTACCATTAACTAACTCTAGATTAACCGCACCACTTCCAACTTTTGTCGGTTTAATTCCGTCAATAAAATCTTCGTAGCTATAGCTTGGATGAAATTGAACGAGACAAAATTGTTTATCAATGTTACCTCCGGCAGAAACTATCTCATCTTCAATTGATTTAATCGTAGAATAAGTTTTACCAGTTCCAGGTGCACCGTAGAGTATTGTATTTTTTGCTGTAATCGGGAATGTTGCTCCAAACATTTGCCATAACCTTTCGCCAATGTTAAATAATTTTACATTTCTTGACTCATCTTCATCGAGTTTCAATTCTCTAATGATTTCTTTACTAATTGCATAATTCAATTCTAGAATTGAATCACTTTTAATTCTTTCTTGATCTAAACCTAGTGCTGTTCCAATGGCTTGGAGAGTTTCTTTTCTATAAATATTAATTAACTTATCCATATTGTTCAGATAAACGAATTTCAATAAACACTGCTTTGCTTGAATCGGCGAATCTTCATCATTATTGAAAATTTTGACTAACGAATCTTCTAAATTGCCATTAATTTCTTTACAAAGGCTTTCTAATATAGGTCTTATTTTGTCATTAAAATACGTGTCAGCAGGTTTGTTATCTGAATTATTTGGGAAGTAATATTCACCTTGTTTTTGATCTTTTCTTTTATAAATTCCAAATTGAGTAGCATTTCCTGGACGTGAAGAACCAAAAACACTGCTGGTGATCTCCAAAAAATGACAAAGATATTCTGTTTCGCTTGGTTTATTTTTATCAAAAATATTTGTATATTTTTCAAGAGACAAATTTTGAATTTTTTCTTTAGCATAATTGTTTGTAAAATATTCAATTACTTTCTTTTGCTCAGCTGAAAATTTTGCTTCCTTCTTTTCTTTTAAATGTTGTTCTAACTCTTCAATTAACCAATGTTCATTACTCATTTTATTTACCTTATAATATTTAAATTTAATGTGGATTATATCACTAAACTACTTAATGTTTTTGCACTTGGCACACGAATTATGTTTTCAAAATGATATTTTTAATCAGTGGATTTTCAGTTTAAGTTGCTATTTTGTGTGGTCAATTCACGAATTTTACAGTCCTGCTGAAATTTATCACTCAACAACTGTACCGCTAAGCCATTTAGCGCTACAGTTTGGTAGGCTAACTCATATGAGTTTTTGAGCCGTTCCGAAATATATGTATAATTTGCCAAGTGAAGTTTAATTGCTTCACTAGCAAAATCATCATTATCGCGCAAAGATAAGTCGGCAAATTCAAAAGCTAATGGGTTTTGTTGGATTGCAATTTTAACCACCTCTCTATCTTGTTGATATTCGACAGATAAATACTGCAGGACTAAACCGTTTATACTCAGCAGCTCAATGATCTCACCCTTGATTAAGCTATTAAAGTCTAAATATTCAGCAGCGGCATAATCATAAGCCACCAACCAATAGACCAAATTTCTATCTTTAAGTAACGCTACTGGCAAATGTTCACGTAATTGTGGGTGTAAAGACAGTACTGCTTTGGTTAGCTCATTGTTATTCATCAAGAGCTCATGATTAATTGCTTTAGCAACAAACGATAACCATACATAAGGAATTGAATTACCTCGCTTTATCATTTGCAATAGCAAATCCACAATTTGGGTGACAAAATCGATTGTACTCCACCACTGACGCGGAAATAATTCGAGAATAATCCATATTCGATTATTTATCAAATTTGTCACTAAACTGATAGATTTTAGTTGTTTTGTCAATTCTGCGACTAGTTGCTTGCGTAATGAGTTTTGTTGCCAGTGATAAAAGCCATCCTCAATAAATTGTTTGACAATTAGATATTGAATAATATACTCTTTTGCTGGTGTAGCAAAAAATGTTTGTAATAACAAAGAAGTTTCCTCTTCACTCAATTGAGACCATTTGCTCTCAAACGAATCTAAAAATAATTTAGCAAGTTCTTCATCAATTATTTCTGGCGCAGTATGTTGAATAATGTAACCAAGAGCTGTTACCGAATCTAAGCCTTTTGATACTGGTTTAAATTTTCTATTGCTAAGACTATAAAGATTCTCAAAATTATTTATTATTGCAGTAATAAAATTACGATTGCTCCAGCATGGCTCAGTGGCATATTGTAAAAGGTCTAATCCATACAAGTAAGTTAATTCAAGCATACACTCGCTATTAGCAGTAAGTATTGGAAAGTCAACCAGCAGGCTAAATTCACCAGCATTTAATTTTATGCATAATTCGCTCAAATCATTTACTGCAATATTTAAACGTTCTGTATATTTTTGGCAAAATTCAGTATGATCAACATCCAATATCTGTAGGAGCTGAAATAATAATCTCTGTTGTTCTTGATTCAAATATTTACGCAAAAAGTTAGCACCATCGTAAGTTAATACATAGTTATGCTTGGTCAAAGGTAAATTACTCATGCATGATTCCCTTATAATACTTAAATTATTGCTCAATTAATTTATCAATCAATAGTTTAACTCCACGAGTCGCACTTTCTTGAATATGAATAACACTCTGACTAACGTGCTGAATTTTATTTGGATCAATTAAATAAATTGGTGTATCGTAATCAATCTCATTAATTAAACCTGCTGCTGGATAGACCTCTAGCGAAGTACCAACTATTGCAAGTATATCTGCCCGACGGACTAAGCGAATGGCATTTTCAATCTCAGGCACCATTTCACCAAACCATACAATATGTGGTCGTAGCTGAGAATAGAGATCACACAAATCACCAAGTGCAATATCTTTGTAACCAATCTCATAAATTAGCGTATCTTCAATAGTACTGCGTGCTTTGGTTAATTCACCATGTAAGTGAAGTATATTTTTACTTCCTGCTCGTTCATGAAGATTATCAACATTTTGAGTAATAATTTGTACATCAAAATATTTCTCAAGTTCAACCAAACCGAAGTGTCCAGAGTTTGGCTCGACTTCACTCAATTGTCGGCGACGCTCATTGTAAAAGCGTAAGACTAACTCTTTGTTTTTATTCCATGCTTCTGGGGTTGCAACTTGGTGAATATCATAGTTTTCCCATAAACCGCCCATATCTCTAAACGTTTTAAGACCACTTTCAGCACTCATTCCAGCACCAGTTAAAACTACTAATTTCTTTTTTACTGTATCCATTTCGACACCTTCATCAAATTTATTTTTAGAATATATTTTCTATCTTTTGCATAATAATTTAATTATTGGCATAAATCATATTTCTCACTCCTGAACAATCTCTTGCTCAATACGTAATTTATTATCCACATAGATTATTATGTCAAGGTTTGTGTTTGCTGCACTACAAATTATGTCACTATCTTGTTGAAATTCAAGATTAAGAAATGGATAGATGTAACCATTTTTAGAGATAGCTTGCAGAATAAAATCACGGTTATTTTTTAATCGTGAACTAGCTCGGACAAAATTTTTAGCCATTTGCTGAAGATTCCAATCCTTACTCGTAATCGCTGCCAAGATTATTGCTTCATCATCATAATATTGTTGACCAAGATCGCGGAGAATTTCACCATTAAAGTGTGCTGCAATCAAGACTAAATCGTAATCATTTTGAAGAGTAATATCGGCATCACGCAATGCATCACCATAATTTGACACTGCTAATTTTACCAATTTATAGTCCGCTCTTATCTGTGTGCTAAATACTTTTAAGTAATTGCCGCAATTTTGCAAAACTATCGCTGCGATTTCATAATCATTTAAAAAATCAAGATTTATTTCAGTTATTAAATGTGGATTTATAGTTAATGCTTGAAGAATAAATGCCCGATTATTTTTTAACTCAGTATTTAGTGCGCGAAATATTCGCCAACCTGCAATACGGCAATGCTTAGTTAGTGCTTTTAACGCAATTTCAGCATCTGAAGCGGTTGAAATCGATTGAGTTATTTTAGTTGGTGTCGCCTGTAATATATTAACCATCTTTTTAACCTGTAATTAATTACAGGTAATATTATATATCTGTAATTGATTACAATGCAAATTATTTATGGTAAAATTTATTACTAGCATACTTTTAGCCCCGGAAATTGAACCGTAACAACCTGTTTTGGATTGTAATTTAGATGAGTAATAATTTTAATCTTTTGCAAGAAATTTTAGAAAAAATTTGTAACGACTCCGATTTTAATGAAATTAAATCTCAATTTTGCAATTTACTAATTGTAGCTTATCTCTATTGCTATAAAAATAAAAGCTATAAACAGATAGTTATCACCAATAATTATAATGAAATTGATACTCTGGAAGAATTGGAAGAAATTTTGCGGAGCTATCAACAGATTATTTCATATCCAAAGTTAAAAGCGGTTATTAATGATATTCATGATGAACTATCTTTATTAGTTACAGAAAAATTTAAACTAGTTACAGATGATGTTGAACTGTCAAATCAATATTTTTATGATTACTTAATAAAGATAATTAAACAAAAAAATTCTCACAGTACTGAAATAGATCAAATCATTAGCGGTGTTTTAGCAGATAAAATGTTAACATCAATTGTAATTTCAGGTGCTCATCTGGATTCTTATTTAACATACCAGAATATCTCAATTGTTAATTTTCCAAAATATTCATTTAGTGAGATTGAATATCTCTTAGCCAAGCTATTTATCACAAATAAGAATATAATGATCTATTCCTCACTTCTAGAAATTAATAGCAGCGCTCAAGTAAATATTATTTGTTCACGCAAATTCTTTTGGCTTGCTACGTCACCTGAGAAAAATTTTTATGATAGTGGATTAAATATTGAAGAGGTTTGCTCATTTCTGACTAGGGCACAAGGAACAAGTTATTTTTACTTACGACAAAAAACATGGGAGCATGAGTCAACTTTTACGTTTAAACAGTTTTTAATTGATAATAACTTTTTGATGAGCATTATTTTTATCAGAACAGACCGTGCTAATCCGTGGGTATTGCTCGAAATAGCTAAAGAAAATCAAATAGAAGATATTTTAATTCTGAGTGAAGATTTTTATACTAGCGGAGCAAAAAAAACTTATGTCAACGACAGTACAATTCAACAAATAATTCACCTCATAAAAGAGCGCAAGATCTCAAAAGAGGCAAAAGGCATTGGTCTGGTCACATTAGAAACATGTAAACAACTTAACTATCGCTTAGACCCAAACGCATTATTAAATTTTAATTCACATAAAAAGTCAGGAAAAGAAGTAGCATTACATAATCTATCAGAGTGTATTTTCCGAGGTCCTGAACTCTATCAAAAAGATCTGGAGAAAATTGATAGTAATTATTATATGCTATCGCAAAGTGCCATAAGTACTTGTGATTTCAGTATAAAGAATATGATTCCAATAAAAAAAGAATTATTTGAGGCAAATCAATCAGCAGTATTAAAGCCAAATGATATTTTACTTTTATCACGCTCAACTACAAATAATCCAGCCCAAGTACCACAAAATATTCCAAACTGTATAATCAATCTAAATATTATCTGCATTCGCCCCAGTCCGCAACAAATAAATCCAGTATATCTGTATTTACTCTTACAAAGTCAATATGGAAAATCAATTATTGCTAACATTGAGAAGGGAACTGTTCTAAAATCAATAAGTATTATACAATTGAAACAGCTGATTATCAATATTGCGAATCCGGCTGCGCAGGATAAAATTTCTACAAGATATCTGGAATTACATAGCAAGCAGCAAGAAGCAATGTATGATTTACAATCATTCCTCAACGCACTTAATTATTGAGTTCTCAATGTGAACACGCCCAATGAGCTGAACATTAGACGTTGTAATTTGCGGGTGAAGTATTATTGTATATAAATCAATTTGATACCAATGTTTACTGACTACGCTTTTAGCTTGCGTGCTTGTGAATCTGACTCGTTATTAGAAGAATTTAACTTTTGCGAGTCACTTCATTGCAGATAATTAAACTAACATAACCATTAAAATTAAGTTTACGCATTTGATTGGGGACAATCAGGTGATCGCCCTTTTTTATCGTTTGACCGTTAAGTATTGCTTCACCGCTTACTACGCTAACTAGTAGGTATGGGACACTTAAAGTTAACTCTAATTTACCATTGACTTCTAGCTTACCAACCTGAAAATGTTGATTTATGGTTAAATTGGTAAATGTAGCCTCTAATCCGATATTGCGCTCCTCTGGTTTAGCTCCTGCGCTAGTGTGTGGAGACTTAATTACAGCAAATGCTTTATCTAGGTGTAGTTCGCGTAAATTACCCGCGGCATCACGGCGATCATAGTCATACAAGCGATATGTTGTATCTGAAGATTGTTGTACTTCTAAAATCAGTGTACCTTTACCTAATGCGTGCACAGTACCTGTAGGTACATCAAAAAAATCTCCAGCTTTAACTGGTACATAATTAAGTAGTTTACTCCATTCACCAGACGTCGCAAGCTGCTTAAATTCATCTGAGGATTGTGCATTATGTCCATAGATTATTTGGGCATCTGCAGCTGCATCAAGGACGTACCAACATTCTGCTTTACCTAAATCATTTTCAATAAGTTGGGCAAACTTATCATCCGGGTGTACTTGAACGCTGAGATCATCATTAGCATCCAAGATCTTTACCATTAGTGGAAATTCACGACTTTCATTATTGGCAAATAATTCTGGGTGTTCGTTCCATAATTGAGAAAGTGGCATTCCTGCATATATTCCATTGCGGATGTAAGTTTCGCCATTTTTGTGAGCACTGATTGCCCAGCATTCACCAGTTTGATTGCTGCTTAAGGCATAGCCAAAGTTAGTTTTTAATTTGTGTCCGCCCCAAATTCGTTCTTTAAAAATTGGTTGTAAGAATAATAGTTCCATTGTGTGAGCTTTTCTTATATTTTGTAGTGCTCAATTATAACAAACTAGGTTCCTTGCGGCATGAAATTTACTGATAAAAACAATCCAATTAATATTTTACAAGCTTAGTTTAAAAAATGTGTCCCAGAGTTTTTATAGTTTCGGGACATCCATTATTTATCTTATCCATTGTGAAATCAAGGGGGTGTTAATTGTTGCTGGTTGGGTCAATCAACGTAATCGAATTATATTGAGATACAAGCTTATAAGTTTTAGAGCTGGTTTCTGTAAAACATTTTATGCTTAATTTATTATCTTTGCCCATAAGAATATTACAGCTACCTAGTTTTAGATAGTCATGGTTTTGTGCAAGATAAACATCGATCAAAGCATTCTTATGTGAAGTATCATCGTACAAAAATGCTTGATACCCACCATAGCCATCATCAAAACGATAATAACCATCTTTAAGTGTAGGTCTTAATGTTCCAATATTAACATTCTTGGGCTGTACAAGGTTTTTAATTTTAAATGCAATAATGGAACTTTCAGCGTTCTCTGCGGTATAACTACTGAATGAGACTGCATGAAATCCAGTTGGTACAATACTTATGTCTACTAAGGCGTCATCATATTTTTTTAAAATCTCTAGCGAAAGATTATTCGTACATTTTTGAGTGTAATATTCACCGTCATTAATCTTGGTTAAATCGCTACTGTTAATGCTGTTGCTACAATAAGGTGTAAATTGTAAAGAAAATAACTGATTACCTTGATAAATACCACTAGAACAGCTCATGCCTCTTCCGTAACTAGTAAAGCCATATGAGTTTACATTTACTCCTGACATAGAAAGGCTCTGTTCTCTATATTTTTCATAAACTTCATCATATTTAGTTACTTTTACTGAGCCACTCTCTATATCGACATAACTATTTAGATAAAAATTACAACTAGCAAATACGTTTAAACTAGTTAGGCAACAAGATAGTAATAACAATTTTTTCATTTCATTTTCTTTTTTAAAATTACTTTATGCATTAGTGTAACGCAAATGAATAGATATTATTGTCTCATGAAGGGACAGTTTTATTGCGGCTATTGAAGTGTTCTAGTGATGCTTACTACTACATCATCAGAATTAATGAATTGTAGATCTAAATATTGCGTATAAAAAACCCGAAGCTGTAAAAACTTCGGGTTTTTTATAATTGAGTGCTTATTTAAGCTTAACTTCCTTGTAAGTCACGTGTTTGCGTGCTTTAGGATCAAACTTGGTAAGTTCTAATTTTTCAGTAGTAGTACGTTTATTTTTAGTCGTGGTATAAAAATGTCCGGTACCTGCTGTAGATTCTAATTTAATTTTCTCACGCATGATAATTACTTTCTAATTATTAGATAACAAGGCCATCGGCACGTAATTCAGCGATAACTACATCAATACCTTTTTTGTCAATGGTACGTAATGCTGCGTTTGATACACGTAAGCGCACCCAACGGTTTTCGCTTTCAACCCAGAATTTACGAGATTGTAAATTTGGAAGGAAACGGCGTTTAGTTTTGTTGTTCGCGTGAGATACGTTGTTACCAACCATAGGCTTTTTGCCTGTCACTTGACATACTCGTGCCATAATCTCATCACCTTTTAAAATTAATACAAGCCCGTTATTTAAGCATATTTAAGCTAGAATTGCAAGTCTAATTTGATTTAATTGTAAATCCAGAGTTATTGACAAGTAATAATTTAGCAGCCAATTTAGACTTAGAATAACGTATAATAATCACTTAAATTTTGATGGAGTATTCGATGATTCCTGTAATTATTTCCGGAGGCGCTGGTTCTAGGCTGTGGCCTGTATCACGTCAATCAGATCCAAAGCCATTTTTGAAACTTTCAGATGGTAAAAGTCTATTACAAAGTACCTTTGTTCGTTCGCTTAATCTTGGGCAAGTAGTTAGTAGCACTATTACAGTTACTAATGAAAAATTGCACTTCAGAATGCAAGATGAATATCAACAAGTTAATCCAACTCAAGTAAATTGCGATTTTATTTTAGAACCATTTGGGCGTAATACCGCACCAGCCGTTTTGGCAGCCGCATTGTTTGCTGAGCAAAATTACGCTGAAGATGAGATATTATTGGTGTTACCAGCTGATCATCTAATTAGTGATATGGCTGCGTTTAGTGCCGCGGTTACCGATGCAGTGGCGATGGCAAAACTAGGTTATCTTGTAACCTTTGGGATAAATCCAGAGTACCCAGAAACAGGCTACGGCTATATTGAAGCAGCTAAAGAACAGCCGATTGGCAATGGCTATGCAGTTAAACGTTTTGTTGAAAAGCCAAATCTTGAGCTAGCTACCGAATATGTCCAGTCTGGTGATTACCAGTGGAATTCTGGCATGTTTTGTGGGCAAGTTAAGACTTTCCTGAGTGAATTTAATCTTCACTCACCAAATGTAGTGAAACAAGTTACTCGCTGCTTGAGTAATTCTAATCTCGCGCAGTTAAATACTGGCAAAGTATTTCATCTTAATCCCAAATCATTTATTCAAGCCGAAAATATCTCAGTTGATTATGCACTATTTGAAAAAACCACCAAAGCGGCGGTAATTCCATGTTCAATTGGTTGGTCAGATATTGGCTCATGGTTGTCGATTGCGCAGAGTTTGCCACAAGATGCTGAAGGTAATGCGATTATTGGCGAAAATATTTTACATAATACCAGTGATTGTCTGATTTATTCAACTAACCGGATGGTGGCTACTGTAGACGTACATAATCTGGTGATTGTTGATACTCCAGATGCATTGTTGGTGGCAAATAAAGATCAAACGCAGGATGTTAAGCATATCTTTGAGCGTCTTAAAAAGACACAACATCGCTTATCAGATCTACATCAAACAGTTCATCGTCCATGGGGAACTTATACTGTGCTCGAAGAAGGTCCTTTTTACCGGATTAAGCGAATTGAGGTAAAAGTGGGGCATGCACTATCCAATCAATCACATGAGAAGCGTAGCGAGCATTGGGTGGTGGTTGATGGCGAAGCTACGGTAGTTCATAATGACAAGGTTATTAAACTAACAGCGAATCAGTCAACTTATATTCCCGCAGGTGATAAGCATCGTCTGATGAATGCAAGTGAGCAGAATTTAGTAATTATTGAAGTGCAGTGCGGAAATTATCTTGGCGAAGATGATATAGTCCGTTATGATGATTTATACGGTAGAAATTAGAAAATAGTTAACATTAACAAAATAAGGAACAGTGTATGAATAAATTAAATAATCTTTTGGCAACTAGCGATAAGGCAATTTTTGATTTGATTAATCAGGAAGCTGTTCGTCAGGAAGAGCATATTGAATTAATCGCCTCAGAAAATTACGTTTCTAAAGCCGTTTTAGAAGCTCAAGGTTCGGTTTTAACTAATAAATATGCAGAAGGCTATCCGCAAAAACGGTATTATGGTGGTTGTTATTATGTTGATCAGGTTGAGCAAATTGCGATTGATCGTTTAAAGCAGATTTTTGGTGCTGAATATGCCAATGTGCAGCCGCATAGTGGTTCACAAGCTAACCAAGCTGTTTATTTTGCGGTACTAAAACCTGGAGATACGGTTTTAGGTATGTCATTAGCGCACGGTGGACATCTGACTCATGGTTCACCAGTGAATCTATCGGGTAAACTGTTTAATTTCATCAGCTATGGTTTAACTGAAGAAGAAGCAATTGATTATGCTGAAGTTGAACGCTTGGCAATTGAGCATAAACCTAAATTAATCGTGGCTGGTGCATCTGCATATTCATTAGCAATTGATTTCAAACGTTTCCGTGAGATCGCAGATAAATGTGGTGCTTTGTTGATGGTTGATATGGCTCACTATGCAGGTCTAATCGCAGCTGGGGTTTATCCAAATCCAGTTCCTTATGCTGATTTTGTAACTTCTACGACTCACAAAACCTTGCGTGGTCCACGTGGTGGGATTATCTTAGCTAAAGAAGAACATGGCAAAATGCTTAACTCTTCAATCTTCCCAGGATTGCAAGGCGGACCTTTGGAGCACGTGATTGCAGCCAAAGCAGTAGCTTTTGGTGAAGCATTACAGCCAGAATTTAAAACCTATCAAGAACAAGTGAAAAAAAATGCAGTAGCATTAGCTGAAACTTTAATCAAGCGTGGCTTACGAATTGTGTCTGGTCGTACTGAGTCGCATGTGATGTTAGTTGATTTACGTGCCAAAGGAATTACGGGTAAAGTAGCTGAAGAAGCATTAGGTAATGCTAATATAACAACCAATAAAAACGCGATCCCGAATGATCCTGAGAAACCATTTGTGACTAGTGGTGTCCGCTTGGGTACTCCGGCAGTTACCAGTCGTGGCTTTGGTGTGGCTGAATGTGAGCAATTAGCTAATATGATTGCTGATGTTCTGGAAAACCCAGCGGATGAAGTTGTGATTGCGAAAGTTAAACAACAAGCTTTAGATTTATGTGCTAGATTCCCGGTATATAAATAAGTGATATTGATTAAATAACGAAAAAGAGCTATCATGTAACGAGATAGCTCTTTTTTAAATTAATTATAGTTAAAAATACATCCATTTAGTCATCACATCATCGCCGTGATTATCTCTTGGGTCGTAACCTTTGACATATGGTTTTATCAAACGAGAATAGGTGTATTGATATAATGGGATAATCGGGTAATCATCCATTGACAGCATTATTGCCTGAGAGTAGATCTTCTGCTTTTGTACTGGATCAAGAGTATAATTAGCATCACGAATTAATTCATCATAAGCTGGGTTACAATAGTGTGTATTATTCTGCGGTGCATCACATAAAAACATAAAATCAGTATAATCAGTAATATTTTTACCAGCTACCCAGCCATCGCGGGCAACTTGATAATTACCTTTTTGCCGCGCAAGGATGAAGGTTTTCCATTCCATATTAGCTGCAATTACATTTACGCCCAGTGTTTCTTTCCACATTGAGGCAATGGCTACCGCAATTTTCTTGTGACTATCCAAGGTATTATATGAGATTTCAAGTGTTAGCGGATGGTCTGCTCCATAGCCAGCCTCAGCATACAAATTTTTAGCTTCGGAAATTTGTTTTTCCCTAGTCCAATTTGCCCACTCATATTTTACATTAGCATATTTACCATTTGATACGGTTGGTGCTACGTAAGAATAAAGCTCAGTTTGCCCCTGTCCAAGGATATCTTGGGTTAGAATTTTACGGTCTACAGCCATTGTTAGTGCTTGGCGGAGTTTTAGATTGTTTTTTAGCTCGGGGCGCATCATGTTGAAGTCATAAAAATAAATTGCATCCTGTTGAACAGTATATAATTCTTTTGGATATGCTGCCTTGATTTCTTTATAACGATCAGTTGGTATTGAATTAGTTATATCTACATTATTGGCTTGATATTGATTGAATTCTGCATTAGGATCTGCAATCGCCAGATATTTAACCTGTGGAATTTTAACCGTTGATTCGGCATAGTAGAATGGATTTTTCTCAGCTGTGATATAGCCATTTACGACATGTTCAGTCATTTTGTATGCGCCTGAAGTAACTATATTTTGTGGCTCAGTCCAAGCTGTGCCTTTAGCGGCAATCACCTTAGTTGGGACAACTTGAAATCCAGGAGAGCCACCAATCAAATATAAAAATGACTCAGATGGGCGCGTAAGCTTTACCACTACAGTATCTTGGTTTGGTGCGCTGATACCGAGTGAGCTTGGTGGTAACTGACCTTTAGCGATTTGTGCGCCATTTACAACTATTTCCAGCATATTATTTTGTGGTGAACCTGTTTTGGGATCGCCAAATCGCTGCCATGATTTGACAAAGTCTGTTGCAGTAATCGGAGTGCCATCAGAAAATTTTATTCCCTTACGCAAATGAAAGGTATAGGTTTTTTGATCGGAAGAGATTTCCCAGCTCTCTGCTAATCCCGGGATTGGATCGCCTTTTTGATTAAAAGATACTAGACCTTCAAAGAAATCATGCGCAACTCGTGCGGAAATACTGTCACCGGATAAATCAGGATCTAAAGTTGGCGGTTCGCCGCCGATTGAAATATTTATCGTATTGCGTATTGGTGTGTTTGTGTTGCTATCTGTATTCGCTAAATTTGATTTCTCTTTCGAGCATGCAGAGATGAGCAATCCGCAAATAATCAAAGGCAGTAATTGTTTAGCCATATTCAATACCTCATAAAAATATTACAAAACTGTTGGTAAAATTATAGTTGAAGATTAATTATACAACATTATGGATGATTTTATTAGTTGCACTGCAGCATTTTTTAACTATATGATTTGCAAAGTTTTATTTGGATTAAAAGTGAGTAGTAAGCTGTCGTAGAACCAGGAAAAAGATTGCTAATTTTCAGATTCTTACTGCGTAGTTATATGATAAAATCCGCACAGTTAAATTTTTCCTTACAGTCAAGATAATTATAAAAAAGGTTCATAATGAAGCATCAAATTAGAGATCTAGCACTGAGCGCTAGTGGGATAATGAAAATTGAATGGGTTAAAAAAAATATGCCCTTATTGCAACGTTTAGAAGACGAGTTTGTCAAAACTAAACCATTTGCAGGTAAAAAAATTACTGTATCCGTGCATCTGGAAGCTAAAACAGCACGTTTGGCGTTATTGTTAGCTGCTGGTGGTGCTGAGGTTTGTGTAACTGGTAGCAATTCGCTTTCTACGCAAGATGATGTGGCTGCTGGTTTAGTTGCATCAGGACTTAGCGTTTTTGCTTGGTATAATGCGACTCCCGAAGAATATAATCGTCATATTGAAATGTCTTTGGAATTTGCTCCAGATTTGATTATTGATGATGGCGGTGACTTGATTAATATGCTCCACACCAAGCGTCAAGATTTAATGGCAAATGTAATTGGTGGTTGTGAAGAAACTACTACTGGAATAATTCGCCTTAAAGCGATGGAAGCCGAAGGATTATTAAAATTCCCGATGATGGCAGTAAATAATGCGTATTGCAAATATTTGTTTGACAACCGTTATGGTACTGGTCAATCAGTATGGGATGGAATTAATCGCACGACCAATCTAATCGTAGCTGGTAAAGATGTTGTGGTAGTGGGCTATGGTTGGTGTGGCAAAGGTATTGCGATGCGTGCCAAAGGTTTGGGTGCGAGCGTCATAGTTTGTGAAATTGATCCAGTTAAAGCGGCTGAAGCAGTGATGGATGGTTATAAAGTTATGCCGATGAGTGAGGCTGCTAAACGGGGTGATATTTTTGTAACGGTAACTGGCTGTAGCGATGTAATTACCAAAGAACATTTTGCAGTAATGAAAGACGGTGCTTTGTTATCTAATGCTGGACATTTCAATTGTGAAGTATCGGTGACAGATCTGGCAGCAGTTGCGACTGAAATCAAAGACTTTAGACAAAATATCAAAGGCTATAAAATGCCACAAGGGCACTGGGTGTTCTTATTAGCTGAAGGTAAATTAGTTAATCTGGCTTCAGGTGATGGACATCCAGCAGAAATCATGGATATGAGTTTTGCAATTCAGGCCTTAAGTGCGGAATACGTGGCCAAACATGGTAAGGACTTAAAAAATCAAGTAATAGATATTCCAGCAGATATTGATAAACGTGTAGCTATGATGAAATTAGATGCTTGGGGTATTGCGATTGATAAATTAACTCCAGCTCAGGAAAAATATCTATCAAGTTGGAATGCATGAGTATTTTAATTAAAAATGCTATGATTATCACTGGTGCAGCTGATGCAATGGTTTTAACCGACCATTGTATCGGTATCAAAGATGATTTGATCTCATTTGTTTGTCCAAGTTCGGAGCTCTCGCCAGTATTTCAAGCTGATAAAATTATTGATGCACGCGATATGCTGGTAATGCCTGGCTTGGTAAATGCTCATACGCATAGTGGCACAACGATATTGCGTAATTATGCTGGTGATAAAAAGCTCGAGGATTGGCTTTTTAATCATATTATTCCAGCAGAAATGAAATTAACTCCCGAAGATGTTTACTGGGGAGCTAAGCTCGCGATTATTGAAATGCTCAAATCAGGGACTACCAGTATCGCGGATATGTATTGGCATATGGATTATGCTGCACAAGCATTTCAGGAAAGTGGAATGCGCACGGTATTATCCAAAAGTCCGCTGATGTTTAAAGATATGTCAGTTGACCTGGCTGGTTGTGCTGATTATTACAATAAATGGCATAATACTGCGGATGAGCGCCTGAAGGTTTATCTCGAAGTTCATTCAACCTATCTTTACAATCCCGAGCTTTTGCAAGAGGCAGCCAAAGTTGCCAAGCAACTAAATACTGGGATTCACATTCATTTGCTGGAAACCAGGCAAGAGCAGCGCGAGACTTATGAGAAGTATAAAATGAGTGGCGCTGAACTATGCGAGAAATGTGGGATTTTTGATGTGCCAGTTATTGCTGCGCATTGCGTACATTTGGACGAACAGGATTATGAAATCTTAGCTCGTCATAAGGTAAATGTAATACATAATCCAACTAGCAATCTTAAACTAGGTAGTGGTATTGCTAATGTTCCGAAAATGTTGCAGCGAGGAATTAATGTTGCGCTGGGCACTGATGGGGCAGCTAGCAATAATAATCTTAGTTTGTTTAAAGAAATGAATCTGGCAGCTTTGTTACATAATGGCGTTGCAGAAGATCCACTAGCGATTACTTCTTCTCAAGCGATTGCAATGGCAACTACCAACGGAGCTAAAGCTTTAGGATTAAATACGACTGGAGTTCTCCAAGCTGGCAAAAAGGCAGATTTGATACTACTGAGTACCAAAGGTGCACATATTAATCCGATTACTGAGCCATTATCGGCAGCAGTTTATTCGGCGCAAGCTTCTGATGTCGACACCGTGATTATTGATGGCAAGATTTTGCTTGCCAACAAACAACTAATAGCAATTGATGAAGAGCTGGTGATAGCCAAAGTGAAAGAAATTGCTAGTCGGATAATCGCTTCATAAGTGTTGTTATAAGAAGTGTTGTTTAAAAATAGAAATGATGGTCGCCTAAATTGGTGACCATTTTCATTTTTAAATATTTATTCGAAAATTATCCTAATACTACAGGATTGCAACTTGAGAGGATATGTTAAAATTATACAGCATAAGGCATATTTGTATCTACTACCATTGTAACAGCTTGTTTCGATTAATTTTGAAACATTTGTTAATAAAATGTCTATGTTTAATGCAAAATAAAATAAAAATAAAATTAGAATAATTGTTTTTTTACAACATATAAAATGGATGAAGGATTTATCATGTTAAGAAGGATTTTAGTAAGTATTTTGTTACTTAGTTGTATTAGTTTTAGGATTAGTGCTGCAGAAAATATTTTGTCACAACCGATTATGTTTAGTTCGGATATGGAACAGCACGGTTCATTTACGGCTGAGGATTTACGAACATCCCCATTGCTTAGAAGTATGTTTAACCTAAGTGTAAACGATGTAAATCAAGATTTTGTCAGAATTTGTATAAATCCGAAGAATCAATGTCGAGTTATTCGTCGTGAAACTAAGATTGGTTTGGTTGCAAGTAATGGGCAGGTTAAATTTGATGATAGTATGAATTGATTCAATTTCAAAATGTTTTTTACATATATTATTGAGTAGGTGTTAGCAATGGTTAAAAAAATTACTTTATTGGTTGCAATTGCTGGTTTATTTGCTTGTAGCAGTAATGGTGGTGGGGTAGACAATAAAAATAGTATCCAAGAAGTGTCATCTGCGCCTATAAAGCAGAATGCAAGTTCACCAATGATTGGTGGTTGGGCTCCGGTATTTTTTACCGAGTTTGATAAAGATGAGCTGAATCAGGTTGTTGATGGTGTCAATGCTGGGCGAGTTAAGCGTGTGGCAATTAGCTATCCAACTAAGATGCAAACACTTGCCAATAATATTCGTGATTATTTGCAAACTAATACTGGTCAAAAAATTACGATGAAATCAGTCGAGCTTAAAGATACAGATCAAGTTAAATATAATTTGAAGCAGGTAATAGTTACATTATACTTTAATTAGAGTTGGGTCGTGTCTAATTCATTTATCTTATGATGTACCAATCTATGCTGCTTCATTCTTAAAATTTGTTAAATTGTGTAATCTACTTGCTCGTGCCGTTCCATGTTCTTTTATTTATGCTGTTCTTTGTGCCATAAGGATAATGTAAGCATGATAATTGTAAGTGGAATCATGACATGATTCAAAATCTCACCCGGTGGTGTATGAGCAAAATGAACTGGCTTGATATGCCCGATAAACATTCGCATTGCAGTCTCACACAGCATTAAAATATACATAAATGGCACTAACGTCCTGTAGCGGAAAAATACGACCAGCTGAATGATTGCATAGAGAAGCTGCGAACTACCCCACAGCGAAAAGCCAAAAATTATTCCCGCTGCACCTGCCACTGATAAATCCATTCCAGCAATAGTTCCAGCGCCTCCGTCAGGGGCAAGGAAGTGAATACAGCTACGAACAGTTCCTATTGCTGCCAATAATAAAAATACGTATGCCGCAAGTTTGTGCCCTTTATAGTCGTTATTCGCATTTTTGGGAAAAATTTTCTCAAATAGGCTAGTCATCTTCATTTTACCTCTTAAATTAACAGGTTTTAGTTTATCATTTTTTAATCGATTATGTACATCCATTTTGCTATATTTTGAAATAGCTAAGATAGCTCTTTGTTATGAATGGAGCTTATTGTAAAAGTTAAATTTAAGTTCAATTCAAAAATTAATTTGTGCATTTCTGCACTTGAACTCAGGTTTGTGCTTTCCTAGTATAGTTAAAAAGATGTTGATATTTTAGCATTTGTAGTAATCTAATTTATATCCAAAATGGATATTTGAGGGGCTATTTTAAAAAAGAGTGATTCTTTGTTGAAAAGCATTGATTTAACGCATTTGGGAGAATGGTTTCAGTTACAGTCTCTTAGTGTGCTATTGTATGGCGACAGTAATGGCGCTTGAGGTAGCTATCACCATGACTAATTAACCATGAACACGCCAATCCAAGTATCCCACCAATCAATATACTCATGATGCGGATTTTACCCATGCTTTGAAATTCAACCCCTGAAAAGAGTACAATTAGAAAGCAGCGAAAAATATAGCAATGCAGGTATTTGTAAAACAAGCGAAAACTTACCAGGATCAATACATAAAACACATAATTTAGGATGGCTAATTGAGGTATCAATGGCATAATCAACAAGCCTAATCCAATTCCGAATCCACCACCCCACAATCTTTGTTCCATCTTAGTCTTAGCTTCTTGATAGTCAATATTTAATACTGACAAACTAGCCCAAATAAACCATTCAACTTCGGGCGGGTTATATATTTTCCAGACTAAAATGCTAAGAATTAGCGGCGGAAAATATTTAAAATAATGTAATATTTTTGAGTGGTGAATAACTATAGGATGAATTGAAATTCGATCATAGCGTGCAAATGAAATAATACTGGCAAAAATACTCAATAAAATTAGTAAATAGAGTCCACCAAGGTGTCCAGTGTTGAAATTATAGCGTCCATGCAGTCGGATTGAAATATAAATTACGCTAATAAATGTCCAGGTCGATACATCTTTGAAGTGCGGATTGTCTGCTTCAACAACGGCAAAGATTAATCCCATCATGGTTAAGATAAATAAGTATAACAGCCATTGTTCAGAGTTGTAGTAGAGCAGGATGCTCATTGCGAAAATATAGCTGGCATGGAGTATGGCTAAGAAAAAATTT
This sequence comes from Burkholderiales bacterium, assembly GCA_035438765.1. Lineage (GTDB taxonomy): Bacteria > Pseudomonadota > Gammaproteobacteria > Burkholderiales > UBA11063 > Aquella. The sequence goes on along the minus strand of DAORIZ010000029.1, from coordinate 4,541 downwards.
TGGTGAGAAGTGCCGATTGGAATAATCGCACATACGGCAATTAAACTCGCACTAAACCAAAACTGATCATTAAATATATAGGCAAAAATTGCGCCGGGGAGGCTTGCGATTAATAGCTCTGCTGTTTTTCGCCGATTGATATAATCATTAAGTTTGTGCGCAAGCTGATGCATGAATAAATAAACATTGTAAAAAATATGGTTAATTTGCTAAAGGTGTAAAAAATCCCCGCCTATGCCGTATGAGAGAATATTCTGATGAACCTTAGTTAAGATTTTGGGTTTGCTTACAGCTTATGGGATCATTCCGAAAAATAATACACGCTCACTGTATGAAAGCCGACCCATATAAGATCATCATTGGTTCGAGAATATTGCACTACCTACACGAACATCGCAGGGCAAGGAGTATTTTAGCACTATGTTTTAGATTTGTGTAAAAAAACCATGCTTTTTTTGCACGGTCTTCAATAATGATACTTTGAATGTGATTGAGTATACTAGACGTTAAACCGAAAATGCATTACATCACCATCTTTAACGATGTATTCTTTACCTTCTAGACGCATTTTTCCAGCTTCTTTAGAGCCTTGTTCACCTTTGTATTGAATGAAGTCACTATAAGCAATTACTTCGGCGCGGATGAAGCCTTTTTCAAAGTCGGTATGAATTACCCCAGCAGCTTGCGGCGCAGTTGCACCAACATTTACCGTCCATGCGCGAACTTCTTTAACTCCGGCAGTGAAATAAGTTTGTAAACCAAGAAGCTTATAGCCAACCCGAATCAAACGATTTAATCCTGGTTCTTCCATCCCCATATCTTGAAGAAATTCTAGCTTGTCAGCATCTTCTAATTCGGCGATCTCTGATTCGATTGCTGCACAAATTGCTACGATAGGCGCGTCATGACTAGCTGCATATTCAGTCAAACGATCTAGATAAGGGTTATTCGTAAAACCATCTTCAGCGACATTCGCCACAAACATAGCTGGCTTAATCGTCAATAAACATAATGGTTTAATTAATTCGACATCGTCTTTGTCTAAGCCTAAAGTTCGCGCTGGCTTACCTTCATTAAGGTGAGGCAGTAAACGTTCTAGAACTGCGATTAATTGCTGAGCATCTTTATCACCTGATTTGGCTTTTTTACCTTCACGTTGGATGGTTTTTTCTACAGTTGTCATATCAGCTAAGGCTAGTTCCATGGTGATAACTTCGATATCGCTAATCGGATCAACTTTACCCGCAACGTGAATTACATTGGTATCTTCAAAACAACGTACTACATTGACAATCGCATCAGTTTCACGAATATTGGCTAAAAATTGATTACCCAATCCTTCACCTTTAGATGCACCCGCAACTAATCCAGCGATATCGACAAATTCAACAATTGCATGTTGCATCCGTTGTGGATTAACGATTTTGGCTAATTCTGCCATCCGTTCATCGGGAACTTCAACGATTCCAACATTCGGTTCGATAGTACAAAATGGATAGTTTTCCGCGGCGATTCCAGCTTTAGTGAGGGCGTTAAAAAGAGTTGATTTACCAACATTTGGTAATCCGACGATTCCACATTTTAATGACATAGAGTTATAACCTTTGAATTTTATTTAAATATATGATGATTTTAGCATAAAATTACTCACACAATTACGAGAAAATATTTTATAATCATAGATTCATTGTAGAGAAAATACGGTTACTTACCTTGAATTATTGAAATTTAGCGTTTCAAACTGGTAGAACTCAGCCGATTAATTAGAAAAGGAATTATAAATCAATGTGTGGAATTAGCGTCAGACCTAGCAAATATGGTACCGAGAGTCAGATAGCCTATCGTGGCCCGGATATTACAAAAATTAAACAAGTTGAAGATTATACTTTTATGTTTCACCGCTTGGCAATTGTGGATACTTCGCATGCCGGAGATCAGCCATTTGAAGACGATCGTTGGGTGATGTTATGTAATGGCGAAATTTTTAATTATAAGCAATTAAAGCAAACTTATACTGATTATGCTTATATTTCACACTCTGATTGTGAAACAATTATTCCGGTATTGGAAAATCACCGCTTAGTTGAGGCATGTAATATATTAGATGGTGAATTTGCCTTTGTTGCGTATGATAAACGCCATAAACGAGTTATTGCCGCACGTGATGCAATGGGGATTCGTCCATTATTTTATGGTTATACCGCCGAAAATCAAATTGCTTTTGCTTCTGAAATGAAAGATTTGATTGCATTTTGTGAAAAAGTTTATCCGTTTCCTCCTGGGCATTATTACAATGGAGAAGGAATCAAACCATTCTGTGAATTATATCGCTTACCAGGTGGTAAACAATATGACATGGACAAGATTTTAGTTAATATTCGTAATATTTTGACGGCAAGTGTTGTAAAACGTCTTGATGCTGATGTACCCGTTGGTTATTTATTAAGTGGTGGTCTTGATTCAAGTCTAGTATGTGCAATTGCGCAAAAACATACCGTTAAGCCAATTACTACTTTTGCAATTGGTTTGGATTATAATCCGATTGATTTGAAGTATGCGAAACAAGTTGCTGATTATCTTGGTACCGATCATCATGAAGTGATTTTCACTCAGGAAGATATCAAAAACGTATTACGTACGATTATTTGGCACACTGAAACCTGGGATGTAACTACCGTACGTGCAAGTACACCGATGTATCTATTGTGTAAATATATTCGTGAAAATAGCGATATTCGCGTGGTATTAAGCGGTGAAGTTAGTGATGAATTATTTGGTTACAAATATACTGACTATGCACCAAGCGCGATTGAATTCCAAAAAGAATCACAAAAACGGATTAAAGAACTGTATATGTATGATGTATTGCGTGCTGATCGTTGTATTGCAGGTAATAGTCTTGAAGCGCGAGTTCCATTCTCGGATAAACAATTTGTTACTTATGTAATGGAGATTGAACCAGAATTAAAACTTAACACTTACAATATGGGTAAATATCTACTACGTAAGGCTTTTGATGGTACAGATTATTTGCCAGCTGAAATTTTATTCCGTGATAAAGCGGCATTCTCAGATGCAGTAGGGCATGGCTTAGTTGATTGTTTGATTGAACTAGCTGAAGCTAAATATACTGATGCTGAATTTGCAGCTGGTGCGGCTAAATACAAAGACAATCCACCGTTAACTAAAGAAGGTCTGATGTACCGTGAAATATTTAACGAAATGTTCCCGAATCAAGATCATGTGATTTGTGGCTACTGGTTGCCAAACCGTGAATGGCCGAATTGTGATTTGGATGATCCATCAGCCCGTCATTTACCTAATTATGGCGCAAGCGGTGAATAATGATAATCTAATAAAGCTACTCTTTAAAGAGTAGCTTTATTATTGAAATGATTGAAAATATTAAAAATTATAAGCATGGGAATCTATGAAATTAGACGATGAAGCTATTGCAGATTACTCTGAGGCATCCTTTACTGCGTAGTCATTTTCTAAATTAAATAGCATAGCCATACTACCTAATTAACATTTTATATATTTTAGAAAGAATATGTTATGATTACCTTATTTCAATATTCTCGAGCATGGGGACTGCTTAATCCTAGTCCTTTTTGCATGAAGGTTGAAGTTTATTTAAAGCTTAATCAACTTGAATATAAAACCCAAGTTGTTTCAAATCCATCTAAAGCACCTAAAGGTAAGCTCCCATATATTAGTGACAAAGGTAAAATCATTTGTGATAGTAGTCTTATATTACAGTATCTAAACAGTGAGTATCATCTTAACTTAGATGACCATTTGACTGACCAACAGAAGTGTCATAGCTATGTGTTAAGTAAAATGATAGAAGAACATTTATATTGGACTTTGGTTTATAGTCGTTGGATAGATGAAGAAAATTGGAGTATTACAAAGCAAGAATTTTTTACCTTTTTGCCAACGTTATTGCGCAAATTTGTACCTAAATTGATAAGAAAAAGTGTAGTTAAGCAATTATATAGTCAAGGTATGGGACGACATTCAAAAGATGAGATTTATCATATGGGCGTCGAAGATATTATAGCTATTGAAGTACTGTTAGGTAACTCAAAATATTTTTATAATGAACGAGTATCGACGATTGATATAATATGTTATGCTTTTCTTGCTAGTTTCTTGTGGACACCAATAAATAGTCCAATTAAAAATTATATTGAACAGAGTCATAGCTTAACAAATTTTTGTATTAACATGAGAGAAATTTCCAGTTTATAATAATGAGCCAAATCAAAATTATAAAAATCTATATTTGAAATATAAATGGCTCTATCACATAATCCATCTTCTTGGTTTTTACAAATCATGACAATATATTAGCGATCCTTAAAATATACCTTGATTGTCTAGATCCTAAATTAATATGCAGAGGTTTCATAGTTATAAGCAACTTATATAAGCAAAACGGTTAAGGGTTAAGCGTCTTTAGCTTGTTAGCGGTTGTGCAAGGGTAATACTCCCATTTTTAGAGCAATTTAAAAGTATAGATTATTTACGGCTTA
>DAORIZ010000028.1:0-44410 GCA_035438765.1 Burkholderiales bacterium | reverse complement strand
CGAAATCTGGTTCAAAGAATGTTCGTGTATTAAATCGCACAGAATCCATTTGGCCAGGCCCTGCAAAGCAAATTACATTATATCCACGCTCAATTGCGGCAATTCCATAACTAATGAACGACTCTTCAAGAGTTCCATCGAATCCACTTATGATTAAGATGGTTTTCCTTAAGATCTTTTCTTTATCCGGAGAAATTATATAATAAGGTAATTGTTGATTATTATGGGCTATAAAATTGGCTTGAAAGTGATAGGTTGTTAGTTTTAAATAATTAAGAAAACACTCTCTGGACTTTAACCCATATTGTTTATGCTCTGGTTTATTCGAATGAATGAAATATTCAACCGACCGATAACTATTTGCAGCTTTAAGGAATTGCTCGCTACTACTAATATAATGATGCTTATGTAATCTACTAATTGCATCTAACTCTTGATTATTTGCGAGGTTCAAAAATTTATCAACCCATTCATCAGCATCCTCACGCTCCATGCGTGCTATACAGAATAGAGTTTCTCCAATTGATGCGCCGCCATAGTTGGCAGAACCAAGCTGTCGCAAAAGCTGAAAATCCATTTCCGCATCATTAAACCCCTTTACCCTAGTTATACTTCTTATTGTATTAGCCATACGTGCACTCCTCAATATTAAAAATTAGGCGTAAGCGTATAGGTAAATGAACAGGTACCAAGTGTTGTATTGTTTTGTGAAAACGATATCGTTTGTGTCGTAGTAAAAATATTATTTGATACGGCACAGTTATTATATGCCTGTACACCTGTAACTCCATCGTTTGATTGGCTATCCGAAAAACATGGGTTATTATTTAAATTTATTGGAGTTGGAGAACACTGACCATTAGCGTCACATTCTACCCCTGCAGCATTAATTACGATAGGATTACTTGGAGCAAAACTGTTACTATCACACGTTTCTCCATCTGGAAGAGTACCACTCAAACTATAATTAGAAATTGCAGCGGTATAAAAACCTGCAGTTAAATATTGTGGGGCTGGAGAGGAACTACTGCTGCCGCCACTATTACATGAAGCTAAAAGAACAGTAGAAGTTAATAATGAAAGTATAAAACGGTTTTTCATAAAAAATTTCCTAATCAAAAAAATTATTTGAATATTGCCTGAATAAATAGGTTAATTATCTTATTTATATTTCAGTGGTTAATTCCACTCCTCCATTATAAAACATCACGTAAGGTAATGTTCAAGCACGAAGTAAAAACTATTTTACTAGATTAGTTTTTTATTTCTATAACTACATGCTGAAATAACTATAAATTTTAAATTTAGCAGGATGATTAAAAAGGTTAAGTATTTATGTTGTTTTTTTACAACTGTGATATAATTTTGATGGCTATTAAAGAAACTAAAGCTGTAATAACTTTATGATTGGAGTAATCATGACGCAACAATGGAGTGTAAAAGAGTTTTGCAAAATGACTGGTTTATCCATACGAACATTGCATTATTATGACAAACAAGATATTTTAACTCCTAGCCATAAGAAAGAAAGTGGTGCTCGTTATTATTCAAATGAAAATTTTTTAACTGTTCAACAAATCATCACTTTAAAGTATGCGGGTTTTAATTTAAAACAGATTAAACAAATTTTAACTATACCTGGGTTTAATCTTCTGAAATCACTACAATTACAAGAGCATATTTTACTCGACAATATTGCGCAACTTAATAAAGGTATAGTTATCGTTAAAAAAGGAATTGAGCAATACACTAAAACTGGTAATATTGAATGGAGTACCATGAGTAAAATGCTAAAAGTATTTAGGGTCTCGCATAATGATCTAACTAAAAAATGGTCAGAACGTAATTTTTCAACTGAAGAGCGTAAATTTTTCGGTGATAAAGTGTTCCAAAAAATTAAAGTTGATTATACTCAGCCATGGATAGATCTATTTACCCAAGCGACCATAGCTTTAAAACAAGGCAAAGATCCATACTCTCCAGAAATACAGTTATTAGCCCAGAAATGGATAGATTTATGGATAGAAATGTCCCAGAAACAATATTCTAACAACCCAGAATTAGCAAATAAGATGTGGGAGTTAATGAAGTCTGGAGATATTCCAAATGGATTAATTGAGGGATATGATCATGAAGTAATTTTGTATATGAATAATGCTATGGAATATCTCGAGAAATCTACTAATTACGGATAAAACTATTGACAACAATATTACATTGAATGCGATTAGCCATTACTTCACCAGTTATTTTTGCAGGATCTTTACTACACCAAGCATCTAATGATTTTTTAAGATCATTAATATTCTGATTACCCTATTTAGCAGTAACACCAAACGCTACGTTTCTTTTTACCAATGTCAGTACCAATACTATAAAATAGACACTTAAAATAATCATTTTTCGAGGGAAGATCATATGTTTACAGGATGGAGAAACCACCCGAGAAGTCTGAAACGGCTTTTCTTTACCGAAATGTGGGAACGCTTTAGCTTCTACGGCTTAAATGCGGTCTTAGTACTATTTCTTACTAAAGCGGCGCATATACCAGAAGATTTAGCTTTAATCATATTCGGTAGTTATGTAACATATGTTTATCTCTCGACTACAATTGCTGGATTTCTTGCCGATCGACTTTACGGTTATGCAAAGGTTGCATTCATTGGCGGTATATTCATCCTGATTGGGCACCTGACGATGGCTTTATCAAATTTTAGTTTCTCGTTATTCTATTTCGGTCTTGGTTGTATCGCTACAGGAACTGGACTACTAAAACCAAATGTCTCGGTCATGGTTGGTAAATTATATTCCGACGAACATGAAGATATGCGCGTTCAAGGATTTAACATTTACTACATGGGGATTAATATCGGAGCAGTTATTGCGCCAATTGCAGTTGGTTTCGTTGCCGAAAAAGTTGCTTGGCATGCAGGATTTGGGCTAGCAGCAATCGGAATGGCACTTGGCTTATATATTTTTAAACGCGGAGAAAAAGAATTTCCAGCTAACTGTAAGGTTGCCAATAATGAACTAATCAACTCTCATTTTGCTGGAATCAAACTAAATGTTTGGGTCTATGTAATGCTTTTGGCATTAGCCGGAATTTTTGCTACACTTCTAGCAAATCCGATTCAATCAACAGTAGTTTCGGGAATCTGTCTCTTAATCCTTGGAGGTTATATAATCTCGCTATGGCGCAAACTAACTATTGAAGAACGAAGCAAAGTCTGGATTATTCTAGTATTATCGATATTCTCAGTTAGTTATTGGACATTGTCTAACCAGACTATTGCGAGCCTGCCAATTTTTATCGATCGAGTGGTTGATTTAAATTATTTTGGCGTTACAATTCCCGCTTCAAGTATCTCAAGCTTCTACTCTCTGATTTTGATCATTTTAGCACCAATAATTGCTTGGTTCTGGAATTTTACGAAACAGATCAAGCATGAGCCGGGTTATGCGGGAAAATTTGCGCTTGGTTTATTTGTCGCGACTCTAGCATTTGTATTCATTATATTTGGGATTATGCAGGCTGAACACTCGGGTAAAATGAGTCTCGTTTGGATACTAGTTTGCTATACCCTACTTGGCTTTGGTGAATTATGTATTTCACCAAATGGTCTTGCGCTAGTAACAAAATATGCGCCGCAAAATCTATCTGGTATCATGATGGGATTATGGTGGATGATTAATGCCTTTGCTGGTTTGACCGCAGGATTAATTGCCCAATTAATTGGTTTTCAATCAGCGGATAAACTTCCAGTTGCCGAACAATTAAATATTTATCAAAGCGGATTTATTAAAGTAACTATTTTAGGCATAATAATCACCGCAATATTGTTTATAATTCGTAATAAAATTGATGAAAGAAGCTAAGATGTTATTAATCGCAAATTATGAAGGAAGATCTGGGACTAATCGTGCAGCTGAAATCCTTGCTAAAAAAGAAAATGGATTACGCGCAATCATCGAAGGCATAAAAATTGTTGAAGCCAATCTGGATATTCATACTGTTGGGATGAGTTCATGGCCAAATATTCTGGGCGAATTACAGCTTGATGCAGCAGTAATGGATGGCACAACTAGGCGAACTGGTGCAGTTGGAGCATTACGGAATTTTAAACATCCAGTTGAAGTAGCGTATCGGATCATGACAGACATTGACCATGAAATATTAGTTGGTGAAGGTGCCGAACGCTTTGCCCGTGAAATTGGTGCAGATATAGCCAGAAACGAAACTGAACTCTCGATAAATACTTGGCACAAACATCTTAATGACGTATTAACCGAAGAACAGAAAACTAAGTTTCCAGAGGTAAGACTTCTTGACATCAAAAATAAAGCGGTTGATCCTGAGAAACTCTTTGATACCACTGTTTATCTCAGTATTGATCATGAAGCACGGATTTCTTCGGCAACTAGTACCTCTGGCTGGGCATGGAAATATCCCGGAAGACTTGGCGATAGCCCAATTATCGGCGCTGGAAGCTATGCGGATAGTCGTTTTGGAGCTTGTGCATGTACCCACACCGGAGAAATGGCAGTTCGCGCGGGAACCGCCAGAAGCGTAGTTCTTTACCTAAAAATGGGATTGAGCGTTGCTGATGCGGTTTATGAAGCAGCCCGTGACCTCGCTGATTTAAAAACTGGCTATTTGGATGAAGTTACTATTCACGCTATAGATAAGAATGGTAATTATAAAGTTATTGGCTTAAATTCCAGCGAAGAAATCCGCTATGTTGTGTGGCAACCAGGAATGGCTACCCCAGAAGTGAAATCCGCAGAAATTATCCGCCTTTAATTTTTAGTAAAAAGGATAAAAGCATGATAAAAAAAACATGTGCTCTTATTGGCATGACTGCTATTATTTCAGCATGCAGCACTCCAGCAGATCGCCCGATTAATTTAACTGGGTCGTTTAATGTCAGAATGAATCTAAGTGCAGAATATGACAAAAATGTGAAGCAATATCCCGTATCAGCTACCCTAGTTGACAACGTACCTTACTTTTATAATCAGGTTATTCCCGCAGGCTCTGGGCTTATTGGTACTTATTTTAATAATGGTTTTTTTAAATGCTATATTACTTGGACAGCAATCATACTACCTGACAATACACCGATTAGCAGCGCCAAAGGTGTAGCTATATCAGGCTGCCATTCACGTGCTGAACTTGCCGAATCACAAATCATCACTGCAAAATGGAATTGAGAAATACTGGCTATAAATTGTAACAATCTAAACTTTATTTAAGCTCCGCAACTTGACTGACAGTTTTTAATAAGCTCTTGAAACTGTCAGCTTCATATGCAAATATATCACATGTTTAATCGTAAAATTAACATTTAGCAGATACTACCATCACCTGACTAAACCTTAATTTTTTAATGATCTAAATATAACTCTGAAAAATCCCCAATAACTTTAGCTCTAAGACTTGCTAAATGAGACGATACCGTCTTTGGTGCAACTAACATCTGTTCCGCAACTGCTTTTACCGTATGATAGCGCTGCCTGTATAGCAAAGTTTTTATTTCTGCATCGGTTGGTAATTCATAAAATAAATCTTCCGCTTTAACATAGCTAATGAATTTCTGAATTGATAATTTGCTGTGTTTATATAAATGCTGATATAAGCGATATAATTCAATTAAGTTAAGCCGGTTAGTAACCTGCTCACTCATCGTTAATATCCATGTTACTTTATTTAAGGCATTACGTAATGGTAATTTTTTCATATTATGAATTGCCACAAAGCCATTAGGCAGCAAAGATATTTGCCGATCATTAATAATTTCAGCTTGTTGAAATTTAAGCTGCTCATCAAACATCACTATTTTACTAGCTAAGCTTCCCCAGTTTAGACGCATGTGTTGGTCAATATCCAGAACTGTCAAGCCGATTAATTCTTGAACATTCGAAACGCCTATATTTGTAGCATTAGTTTGATTACTAAAGAAGTATTTGCCTGAACTTAACTCTTTTAAATGCGCAGAACCATTAAAGCTATTGATTAAGCGCTCAGCAAAATCTAAGGTAATGAGATGATTTCCTCTTTGCATTATATTCTTCTTGAAACATAGTGTTTTTTAATTCAACTAAGATTTGTCTAGGTCATTTTAACGGAGGTAATATTTTCCTCTATTGTATACAATGATGTCAAATTAAACCGCTACTGACAATTAAAATTTTAAAAGGTTATAAAATTATGATAAAGATAGAACACATTGCAATCTGGGTAAAAGATATTGAATTAATGAAGAATTTCTACTGCAAATATTTTAATGGTACTCATAATAATAAGTATGAGAATAAAGCTAAGGAGTTTACATCCTACTTCATTGATTTTGGCTCAGGTTGTCGACTAGAGTTAATGCATTCGAACAGTTTAATCAATGACAAAATAAGCGATCGTAAGGCACGGTTAGGAATCAGTCACCTAGCAATTTCTCTTGGAAGTAAACAACTTGTTGATGATTTAACTTACACGCTAGAATTAGACGGATATAAAATAGCTATTTATCCGCGAACTACAGGAGATGGATATTATGAAAGTTGTATTTTTGATCCTGAAAATAATCAAATTGAACTTACTGAATAATACTATCTTTGGTATTAATACTGTTACAAAAAAAGCACCGTTTATATTTACGGTGCTTTTTTATAAGTGAGAAATAAAGCTTACGCTTCTGATACCACGCTAATTTTAACTTTAGAGTGAACATCATGATGCAACAGTACATCAACTTCAAATTCACCAATAGTTTTCAATGGACCATGAGGTAATGCGATTTCAGAACGTTTAACTTCAACACCGCTAGCATTAATTGCTTCAGCGATATCCATAGAAGTAACCGAACCAAATAATTTACCATCAACACCAGCTTTAGCATTTACAGTAAATACTACGCCATCAATCTTAGCATGACGAGCTTGAGCATTTGACAAGATGTCAGTTTGGTTGCGTTCGTATTCTGCACGACGCGCTTCAAACTCTTTTAAATTAGCCTCAGTAGCACGTTTTGCTTTACCTTGAGGAACTAAGAAGTTACGAGCATAACCATTTTTAACGTCAACGATATCGCCAAGGCTACCCAAATTTGCTACGCGTTCTAATAAAATAATTTTCATTGTGATTATCCTTCAGTCTAAATTAGTGTTGATCGCAAAATGGTATTAATGCTAAGAAACGCGCACGTTTAATAGCTTCTGCCAACATACGTTGGAATTTAGCTGATGTACCAGTGATGCGAGATGGGATAATCTTCCCTGTTTCAGTAATGTAGTTTTTTAATAATTCTACATCTTTATAATCGATTTCAGTATAGCCCTCTACTGTGAAGCGGCAAAACTTTTTCTTTCTTAATATATTACGTGACATTGTGTATTCCTTTAATCCAAATTTTTTAAATTGGTAATATGTAAAACTAATTTTTTTTGCGTATTAACGCTCAGAAACCCAGTTACACTAACGTGGTGATCTAATAGCTCCTGACTAATTTCTGCTGCTACATAAACGCAATAAATTCGACATTTAACGTAACGCAGTGCTCCACCCTCCATTTGCTCAGAATTATGCTCAAGCACGATTCTGGCAACCTTTACCCCTGCTGGAGTAATCATTGGCGGATAAATTTTACTAATCAGACCTGTTAACTTTACCTCGTTTTCTTGGTGCATCTTAGATTAATGATTTGCTTTTTTCATCTTTCATGAATACTGATGGCTCAGTAACTGCAGCTTTTTTGCTGATGATTGAATTACGCAAAATAGCATCATTAAATTTGAATGCGTGGTTTAGTTCGTCTAAAACTGCGTTACCACATTCAATATTCATGCATACGTAATGAGCTTTAGCCAATTTTTGGATAGGATACGCTAAATGACGACGACCCCAATCTTCTAGACGATGAATACTACCACCATTATCAGCGATAATTTTTTTATATCTGTCAACCATGTTGACAACTTGTTCACTTTGATCTGGATGAACAAGGAAAATAATTTCATAATGACGCATGAAAACTCCTTACGGTTTTAAAACATCTCCCGCCCATGCTTTGGCGTAGAGAAAGGTTAATTTAGTACCACTGCAAAAGGCAAGCTTTATCATGTACAAAACTGGTACTACCCACACAAAAATGCGAGTCCAAGATTATAGCAGATTTCATACTCATCAAGCAATTATAATTGAGCATCTATGTGAATTTTTATCTTAGCAATTACTAACTTTGACTGCACGGCAAGTATTTTAATGTTATTACAAATACATCAAACACATTGATTTAACGGCTTAAATAGAGGCAAAATCGTGCTTAAAACCTCATAAAATCGTCAATTTATCCACAGATAATATGCTAACTAGTTTAAATATTGCGCATGTCATTTATAAATCAGATTACACTACGTAACACACTGTTATACTTAATGTTAAAAATAATACATTAATTTAGGCAACTATTTACAAACGCTTATGCCCCAATAGTTTAGCCCCCATTCACAATACTTACTAACAGAGTTACTAACAGCTTTTGTGGATAAGCTAAAAATCTCTAAATATACGGTAATTTAGCATTTATTTAGTTAAAGCTAATATTACATATCAATCAATTTAATTTGCAACATTTTTTATTTGCTGCACATATATAAAATGGCACTACCCAAATAGTACCATCAATTTATGTACGTCAAGTTTTGTACTTAGTTTCTTAGAGTTGACGTTCATCATCGTGATGATGAAGCTTATCATGATGCTTATCATCAACTATAACCTTAGTATTTTTACTTGATTTTGTCGTAGTTGTAACTTTTGCATCATGTTTCAATTTTTTGTTATTCGCTGTTGTAGACTGAGCTTGTTGTGAAGAAGTACTGTGCACTGAATCTATTTTATTTAACTCATTTTGTTTGGCTTGTTGAACATTTGCATTTTGACTATTTTGAGCCGTGCTTGGTTCTACATAAACATTATTAGCTGAACCTTGAGCACTATTATTAATTGCGTTTGCTGTTATCGCGGCAGCTCCAAGTGTTGCTGCTGCGCCGACAGCTGCTGCGGCAACGTTACCACCCCCTGATGAGCTACTGGCAGATGAAGTCGGTGTAGCAGTAGAGCTGTTACTACTTTCCCCCGAATTATTTGCCGATTCATTGCTATTTGCAAAACAAAGCCCCGAAATTACGGATAAAATTAATAGCATTTTTTTCATAAATAATTTCCTAATTGCATAAAATATTTTTAACAATAGTAAAACAATTAATAAAAAGCCTCAACAATTTTGATCTTGCTCAAAATTGTTGAGGCTTTGTAATAATGTTTAATGATTATTTTTTATATGTTGCTACAGGAGTTAACTCAAGTTCGTTAACAATTTTAGCGCCATGTGGTGATTGAGAGATATACGGGGTCAAATCAGTACCTGCAACCATTCCTTTGTAATGTTTACCACCCTTCCACTCATCAATATTTGTAACATCATAAACTTTACCATTTAATGCTACATAAGCTTTATGACCATTTTTTCCATCAAAAGCTTTCAGTTGTGCTGCTGACATTGATTTAAGAGCTGCTGCTGAAGCAGCTTTAGGCGCAGAAGAAGCGCTTGAATCAGCATACACTGGAGCAGAGATCACAAAAGAGCATAATAACAAACTACTAATTAATTTAACCATATTCATTACCTTTAACAAAAAATTTAAGCAACTAAATACATTGAATTATACCAAAACCAGTTACAAATAGCATAAATTTTACGCAATAATTATACATTTTTTATCCAATTATGCTACTTTATAGAATAACTTATAAACTATTGCAAAAAATGAAATCAGTACGATTCCTGAATAAACTACAATTCTTTGCCCATCATCGCAGATCATACCTAAAATAACCAAGGTATTGAATATAATTCCGAGTATTGGAATTAGTGGATAACCTCTAACACGGAATGATAACGTTGTGGCATCAACGCCTTCATGTTTTAAATAACGGCGAAAACCAATATGACTCCAGCTAATCATGATCCAAATCAAACAGCCAACCATTCCAGAAGATGAAACGATCAAAATAAAGACTTTTTCCGCCCCAATAAATTTACTCAATAAACACAAACCAGACATAGCTGCAGTTACCAGAACTCCATAATATGGAACTTCATTCTTATTTGTAGCCGCGTAAATGCGTGGTGCTTGTCTAGAACCAGCCATTGACCATAGTAAGCGAGCACAGGCATAAAAGGCAGAATTGACAGCTGATAGACACGAAGCAACAATTACAACTTGCATAATCGGGTAAATATATGGAATTTTAACTTGTTGCAAAATTGCAATAAATGGGCTATTACTTACCGATGATTGTTGCCATGGCATTAATAAAGTAACAATAAATACCGAGAGCACAAAAAACAGTAAGATTCGCACACCAACATTACGGATTGCACGTTTAACGTTATTCTCGGGATCTTCTGATTCACCTGCTGCGATTCCCACCAATTCCGCACCTTGATAAGTACAAACGATCACCACTATCCCATACAAGAAAGGTAAATAGCCATTGGGAAACCAACCATTTTGATAGAAATTTTTGAAACCAATTACATTGCCAAATTGTGGAACCATGCCAAATAAGACAGCCATACCTACAAGAATAAAACCCAATATAGCAACAATCTTTATCCCCGCGAACCAAAATTCCAGTTCTCCATAAGCCTTAACTGGAAAAAAATTCAGCGAACAAATCAGCACAATAAAAATCACGCTCCATTGCCATATTTCCAGCACGGGAAACCAGCCACCAACAATAATCGAGGCGGCTGTCAGTGACGCTGCGGCGGCAGTCACCCAGTTAATTAAATAAAGCCATCCGGTCATAAACCCAGCCAGCGGGGAAATAAAGCGTGTGGCATAAACCTGAAATGAACCAGAAACTGGCATTGCTACTGCCATTTCAGTAAGACTCAGCAAAGCCAAAAACATAACTAATCCGCCTAATACAAATCCTAAGACGGTACCAAATGCTCCGACTTGCTTTAGGATATCGCCAATACCGAGAAAGAAACTTGCCGATATCGTTCCACCAATCGCAATCATCGATAAATGGCGAGACTTCATGCCACGCGATAATTGTTGTTCCTGTTTTTTTATTTCCATAAGCCCCTCCGACAATAAAAAAGTTGACCCGAAAGCCAACTTTTATAGTTTAAATAACCAATATTTAGTAAAGAACACGTGATTTAATTGTACCATCGATTTTTTTCAGTTCGTTAATCACCTCTTTGTCGTATTCAACATCAATATCGCTGATTACATAACCAACGGTTTCATTAGTTTTTAAATACTGACCAAGGACATTGGCTTTATGGCTTGCTAACACCTGATTAATCTGTGCCATAATTCCTGGTACATTATTATGTAAGTGAATCAGACGATGTGCTTTACGCAATTCTGGTAATTGAATATTTGGCATATTGACGCTTTGTGTCGTGTCCCCTGCGTTAACATAATTAGTAATCCGACGCGCCACAAATTCACCGATATTCAACTGAGCTTCCTCAGTACTACCACCAATATGCGGTGATAAAATTACATTATCAAAACCACGCAATTGGCTTACAAATTCTTCTTGATTATTTTTAGGTTCAACAGGGAATACATCAACCGCAGCACCCAAAATTTTTCCTGATTTTAACGCACCAACCATTGCATCAATATCAACCACATGCCCACGGCTCAGATTAATAAAGATTACATTGTCTTTCATCATTTTGAATTCATGTTCACCGATGATTTTAGAATTACTCTTACGTCCATCAACATGTAAGCTGACAATATCCACACTTGATAATAATTCATCTAAGGTATCGCATTTACGCGCATTACCCAATTGTAATTTTTCCATTACATCATAGTAGTAAACCTGCATCCCCATTGATTCGGCTAGTACTGACAATTGTGAGCCAATATTACCATAACCAACAATACCCAATTTTTTGCCGCGAATTTCAAAGCAATTATCCGCAGATTTATCCCACTTACCTTGGTGTAACATAGTGTTTTTGCTAACAATTTTACGCATTAGCATAATAATTTCACCGATGACCATTTCAACCACACTACGGGTATTGCTATATGGCGCATTAAATACACAAACACCTTTTTCAGTTGCATAAGCCAAATCAACCTGATTAGTACCGATACAGAAACAACCGATAGAAATCAAACGCTCAGCAGCATCCAATACTTTTTTAGTCACATTGGTTTTAGAACGAATACCTAAAATAGATACATCTTTAATTTTTTCGCATAGCTCATCTTCATTTAAGCTACCTTTAAGCGTTTCAACGGTATAACCTTCGTGTTGAAGCATCTTAATACCATTGGGATGTAAATTTTCCAAAAGTAAAATTTTAATCCGATTGCGTGGATAAGAAATCGCACGTGGAAAATCATGCATGTATAAAAATTCATCAAAGTTTTTAATTACTACATCAGCTTTCTCAACGACTTTAGTCCGAGCAACATTTTCAGTAAACGCATAGAATGCATTTGCCACACCAGCCTCACGGATTTCATAATCGGTAATTCCATCACCAACCGCCCAGATCGTACCTTTTAAGCCTAAATTACGCACCACACGAACCTTGCCTTGATCTTGTGCTAGTGGATTAGCATCATCCAAACCGTTGATGCTACCACTAGCGTCAAAAGTAAAATTATTAGCAAAAATATGACTAGCTTTAATCCCGAATAAAGTCACAATCGGTTCAATGTATTCTTTAAATCCACTTGATACGATATAAACATTATCGCTAAATTGATTTAAAAAAGCTACATTACGTTTAAATGATGGAGATACTTTATCTTTTAAAATTTCAACTAGTTGCGCTATATGATTTTTATTGGCACTGAGTAATTTAATCCGACTAGCCAAACTTTCACTCAATGAAATTTTACCTTCCATGCCTTGGGCGGTAATCGTTTTGATCTTTTCAACGACACTCTCGCTCTCTGGATGATCCGCCAACGCAATCGCGGCTAATTCATCTAGCGCTTCTACCTGAATAAAGGTACTATCAAAGTCTACAATTAGGTATTTATTATTCACGTCTGTTCCTTCTTCTAATTTAATATTTTATTAATAATTTCCACCGGATGCGGTAAATTTTTCCCTGCAAGCTTAGCGCTTTGTGAGCGGCACGAAAAGCCACTTGCCAAATAGTTAACATTCTCGCTAGTTACGGTATTGTGCCAATTAAGCTTAAATAAGCCTACCGAATTATCCTGATGTTCTTTTAAGTGTCCGTAAGTTCCTGCCATGCCGCAACAACCAAGACTCTTAACTTCAAGTTTCACGCCTAGCGCATTATAAATTTTCTGCCAATTCGTAGCTTCAGCTGGCATCAATGCTTGTTCACTACAATGAGGTAATAAACAGTAGCTTACAGTACCAGCAACCTTAGTCTTACATTGAGTTAGTTGCTCAATGTATGTACTAAAAAATTCAGCTAAACTTTGCACTTGCCCACTTAAAGGCGTTGCAAATTTGCGTACTTCATCACGGAATAAAGTCGTTAGCGTGTTTTCTAAACCCAGCACTGGAATTTTGCGCTCCAGCAATGGATTGAGCAACGTTGCTAATTTTGCACTATTACGCTTAAATTCATTAATAAAGCCACCAACAATCAGAGATTTACCACTCGCACGCGGATAAATAATGTATGGCTTTAAGCTTAATTTTTGGGCTAATTCAACCGCAGCAAAGACAACACTATTATCCAAAAATCCAGTAAATACATCGACAAAAAATACCACGGCATTGCTAGGTAATTCAGAAGCCTGAGTGCTATCACTATAAATAGCTACATCCAGCCGCTTAAGCCCGCCACTCAAAGAATCAGTATTTTGAAATAACGGAATATTGCTTAAACCAAGACTTGGCGCTAGACGATTACGGTGAATAAAATTCCACATTTTAGGAAATTTAGCCGCTAGTGGTAGTAAACTCTCAATATGTCCGATCATCAAATCGCGTAAACTACGTTTTTGATAATCACGATGATAGCTATGTAAAAACTGCGCACGTAAATCAGGAATACTCACTTGGGTTGGGCATTTTCCGGCACAACCTTTGCATCCCAAACAACCATTAAGTGCAGCATAGGCAGCATAGGCAGCTTGTTGATGATTGCCATTTGGTTTAGCTTTTTCGCGTAACCATTGCTTAACCAGCATCGCACGGCCTTTGGGCGAATGAATTCGATCTTTAGTAATTTTGTACGATGGGCACATTACATTGGCTGGTTCTTGATTGAAACACGCAGCATTACCATTACATAACATCGCACCAGCAAAAGCTTTTTGTTCTCCCTCAGGGATAATCTGATCCAATTCACCACGCATCGGTACTAATTCAATTCGCTGTAATTGTGTCGCTGCATCAGGTGCAGTTAGTTTCCCAGGATTAAAGCGATTGGCAGGATCAAATAAACGCTTAATTGCACATAAGGCAGGATAGAGTTTTGCACCAAAAACAGCAGGGACAAACTCACCACGGTAACCTTTACCGTGTTCACCCCACAAGATACCCTGATATTTATTCAATAAACGGATTACAGTTTCGGTAATGGGACGAATTTGCTCCCGATCAGCCACATCTTGCATATTCAGCGCTGGACGCACATGGATACAACCGACATCAACATGTCCATACATCGCATAGTTATAACCAAGTTGGTTTAATTCAATCTGTAGATCTGCAACAAAATCGGCTAAATTTTCTGGCGGTACAATTGCATCTTCAACAAAGGCAATTGGTTTCTTGATACCTGGTAGCTTACCCACCAACCCTACGGCCAAAGAACGAATCGACCACAATTGATTAATCTGTGAATTATCACGAATTGTTACATAATTAGCTGATTTAGCGTTTAGTGCGCTTTCAATTTCTGCCAATTTAGCATCAAGTTCTGCTTGAGTATCAGCAACTAATTCCATAAAATTAGAAATATAAGCTTTGCCTTCACAATTCAACATTTTGGCTAAGGCTGGCCAATTAGGCATGGTTTGTGCGCTCTGTTGCACTTTTTCATCAATTGCTTCAATCGCCAACGGGCTAAATTGAATCAAAAACTGAGCGTCGCGTAATGCTTCCAAAAAGCTTGGGTAATGAATAACCATCAATGCTTTAAAATTAGGAATCGGCAAAAGCTTGAGTTTGGCAGCCGTAACTAATCCTAGCGTCCCTTCAGAACCAGCAATTAAGCGCTGCAAATTCAATGTGCCATCGCTAAAGCATTGTTTGATATTATATCCAGATAACGGGCGTTTCAATGGTGGAAAGCGCGCTTCTATTTCTGCTTGTAGCGGTGTAAGTAATTCGCTAATATTTTGTTCAATTTTTTGTAGCTGTTGTGATGCAGCTGGATTATCATTCAGTGTATCCAGAACACTGCCATCAGCTAAGATTAATTGCATTCCCAAGAAATGATCTGCAGTTTTACCATAAATTAGCGAACCTTTACCTGCAGCGTCAGTGGCAATCATGCCACCAATCGTTGCCCGATCAGCAGTAGAAACATTTGGCGCAAAAAATAAACCATGCTTTTGTAACATCCGGTTCAAATCACTAAGAATAACTCCAGGTTCAACTACAATAGTTTGCTCTTCCGGATTGAATTCTAATACCCGTGTCATATAACGGCTAAAATCAAGAACAACTCCATTGGTTAGAGATTGTCCATTGGTTCCAGTACCGCCGCCACGCGCGCAGAAATACAAGTCATGAAACGGCTCTTGTTGAACACAGTTAATCAGACGCAGTACATCCTGATGATCTTTAGGTGCAGCAACTGCCAAAGGCTGCACTTCATAAATACTATTATCAGTTGCATTAATCAGACATGTTGCTTTATCGGTATGAAAATCCCCCAGAAAACCGTCGTTAAGCAAAACGGTTTCGAGTAAATTAACTAATTCGTGATGGTTATTTCCTGCCATTTAAAGTGCGTACTTTTTAGCAAAGTGTTGCATAAACTCAACTAATTTATCAACACCAACTTCAGGCATGGCATTATATAAACTAGCACGTGCGCCACCAACCAATTTATGACCGTTGAGGTAACCCAGTCCAAATTGCCCTGCTTCAACTAAGAAGTGTTTTAGCAAATCGTCATTTGGTAAGTTAAATGGTACATTAATCTGTGAGCGGAATTTAGCTTCAACGGTATTGCTATAAAAACCATTGCTATTATCAATTGCGGCATAAAGTTTGGCAACTTTGCGGTGATTAACTTCAGCAATCTTAGCTAAACCACCTTGTTCTTCTACCAGCCAGTCAACCATTAAATCCATCATATAAGCCGGTACAGTCGGAATAGTATTCAACAATGAACCTTGTTCAGCTTGCAGCTTATAGTTAAATACTTCTGGCGTAATATCTTGTGCTTGATCCAAAAGATCATCACGGATAATCAATAAGGTAATTCCAGAAATGCCAAGATTTTTTTGTGCAGAAGCAAAAATCAAACCAAACTTAGTTACATCTAGTGGTTCAGATAAAATTGAAGAGGTAAAATCAGCCACTAACGGTACATTGCCAGTTTCAGGAATTTCAGAAAATTGAATACCATTGATTGTTTCATTAGGACAATAGTAAGCATAAGCAGCATTTGGATTTAATTTCCATGTGCTTTTATCAGGAATATTACTTGCGGTAGCGGTAGTTACAATATTAACATTTGCATAGCGTTTGGCATATTTAGCTGCCCGCTCTGACCAAGTACCACTTACTAGATAATCAACATCACGATTTTTACCAGCTAAATTCATTGGGATAAAACTAAAATGCCCTTGGCCACCACCAGCTAGAAATAGTACTTTATAATTATCTGGAATTACCATTAACTTGCGTAACTTCACTTCAAGGCGTTTCAACATATCCTGAAAATTAGATGTGCGGTGTCCAATTTCCATAATCGATGTTCCGGTGTCCTGCCAGTTTAATAATTCTTGTTGTGCACGCATCAAAACTGATTCTGGTAGCATTGCGGGACCTGCGGCAAAATTAAACACCCTAAACATAGATAATCCTTTATTATAAAATAGTTGCTGAAGCAAATTATACTAAAACTAATAACCCGATATTATAATACAACAGGCGGATTTAGTTGCGATTTTATCCAATTGATTTTGCACATTAAAATCTAAAGTTGATCTCAAATATTAGACACCCATAGTTTAAGTATTTCTCGGCAAACTCATTAGCTCAGCTTTGGGGCTATCGTGCTAATAAAATAAATTAAGCCGTAAGTAGTACTTGCATAGTGCTTTTACAACTCAGCTTATCTTTATTAAAGCCTATCAAAAATCTAAACCTTACACCGTAAAACACCCTATAGAATAAAGGTTTTAAAGGCAATATGACATGATATAATCAAAATTGAATTTAATTTTTAGAGGAATATAGATATGCATAAATTAGAAAAAGTTGTTTACAGTGCTACCGCTAAAGCAACTGGCGGACGCGAAGGTAGTGCATCTGGGACTAGTCCAAAGCTAGAACTTAAATTATCAACACCAAAAGAATTAGGCGGTGCGGGTGGTGATGGCACTAATCCCGAACAATTATTCGCAGCGGGATATTCAGCCTGCTTTATCGGCGCGTTGAAATTAGTTGCATCTCAAGAAAAAGTTGCCCTACCAAATGATGTTTCAATTGAAGGTACAGTAGGTATTGGACCGATTAGCCATGGTTTTTGTATTGCCGTAGAGCTTAAAATTTCAGTACCGGGTGTTGATAAATCAATTGTTACCGAATTAGTGAATAAAGCACATCAAGTTTGCCCATACTCAAATGCTACTCGTGGCAATATTGAAGTAACGCTAAGCGTCATTTAATAGACTAAACTCTAAGTAAGTAATAAAAACCCAGAAACTAAACTGGGTTTTTAAATCCTAATTAAGATGTAACCACTTGTGAATTACACTTGCCAATAACACTTGATATGGTATGCCCTCTTCAATCGCTTTAGCTTTAGCAAGCATATAATCATCTTCAGTAAGGCGCATATTAATCTGTTTACTACGTTTGTTTTGAGCTTTCGCTATTGCACTAAAACGCTTAACTAAATCATCATCCAATATTGAGATACTACCTTTTACCCCATCCAACATTTCTAATTCTTCATTATCTAAGTGAAAACCTTCATCAATCTCAAAATTGTTTAAATCTAATTTATTCTTAATCATTTTCACCACCATTCAATAATTTGTTAAACTTCCTCGAAGGAAATATTGTTTTTAAAAATATTTCCTTTTCGGTTTCAACAAAAGGTACACAACAAACATAATCACTGACTATACAAAATAGATATTTTTGATTTTGAAAATTAGGATTATCCCGAATATCTAGTATTTTACCGCTCTCAATCAAAGAGAGAATCATCTCAAAACCAATTCCTCGCTCTGCTTTTAATTTAGCATTTTTATCTTCGTTCCATTTTATGACTTTGTTTTTCATTAGGCACACTTTAAACGTCATCTATTAGGATGTATTATATATTAAAAACCTGAAGTAGTCAAAGCATTAAACTCAATACAAAACCTTTATATAAACATCAAGGTTAATCAATGTTATTCTATAACATACCTCAAAAAAAGCACATCTAAAAACCTGTTTGGTGCTTACTTAGCTAAAGCAATAACTAATTGCTTGAGTCAGATTCTCAACCACAATCAGTTCAACCCCTGCAATTTTCTCTTTCGGGGCGTTGGCTTTTGGCACAATAATCCGAGTAAAGCCCAATTTAACCGCCTCTTTAATCCGATCCTGCCCTTTTTGAATAGTACGAATTTCTCCTGAGAGACCAATTTCACCAAAAACCGCCAATTTATCTACAAGAGGTATATTTTTGAACGATGAAATAATTGCTAATACCACCGCCAAATCAAGTGCAGGTTCAGCAACTTTTACTCCACCGACAATATTCAGGAAAATATCCTGATCGTACAACTGCACACCCAAATGACGCTGCATAATTGCAATTAGTAACGACAAGCGATAGCCATCCATCCCCACTGCCAGACGCTTAGCTGGCATCATATGCGACTGATCAACCAAAGCTTGTACTTCGACCAATAGCGGACGGGTACCCTCTTCGCTGATTAAAATACAGCTTCCTGGCGTATTAGCACGATAAGAAGATAGAAACAGTGCCGAGGGATTATTAACTTCGCGTAAACCTTTATCGGTCATAGCAAAGATCCCCAGTTCATTTACCGCGCCAAAGCGATTTTTTACTGAGCGTAGCATCCTGAAGTTAGAATGCTGTTCTCCTTCAAAGTAAAGCACGGTATCAACGATATGCTCTAAAACTCGCGGGCCAGCAATTGCCCCATCTTTGGTAACGTGTCCCACTAGTACGACAATAATTTGCCGACTTTTTGCCATGCGCGTTAAAATACTCGAACACTCACGCACCTGTGCAACCGAGCCTGGTGCTGACTGTAAAAAATCTGAATAAGCAGTTTGAATCGAATCAATCACCACGACATCCGGTTTTTCTTGCTCAACCTGTGGCAGAATCGCTTCAATTCTAATTTCAGACATTAAGCGTAGATTGGGATTACTCGCTATTTCCAGACGTTTGGCACGGAGTGCAACTTGCTGCACTGATTCCTCACCCGTTACATACAATACTTTATTACCAGCCTGTGCCAAATGAGCTAAAGTTTGTAACAGCAAGGTTGATTTACCAATGCCTGGATCACCGCCAAGCAAGATTACCGAACCTAATGCCAGACCACCACCCAATACCCGATCTAACTCATCAATATGCGTTACTTTACGACTGACATCCTGAGCCGAAATCTGATCTAAATTGACTACTTGCGACTGTGTATTGAGCGCGGTAAAGCGGTTAACTGAAGTATTTTTTGCCGCTACCTCTGCTTCTTCGACTACCTCAATTAAGCTATTCCACGCACCGCAACCGTTACACTTACCCTGCCACTTGCTATGTTTATCGCCACATTCACTACATTCAAAAACTACTTTTGCCTTTGCCATCGATTTTTGCTATCCTAATATTCACAATTTATAACTTGGATTTTAGCACACTTGAATCTTAATAATCCTGCTTAGCTTAAAATATGAAAGATACAACCAAGTCCAAGACTCAAAGGCGATGAGGATAGATTTCATTATATAACAAAAACGTTACCATGCTATAATTCATGATCTCAAAATCAAATACTTTGGGTATATTTCCAGCTTTAATTGAACAACCTAAACCTAAAAAACTTACATGAACGGAATGATACATTGGCTATTCAACACACAGAGTTCTCTATTTCTGATAAAAATCAATTGTTTAAACTACTGCAAGAAAACGGACGAGCATTAGAGTACGCTAACCATGAATTACGCGCAGATAAAGAACTGGTACTTTGCGCAGTAAAACAAAAAGGTCGCGCATTAAAATTTGCCAGCCCAGAGTTATGCGATGATTTTGACTGTGTTTTAGCTGCGGTAACCCAAAATGGCAAAGCACTGGAATACGCATCTGATGAATTAAAATCAAATCTTGAGATTGT
Organism: Burkholderiales bacterium; assembly: GCA_035438765.1. Lineage (GTDB taxonomy): Bacteria > Pseudomonadota > Gammaproteobacteria > Burkholderiales > UBA11063 > Aquella. The sequence continues at coordinate 23,821 of DAORIZ010000028.1, read as the reverse complement.
TAGCGCCGCGGTTAAAAATAATGGTAGTGCTCTAGTTTTTGCTAATGATCAATTAAAATCATCTCCAGCCGTAGTGCTAGTCGCAGTCGCACAAAATGGTGGCGCACTTAAATTTGCTGCAGATAATTTACGCAGTGATGATGAACTGGTTTTAGCGGCAGTCAAACTCAAAGGGCGCGCGCTAGAATTTGCAGCGGAAGAACTTCGTGCAGATAAAAACATTGTTCTTGCTGCAGTTGGTGAAAACGATTGGGCTTTTGCTTATGCTAGCGATGAATTACGCGCTGATAAAGATTTTGCCATGCAGGTAGTTGCGCTAAAAGGACGAGCTTTGGAATACGTGAGTTCAGAGCTGAAAGCTGACCCAGAATTAGTACTTGCGGCAGCGGTTGAATATGAATGGGCGTTAGATCATGCTGATTCGACGCTAATGTCAAACCGGACGTTTATTTTAGCAGCAGTAAAGCTACATGGACTAGCACTGGAATATGCTAGTGAGAATCTTCGCGCTGATCGCGAAATTGTTTTAACTGCTATAGAAGAAAACCCTGAAGCATTAGTCTATGCCAGCTCGGATTTACGTGCTGAATTTGCTAAAAATTTAGCAATTAAACTGGATAAATAACTTCTACTAATACAGACAACTTAGTCACAAATACTGCAAAATGGGTGAAAAATCATTCGGTTTTCAGAGTAAAATAGCGGATGAAACACTTATTTAATTTCTAAAGATAATTAAACCCACAATATGCATGATAAAAATTATATAACTGTAGCCGGTTATGCGATTCTACGTGAAGAATTGCACAATTTAGTAACTAAAGAACGTCCGCATTATGTACATTTAGTAAACTGGGCGGCAAGTAACGGTGATCGCTCAGAAAATGCTGATTATCAATATGGTAAGAAAAAACTACGCGAGATTGATAAACGCATCCATCAGTTAACCAAAAAAATTGAACATGCCGAAGTAGTAGATCCGCGTGTCCATGATGGTAAGGAGACCGTTTTTTTTGGTGCGACGGTAACCATTTTACGTAATCAAACTCAAGAGCAAACGGTGACTATCATTGGACAGGATGAAATTGATCCCAGCACTAATAAAATCAGCTGGACTTCACCACTGGCTAAAATACTTTTACGCAAAAACCTCGGTGACACGTTTATGTTTACATCCCCACAAGGGCGTGATGAAATTGAAATTATAGAAATCAGCTATGACACCTAAAAACAAAGTTATTACTATCATCGGTGGTAAAGGTCAAATGGGCGAATTATTTTGCCGCTTATTTGAATCACTTGGGCACACTACGCATAAAATTGGCTCACAGGATTGGGATGATGCTAAGCAGTATATTGCACAATCCGACTTAGTTATTGTGAGCGTTCCGATCAATCGTACCAGCGCCATTATTGAACAAGTTGCAACACTAATGCCACCAGAGGCAATTTTAGCTGATTTTACCAGTATAAAAGTTGATCCGTTACTGGCAATGCTAAAATATCATTCTGGAGCGGTGATTGGACTTCATCCGATGTTTGGTCCTACCATTACTAGCACCCAATCACAGGTAGTAGTATGTTGTGAAGGACGCACACCACAGCAATCACAATGGCTATTGGATGATTTAGTACAATTGGGCTTCACACTAAAACAAATGACTGCATCTGAACATGATCAAGCGATGTCATTTATTCAGGGGGTGGAACATTTTATTACTTTTAGCTTGGGTACATTCTTACACCATAAAAATCAGCATCCAGAAAAATTACTCGAAATTGCCAGCCCAATTTATCTGGCGAAGCTACTTCTGATGGGGCGGATTTTTGATCAAGATCCCAAGTTATATGCTGATATAATTATGGCAAATCCAACTCGTATTGCGTTAATTGCCGAATTTGCTGAATGGTTACAAAACTGGGTGCATAAACTACAAGCCGATGATAAAACTGCTTTTATTGAAGAATTTAGTCGTGCCACCAAATGGATGGGTGATTTTACTAAATATTCACAAAATATTAGTGATGATTTTTTGAACATTGATTTAAAGAAGTAACGAATCATGAAGAAACCTAGCAAGTACTTACTAATATTAGCAACAACAACTATAACAAGCCAGCAACTATTTGCGCTTACTAACTCTGGAATGAATGTTACATTACCCCAAACAGCCCCAGCACCATCAACTGGAGTTTACTATAACTCTAATGGCAAATACGCTGGCACAACTCAATCAGTGAATGGCAGCACTAGTTATTACAATAATGGACACTATCAAGGGCAAGCGCCCAATGGTAGTAATGAATATTATAACCAGCAGAACACCCCTGAAATAGTTAATAGTTCGGATGGGGGCATTGACAAAAATTATTAATGCTAATCACGGTTTATTGCCGTAATAACAGGCATCAAAAAGCATCAATTATGTCGTTATCCAAAACAATAATAGATGCTCGGCAAAGACTTTGTGGTATATATTTGTGATAACCGAGCTTAATCGCGCGATCTATTAATTCTCCAGTATCCGCATCAAAGATTTCAAATTTGGGGCAAATTGACTCTACCGTAATCTTTGCCAAGTTACCACGACTGATGTTTAAAACATCCGCCGCCTGCCTTTGACTTAGTCCACGTACCAATAAAAAAAGAATCTCGTGCTGACGAGGAGTAAGCTTTATCGGTAAATCATATGCTTTAATCGTTACCGGTTCCAGATCTTTTTCTTGCAGAATAGTCAAATATTCAGTTATACCAAACAAATTGCAATATGAAGAATAAGTTTGTAAAGCTACTAATTCACCACTATCATGAAAAACTGGGATGTAAGACACCAAACGTGAACTAAATATATTTCCACGCGGAATTAGACTTATAAAGCTAACCGGTATTTTACGGCTAACTACTATCTGTTGCAATTTAATCATTTTTTCACAGGCGATGCGAATTGCTTCAATATTAACCTGATCACTAAACCCCGTTAAGATCGCTATATTTTCATCAGTAACATTACTGAGATGAAATGATTTATTTAACACCGTCAAAATATTTTCAATGCCAAACTGTCTTCTGGTTTCATCGGACACGACCAATAAACTACCATCCAAATCAAATAGTGCCGAACAGTTTGAGTTCTGCGTAAGCTGAAATTTTTTTATTAAAACGTTGTGAACGTAGTCATACTTTTCTCGTTCTGAGAGAGCCATGTGTATAACCTTTAGAACTTAGCGATGGTTTCGCCGATTAATTTTAAACGTATAGATTTAACATGATCTGCAGCTTCAATCACTTTCTCGTAACCAAGCGGTCGGTCCATTGTTGATTTTGCCAAATTACGTTTTTGAATAAATTCTTTGGCTTATTGTATCTCATTAGTATAATGCATTTGATTCTTTAATTGCTAAGTTTAGTATAAACCATATTTTACTTAATTGCCACAAACAACGTCAATGTTTTCCAGAGTATATTTCATAAATGCCAATACCTGTTTTATACACCCCATACCATTTTGGAAGGTTAATAAGCCTGCTCTAGTTTGCTACAATCCTGTTATTGGTAAAATCGATATATACTAGCATAAAATCATGCATTCCACAATAGCCATTTTTGACTATTGTAAAGATGTTTTTGTAATGCGACAATATCGCGCGCAAGCAATCTGAGATATTACAAACTATTTGATTTTTAAGATTATAATTAAAACCAAAATCTAACAGCTAAAATCATACATTATATTTTTGTATAACAGTTATACAAAAATATAACAGTTAATGGCTGTGGATAAGGAGTAAAATCGCGGTATAAGTAATATCAGAAATTTGTATTACAAATTGTAGAGAGGGAAAATCTAATATGAAAATGTATAAATTAAATAAACGTCACCTCAGTACGTTAATAGCAGCAACTTCGCTGCTTAGCGCCTGTGGAGGTGGAAGTAATATTGGCAGCGGACAAAATGCCACTGGACCAACCATTCAGGCCGTAACACCAGCAGTACGTGCTTTATTTTCTACTCAACAGTGTCTATCAGGCAGCCTGAGTGCACCGACAAATAGTGGCTGGTACTTGGGTGGAGCTACTATTAGTATCACGAATAGTTGTGACACTGCTATTGATCTGGCAGATACTTCATTGTCATTTACATCTATTGATAATAGTGGCGGGTTTGCTTCATGGAGTGATGCAGGTGTTTATGTCAATGATGCTAACTATAAAATCAGCTTTACTCAGGGAAGTGGAAATACCGAGATTGGGACTATTACTGCAGATAAAGCTTGGACAGGCAAAAACGATAATGGAGCAATTTATCCACATAGCTCAATCGTATTTGGTGGTACAGGAATTAATACTACAAATGGTGGAAGTTACCAACTAAATCTTGCTAACAATACGCTAGCAATCAACGGTTCTGCACCAGTTGCACAAACCGGAACAATGACGGTATCTGTTAATACTAAAAATGCTGGCTGTACCAAGGATATTTGTAGCAAAATTACAGTTGCAGTAAATGATGTTAATGGTAAAACAGTAGCAACGGTAGCAGTTCCTACAACTAGCATTGGCGCAACCTATATTCAAACAATTGAAAGTTTAAATGTAGGTAGTTATACTTTGTCAGCATCAGCAGTGAGCAATAATACAATTACTTACACACCAAGTGTTACTCCAACAGTTGCAGCAAATACTGATACGCCAGTAACGGTTACCTATCAACAACCTCCAAAAGCAGGTTATGCAGCAATTACTTTACCAAATGTGTATAGCAGTTACAAAGGTAATATCGTAGTAAAATTACTTAATACAAAAGAGTCAAATGCGGTAGTTAGTGCATATTCAATGACACAAGGTCAAACCCTCACAACTGAAGCCTTACCAATTAGTGACACTAAACATCAATATGCAGTTCAGGTGCAAGGTATTGCAGATCCAGCTGCTGGTAAATTCTATGTTGAAAGTGGCTTACCGATCATAAAGATTACCAACAATGCAACTACTGCAATTACTGTTCCATTCAAAACATCGACCGTAACTAAGCGCACGGTTAGCTTTGCACTTAGCGGACTTAACAATAGTACAGCTGGGATTAATTTCCAAGATTCAGCGCAAAAATATGCCTATCTAAGCTATAGCGGTTTAACCAATTCTACAACAAAATATTATTTTGAAAATAATACGACCTTGGGTTATTCAGTTAAAGCTGCAACTGGTAACTATAAAGTTAACCCGATTGAAAGTAGTAATAATTTAATTACAGCTAATAAAACCATTGCAGTTGGATTTGAATCTGCAGCCTTACCGACACCATCCAACTCAACAGTAGCTGGTTGGCCTGAATACTTGGCAATGGGTGCAGTTGGTGGACCAAATACCGACCCAGTAGCACAAGTAAATAGCGGTGGTGATGATTCGTTTGGTGGCAAACCTGTCGATGCAGTATTTAAATACGCTGGCGTTAATGGAAATGGTGACCCTGGGGTTATTGATCCGCCAATGAATGCGATTCGCATGGCAACTGATTTGACAGAAGTGGCTAAAGTCAACGACCGTGCTAGTCGTGTTGTAATTGTTGAGTACACAGGCGAGATGAGTGGTGGTGAAAACTTTGCTGATTTTACTAACAATAATGTGCCAAATCCGAATAAGCAAAATTCAACTTATATCATGGCACGTCATTTTGCCAGTCTAGCAGCAGATGCTCAAGCTTTGGTTGATAAACCAGTGATTAAGGATGGTAAAAAATATTATGGTTCAATGATCCTCAATCCTGACTTGTTAGGTGCAATGGAGCAAAACGGCTATATTGACTCTGTTAATGCACAATTACCAGCTAATGCTGTAAATACCGCAGTTGACCAAGCTTTGTGTTTATTAACCAATTCGCGTAGTTATACCAACACAGCAACGCCAAATGGTGATGGTAATTATGTGTATAAAGGTAAAACTTATACTGGTACGCCGTATCAAATTCTAAGCTCTATGTTAAGCGATGGCTATCCAGCATGGTCAATCAGTAATAGCGGAGACGCTTACTGGGGTACAAGTATTGACAATAAAGACTCTCAAATCGCTAAATGGTTTGATGCCTGTGTAGCAAACCCTAGTTACGATAAGACTAAATATATTCGCCCTAATTTCCCTGCTGGATTTGATGGTTGGGTACAAGCGAATAACTGGTTAATCAGAACTTTTGCTGCTAAATCAAGTGGTGTAACGTTTGCTTGGCAAACTAATATGTGGGCAGTTAACTCAGGTTTCTGGTTGCATAACGAACTAAGCGCTAGCGATATCGCAGCACAATACTCAACTAAAGTTAGCAACTGGTTAAAAACCTATGCACCAAGTAGTATCATGAATGTTGGCAGTGAACTAGCACCAGATTATTTCGTCTTTGATCGTTATGAGATGGATGATAGTGCAGCACCTGGCTCAGCTACATTATACAGCGCGCGCTCATGGGATAATTACCTGATTGCAGTTGGGCAAGTTAGCAAGGCATTTAACAATATCCCTGTAATGCTGTGGCAAATTCCTGGTTCACACTTACCGTATGTAGGTGAGGTAGCTCCAGAATTATTTGGTGGTAATGCGGGTAGTTATATCTTTAGTACTGCACCAGTATATTTCTTTGGTGATAGCAACCTGAAATCAGATTTAAGTAATTTGATTATGGGTGGCAGTGCTGGTACTACTAATACTGCAGTTGGTAGTTATATCGTACAGAGTAATTATAATTGCACAATCAGTAACTGTAATTATCAACAATACTTGAAATTTTATGGTGGTAAGACTAATAACTATGACTGGTCACGTGATAATGGTAAATTAGCTCTGGCTGCATCAAATGGAGTGTTCGCGATCCTTTGGGGTGGTGGAAATACAACTAATGTTATCAAAAACTTTAGTAATCCAGATGATCATGGCTGGTTGGCAAATAAGATTAAAACTTATTACCAAAATCCACAAAAATTAAAAAATTAAAATAATGTTTGATTTAAAAAAGGTCGCGTTAGCGACCTTTTTTTATTATATACTTGTAATTATTGTGGGATACTTAAATTCGCAATCGCTGAAGCAGTCAATTGATTATAAGCAGGACTTTGTGGAATCCCTTTCACATTACTAAACGCTTTATCCAAATGCTTTAAAATCGTAGGTTGATTACAAATTTCAATATCACTCAAATTATTAATTAACTGCGTATAAATTTTGTCATCTAAGGCATTAATTTGCTTACGTAATGAATCAATTCCCGGTGTTACTTCTGGGTCAGGTTGATTGTCTTTATTTGCATTCCAGCGCGCAATCCAATAATCTTGAATAAACTTCGCCTGATCCATCTGAACTTGCGCAAAAACCATCAAATCCCCACTATCAATCTTATTTTTCTTGGCAATATCTTGAGTATTTTGTAATACTTTTAATTCACGCGGAGCATCATAAACGGTTTGTTTATTAATAAATTTATACGCCGCAACACCTTCCATCAGTGCACTTCGCGCAGCCATAGTAGCAAATAAATCATCAAGTTTTTTGGTGTTGCATTCTCCCGCAAATACGTTTTGACTGAATGCAACACAGCACAAAGAGCCAATAAGTAATTTATTTAATTTTGAGTTTACAAGCATATTATTTCCCTATAAAATATAAAATAATCAATATGATAATACGTTAATTCAATTTTAGATAAATTAATTATACCACTAAAAATGATGTAATGATTGTAGTAACACCCTTCTATATCATCATTATCAAATTTTCACATCGTTACTTTACCAAATGTTTTATGCTTGTATCCCATTCAATCAATAATCATATGCCATAAAAATACCATCAACAACGCAAAACTAATCATTGATCCGTTTTAGCCATACAGCAAGTCCCTGAGCATTAATCTGCATATCTACCCCGACTAATTCCAATACCCGTTCCGAGCTTAAATCTATGCCACAACTATGTGCTTCTCTCACAATATACTTTTCAAGTTTAAGCGTAATTTCTGCGACTACATCTGATGCCCCTGCAGATTCGCGCGCAATTGCCACATAATCAGCAATCATTCGGCGTAAATCATTGGCAATTTGTTTAATAGCTCTAATTTGACCGAAATGAGTTAAATAAACCGCTTCTGGTGTTAAAGATTCAATTAAGCCAATTGACTGCAACATTTTTTCTGGTGAGAAATTAACGGGAGTGGTAGTTGGAAAAACAAACACTCGCTCAGCTAAAACCAGCTCGGGATAAACCACACCAAAAATATCACCACTAAAAATTCCACTAGTTTTACTATCCACGATGATATTATGATGATTAGCATGCCCTGGCGTGTCACGACAAATTAACTGACGTCCGTTCAGATTTATAGTTAAACCATCCTCAGCATTAACAATCCGACTCGCATCAATCGGCGCTAGCTTACCATAAACTTTGTCAACAAATTCTTGCCCGTAGACACCAACTACCCCAGCCTCCAAATAGCTTGGGTCTATCATATGCTGTACACCTTTGGGATGCACAACCAATTTGGCATTGGGAAACGCAGCCATATAACTATCTGCACCACCAGCATGGTCAAGATGAATATGCGTAAGTAAGATGTATTTTACTGCTTCAGGAGTTAAATTTAACTCACTCAAAGCTTCCAAGACATATTTTAATGATGGTGCATTTGCGGTTTCAACCAACGCAACACTATCACCCTCTACTATCATATAAACCGCAGCTAAATTATCGCGTAAATAATGCGCATCTAATAAATAAATCCCATTGTTATAACTTTTCATTGCTTAACCTTTGTAGTAAATTTTTACAAAATCATTAGTCAATCTCAATATTTTGTGTATCATGTATAAGCCAATATTATGCTCTGTTTTTGCCATATTTGCTGAAATATAATGTTAAACAAAGTGTAGTATCAGCAAGAATTAATTGTAAATCAAACCAGTCTTACCCATCTCTAAAAAATATCAGCATAATTTGCAAAGATACAAACTCACGTCTAAAGAAAATAGTGTACATTATAGCTAGTAAAGATAATTTTATACGTTTCAACAATCTCACCAGAGGAAATAGAATTAAATGTACACACAAAATAAAAACTTCATCTTTACCATGGTTGTGGTTGCTATTGCAATCGGCAATGCTGGCTCGACACTATATTTACCCGCTTTGGTAACCATCGCGCACAAATTAAATACAACAAATAGTTTGGTAAAAATATCTCTGGCATGTTATTTACTGACATTTGGTTTATCGCAGTTACTCTACGGGCCAATGTCTGATGCATGGGGACGTAAAAAAGTTTTAATTAGTGGTCTTGGAATATTTTTACTCGGTTCAATTATCGCATCTCTTGCAACTAACATTAGCCTATTACTTTGTGGCAGATTAATCGAAGGCGCTGGAATTGGAGCAGCTAATGCAGTTGGTTATGCGCTGATTCGAGATATTTATAGCGGCAATGAGCTAACCCGCAAATTAAGCTATGTCAGCATCTTTGTTGGAATCACTCCGATAATCGCGCCTCTATGTGGTGGATATTTGGTGGGATATTTTAACTGGCAAGCCTGCTTTATTACACTATCTATTCTTGCATTTGGGTTAATTTTAATGCAACTTTATAAATTACCCGAAACCAACCAAAACTTAAATAAAAAAGCGATTAATCCTGACATAATAATAAAAAACTACTATACCGCGCTAACAAATCTTAATTATCTGAGTTATATTTTAGCCGTAAGCGTAGGTTTTGCTGCAATTTTATGCTTAAACTCGGTATTACCATTTATAATGATTAAAAACCTCGGTGTGAGCCCATCCCACTACGGATGGCTAACTTTATGTACTGGGGCTGGATATTTAAGCGGATCATTTGTCGGTGGCGTAGTTGCAGTTAAATTTGGCGCCAAGCTTACGATTAAGATTGGAGCAATTATACAAATAGCTGCGAGCGTACTGGGCTTAGTTGTAGCTTTCTTTTTTTATGACATACAAGCCGTGCTACTACCATTAATCATCGTTCTCTTTGGTGTTGGATTTATTGTTCCAATTGGCGCTGGTGGTGCAATGGCGATCTTTCCGCAAATGGCTGGCAGCGCTGCAGCACTCCTCGGCACCATGATGTTTGGTATTTCTTCTATATTCACATCACTGGTTGCTCATTTACCCACTGAGACACAAAAACCACTGTTTATATTTCTATTATTCTTAGGGGCATTAGCCTGGTTTATAGTTAGTTTTATTGGAGCAAAGAAAAATGTTTAGACATATAGTATTATACGGTTACAAAGCAGAATATAGTGAAGTTGAAATTGGCAAGGTCTATACAGAATTAGAACAAATTTCAGGAAGACTACCCGGCAGAATAAGCTATAGTTGGGGCAAATATAATAGCCATGAAGGTAGAAACAAAGGATACACTCATGCCTTAATAACTGATTTCATCGATGAGTATTCGCGCAATCTATTTATTGATGATGAAGTAAGAATCGCTTTTTCTAAACGAGAGGTTTTACCTAAAATGGTTAATGGAGTTGATTCAATCGTATCATTTGATTTTGAATGGAATCAATAAACTCAGCTGAATTCATGACAGGCTAGCTTATACAATCCAAGCTAGCCAATACTCTGGCATTGCAAAGCGTGCTTACTCGACTTATTTAACCAGACACTTAAAAATCCATAAATTAGCTGCTTTAGGTTCACAAACTATTCCATGGTTGTTGGTTATAATCTGAATTGACTCTTGAAATAAAAGCGAAATATTATCTTGTGGCATTACAATCTCAATCACTGAGGATGTTTCTCTATCATTTATTCTTATTTGCTTAACATCTAAAAGCGGAAGCTGTTCTTGATCATTCATAATGGAATAAATTTGTGGCAACCCAGTTGAAGCAAATTTAACTTTAACATCAGCTAAAGAAGTTCCGGTTAGTACCAGTGGCTTCATCCAAACAATATTACTAGACGTTGGAGCTATTACTAATGTACAACTGGCATCCGCAGTCTGTGTCCATTCGTCCTCACCATACCACGCTCTGCAAACGATACCTTCAGGTGTCCACTTATCGTCAAGGTCAATGCTAATATTTGCGCCATTATTAAAATGTAAAACATATTTACTGATTGTAGTAATTTTTTTATTACCCGCAGAATCTACCAGTATTATTTCTTTTTTCATAATAAAACGCTTTAATAAAATGTCAGAATTAAAATTATAACCCCTAGCCGTCTAAAATTTCAACCCCAATTATATCCCTTAAAATTTCTGCCGAATTAACTCACATAAGCCGCTATGGCTAAATCCCAAAACTTTAGTATTAGTTATGTCGTGCTTAAATAATTTTTTAAGATATTCAATAACTTGATCTTGTTCTATAGTCGTCATATTTTTTAATAAATCCAGCAAAATAATCCCTTGCAGATTACGTAAACAAATTTGTTGATAAATCGTGTCTAACACCAAAAAATTTAATTTGCTCCGACTAAATTTAGCTTTGTCACTATTAACATCAATCAGGTTAATTCCCGATAAGCAATGTATTTCCAAACTAGCGCCATTGCTTAAATTATGACTAGAGCTCGCAACTAACCCTCGATAAGCAGCTAGCTCACTCTCCATATCCAGACGCGGATTATATTCAATAGCGTCGAGTAACCAACAGTCCTGTAAGTCTAAAAGCTGTTCATCAACCAATTTGTCATTACTGATGATCAAACATTCTGGAGCTAGTGACAATGAACGTAATAATTTTAAATAATTTGGTACACCAGCAATAATTTCATCGCCTGTGTTAAGTGTAGTTAACTTTGTTAGCTGCGCCCCGATGCGTTCGATCTCAACTAAAACAGGCTCAATATCATTCAATTGCTTAACACTACTGCGCAAAGTCCACTTCGCTGGATAGTGCAGCATCGCTTGAGATAAGGTTTTACGCTGTGCGACTGAAGCTCGCGAACAATCTGCACTAGCACTACCTGACAACGCAGCAACTAGATATTTGCCAACAAACTGCACACTTGTACGAAATTTAGCCTGCTTGCTCTCATCACCAAGCCAAGTTAATTGCACTAGTAGATTTGCACCATCTTGTAATTTAGCGCCTTTAGCCAAATTAACAAACCCTGTTTTACCCGATGCATATTCAATAAAAGCGCTGTGTTCTGCGTGATTAATTTTGATTATCTTAGCATTAAATACCGCTTCACTGGCAAAACCATCATGATCATGCGTGACATAGCATAATTGATCTTTAGTATAGCCAAACCCGTAGATAACTGAACCCTGACGATAGATGATAACTTTATTTAGCATCGCTATTTAGCTCATGCAATAAATTACGGACAGTATTGAGCGGTAATCCCATAATTGCATAAAAACAACCATCAATTTTTTGGATATATTGCCCAGCCAAACTTTGGATACCATAAGCACCAGATTTATCCTTATAATCCCCAGTTGCCAAATAAGTATGGATTTCTTCATCACTCAACTGATCAAAATGAACCCAGCTTTGGCTAGTTACGGTTTTCTCAAAATCATGATATTTTAAAGTAACCGAAGTAATAACCAAATTACGATCTCCAGCAAACATCCGCCACATCCGAAAGGCATCATCATAGTCAACTGGTTTACCCAGCACCTGTCCTTGATAAATCACCTCAGTATCCGCAGTTAAGATCGGGAGTATCGGCAATTCTCTATCTAACATATATTGCCAGCCAGCTTCAGCTTTTTCGCGACAAATCCGCTGCGAATAATCAAAAGGGCTCTCCCCATCTGCAACTATTTCTGGGATATCAAATGACAAAATTTCAAAGTTTATACCCATTTGAGTTAAAAGTTCAGCCCGCCTTGGACTTTTTGATGCTAGATAAATTTTTGATATACTTTTATTAACCATATTTATATTCTTTATTTAAGATTTTTTGTGAAATAATATTTGACAACGCTAGTGTTCCCAACGTATAATACCGTTCTTGAATAAAACAAAGCCTCAATAGCTCAGACGGTTAGAGCGACGGACTGTTAATCCGCAGGTCGTAGGTTCGATTCCTACTTGAGGCGCCATCTCCAGCAAACCCACACTTTCAAAAACAAATTTTAAAACCCTTAACACATTGAAAATTTTAGATATATAATTTGTTTTGTGCTGCACTTTGTATTCCAATCATGATCTAAACTACTCACTCATAAACTACCACAATATGCTGTAAAGATTACCCTGCAGTTAACTCACCGACTAAATTTTCACTCATCGCACTTTTAATTGTCTCTTTACTCATTTTGCTCGACATCAGCACCATTAATTTTGCCAATGCAGCTTCAATAGTCATATCACAACCACTTACAATTCCTAAATCATGTAAACAGCTACTCGCGTAATCATTAGAAACTCGCCCTTCGTTAACCTGAGTTATATTGACGATGATAACCCCACGTGCAACTGCATTTTTAAGCGCATCAACCAGTTTTAGATTACCCATTGGAATATTACCGCTACCGTAGGTCTGTAACACCACCGCATCGAGCTCAGTATTGTTTAGCGTATCCGCAATAAAATCGGTAGTAAATCCCGGACGCAGACTCAGATCAAGAATTTTAGCATTTTGCGGAATCACAGGGGCAAAACTAAAGCGAGTTGCTTTAAGCCAGCGTTTGTTAAACCAGTTAATCTGAATCCCAAACTCTGCCAAAGGCTCTTCATCTACCGAGTCAAAACCAAAAAAGCGATAAGTGCTGACTTTCTGGGCACGACAACCACGGAGGAGTTTATTATTAAACGCAATCGCAACCTCATGCAAATCATCACGACTGGCAGCAAAGAGCGCATCTATCAGATTACTCCAGCCATCACTCCTACGATGAACTAGCGGCAGCTGTGACCCGGTCAATACCACAGGCTTATCGAGACCGCGCAAAGCAAAGGCTAGTACACTCGCAGTATAAGCCATAGTGTCAGTACCATGAATAACTACAAATCCGTTATACTGATCATAATTATCGGAAATATCTTGTATAATTCGTTGCCAGTGCTCAATTCGAATATCTGAGGAATCAATTAACTGTTCATATTCAAGTAAATCAACAATAACATCTTTAACTGGATCTAGCGTCGCAATCTGTGACTTAAATAGCCCAGCCACGGGTTGCAAGCCATTTGTCGTGTAGTCCATTCCAATCGTACCACCAGTATAGATAATCAAAATTTTACGCATATTATTTTCCTGTTGCAGCAACTATCGTATATTGCTGATTATACTTATCCCAAAATTGCTGATTTAAGACATAATTATATTTCTCGCCAGCATAATATAAGTTAGCACTAAATTCTCCAGGATTTTGGCCGGCTTTGTCAATCTTCACACCAAAAAAGGCCAAACTCTTTGAACTACGGTAATTTTGCAAGTTACCAAAGCGGAAAATACTATCATCAGTTCCAGCAGCTCGATCTAGAGCAATATTTTGCATTGCCTGTAAGCTGGTTGCTGACTCTCCTGCAACTAAATAACGAGCACGGTTTAAGCGTGTGGTGCTAGCAAGTAAGCGGGCTTTTTCAGCTTCAGTATAAGGATAATTTTTGATTAATTTCTCATCTTGATAATTATTCGTATGGGCATATACCCCACGGTCAACTAGTTTATAACTAAACTTATGATTGGGTGCAACTTCAATTGATAAGATATTTTTAGCATCGGCAACTTGATAAAATACTGGATCAGGAAATTTGGCAATTAGTTTGGGTAAATCAGGAATCACATCCTTAGCATTAGTATAATTTTGCAATATATCTTTACTAAAATCATCAGCAATTCCACCTTTGGCTAAAGCTGAGTATTCAATAGTCACTTCATTAAACACTGCTAAATTTTTCTCATTAATCCCAGCCGAAACAAAATCTGGTACATCCTGCCGCGAGAGTGCAAGATATTTCAATTTACCTTTTTCTGCAACTACTTCGATCACTTGGCGATCAGGATTATTATCCCGATTTTTCGCCATTAAAAGCGTATCATCAGCGCCATTAAAAGTAGCAAACGTCGTGCATGCAAAACTGGTGGCAATACCACACGTTAATAATAAAGCTAATTTTTTCATAAGTTACACCACTTAAAAGAGATACTCGCAGTATTTTAATGCCAAATTATACTATATGTTACTAAAAACAATATTTGTACCGCAGTTACTGTCAAACCATTTTTAATCATCGCTTTCACATTTTGACTCTCAGCAAAACCCATTGCCGCAAACATATTTGCCCCAGGAATCGCAAAATTGGTAATCCGGGTAGCCAATAGCATACTAAAAGCAAAAGTCATAACGCTCAAATTCATTTCCAGCGCGACAGGTGAAAACATTTCGTGCAACATCTTAATCACGGCAGCAGATGCAGCAGGCATCCCAAAAGCCCCAGTAATTCCAATCAGGATGGATAATACTATTTTACCGCCAAAATGTTCTAGCGGTACAAATAATTTCATCAATGCGGCAAAGCCTCCAGCTTTTTGTACCAAATCAAGCATCGGACCAAGCAAAAAGAAAATAAAGAATAAATGGAAGTTTTTCTTCATACCTTCAACCAATAAATGAAAAACCTTACCTATTCGTAAGCCACCAACTACCCCAGTTAAGATTGATAAAAACAACATTACAAAGATAACATAAGATGTTTTAGCCTGAAAAATTAATCCATAAGCTACACAAGCAATAAACGCCAAAATAAAAATGATCGTTGCGGTATTTTGCTGCTTAGTCGGTACAAAACGCTCCTCTGTCGCATCATGCGGAAAAGTTTCATGGGCATACTGTACTTGTAGACGTGATGCCATCACCCAAGTAACAACAATCGTCACCAAAGCAATCGGAATTGAAGCATAAAGTAGCATTGAACCATAACTAATACCAGTAACGCCTAATAATGCAACCACGGGTGGCGCAAAAGGTCCTAAGATCAAAGCTTCTTCACCTGCTGCCTGCATCAATACTGCCATACTTGGGCGCGAGAGCTTGACACTTCCGGCAATCGGGCGTAAGATTGGTGCCAAAATCGCCAAACCACCAGCCAAAGTTCCAAGTACTGCAACAATTACCACGGAAGAAGTAACAATACCAATTTTAACCCGCCGTTGGGTATTAACTCCGATACTATAAACAATCTTGTGCACCATGGTATGACTTACTTTGGTTTCAGTCAATATTTCGCCCAAACCACGCCCAAGCATAATGATTAGCCCGACCAAAGCCATAAATGAACCCAGCGCCGCTTCCATCGTTTTACCAATTTCAATTGGCGAGGATAAATTAAATAAAAATCCTAAAACCACGCCAATTGCGGTTGCCACCAAAGGATCAACATTGCGAAATACCATAACAGTATAAAGCACGATAACCAATAAGCTGGATAATTGTACAAAAAAATGCCAATCCATACTATGCTCCAATCGTTATAACAGCTTCCAAGTCACCCAAATGCGTAATTCCGAGCCCCGGTAATTCTGATAAAGAGAGCGTTGCACCGTTGAGAGTTACACCGCCTTGAATAGGATTATACTTAATCATAGTGATCGGATCTAGATCAACAAATTTAATGTTACTGCGTCCAACCACAAAGCTCGCCATCGCAGCTAAACCAATTGGAGACTCGAGCATACACCCCGCCATACACGGGATATTATGCGCCGTTGCCAAATCATAAATTGGACGTGCAGCATGAATACCACCGGATTTCATCAGTTTAATATTAATCCCATCGGCAATTTCACCGCTGATAATTTTGCTTACATCACGCAGATTAAAGGCTGATTCATCGGCATAAATCGGAATCCGTGAATTATCGCGCACATATTTCAAATTGTTATAATCCCAAGCTTTGACAGGTTGTTCAACCATCGCAATTCCTAGGTCATTAGCTGCTAGTGAGTCAATAATCTGCAGTGCGGATTTGGCATCCCAGCCCTGATTGGCATCACTTAAAATATGAATCGAATTACCAACAGCCTGCCGAATCGCTTTTAAACGCGCAATATCTTCGGCGGGATTAAGTCCAACTTTAATTTTTAAAGTTTCAAAACCTTGCGAAACGAATAATTTAGCATCTTCAACCATTTCTGCCGCATCTTTGACGCTAACCGTAGTTAAGATTTTTAACTCAGGCTTACCACCACCCAAAAACTTATATAAAGGAACTTGCAACTGCTTAGCAACTAAATCATGCAAAGCAATATCCATTGCCGCTTTAGCCGAAGTGTTATTTACCAGAGAGCTTTGTACCAGTAAAAGTAGCTCTTCAAAATTAGTTATATCTTTACCAAGTAATTTGGTAGCTAAAATCTGCAACGCACCGATAATTGACTCTTGCGAATCACCAGTAATAACCGGAGTTGATGCAGCCGAGCCATAGCCGAGTACTCCATTGTTAGTAGAAAGAATCACCACGATGTCTTCGACATGCTCAGTACGTCGTAGCGCCGTAATAAAGGGGCGAATCAGCGGAATACGTAACTTAGCAATTTGAATTTGATTAATTTTCATAAAATTTTACCTTTTATTTAGTAGGATCCACTCAGGTATTAGCCAAAGCAGTTTGAATGGTATGGTGTAATATCTTGCCAACATTCACAATTTACTCCAAGATATACAATCCTGAATCATCGCAAATTTTAGAGTATCACAAACAAATTAAACGTAAGCCTGATTTTATCCTTCAAATGAAAATTCAAACCTCAGACACACAAAAATCTCTCTAATACATTGCAGTGCAATAGTTACAAACGCAACACATGCTAATCTAACTGGACACTAGTGAAAAAATACCAATCCGACAAACAACAACACCCAACAACCAAAAAAACAGATTACTACAACTGCAAATATTCCTTTAGTTCCGCTAAATATTTTATTTGGCTTGTATTCTCGCTTCTGCTTTTCATAATACTCTTCTAGATCACTCATCATCTTACCTTGTTTATGCCATTATTCACTAAATTCCGATTGTATCTCAAACCACACACTAAAAACATTATGCAATGCAACAATTACTCTGTAAAACAGCAAATTAGTTAAATTTTATGCATACCGGAGTTGCATTTATGCACACAGCTTAACTAACTCACGCCCTTCGAAAGATGGTGCATCGCCTGTAATAACATAGTTGTAGAGATTATTAGTATTGCCTGAGTAATAGGATTGATAAAGTTGATTATTGAGCTTGGCATCCGATATATTTTCATTCAATTAATTCAGTTGTTGGTAAAGTTCATTTGAATTAGTTGGTGGGTTTTGTTTATCGGCAAGTTTGTCTAAAATATCTTGCTGGCTCGCATAATAATCATCAATGGTTTATTTATCAATTAATTCCAGTTGCTCCAATGCAGGAGCACTGCTTTGCGGGCTAAACGCATAACTTTCTCCACCATAGCTGATTGCCAGCATCTGGCTAATCGCACCACCTTGATCAAACCCAACAAAATCTAGCTGACCACCACCATGTTCAGCAAGATATTTAGCGGTTTTTGTGACTAACTCGCTGGCTGCAGCATATGCTGACATATCAGCTGTGCCATTACTAACCAAGGCATATTCACCATTGCCATCCGTATATACAAAACCATTGTAACCATCTTTGGTTGACGATAAATCATTAACTTTTGTCCATAAAGTGCTATCTTTACCTGCAATGCTATCCGCACCTACACTACCGCCATTGGCTAGCTTAGAGCTATCCTGATACGCTAGTGTTTTATTGGCAATAGCTCACATAATTGATTGACGCTAAATTCATTAAGTTTATCGTAAGAAAAACTGTTTGGACTATGTTGCGCAAATACAGAACTCAAATCCTGCGATTGTTCAGAGCCATCTTTGACCCAGTAGTTTTGGTAATAGGTAAATGGATATGTAAACTGTGTTAATTCAAGATCATTTAGAACACTCAATCTAATTTCTTGACCGAGCTGTTTATAATAATGCGAGCTAACTAGATCACCAGTTATCATAAAATTAGTGATATTCTGTGGGTCGCTACCAGACTGATAATGTTCAATTAAGTGCTGCAGTTCAACAATATACCCGATAATCCATAAACTAAATTGTGAGTTTTTAATGCAGCGCAACAACCATTGATACCAAGTAAATTGATGCATTTGGCTACACATTTCCTATATATCTTGTGCAAAGCACAATAGTTTCAGCACATCTCTGACAGAAGAATAAATTTAATTCAAAAAAACCAATTCACTATCAGCTGGGTTATAGTAGAATATTGAAAGAGCCTCTGAAAAGCAGAGCAGTTCGCCGACTAATTTGTTGAATAAAATAATTTAATCAACAAGCTAGCCTGTAAATTAGTTTTCAATTCTATTAGTTGTAATAATTTTATTGGAGTACGCAGATGTCAAATCGTGAACAGCAAATCGCCGCCCTACAACAAGATTGGGATAATAATCCACGCTGGGCAGGAATCAAACGCAATTATACCGCTGAGGATGTAGTACGCTTACGAGGGTCACTCGCTGTTGAGCATACTATCGCTAAAACTGGCGCAATTAAATTATGGAACTTGGTTAACAATGAACCGTTCATCAATGCTCTTGGTGCGTTGACTGGTAACCAAGCAATGCAACAGGTCAAAGCTGGATTAAAAGCTATTTATTTATCAGGCTGGCAAGTGGCTGGAGATGCAAATGTTGCGGGTGAAATGTATCCCGATCAATCACTCTACCCAGCAAACTCAGTGCCATTAGTCGTAAAAAGAATTAATAATACCCTAACTCGTGCTGATCAAATTCAATGGTCTGAAGGTAAAAATGATGTTGACTACTTTGCACCAATTGTAGCTGATGCTGAAGCTGGCTTTGGTGGTGTATTAAATGCTTTTGAATTAATGAAAGCTATGATTGAAGCTGGTGCATCAGGCGTGCATTTTGAAGATCAATTAGCATCAGTTAAAAAATGCGGACACATGGGCGGAAAAGTATTAGTTCCAACCCGTGAAGCAGTTGAAAAATTAAACGCTGCACGTTTAGCTGCTGACGTAATGGGTGTGCCAACACTGATTGTTGCACGTACTGATGCTGAAGCTGCAGATTTATTAACCTCCGATGTCGATGCTAATGACAAACCATTCTTAACTGGTGAACGCACAGTTGAAGGTTTCTTCAAAACTAAACCAGGTTTAGAACAAGCAATATCTCGTGGTTTAGCGTATGCACCGTATGCTGACTTAGTATGGTGTGAAACTGGTAAACCAGACCTAGCTTATGCCAAAGCATTTGCTGAAGCTATTCATGCTAAATTCCCAGGTAAGTTATTGGCGTATAACTGCTCACCATCTTTCAATTGGAAGAAAAATTTAGATGATGCAACGATTGCTAAATTCCAAATCGAATTAGGTAAAATGGGTTATAAATTCCAATTTATTACTTTAGCTGGATTCCACTCATTAAATTACAGTATGTTTAACTTGGCACATGGTTATGCACGTAGCCAAATGTCAGCGTTTGTTGAATTACAAGAAGCAGAATTTGCAGCAGCAGAAAAAGGCTTCACTGCAGTTAAGCATCAACGTGAAGTTGGAACTGGTTATTTTGATGCAGTAACTCAAGCAATTCAACAAGGACAGTCTTCAACTACCGCATTACATGGTTCTACAGAAGACGAGCAGTTCTTTGAAGCTAAACATTAAAATTCTGAGTATTATTTTAATGCTAGAAATTTAAATTATGAATACCGTTGGTTAATCTTGCCAGCGGTATTTTTATTAAAGAATATAAAGGATAAAACTATGACTTCAATCAAACTACCTCATGGTATGGAAATCAATGCACCGATTAGTGCCGATTATGCCAAAATTCTAACTCATGAGGCATTGGAATTAGTGGCAAAATTAAGCCGTAAATTTGAGCCACGCCGCCAAGAGCTATTAGCTGCACGTGTTATTCGTGCCAAAGAATTAGATGATGGAGCATTACCAGATTTTTTACCAGAGACCAAATCAATCCGCGAAAGCAACTGGACAATTGCGCCGATTCCCAAAGCATTAGAATGTCGCCGCGTGGAAATAACGGGTCCAGTTGAGCGTAAAATGGTAATCAATGCACTTAATTCAGGTGCTGATAGCTATATGACAGATTTTGAAGATTCAAATACGCCAAATTGGGATAATCAAATCACCGGCCAGCTCAATATGATTGAAGCGGTACGTAAAACAATTAGTTTGGAACAAAACGGAAAAACCTATAAACTTAACGATAAAACCGCAACATTAGTAGTTCGTCCACGTGGTTGGCATTTAGATGAAAAGCATGTTTTGGTTGATGGCAAACGTGTTTCGGGTGGTATCTTTGATTTTGCTTTATTCATGTATCACAATGCCAAAGAACAACTGGCGCGTGGCGCAGGACCGTATTTCTATCTACCGAAAATGGAATCTCATCTTGAAGCACGCTTATGGAATGATATTTTCATTATGACTCAGCAAGAATTAGGTATTCCGCAAGGTAGCATCAAAGCAACGGTATTGATTGAAACAATATTGGCTGCCTTTGAAATGGATGAAATTCTTTATGAATTACGCGAACACTCATCAGGACTAAATGCTGGACGCTGGGATTATATTTTTAGCGGAATCAAAAAATTTAAGCTTAATAAAGATTTCTGTTTAGCTGATCGCGCAAAAGTTACGATGACTTCGCCATTTATGCGTGCCTATGCCCTGCTCTTGCTTAAAACCTGTCATAAACGTAATGCACCAGCAATCGGCGGAATGGCTGCGTTAATTCCGATTAAAAATGATCCAGAGAAAAATGAAACTGCAATGGCTGGAGTTCGCGCAGATAAAGCACGTGATGCAACTGATGGTTATGATGGTGGCTGGGTAGCACATCCCGGATTAGTTGAATTAGCGATGACAGAATTTACCAAAGTGCTTGGTGATAAACCAAATCAAATTGCCAAAAAGCGTGATGATGTGGTGGTAACTGCCGCGGAATTACTTGAATTTAAACCAGAGACTCCAATTACTGAAGCTGGACTTCGTTATAACATAAATGTTGGAATTCATTATTTAGGTTCGTGGTTGGCTGGTAATGGTTGCGTTCCAATTCACAATCTAATGGAAGATGCTGCAACTGCAGAAATCAGCCGTTCGCAAGTATGGCAATGGATTCGCTCACCTAAAGGTGTTTTCGAAGATGGGCGTAAGGTAACTGCAGAGATGGTACGCACAATGATTCCAGAAGAGTTAGCTAAAGTAAAAACCGTTGTTGGTAATGGTAGTACTTATGATCGCGCAGCCGTGATTTTTGAAGAAATGTCAACTTCTGCAACTTTTGCCGAATTTTTGACACTACCATTATACGAAGAAATTTAATCTATACTCATCGTATTTGATTCTTGGACTTTGTCGAATTTCAAAAAAGACGCCTTATGTAGCTCTGTTACACTACGTCGTCTTTTTTATCAATCCGTCGCTCTAGAGAATCAAATACTTCGAGTATATTTGGGTATCACGCCCCCAAAAAGATAAGGTTTTCTGTTAAAATAGCGCCTAATCTAAATTTATAAAAAAGGATAATCAATGTTTGATAAAGGTCAATTAGCCGGCTTAATGAAAAAAGCCCAAGAGATGCAAAAAAATCTGGAAAAAGCTCAGGAAGAAGTTGCACGTCTAGAAGTTGAAGGCGAATCTGGTGCTGGAATGGTCAAAGTTGTCATGACTGGAAAACATGATCTAAAAAAAGTTACGATTGACGAAACCGTAATGGATGATAAAGAGATGTTAGAAGACTTAATCGCTGCTGCGGTTAATGATGCTAATCGCAAAGTTGAAGAACAATCACAAGCCAAAATGGGTAGTGCTACTGCTGGTATGCCTGCTATGCCTGGCGGATTTAAGTTCCCTTTCTAAAAAATCCATTAAATTTACCCAGCTTAAATATTCCAGCTGGGTAAATTCATCTAATACTTAGTATTTATCAATTGACAAAAAATCATATATTTTAAATTCTCAGGTAAATTTTATCGTCCTGCAATAGACTATTCCAATTCATAATATTGTTACTTTGACATTATTATACCATTTGAAATATATATCACGGTAAATTAACCCAATCACGATGCATGATTGATTTCACCAATTCTATGTTTTTGCTTAATGCATTCCATGCTATACATGCTTTATCAACAATTTGCTGATAATTATCATAACATTGATTAGCAAAGCGATGGTTGCGTAGCCACTCCCAAACTTGTTCTACCGCATTTAATTCGGGTGAATATGGAGGTAATGGAATTAAGGTAATGTTCTCGGGAATCTCTAACTCATGAGATTTATGCCAACCAGCATTATCAATTATTACCGCAGCATGTTTTCCAGCTTGTATATTGTTACCTAGCTCTAGTAAAAACTCATTCATCGCGATTGTATTGGCATATGGCAATACCAATGCACATGATTGACCTGTATGATGATTAGCTGCGCCATAAATATATGTCGATAAGAATTGGCGCTGTTTTACTTTTCTTGGTCTGCTACCTCGCTTTGCCCAAATACGGCATGGGCTACCTTGCTGCCCAATCCTAATCTCATCTTGTGACCAAATTTCAAGATCACTTGCTTGTATGTGGCTTGGTAACAACTTTCTTAGCAACGCTGAAAAGTTTTTTATTCTTCTTGCTCATTAATATCCGTTTTTGGGTGAATAGAGCGCGATGTAATCCAACTAAAATTCGATTTGTGAAGCTTATTATAAATCGTTTTTAAGCTGCATTCTATACCATATTTCTCCTGCAATAAATCTTGTAATTGGTAGCCCGTGATATAACCA
>DAORIZ010000027.1:45389-47069 GCA_035438765.1 Burkholderiales bacterium | reverse complement strand
TTAGCGGGCTACTCTTATTTAGCGGTGGCTGTTGGATAGAAACACATTTTGGTACCAACTGGAGTCTATCCACTCAATTACTAACCTGTGCGGTTGTTGGTCTTAGTATGTCGATGACTTTCACTCCATTGCTACAAGTGGCATTTACTGGTGTAACTGAAGCTTTAAGCAATGATGCCAGTGGAGTGTTTAATTTCTTTAGAAATATTGGCAATTCAGTCGGTACTTCAATTGCTTCAACAGTTTTAAGCCGTAATGAACAAATCTCATGGAATGATTTATCGACACATATAACTCCTTTTAATAATGCAGTACAACAGATGCAAAATGGATTATTGCAAGGAATGTCTATCCAAAAACAGGTAACGATTCTCTCACAGCAAGTGCAAGCTCAAGCATTTTTGATTGCAAATATAAATCTTTTCTACTTGGGCGGTATCATGGCATTATCTCTTTGTTTGTTGCCGATGTTTTTGGCTAAGCCACCCAAAGGCATTATTAAAGTTCATGCGCATTAGTTTGCAAAAACACATAAAATCAAAAACTAGTTATAAAAAATTTAGAGGATGGATGATAAATGGATAAACAAAAAATTAGCATTATTGCTCGTGGCGCATTGTTAATCGCAGTAGTTAGTGGTGGTGTATATTGGTATTTTGAGCACTCTGAAAAATACCCCTCTACTGATGATGGATATGTAAATGCAAACTTGGTTAATGTAGCGCCTAAGGTTAATGGCTATATCGAAGACATTCTAGTTAAGAATAATCAGTTTGTCCATAAAGGTGACGTATTATTTCGAATTGCACCAACTGACTATAGTGTGCAATTAGACCAGCAACAACAGGCTTTACAGTATGCAGTTCAACAAGCAAATAATGCTAAAGCTCAAATCAGTACGGCAGTAGCTAATGTAGCTAGCGCTAAAGTAAACTATACCAATGCATTAGCACAAGTTGAACGTTATACTGAAATGAATAAGCAAAACGCGGCGTCAACTCAAAATCTGCAAACTTATCAGACTCAATTTGCCCAAGCAAAAGCTCAATTAGTTCAAGCAGAAAACACTTTGGCGCAAGACAAAATTTTGGTTGAAGCGGCTAATGCTCAGGTTGGTCAAGCTAAGGCACTGGTAGCAAATGCTAAAAATAATGTTGGGTATACTGACGTAGTTTCCTCAGTTAATGGCTTTGTCTCAAATATGTATTTAACAAAAGGGCAATACGTAGGAGTAGGGCAACAGGTTTTTGGGCTAGTTGATAATGATAGTTGGTGGATTGATGCCAATTTTAAAGAAACTGATCTGGAGCGCGTAAAAGAAGGACAAGCTGTTGATGTTAAGCTAGATATGTATAAACACGCTCATTATAAAGGTGTTGTACAAAGTTTAAGTTATGCGAGCGGAACTACTTTTTCATTACTTCCCCCACAAAATGCTACCGGGAACTGGGTTAAAGTTACCCAACGTTTTACTATTCGGATTAAAGTAGAAAATAATACACAATTTCCATTAAGAGTTGGCGCTAGTGCTGATGTTCAAATTGATACTACCAAATAAGAAGAATAGAAACAAGGATTTATCATGAGAAAAATTTCAGCAATTAGTTTAACTGCAACAATCGCAACGCTTAGTGGCTGCGGAATATTTTCGCCTTCATATCATCAGCCAACTATAGATGC
>DAORIZ010000027.1:0-45289 GCA_035438765.1 Burkholderiales bacterium | reverse complement strand
ATACCTGCAATTGAAAATTCTATTTCACAAACTGAAAATGCATTGCGGGTATTAATCAACCAAAACCCTGGTCCGATTGTTACGAATGGATCAATTGATAAGCTAATAACGGATAACATTATTCCAGCGAATATTCCGTCGTCAGTTTTAAAAAGCCGTCCAGATATCATACAGGCTGAAGATAGTCTAAAAATTGCCAATGCTAATGTCGGATTAGCTAATTCGCAATTTTTTCCGACGATTAGTTTAACTGGTTTTGCTGGCGGTATATCTGAAGCATTGAGCAATCTGTTTAACGTCGGTACTGGCTTTTGGATGGGTAGTGCGATGGCTAGTATGCCGATCCTAGATGCTAGCGCCTATGAACGAGTTAAGGCTGAAAAAGGTGATTATTACGCTCAGTATTACAGCTATATGCAGACGGTTAAATCCGCGTTTCAAAATGTTGATAATAGTTTAACCAATAAGCAAAATATGGATAAAGTATATGCTGAAACTTATAAATCATACCAATATGCCAATGATTATTATAAAGTAAATCAAGTTCAATTTAAAGCTGGTAATTCACCGATGAATAATGTGCTTCAAGCTAAACTGAATCTCGATAATGCTGGCTTGAGTCTTTTACAGGCTAAATCGCAGCAATTAGATGCAATAGTTGACGTTTATCAGGCGTTAGCGGTTGGTTATGCTGCTGAGAGCGAATTAAGCAAACCTCAAAAATTACCTGATTGATTATATTTTGAGGTTTGTTTGAAGGGGGCACTAAATACTTATTCAGTAATTAGGGGTTAACACTATTTGCTGTATTACATAGCATTGGTGCTTCCTGTTCTATCCCATTTGGATAGCCACGATAATTAGCTTGGTAAACTGAGTTCAAATAGGCTAAAAATCCTTCTTTACCACATCCTAGTCGATAGCTTAATGATTGCCAATTAGGTTTGTCTCCGATATCCGTCACTGATTCTGCACTCCAGCTGGCTTCGGCTAGACCTGCAAGCTTGGGCAATGCCATATATTGCAGCTGGGTATAATCTGGTATTACATCTGTCCAGAGTGCGCCTTCCAAGCCAATGATATTATCAGGCTTGTTACTTTGGTGCTGAGTATTAGTCGCAGCAATCGCAATACTCAAGCTAGCATCGGTATCACCCAGCTTACTTGCCCAGTAAAACCCAGGTTCTTTTAACTGTGGAGTATAAGTCATATCAAAATAGGAATAATCGGCATATTCCAAAATTACTGGATAATCATTATTAGCCAGTGTGACTGCTTTACTTTGCACCTCACTGCTTTTACCCCAAACCCAGACATGTCCAGTTTCATTAGGTTTAATGCTGTGCTTAGAATTAATTTGCCCGTCGTGGGTTAAAACAAACTCATGCCAACCTGAGAGTTTAAGTTGATTAATCGGTGGGTTGTTATTAAGCGTATCCAAGAAGTAGTGCTCTTTTTGTAACGAAGTCATTTTGTTCCATGGCGCAGTCTGACATGATGGTGCATCATCCCAAGTTCCTTTAAACACCTCATCTCCACCAATACTTAGTTCATTATTTATTGCATAAAAAGTAGTTTGCTGGTTAAATAATTGAGCTGTCTGGGTGAGGATGTTGGTTAAGTCTGCAGTGAATTTTTGTCCTAATGACGAATCGCTATTAAACTCACAAACTGGGATACTGTTATTACCATAACCAGCATATTCAGAATTATCTCCAGCTTCATGAAAGCTATCTGGTAATGCTTTCATTAGTGCGCGTGAA
Organism: Burkholderiales bacterium; assembly: GCA_035438765.1. Taxonomy (GTDB): domain Bacteria; phylum Pseudomonadota; class Gammaproteobacteria; order Burkholderiales; family UBA11063; genus Aquella. The sequence goes on along the minus strand of DAORIZ010000027.1, from coordinate 43,526 downwards.
TGTCCTGGGATATCAATCTCAGGAATAATTGTAATTTGGCGTAAGTTAGCGTAGTTAATCAAATCTTGAATTTGCTCTTTGGAGTAGCTACCTGAATAAATACTACCCGCATCGGGTAATTTGTCGCTGGCTTGGGAGAGGTTTTTTTGCGGCCAAGACAATGGTCCAATCGGTAAACCAAGTCCTCGGCTAGCACCAATTTTTGTAAGCTCTGGATAGTCTGCTAATTCAAGCCTAAATGCCTCATCATCGGATAAATGCAAATGTAAGGTGTTTAGTTTAGCGGCTGCCATGATGTCGATAAAATTTTTGATCTGATCGGGTGTAAAGTAATGGCGGGCAACATCGAGCAAAATTCCGCGGTATTTAAAGCGTGGTGTATCTTCTATAGTTAGTAATGGTAAACTGTTTTGTTTAAACCATAATTGGCGCAAACTCTGCAACGCATAAAAAAAGCCTGCGGGATTACTCGCTCCAACAATGATTTGCGTCGGTGTAATCTGTAAGCGGTATGCTTCAGGGCTAAGCTTTGAATCATATCCAATCGTCTGTAACACAATTCCACTTGTTGTCTTTTTCTTGTCAATTGTTGGTGTTAGTTGTAAGTCCTGTTGTAATGCTTGTGACCAAAGCGCAGTTTGTACTGCTGAATTATTACTTAAATCATGAATTACTAATTGCTTATCTAATATAAATTTACCAGATGGATCGTTGAGCGTGATTTGAGTTGGTGATGGTATTATTACAGCATTTGTTTCAGTATTTGGGGCGGAGTTGCTCCAGTTATCTTGTATACGTTTTTGAGTTTGTGATTCTACAGCGCCAGCATCAAAATTAGTTATCTGATAGCTTTGTGGAGACGTTGCAATATTGATTAATCTATCTGGTGTACGTAAGAATAGGTTTTGCGGTAGTGAAGAATAGTTTAGTGGTCCACGCGAGCTATTATGTAATAAGTTGATTGTATAACTTTTACCCTTGTGTAGAATAAAATCAGTTTCCGGTGCTACTATAGTAGTAAAGACAGTGCTCAGATCGTTATCAGTAAAATTTGCTTTTTGATATTTGAGAGTGCTGCAGTTTTTAGTCGAGGTTTCGCACACTTGCATTTTTAGTTTACGATTGCTAGTACTAGTTTGGCGAAAATTGCGCGGCATATAAAAGCCAAATTGCCAATTATGTAAATTATCACTGCGGTTAATAAATGTTACTTTGATTGAAAAATTAGTGCTACTATCTCCAGCTTGCGGTCCGACGATAATATTTTTTATTTTGATTGATTCTGTTGCGAATGCAGATTGTCCTATTCCAATTAAGTTTAATAAGGCGATCGTGATTATAGTTGTTGATTTGATTTTCATGATATTTCTGTAATTGTGTTAGTTAAACGCCTATTTTACTAGATTTGTTAGTGTCGGTGATTAAATTCAGGTTCTACAGATAAAGCAATAAACTGGCTAGAATGATAAAGTGCAGCAAATAGCAACGATTTTATTTTGGATGTATAGGTTTTGCTAGACAAATTGAGTTGTTATGGGCTACGATAACTACTTTATAATTACTCTAATCAACAGGGCTGTTTATGAAAAATTTGTGGTTACTATTTATCTTGCTTTTGAATTCTTCCGTTGTTGCTGTGGCTGATGATTACATTTCGGTAAATAATTATATTCAAAATCCATACAATAATCAAATCAGCGCAGGTGGACGAAATTTTGTTACTGAGAGCGATATTCAAAACAAAGGGTTATGGGAACAGTTTTTCACTAATGGTACATATAATGCTGTTGGGTTAGCGAGTTGGGCTGTACTTAATGTGCCTAATAATAACTATGCTTATGGTGCAAACTTATTTATGCAATCAGGGCATGTCGATGGTTTTGCTCTTGGTGGTATGCTCGAAGTCGTTAATCCGTTTTTGCAGCCCGGCTATCGTTATTTGTCAGGTGATATTTCTTATGCATTATTACCGAACCAACAAGTTGTTACACCATCCGAGCTTTATCTGGAATATCAATTACCTAATCATGTTCAGGTTGATGGTGGCTGGATTTTTCTTGAAACACCGTGGATGAATTCTTATGATGATGCAATGTTGGTATCAGGAACATTTCAGGGGATATTAGTTAATTATCAAATGACTGATAACTGGCGCTTGACTGCGATAGGTACTAATGCTTATCAGGAAATGGGCTCTAATAGCTTTAATCAGGACACAATGTATAATTCCAGTTATGGAAATTTTGTTACTCGCAGCCCATCTACAGGTTTGCAACAAGTAATACCAAATGCTTATGGGAGTGATGGAAGCTTAGCTTTTGGTGCGATTTATAAACCATCGGCAGATTATAATCTAAATCTGTGGGGTTACAGCTTTTCCGAATATGCCAATACTCTATACGCTGATTCAAATTATCAAGTACATCTTAATAGTAATAACAAATTTAATTTTGGAGTTCAAGTCGGGAATCAGAATACTTGGGGTATGGCAAATACTGTTCCAGAGTTAGTTGGTTACGGTGGTGTAAATAGTTATTTGGGCGGTGCCAAAATTGCCTATAGTTATGACGAATGGTTTAAAGCTGAGTTATCTTATGATGGTATGTATGGTCAACAGAGTTCATTTTATGGTGGTGGCTTTATTTCGCCATATACTTTTACAATCGTTAATGATCCTTTATATACCTCTGGGCTTGGTGCAGGATTGATTGAGCAGGGAGCTGGTAATTCATGGCGTGCAGCAACTACTTTCCGGCCAATACCCGGGGATAGTCATACTAAAATTGAAATTGCATATGAGCAATTTAATACTGTAAGCCCAATGCAGGAGTGGGATCTTGATATCAAATGGGTGCCCGAAGGGGCTCCGCGTGGTTTAATCGTTCATTGGGAAGCTGATTACGGAATTGCACCCACCTCAGATTTGGTTAATGGCGGCGATTTCTTTTTTATGCAAACAATATTATCTTATAATTATTAACAGCTATTTTTACATTTTTAAGCCTTGGAATCCTGTCTTCAATTAGCTGATTTTTTCTGCTGCATCGCATGATGTAACTACCAGTGTTATCTGCTACAATCCAGTTGTACACTTTCTTCATTGAATGACAAAGCAATATGTCGTTGTGAGAGTTAGAGTATTTCAAAATGGAGGTTCTTATTATGAGTGAAAATTTATTTATACGTAAGGTGGCGATTCTCGGTGCTGGGGTGATGGGAGCACAAATTGGGGCGCATTTTGCCAATGCTGGAGTCCCCGTAATACTATTTGATTTAAAAGCTAAGGACGGAGCAGCAAATGCGATAGGTGATAAAGCGCTAGCTAATTTGACTAAATTAAAACCAAATCCAGTCGCTTCTGCTAGATCATTTGCATATTTGAGTGTAGCTAATTATGATGATAATTTGGATTTATTAACGGAATGTGACTTGATTATCGAAGCGATTGCTGAACGCATGGACTGGAAAGTTGACTTATTTCATAAAATTGCCCCCTATCTAAATCCGCATGCAATTGTTGCAACCAATACTTCTGGACTCAGTGTTGAAGAATTAGCCAATAGCGTTCCAGAGTCACTTCATTCTCATTTTTGCGGTATTCATTTTTTTAATCCACCACGTTATATGCCGTTAATCGAATTGATTCCAAGTTCAAAAACTGAAAGAGCGGTTTTAACCGCATTGGAAACATTTTTAGTTAGCGGGCTTGGCAAAAGCGTAATTGAAGCCAAAGATACCCCTAATTTTGTGGCAAACCGAATTGGTGTTTTCTCGATGATGGCAGTTTTAGAATATGCCGAGAAATTTAATATTCCTTTTGAGGTTGTAGATCAATTAACTGGCAAAAATTTGGGGCGTGCTAAATCTGCAACGTTTAGGACTGCCGATGTTGTTGGTTTGGATACATTTGTACATGTAGTTGAAACCATGATGGCTAAATGTAAAGACGGATTTGAAGATAGTTATCTTATCCCTGAGTGGTTGGATAAACTAATTAAAGCTGGTGCGCTTGGACAAAAAACCAAGGCTGGGATATTCCGCAAAGATAAAGACGGTATCAAAGTAATTGATATTGCTCTTGGTGATTATCGCCCTGCGGATAAGAAAGCAGACCCTGATGTCTTGGCAATAATACAAAAAAAATCTTGGGCAGAGAAAATGGCTGCGCTACATGATTCAACGCATCAGGAAGCTCAATTTTTATGGGCAACTTTCCGCGATTTATTTCACTACTGCGCAGTGTTGATGGGAGAGATAGCTGATACTCCTCGTGATATGGATTTGGCATTGCGTTGGGGCTTTGGTTGGAAAGAAGGCGCATTCGAAATTTGGCAGCAATCGGGTTGGTTACAAGTAGCGCAATGGATCAAAGATGATATTGTTGCGGGTAAAACCATTTCACAAACACCGCTTCCGCAGTGGGTGTTTAAATTGAATGATGGTGTATATGTCGATGGTAAGCATTATGACCATAGTGTTGATAAACTAGTTGAATTGGATTTATTACCAGTTTACAATCGTCAGTTATTTCCAGAGTTATTACTCAATGAACGGATAAAAATAGAGCAACATACTCTTTATGAAAATGCAGGAGTTAAACTCTGGCATAGTGGCGATAATATTGGTGTTTTAAGCTTTAAATCCAAAATGTGCGCAATTGGTATGGACGTTTTGACTGGTCTGGATGAAGCGATTAGTGTTGCAGAAAAAGAATGTAAAGCATTGGTAATCTGGCAGGAAAAAGATGTTTTCTCTGTTGGTGCTAATTTGGAAGAATTTGGTTTCTCAATTATGATGAATGGTGCAGAAGCGGTACAGGAAATCATTTCTGCGGGGCATCGAATTATTGCCAATAAATTACGCTATAGTCAAATTCCAGTGGTTGCTGGAGTGCGTGGTTATGCTTTCGGTGGTGGCTGTGAAATTATGCTCCATTGCGATGCAGTTGTCGCGGCTTTGGAATCATATATTGGTCTGGTTGAAGCTGGGGTTGGTCTATTACCAGGTTGGGGTGGCTCAACCGAGATGGCGGTACGCGCTGCTGCAGCGCAAGACCCATGGATGGATTTAACTAAACGCTATCAAAATTTAGCGATGGCGAAAGTTGCAACTTCAGCTTACGAAGCCCAAGAAATGGGCTTTTTGCGTGAGTCAGACACGATAGTCATGAATACCCGTGAAGTTTTATTGATCGCGAAAGAACGTGCTAAATTTATGGCGCAAAGTGTTTATCGACCACCAATTAAACCGAAGGTAAAAGTTTTTGGTGAACAAGGGATTGCTACGATAAACGCACTTTTAGCTAATATGATCGCAGGCAAACAGATTTCTGAGCATGACTTATGGATTGCCAAAAATATTGCAGAAGTTATGTGTGGTGGTATGATTGATAAAAATAGTATCGTCAGTGAAGATTGGTTGCTTAATCTTGAACTAAACAAATTTACTGAATTAGCGATTAGCGAAAAAACTGCGGATCGGATTCAGCATATGTTGAGTACTGGTAAACCTTTGCGCAATTAAGCTACTCAAACAGATTCATTGTCCTAGGTCGTTATTTTGCTCCTCACTTATCAGGAGTAAGCTTCGTCGCAAAATGCCTACTAGTACTTCGGATCTGTCTGAGTCGGTACATAGATAGTATGAAAATGGAGAAATCAAATGACTAGAGAAGTTTATATTGTTGCCGCTAAACGCAGCGCTTTGACTAAAGCTAAAAAAGGTAGTTTTGCGAATACTCGTCCGGATGATTTATTGGCGCAATTAATGCAAAAAACCGTCGCTAGTTCTGGCGTTGTACCAGAAGATATTGGTGATGTGATTATTGGTTGTGCTTTTCCAGAAGCTGAACAAGGTTTGAATGTAGCACGGGTAGCTGCGCAATTAGCTGGTTTGCCAGATAGTGTTCCGGGTATGACGATTAATCGCTACTGTAGTTCAGGGTTAAATGCCATTGCGATTGCAGCTAACCGAATTCAAGCTGGTGAAATTGAAGTAGCTATTGCTGGTGGTGTTGAATCAATGAGTATGATTCCGATGGGTGGCAATGATTTTTCAGTGAGCCCGGCAGTATTTCAAAATGAACATGTTGGTTTAGCTTATGGCATGGGGATTACCGCTGAGAAAGTGGCAGAGAAATGGCAAGTAAGCCGTCAAGCACAGGATGAATTTGCTACAGCCAGTAATCGTAAGGCTGATGCGGCGCAAAAGGCTGGTTTCTTTGCTGAGGAAATTACACCGATTGAAATTAGCAGCAAAAAAGCCGATGAGAAAACTGGAGAGATTATTAGAACGATTAAAGTCGTAGATAGCGATGAAGGAATCCGCGCGGATACAACTTTAGAAGGCTTGGCTAAATTAAAGCCTGCTTTTGCCGCTGCTGGCTCAGTTACGCCAGGGAATAGTTCACAAATGACAGACGGTGCTGGTGTATTAGTCTTAGTTAGCGGTGAATATCTAAAGCAACATGGTTTGAAAGCTTTAGGTAAATTTCATGGATTTGCGGTTAGCGGGGTTGCAGCAGAGATCATGGGGATTGGTCCGATTAAAGCGATTCCACAGCTAATTAAGCAACAAGGGTTAGAGCTAAAAGATATTGATTGGATTGAGTTAAACGAAGCATTTGCGGCACAATCATTGGCGGTGATTAATGAGCTTGGTTTAGATCCAAGTAAAGTTAATCCTTATGGCGGTGCGATTGCGTTAGGACATCCACTTGGTGCAACTGGTGCTGTTTTAAGTGTGCGAGTATTACATGGACTACGGCGGACACAGAAAAAGTATGGGGTTGTTTCAATGTGTATCGGTGCAGGAATGGGTGCTGCTGGTTTATTTGAAGTTTGCTAACTACTACTCAATCAGATTCATCTGACTTGGTCGTTGATTTACTCCTCACTGACAGCTAGTAAGCTTTGTCGTAAATCGCCTACCAGTATTTCCAATCTGTTTGAGTATAACAATTAAAGAGAGTCAATCATGGAAAAAATATGGCTAAAAAATTATAAACCTGAGATTCCTGCAGAAATCAAGCTTGATGATACAACACTGGTTGATTTGTTTAATCAAGCTTGCAAACAATATGCTGCTAATCGTGCTGTTAGTTGTCATAAAGTGGCTTTATCTTTTTCAGAAGTGAAAGAACGTTCGCTGCAAATGGCTCAGGCTTTGATTGATATTGGTGTAAATAAAGGTGATCGAGTTGCACTAATACTTCCTAATTGTTTGCAGTATCCTCTGACCGTTTTTGCTGTGCTCTTGGCTGGTGCAACGGTAGTTAATATCAACCCTCTTTATACACCAAATGAAATTGAATATGTATTGAAAAACTCAGAGCCGACAGTTGTAGTGACGTTGGATATGTTTTCAGAGAAGCTAAATGGGTTTTATAATCAATTTGGGATTAAACATATTATTAGTACTAAAATTGCTGATCCCTATCCAACGGTAAAACGTAGCATAATTAATCTGTTGTTGCGCTATGTGGCGAAAGTCAATCCTAAACTGGTTTATCAGCCTTTATCATGGCGTACGTTGATGGAAAAATCATCAGTTTTAGCTAGTCCGATAGCGGTAACTGCAGACGATATTGCATTCATTCAATATACAGGAGCGACTACTGGGCATCCTAAAGGCGCAATGTTATTACATCGCAATATTGCCTCAAACATCAAACAAATTTTTAGCTTACTAGATGTGCAAGTTGATGATATGTCAAAACAGGTGGTTATTAGCGCACTTCCGATGTATCATATTTTTTCATTAACAGCAAATTTCTTTACTTTCTTTTTTCATGGTTCAGAAAATGTCATGGTTCCCAATGCCAAGAACATTAAAGATTTAGTTAAAACTATGAATTCAACGCCATTTACCGTGTTTAATTCTTTAGACACACTCTATCATAAGCTTTTAGAGTATAAACCTTTTATTAACGCCAAACACCCGCACTTTAAATATGGAATCTGTGGTGGCATGGCAATTCGTCAATCTGTGGCAGAACATTGGTATCAGCATACGGGGTTAGTTCCAACTAATTGCTATGGCTTAACAGAGACATCGCCTTGTGTTAGTATGAATGATCTGGGTAGCCCATTTAATGGCTCGGTCGGTTATCCAGTACCATCAACTGAGATTGATATTCGTGATATTACAACAGGTGCACAAAGCTTAGCTCAAGGCGAAATTGGTATCATTATGGTACGAGGCCCGCAGGTGATGGCTGGCTATTGGCGTAATCCAGAACAAACTAAACTTGCTTTGTCTGCTGATGGTTGGTTGAGAACTGGCGATATCGGTTATGTTAATCCAGATGGTTTATTATTTATTAGTGGTCGTGAAACTGAAATGATAATTGTCTCTGGATTTAATGTTTACCCAGCGGAAGTAGAGATGGTGATCGATCAATTGCCAGAAATTGCTGAGGTTGCAGTAGTTGGTTATCCTGATGAAGAAAGTGGTGAGGCGGTGCATGCCTATATTGTGTTGAATGCAGAACATACTCTTAGTGTTGAACAGATATTGCTTCATTGTCGTAAAAATTTAACACGCTACAAAGTTCCGCACTTTTTTACGATTGTTGAAGAATTGCCTAAAACACTCGTGGGCAAAATTGACAAAAAAGCGCTAGTCGCTCAATATCTAACTAAAAATACTCAAATTGATTCTAAATATTAGTAGACGATTTACGACGAAGCTTACGACTCGGTAAGTGAGGAGTAAATCAACGACCTAGGATGATGAATCGGCTTGAGTAAACAAGGAGTAATATTATGGTTCAGTCAGTATTTATAACTGGTGGGACTCGTGGAGTAGGGCTTGAGATCGCCAAGAAATTTGCAGCAAGTGGTGCGCAAGTAGCTATCGTCGGTAAAACTGTCACACCGCATCCCAAATTACCCGGTACTTTGGATAGTGCTGCCGAAGAAATTCGTCAGGCTGGTGCATCTGACGTGCTAGCATTGGCTTGTGATGTGCGCGATCTTGAGGCATTGGAGCAAGCAATTAAAACTGCGGGTGAGCGCTTTGGGAAAATAGATTTGCTGGTGAATAATGCCAGCGCACTTTATTTGCTTAGTGCAGAAGAGATTACTCCTTCAAAATTTAACCTGATGCATGAGGTTATTGTTCGTGGGAGCTTTTTTGCCACTCAATATGCATTCCCATGGCTCAAAAAATCAGCTAATCCACGAATTATTCATCTAGCACCCCCGATTGATTTGAAACCAAAATGGTTTGCTGACCATACTGTTTATACCCTGTGTAAATACTCTTCAGCGATGCTGGTTATGGGCTTGGCAGAAGAACTGGCTAAAGATGGTATTGCGGTTAACGCCGTGTGGCCTCGCACGCTTTTGGCTACTGCTGCGGTACAAAATCTCTTGGGTGGTGATATGGCAGTTCAGCATTCACGCCATCCGCGGATTGTTGCTGATGCAGTTGCATTGTTGGTTGCAAAGGAAACTAGCTATAGTGGACACTTTCATCTGGATGAAGATATTTTACGTGACAATGGGATTGATTTAGCACAATATAATTGTGTAGCAGGTAGTAAGCTGATAACTGATCTTTATGTCGAAGAATAAGTAATATATTTATCGTCTTTGAATCAAATACTACGAGTATATGTTTTATGCGATACTTTTTCTTCTAAATAAAAAACCGCTGAGAATAAGTTAACAGCGGTTAAAGATGGTTATTGTATTAGACCTAAACTAAAGTTGCACCTTTGGCGGCACCTAAGGCAGCAATTTGATTAATTGTGGTTAATATTTCCGCGGATAACTTAATATCAGCGGCAGCCGCATTTTCAATAACTCGGGCTGGTGTTCTGGTTCCTGGAATCGGAATAATATTTTCTCCTTGATGCAATAACCAAGCTAGCGCTAGCTGTGCTGGAGTAATATTTAGCTCACCCGCAATTTTTTTAAGTGGTGCAAAACGATCAATGTTTTCCTGAAGATTGTTGCCACTAAATTTAGGATTATTATTGCGAAAATCATCATTGGATAATTTATCAATAGTTCCAGTTAGAAAGCCACTACCCAGAGGTGACCACGGGACTACCGCGATTCCTAGTTCTTTGCAGGTTGGCAAGATTTCATGTTCAATTTCACGTCGCCACAATGAATATTCGTACTGCACTGCGGTAATCGGGTGTACTTGATGTGCTCTGCGAATTTCATCCGCGCTAACATTACTTAATCCCAAATATTTTACTTTTCCAGCTTTAACTTGAGTTGCCATTGCTTCAATAGTTTCATCAATCGGGCGTCCACTTTCAGGATAATGCAAATACCATAAATCAAGATAGTCAGTTTCCAAGCGGTGGAGTGTTTGCTCCAGAGCGTAAACAGCATACTGTGGTGAACCATTTATATTAAGACCAAATCCCCAGCCAGTTGGCAAATTGGTGCCTGAGTATTCTTCTTCAAAAGTAATTCCGAATTTACTGGCAATAAAAGCTTCCTGACGCCGTGATTTTAAAGCTTGCGCAATTAACTTTTCATTATGCCCATTACCATATGCATCCGCGGTATCAATCATCGTTACACCGCTATCCAGAGCTTGATTTAAAACTAACGCGGCATTAGTATCATCACTAGAACCATAATAACCTTCCAGAACCATCGCGCCATAACCGATAGCTCCAACCATAGTATTTCCTATTCTACGTTGTAGCATAGTGTGAATTCCTTACAAATAGTGCACACGTAATTATATTCTTCAAAGGGGTTAAGGTGTTATTTAAAATTGCGATATCATGGATTGCGGTAATTTGTAATGCTTCTGCTATTGCTTTAAATTGGAATAAAAATATTTTTTTCTGATCTTTGCATCCAAGATTACGGTAATTGGGTTACACAAACTTTGGGGAATTAATTTGGCATATCCCATTTTGGATATTTTCTTAACCAGATCATCAATGTTATTGGTGTGAATGCTGAATTTAGGATAAATATAATTTTTTAGTGTGCTTGTCAGCGCACCATAACTCATTTTCAATTGTTCTGCAGCCTCTCTTACTCCCGCACCGTGGGCTAAAATAAACACTATTTCAGCTTGTCGTTCCGATAGATTGATTGGTAGTGTATCCTCATTCATTATTTTTATATAGTTATCCGCTGCGTGATCGCGGTCATATAATTCGGATAAATTGGTATGTCCCCAGAAATCATAATGTGAGACAAAAGCCTGTATAAAAGCTAATTTGTTTTTATTATCCGCGATGGGTACAAAATTAACGAGTAATGAAATATATTTTCCTTGATGAACCGCAAAATAAATAAAACTCAATGGAGCCATGATGTGAGCCATTAAATTATGGCAGCTTTCAATAATATAGTCATTTATTTTTAGGAGTAGTTCAATGTTATAGATTCGTTTGTTAATTAATTGGACTGCCTGTTTATTCATGCTTTTAAAGATAGTGATACTATCGACCATCGGAGCATCAGGAATATCTAAAAATTTACAGCAAAAGGCATTGGCATGTGTGATCTGATAATCTTTATCAATTAGCATATATCCAGTATCAGTGCTTTCATTAAGGTACTTATAGCTATTGATTAATATTTTTCCTAATTCTTGATTATTTAGTGTCATCATTTTCTCCATTATATAAAACGTAGAATTAGGTTTATAAATTATGTATATGCCAATTAGCGTTTATCTATAGCCCCTTTATTTTAACGCAAGATGAATCTGCTCTCTAATACCATTTTGGTATATTGTTATATATTTCTCATCTGATTACAATATCGCTACTCAAGATTAGTGCAGTTACAAATTTGATCCAGAAAATCTGCCTGATCATGAGTGTGGAGAATTTACAACAATTTTATATGCAGATGAAAAATTTTTATTTATTAAAAGGTAATTTACATGGGTGCTAATAAACGGATTTTATTGATTATATCTTTTTCTGCAGTTTTATTATCTGCTTGCAATAGTGGCTCCTCCACTGCGCAGCCAGACAATAGTCCCACTACAGCTACAACATCAAGTAGTCGCTTAAATAGTGCCAGTAGCTATTATTTCAATTGCAGTGCTAATAGCTCTGAGACTTGTAATAATGGCAAAAATATAGTCTTAAAAAATGGTGCTAGTGGGAATAGACAAGGACTCAAATTAATGGCTCCAACGCTAGGAAGCAGTGTGGTGAAATTAGTTATCCAAGACGCAGCTGGACAAGCACAAACTAATGTAGTATTTTACCCAAGTAAAACAACAATCCAAAACTGTGATTTCAGCAAAAATCAGCAGTGTTCACTTACTGTCGATGCCAGCAATGGTATAGCTGGTAAAGCTTTAAATATAGTAGCCTTAGATACTAGTGATAATAAATTAGCAACAATAGGTGTTACGGTTAATAATGGTAGCGGAGTGACACCTCCTCCTGCTAATAATTGGGGTAGTTTTACGGTTAATCAAGCGGTCAACCTAGCTAAAATGACACCAGGGCAAAGCTCATCTTTTACGATTACACTTGACAACAGCCAAGTTAACGATAATAATGTTTCTATCCCATTATCTTTTGATAGTGCTTCAAATAATAACTTAGTAACGTTAGATAAAAATTCCTGTGACTTTACAGCGAGTAATAAAGTTTGTACAGTTAAAGTTACAGCAAGTGCTGGTAAGACTTATGGTTCAAATACATTGGAGTTTAATCATCGTAATGCTATCGTTGGTGCCGATGGACGAAATTATGGCACATTAGAAGTTATGACTATTGCTATACCTGATCCGAATGCGACAAATGACACTTTGAAAACACCGAAGATGGTTTCAAATGCGTATTCAGAATATAATACAAATGGTAGTGTTGCGAGTTTTATGATTCGCGGTCCTAAACTTGATACCGTTTATTCGCTAAAAGGTCAGTTTATCCAAACTCTTTTAGATAATATTAAACAATCAGATCCTATTGCATATGAGAAAGATTTTGGTGCTAATGCTAAAGTTGATGCTCAAGGTAATATTGTGGTTAATTTTAAAGAGATTCAATTATCAGGTAGTTCGGATTCAAATCCTAGCGTATTTGCCAAAGGAAATAGTGAAATTGTAAACTACGATGGTAAAAAAATTAAAATTACGGTAAGCGATATAATTCAAGATAAAGATCCACAAAGCAATATTTCTGCTACCAAAAAAATTATTGATGATATTTATGTCGAAACTAAGCATAATACCACACCAACAATTTACTATGCTCACTGCACTCAAGGAATGGACAGAACAGGCTACTTTATTACTTGGTATTTAGTTCATAGCTATCAAAACAGCGATAAAGTGCTTGATAGTGCTCAGCAATTTAATAATGTCGTGAAATTAGGCTTAGTGCGCTGGAGCAATGGTGCAGATTTTACGGACTTAAATTTTAATACTAAATCTTGGCAAGGTTCAAACAAAGTGGCACAGATTCCCACAGACATGAAAGAGCAAGAGGGATTTCATTCTACTGACAGTTTTTGGACTAATTATCCAACTGATCAATCACAAGTGTCGAGCATTTTCGGGAACGCTCCAGATGCATCAGAGTACGCGTTTACCTTACCATTATGTAATGGTTATGCAGACAATTGCTTGAATGTAAATGGAAGTACAGCTTCAATTTCAGCTGATTTGAGTGGTTTTGGGAGTATTTATGTTGTTTACGCTGATGTCAATGGAAAAACGATAAAAATCGCTGGACCGTTTAATCAAAGTAACGTCATGCTAGATAAGCCTGTCGGAACCAAGCTAGTTAAAGTTTATGCGGTTAATAATAATTTAGGAAGTTCTTTTATCAAAGAAAAAGTAGCGATTATCAAATAGTGACCACGAATATTGTAGTAACAGAGGAGGCAGTTTATTGCCTCTTCTGCTTTGCGATGTATTCTAAATTGTTGCACTCATTAGTAGCGTGTGCATTTTACACTTGAATTCAGAAACTTCTTGCTGCATGGTAAAAAATTGATGTACTATGGTAAACACAGTGTGATATGATGGATGATTAATTTTTTTATATGAGTATTGTATGCCCAGAAATTATTTTTTGGCGGTTTTGTTTCTAATTTCTTTGGCTGGTGTATGCTGGCTTTTTAATGACTTTCTGAAATCCGCATTAGTTGCATGGTTACTGGTAATGGTAACGCAGGGATTTGCCATTCGGTTGGCAAATGTTTTAGCTGGTTCGAAAATTAGCTTGTTGCAATCCCGGAACGAAGTGATTTCCGCGACAGTTTTAACTCTTGGGTTACTATTAATTTTGTTTCTTCCATTTATTTATTTGACTAGTTATGCGGTAAGCAATTTCGATTATCAGAAAATATTGGGGTTAAAATCCGATTTCATTAACTATCTTAATTCTGTAACCTGGGTTTCAGTAAATATCAAAACAAAAATAACCACCGCTATCGTAAGTTTTAGTAATGAATTTAACGATGGGGAACACATTAAACGGGCTTTGTCCATGCTACAGGGCTATCTTAGTCATCTAGGGAAAGGTATCTTTGATTTAGGACTAGTGGTGGTATTATTTTTCCTATTTCACTGGTATCGTAAAGACATTATTGCTTTTTTTGCCAAAATTACTCCTTTGGAGCGAGTTATGCAAAAGCAGCTCTACCGGAATATTAGTGGAACTTTAAGCATCGTTTTTTTAACGATTTTTGCAGTAGCAATTGCTCAGGGAGTCGCTTTTGGGTTATTAATGGTGTTTTTTGACTATAATCCATTGCTATTAGGATTTTTTGCGGCAATAAGTTCGGTAGTTCCTGTTTTTGGAACTGCGCTAGTTTGGGTTCCGGTTGTGATAAATGAGGTTGCTCGCGGCAATCTTATTGGTGGTATCGTTATTGGATGCTTTGGTAGTTTTGTTTTAGCATTTTTGATAGATAATTTTGTCAGGTTATTCTTTTTAAACCGAATATCACAAGTTGTCAATGTTGATTATAAGATAAATGAATTTCTCCTTTTTTTTAGTATCGCCGCTGGAATCGCTAGTTTTGGCTTCTGGGGAGTCTTAATTGGTCCTGCATTGGTTGCGCTATTCGTGGCGCTAGCAAATTAATGGCTGAGTAATGATTTTTACGCTCTCAAGAGTTTTTAGTTTATTTTCAACTTTGGCTCTTTTAATAAGTGCTAGTGTCTATTCAATTGAATGGACACTAACGATAACTTTAATTTAATAGCAAATGAATATTTTCAATTCGAATACCTGGCTCAGGATGGCTTTCAAATAATCTGACTAAACGGTTTGGTTTTGTATGACCATTCTTTGCCATTTCTAAAAATTCCAACAAGCCATTTGAGTACCCTAATTTAACAGCATATGCATCTGCCTCAAGTTCTTGCTGTTTCGATAAAATTTTCTGGCTAGTATCACAAATAAAATTTACAACAAGCCCGACAATCAAAGCTGGTAAAAAAAGGATTTTATATGCTAAATTAACCATAGCCTTATCCCCAGATCCTTTGTGATTTTTGGCTGCATCAGCTAAGTGTCCCATCACTTTATACGAGTTAAAAATCTTTAAGACAACTTGTGTCGGTCTTTGAACAAAAAAGTTTGCCAAACTTATAAGCGTATCTTTGTTGTGTAAATGACCAATTTCATGAGCAAGTACCGATTTAAACATTTCAGGGCTTGCGCTCGCCAAAAATCCAGTATTAAAAATCACATGTGTTTTTCCAAATGCAAAAGCATTAACTGTATCATCTTCGGCTATTGAAAATTGAAGATCTTTACCAAATATCAAATTTGTGTTGGAACAAACGTTATGTTTCGCTATAACCTCTTCAATCAATGGTAAAAAAATAGCCTCCTCTTCCGCAGTCATTGGTCTGCTCGGAAGATATTTTTTAACTTTATTCTCGCCTTTTCCACTTGCACCCAAATAAAACAAATAACTGGGATAACCAAGTACAAAAATGACAATAATGAATGAAAGAACACGATCTGGTACATGAAAAATACCACTCAAAATAAGCATGGCGATTAAAATAGGAAAAAACCACATCATAATCACACTAAAAAAATTACCGATAGTTCCAATTATTGGAATTAACCATTGTTTACGCATAAATTACTCCTAAAAATTAAATAAAAAATTATTAATGATAACGTTTTTTCTTTTTCTTCGTTTTAACGGGCTTACTTGCTTCAGGTTGTTTTGGTGATTGAGCTACCAACATTTTTGCGGCATAGCTATCTTTTAGCCCCAATTTATTGATCGTATACTTATACTGATAGTGAGCCGAAGCCACACCAATAATCAATGCCAGTATCACATAATTAATGCCACGATAAAACATTCGTTTAAATACACCGCGGCTAGAAATAAACAAATTTTTTGGTAATCCTGAATGGTGAGATTTTAGTTTAAAGAAATTAATACTATTCATAAAAAAATACATTATGCCAGACACCGTTAGTCCGGAATAGCAAATATCATGCCAGAAACTTCCGCTAAAATCTAGCCACTGGAATGCCAAATAGACACCCAAAAAAATGATCGGCAATGAAAATAAAATGGTTACTATTAATGAAGCTTCTTTCGGTGAATATTTAAAACTTTTCTTAATTGATTGCGCAATAACTGCCATAGATTTCTCAGACATAAACCCCAGTGAGTTTGTCTTTAAGCTATTCATAATGTTTTCTAGCGACGTGGATTTATCGATATCTATAATTGTCTGTTGTATAAATGGAATTTTGTTCAATTTTTGATATAATAGCGGCGTTTTTTTTATAGTTCCCGCCGCATTAAATTGCTTACAGTAATCAATTAATGAAGATAACACATCATCCAAAAAATAGATTTTTTGACATAATGCACCTGATTCAGAGAACGCAATAACAGATTGTTTCTTAGTGTTAATATCCAAGTTAAAATTGGTTACTGGCACACCGATAGTGTAGCTCAATACTATTTGCTCATTCTCTAATGACGATTCAGTTAATTCTACATTACAAATCTCAATCAACTTACTAATAGTTAATGAACGAACCATTAACGCAAATTCGGAATTTTCGTCGCTAGTACCAAAGTTATAAGAAAATGTTAATTTTGCTTGAAAAAACGCTTCAACCAAAGTCGAAAATACACCTTCTCCACTACATTCATTGCAAACAACCCTAGATGTTCCTGAGCACACAGAACACTGCCGTTGACCATTTTTACAATGGACACAAACTTGTGTTTTTGCCAATCCTGTCTTAGAATCTCGAATGTGAATGACACCGCTACCATGACAATTACTACACGAAATGTAACCAGTAGCCTCACAGTTTTGACAATTAATATCACCATTACCATGACAATCAGAACATAATGTACGATAGTAAAAAATCTGTTTCCCAAAGTTATAGTCAGTAGATTGATAAATTCCAGTTTTATTATTTTGAAAATGTCCAAGCTCATCTCTATATAACTGTGTTCTTTTAGTTTTCAGATAATTGCTGGCAGATGAATGAATCTCATCCGGATGTGCGACCTCTTTTGCAAAATCTAAAGGTAAGCCACTTATTGAATCTTTTTTACTATATCCAACCAAGTTAGCTTTTACATTTAATGTAAAACTCTTGGAACTGTTCTCCGCCGTAGTTACAAACTGTTCAAGGGTCAAACTCCTTGGCAGAAGCTCATCTATTTTGCCAAAATATTTTGCAAATTTTGCTTTTTTCATATTTAGCCTTTGTGTTTATATTTTTTCAATTTTACGGGAGTACTTGCAGCCGCATTTGGCGCACTAGAAATTGGCTTTACTTCATTATTGTGATGCAAATAATATTTCGCTAATATGCTTCCACCTAAATATTTATAAAATAATTGATCATGCACAGAAATAGTAAAAAAACCGATAATTGAAAATAGTAACGAGAAGATTAATGAAATTTTAATATTCTTGGGTGTGGGAGTTATGATTCCAGCTGGTAACTGCCTATATTTACGAACAATTGCCCACCTACTAGCAATAACGCTGAGTAGAAAACAAATAACAAATCCACCACACGCAATGTAAAATGAGTCACGAGTTAGAGATTCTCTTGCTAATGGCAAAAATGGAATACTCAAGATTTCATAAATAAATAATAACCATATTGAAAAACTAAAAATTGCCAGCTTAGAATGAGTTGGTAAGTAAGTTTTGTAACTTTTGGTAATCCCGCTAACTAATTGTTCCTGCGTTGCAGCACTAAGATAACCTTTACCATTTTCAACAACTAAATTAGTAATATTTTTCTTTGAGTAATCAGGATTTACTGATAAACTTGCCATAATATTACGTAAAAATTTGTACTCTTGAAAACAAGCTAAAAAATCTTTAATACAACCAACTCTAGCTTTTTTGTAAACGTCTTTAGCTAGCGTCAATGGTAATTTGAGCACCTCTTCAAAAATAGGTGACTTTTCTAATAATTGCGGAGTATTTACCTCATGATGGTTTAAAGCAAGGAACTCATAAGGTATATCATGTATCAAAGTAGAAAATCTGGTTAGATCAATTTGGCTGACATATTGGATTTGAAAATGATTATACTGTGCAGTTGACTGCCCAACCACCCATTCAGCAATGTTATTTAACTGACTAGTTGGAATCTTTATAATTTCTGGAATTGCTTTATCAGAATAACTACCTGGTTGCAAAGCATATGTTTGATATAATTTTGTAGATCTGGTTATGGTGGTGATTTTAGTTATGTAACCGGTTCCTTTACATGGTTTACAAGTTGTTTTACCAGATCCACCACAAGAACTACACCGTCTATATTCATATTCTGGAATTCGACTTATTTCATGTTTATTACCATAAGAATCTTGGCGACTTGTTACCCGATCTCGGACATGAACGCGAACGCTTCCTGAACCGCTGCAAGTAGAGCAATTAACTTCCCCGCTACCATGACAAGGACGACAATTATCGATAAACCCTATGGATGTCTCGTCAACCACATAGTCATCTATATGAATAAATGGTTCACTTTCCAAAAAATCGTTTAGTAATTCCTTAGGCAACCCATCATTCACTGAATTCATATAGTAGGCAATTGCCTCGGTATAACTTTGTTTATCTGATCGATTGATATCTGCTGAATGCTGTCCAGCGAGGGTTTGCTCTTTTTTATTTGCTAATAATTCCCAATCTTGATGAACAGAAATCGTCAATCTTTCACCATCAAAACTGTTAACCTCTAGCTGGGTTACATCAAATTTATTATCTAAAATATCGCGTTTAACTATTGCTAAAGAGTTAATTGCAATATCCATATAGATTGCCTGATTCTGTTCTAACTTTATTGGCATACTTCCCCTTAGTAGCAATGATTAATATCTATAAGCTACATAAATTGATACATTTTCTAGTTATGATAGATTATTTGGACTCGAGTTTTTCAAACTATCGCGGATATCAATTAACAAATAAATCACTAAAGCAAACAGAACAACACCCGCTACACCAGCAACCAAGGTTATTAATCCACCGATAAATGAATATGCCATCGCACTAAACCCGGCTACAACAGAAATTAATAATCCGACAATAACCAGTGCATTGATAATTACTTCACCGAATTGAATTACAAATTTTTTAAGCATAATAAATTCCTATTGAAATTAAAAGCCAGTTGTTGAAATAACCATGGTCGCATTAGGAGTTGTTAAATCTCTAATACTCCACTTGTAAGAGCCAATCAAGCCCCAGTACGGTTTGCTATCGGCATTTGTCGAGACAACTTTGCCATCAGTTTTTACCCTAAGTTTGCCATTATATTGAAATGAACTAAACGCTTGGGTTGTCGCTTTATCACCCTGTGTTTTACCATTGATGACAATTAGTTTATTTTTAGCATCATATTCCATTGTTACAGGAATCTCAAAACCATTCTCAGAAGAACTACTAATTGAAGCCGTAAACGTCTTCTCTTTGATGATATTGCCAGTGTATTTCAAGGTTAAATGCCCACGACATTCACCCAAGTACTTACTACTTAGAATGTGATTTCCCTTTTTAATATCCAACGCAACAGTCTGATTAAATTCTTTTTCACAATTTGCAAATATTTTCTTTAGTTCATCAGCGGTAAGTGCTTTTTTTCTCTCTTTTGAGGCTGCTTGCGCGTACAATAAAGTTCCATTTATAATATCTGTATCAACATCGACTTGATATTGCCCAGTGCGACTCACCTGTACTTGATTATCAAAATTTTGTGATATATAGCACCCAGTAAGACTTATTACTAGGGTAGGGAGCAATAACATATAGGTTTTATTCATTACTTCTGCACTCCTAAAACTTTTTTAAATACTATCTGACTATTGAATAATCCTGACATAGATAATTGTTCTTTTTGCTCATCTAAGGTTAAGGTGGTATCACCAACTGTCAAAGCATTACCATTGATTGTAACAGCGACTGACGATTCACCAGGAGCTTGTAATGATAAACCTTGCTCAGCCTGAACAATAACAAAGGATGAACTAGATTCAGTGACATCTTGCCAAGTACCAACAAATTTTTTAGTTGAGTTATCACTACATGCTGCTAAAATAATAACGCAACTCATTAATAATAATGTTAATTTTTTACTCATTAATAACTTTCTCCACGTATTTTAAATCACTAAATATTGCCAAATAAACCATATCAATCCCTAATCATAAAAAGTATACCTCTTAAAAATAGACTATTACAATTAATTAAAGTCGATATAATAAAAATCGTCAAGACTAATATGAGTTGACCAAAGTTAATATTTATACTTCATTAGCCTAAATGATGGAGAACCGCCATTACTATCCACAATCATCGCTGTCGCATAAATGTATTGTCCGCCACCCGTGCTGTTAAAACATCCAGTAGTAACTACGGGAAAATTTGGTCCAACTTGGTAACTTGAAGTTGGTGGCAAAACCGTCCAAGGGGTAGTTGCAGCGGAACCCAAGGGTATTGAATACACATTATCCGCACCACAGAGGATTAAATTATTTTCTCCAACTGACAAGTCTACAACCCCATCAGGTAGACCAGAAACAGGAAATGATACACCAATCTGTTTAGCAAATGAGTAGGGTTCAATTGTATTTATATCTACATAATATGCTGCCTGACCTGAACCATAATATAGGTTAGAATCTTTATCAATAGTGAAAGAATGAGACACTGATATGAATTCAGGGTTAAATGCATTCATGGTAGAATTAACTATTCCCGTTGTTAAATCAACCTCGATAAGTGTTTTGGAAGATGAAACCTGATATAGATTGCCTTGGCTATAACCGATATAGTCAGAAACTGAAAACATATAATATTCGCCGGTTAATAATGTGCTATTGGTCAGGCTATGGTTGCTAGTACTGTAGGTAATAATATATCTCTCTAGAGAACTCACTTGTGCAGTTGAAAATAAATGCCCAGCTCCATCTGTTGCAAGATTGTTTCCATAAGAATTATACCCTGTGTAGGTTGGTTGGCAACTCCAGTTAGTCTCACTAGATGCATCTACATTTATTGAACATAAAAGTGTACCGTTCCTAATTTGATAAACTGAATTTGTTATAGGGTCAAAGACAATGTTACCTCCAGTATAGATACCGTAATCATCTGAACCTACAATAATCCAAGAACCTGCTGGCGTGGGAGAAGGACTTGGTTTTGGAGATGGCGCCGGAGGAATATCACCACCAGATGAACTACTTCCGACACCATTACAAGCAACCATTCCGATACTAGCCGCGCCCAAGATTAATAATGTTAATTTTTTCATAAACTCTCTCCATAAAAATTATAAAATTTATTTTTGTCACTTTTTCAAGTTAAAATTTAAATTGTATTTTCGCTGCCTACTTAAATCGATTTTTCCACATCTACAACTGCTTTGGCTGTTCCGCCAAGAACTAAAACAATCACGTGTAAAATAGTTGGAACAAAAGGGATTGCACTTAAACCTGGAGTTAAGTCAAACAACAATGCGATAACAGGAAATACCACGATCCATTTTTTATTTATCCAGCCGCCTCGCAAAAATGAAATCACGCATAGCAAAATTAAACAAATTGCATGTAATAAAAATGGCAAGTGCGTAAACATTGATGTACGACCAGCCGATGCAGCATCAACTAATCCACCAGCAGCATTTGCAACAACTGAATTAGAACCAAAATATGGCAAAATATAGGTAAACAATGCCACAACAATATATAACCCAATAAAACCACCTGTATTTTTTAGTAAATTTTTCATTCAATATTTCTTTCTTTAATCTAGTTATTTTTACTAATAGCCTTTAATGTTTCAAGATGCCGTTTATGCTCAAGCTCACGCGCTTCTGCGGCTTTAAGTTTTTCAAAATTTGAAATAGAAATAAACGACCAAATCGTTGCTGGCAGCCAACCAATTAAAGTCAATTGCAGTAGCAAACAAAGAAAACCCTGGATAACCTTACCCATTGTAAAAAAGGTTAGCCATGGAAAAAATAAAGCCAATACATAACGCATAATCAAATCCTTAAAAAATTTTAATTTTATCAGTGTAAAATAGCACAGTCCATTACAAAAAATCATCTAATGCTGTTTGATTTTTAATATAAATATCAATGTCTCCTATCCATAAAATTTAATAATTAACCGCTTCCCAACCGTTATTCTTCTTAACCAAGGTTATTGTATCGGTATATTTAGTATTCAACGAATCAACAAATTTGGGAAACATCGCTTTAAAAGCGGGTTTATAAACCCAATCCGCAACATCGGTAAATTTGTAAGTGTATTCAACCGTAGCAATCTTAAAACCTGCTTCAGAATTTCCTTCAGCATAGTTATCAATGCTAGCGACTTCTCTCTTAGCATAGCAAAATGTTCGATGTCCGGTATCACCTGCATAAGCAACCATACTCAGACTAGGTTTCACCGTTATCTCAGTCTTTTTCCCAGCTTCGGTTAAGGTATAAATCGTATATAAATAATATCCACCATCTGGTTTTTTAGGCCAGGAACCAATTGTCGGCAAACTTTCAGTTGATTTAGTCAGCAAGCCAACCGTAACCAAAGCTCCCAGCATTTCGTCACTTTTCTTGCGCTGCTCCAATGTTCTATCCGTTTCTAGATTTTTACCATTTTTATCAAAACGTTGAGAATTAACAATTAAACCTTTCGTTTTATCACGAAATGCCTGCAATTGTTTTTCATCCAAATAAAAACCATCACCTCGACCGCCATCATCTTTAATATTTAGACACGCCGGTTTTTGGCTCAAGTTGGTATTAATTGCCTTCTTAAAATCACCTTCTTTACTACACGCAACCAAGCTAAGGCTGGTTACTGCTAAAGTAATTAATAATTTTTTATTCATCAACATTTGCTCCTACAATATTAGAACGTTTTACATTCAATGAGATAACTCCGAGGCGCATAACACTAAATTTATGCGCCTTGATATAAATTAATTTGCAGATAATTGGACAGAAGTGCCGAAACCATTGCCATATTTGGTATATACCCATTGGTTATTCACAAAATCATATAACCACACATTCCCAGTATCTGTTCCAGCATATAAACTGCCGTCATAGGTAATTGCGAAATCAGTTATGTTACCTTTAGTTTCTGGAAGCGGTAAATATGAAATTTGACTATTTGAATATGTTGCTATTTTAGGTGAAGGATCAACGTATACGAATGTCTCCAGATACATTTGATTGTTATGATTAAAAATAATCTTTTTGATCACAGTATTTGGAATGCCTAACACTAATTGCCAATTACTCAAGGGACTAGTTGAGCTATGCCGGTAAATGCCACCATTCTCTGTTCCAACATAAACATTACATGCGTAATCAGTAGTGAGTGCGTTTACCCTTGAAGGGTCCATCGTAGATATTGATGACATTGGTAGTATTCCGCCAGCAGAATTAATCTGATAATAGTCATATATACCAGCGTGCCCATCATTTGTATACGTAACCAAATATGTATTACCACAGGTATCGCTCGTCATTAACTTAATCTGGTCTGCGGCTAATTCTGGTAATATGGTAAACGGAGCTGACCATGAAGGCAATGATAGCAGTAGGGGTGTACTTGCTCCAAAATATTCACCGATAATTCCTAAATACGTAAGTCCAGAGTTGGTTACTGCCATTGCAGTTGCAGTGGTATATAGATCCGGCATCTGATACTGTTTATCTTGCCAGTTGTTATCTGTACCATCCCAACGGGCCAATGTAAAATACAACGGCTGTTCACTAATCATACTAGAACCAAGAAGATATTTTTGCCCAAAAGAACTAACATAGACCGAGTTTCTCTGATTGGTAATTTTCCCTTGCGGTCCAAGCAAACGGATGGAAGAGCTACTCCAATCTGTGGCAGAGGTTTGCTTATTTAAATCCGGCCAACCATACTTAACTGCACCATTAAAATTCATTAAGCCATCAGGACTCATTACTATACTACCCATTTTATCGCCATTTATAATGATATTCCAATCATTTGCCGCCGGAATTTTATAAATTCCTTTTGCAAAAGTTAAATATGGTATATCGTTATTATCAATCGCAATAGTCGGTACGCCAATTTTTAAATCGCTGGAAGGATAATATTCAACACTTTGGTATCCGTAGCGCTGCCACTGCTGAGTATTTGCTAAAAATTTAAATACTGATTCCTTACTGTTCTGCTCAAAGACGGTCACATAGATGTTTCCTTGCGAGTCTGAAGTTAGATATTGAATATATGCCGTATAATTAAGTGAAAGACTACCATCTGGTCCATCACCAGTTAATTTTGTCCAGCTCGTTGAATTCTGATCTAAGCGATAGACTACCGGTCCAGCATTATTACCATACGCAGATATGGTTGTATAATAGAGATTGTTTTGTTTATCGACAAAAATGGCATCGGTGGAAAAATAGTTATTTGTTGGTAACGCAATGCTTTCCCAATTTCCTTGCCCATTCGTGAGTTTTGCCACGTAATGAACTGATGGACTGGCTGAATTTACGAGGACAAATAAGTCACTTTCACGAAAAACCATTGATTGACTGGCATTACTCACGATAGAATCATAAGTACCAGGTATTAATTGCCAATCGTTACTACTTTCTACATAGCTATAAAGCCCATACTTAATGCCAATATCGTCTTTAATTGGCACAACGATTTTTTCACTGGTTTTATTTATTGCAATAACGCTAGTCTTTGATGTATTTCTAGTAAAAATTTTATTCCGACCTAGCCGACGCCATACATTGGTAGTTGAGTTGCCCCTATAGATGTTAGAATATGCATTATTGAAATTATCATAGACAATTAAATCATCACCAACCACGCCATAGATGTTAAATGCAACAATTCCAGTGACATTACCACTTAGCACCTGCTCCTTATTGTTTATCAGCGAGATACTTGACCTAGTTTCATTGCTATTAACGCCAATCATAGCTACCAATAATTGATTATGCAAAACTTCCTGAACTTGAACGTTTGCTAATTGAGGTGAAAAATGGCTTGCCTGAGCAGGATTACTTGGAATTACCGTTATTGTTGCGCTACCGTTGTGTTTGCCGCTAAAAGAAATTGTACAACTATTATCCTGTGGCGTTAAGTTACAGCTTGAAGTATTCAACTGAATATCACTACTGTCGGTTGTTATTGAAACCGGTAGCGCATTTATTCCATGGCTATCACTCCATGATAAATACAGAC
This sequence comes from Burkholderiales bacterium, assembly GCA_035438765.1. Lineage (GTDB taxonomy): Bacteria > Pseudomonadota > Gammaproteobacteria > Burkholderiales > UBA11063 > Aquella. The sequence goes on along the minus strand of DAORIZ010000027.1, from coordinate 17,841 downwards.
TTCCGCTTTCACCGATATATACTGCCTGCGTTGATGGAGTTAAACTTAAACTTCCATGAGCTTGTTGGTTTACTTCAACTGCAACATGTTGAACCGGATAATGCGGCGCTAGTTCAGAATTAGAAACTTGAATTGTTAAATTAGTTGTCCCAACACTTGTACCGGTTACATTGATCGTACATGAATTATTAACTGGCGTCAATAAACAGCTATCTTTATTCAGCGTTACTACATTATTGCTATCAGAAATAAGTAACGGCAATTCAGATAAATTCTGACTTCCAGACCAAGTTATCGTAAAAGAGCTTGACTCGTCAGGAAAAACACTAATACTGGTGGGTTCAACACCAATAGAGCCATACACTATTATTGGTTGAGGATTATTATTAATGTGAACTATTGAATGTGCAGTTTTATACTTGCCTGCTTGAGCAGAAATTTCAGCCAATTCCGTAGTTGAACCTGAGCCATTTAGAGTAATCTGACAAGTATTTGAATTGCTTGATAAAACACATTCAGAATTAGATAGTGTTACGCCAGAATTATCTGATGATACTGAGACGGATAAATTATTAACATTTTGACTACCGTCAAGCGATACTAGAATAGTACTAGTTTTTCCGTTACTTTCATTCAAATTTACAACACTTGGTGTAATTGATAATTCTCCAGGTACTACGTCACTTGGAGTTGGCGGTGTGATTGTTACAGAAAACTGAGAGATAACCATCGAGTCAGGTTGTCCAGTACTAGGATTTGTAAATGAACCATAGACATTGACAATATAACTGCCTGGAGACGCTTTGGCTGCATCTATTACTATTTGTCCGGAGCTTTGTGAACCTCCTGAAATTAGAACTAACGGCGAAGGGTTTGTTGTAACTTTTATTCCACTATCAGACAACAACTTTCCATTTTTTTCAATATTAAATGTTTGAACTTGTGCATTAGTATTTACAGTTACTGGCATAGCGGTTCCTCCGCTAATGCTAATTGTGTTAGTGGTTGTCCCTCCCGTAAATGAAGTTATTGACGATTGTGCAGCAGTAACAACTGAACCATTTGGTAATACCACGTTACTATTATTTCCACCACCGCCGCCTGATGAACCACTACTACCACCTCCACCACCGCAAGCAACTAAAATAAATACTGCTACCAGTATTGTCATAATCTTGATAAATAGCTTCACCTCAATCTCCCTATAAAAATTTAATTTGTGTATACCCATTCAATACTGCAAAAATATTTTCATCTAATCTTAAACTCATGATCTCTTAGAATAAAAGATCCCGGAAGAATTAATTTGGCAGGTACGTGAGTATGCAACCCATTTTTTATCGCTTTCTTGATTAATTCTTCTTTGTTCTTCACATCAAACTTTATCTTTAACACCCGCATAACATCCTTTACTGCCGATTGAGATATTTGCTCTTGTAACACACTGAAAGTTTTGACAACGTCACCCTGTGAATAACCATTTAATACTAAAAATAAGATTAAATGCTGCCTTTCAGTCAGTTTAATATCTATTTTTTGTTTACTGCCAATTTCTGGTGATAACGAATGATTAGCAAAAGAGATTCTTTGCATTTCTAAGGCCAGTCTAACTGGCAACAATAAGAGCGGCTTAGTTGCCACCAACCTAATTCCAAGTACATTTTTAGTACGAGGATTTATCACCGGAGTCTTATTAAAAATATAAGAATCAAAACCATTCTTATAATAGTGATTATCCAGACAAACTAATGAAGTTCGCGTCTGTTCGACAAGCCGATCTTGCTGGTAAAAAATTTTTTCATATTGAGCAATTGATGTATTTGCATCACCATCTGATAAACCAATCAACTCAGAGGCATTGTCAAACCCCAATAATTCGGCGTATTTCTGAGTCACTAGCAAATAACGTGATTGATTATCCTTAATCCCTGCTATATCATTATCAAATTGCAGATAAAAACTATTGAGATATGTGGTTAAAAACTCACGATCTGTCATTCTTAAGCCTTATTTATTGCTATATGTAGATAGATAATTCGTAAACATCCGTATTTTAACGATTAATTGATAATTTTCGATACTCTCCAAACGGATAGTAGCGATTATCAAAATAGTATTTACAATTCAAAATATTACGCTATAAATCAGATGATTAAATCGTGACTATTAATGAACAACATTATTAAATCAGACTACTTATTTTTGTAAATCTTTATGATTTTTAGTAACAAATTGCAACACTTGATAAGTTTAGTGACGAAATAATTCAATTTATGGCGCTATTGATAAAAGTTCGAGGCTTGGAATTAATAAGAAAATTATTCTTAGTCGTTATTATATACTATTGGTATATAACTAATTAGCCATAATTCACATAAAATCCGAGCTATGGAACAAATACCAATAACAAAAATATTAGCCAATAATATTAAAAACAGGCGAGCTCAACTAGGATTGACACAAGAGCAGTTAAGTGAGAGAATGGATGTAAGTTGGCTTAGTATCGCCTTAATTGAAACTCAGAAAAGATGGGTAAGCCCTGAAATGTTAGAAAAAATTGCGGCGGCATTACGTTGTTCAGAAAAAGATCTCTTTGATCGTGGCTTTCTGTAAAATTTCTGAAAACTTAATTTCCTAAAATACCTTTATTCATGTTTTTAATTCTCCGAACATAATATATGTGCATCATGCTACTAAGTGGTAGTAGTCAAAATATTTAAAACAAAATTACAATACATGTCTTATATAGCATATCAGATACAGAGTAATTTTCTCCATCTCCAACCATTTAGGTATTCTTATGAAGTATCATATTGTTTTATATCGATATATTTTAAAAATATATTTTGTTGTAAACTAAATATCCGTATCTATCCTGATCTTGTTACAATCCATCACTGCTTACGAATTGGATTTGTTATGCTTAAATTAATCTTAAACTTATTTTTCATTGCGCAATTAATGCCGCCCTCGGTGAGCTAGTCTTGTCTCTTTATAGCGCGCTGGATTTTATATCTGGTGTGTTCATAACTTTAAAAATCTAAAATCTCTCAACTTTAATACTATCTTATTGATTTATTGGCATTGCCTATGTTTCATATGGGCATTGATTTGATAGTGCCAAATAAATTCGGAGGAGCTAAAAATGCGTTTTAGTTTAGCAAATAAACTACGTCCTAAAAATCATTATCATTGGTTAAATGACGTAATCTTCTGGGGTTTAATCGCGGTAATCGCTGCTTTGCTATTTAAAGGCTGGCATGATATGCATGGTAATTTTGAAATTAACCATACACCACTGACGGTTAGCCTCGACCCACATTTACTACCATATTATTCACTACGTACAACTATGCGCTTATTGCTCGGGCTAGCCTTTTCTCTGCTGTTTACATTTATTTTTGGGGTAATGGCAGCCAAATACAAGGCGGCAGAACGGATTATCTTACCATTTGTGAATTTTATGGAATCAGTTCCACTGGTTGGTTTTCTTACCTTTACCACCGTTATGTTTATTGCATTATTTCCACACAATATCATGGGTTTAGAATGTGCCGCAATTTTTGGTGTGTTTACTGGACAGGCTTGGAATATGATGTTGATTTTTTATCAGACAATTAGAATTGTTCCGCTTGAGCTAAATGAAGCTGCGGATATGTTTCACCAGAATGCATGGAGTAAATTCTGGCGGATTGAATGTCCATATTCTATGCCAGGATTACTTTGGAATACTATGGTTTCGCAATCTGCGGCGTGGTTTGCAATTTTAGCAACCGAAGCAATTCCAGTTAAAACTAATACCGTTGAATTACCTGGAGTTGGTGCATTTATGGCGGAGGCTCTAAGTCAAGCTAATACTTCTGCAGTACTCTATTCTGTTTTGGCTTTGATTTTAAATATTATTTTGCTAGATCAGTTGATCTTTCGCCCGTTAGTGCGCTGGGTGCATAAATTTAAGTATGAAGATACTGCAAGTAGCAACCAAAATACCTCATGGTTTTACTCATTGATTCGTCATTCACATTCTTCATTGTATTTAAGTCGTGGCTTAAAATCTTTTGCACATTTTTGGGTTTATGGTTTGCCTAATTTATGTCTGAAACTAAAGTTAGACAAAATAATAAAATTTAGCCGCAGTGGATCATTTTTAGTATCACGCTTATGGTACTTATTGGTAATTTGTAGTTGTTGTTACTACGGCTATTTGCTGTGGCAATTTTTACCTAAGGCTGATTTGATTAAAATGCCATTGCTCATGTCTTTGACTGCCGTTCGCGTATTTGCAGCAATGGGGTTAAGTATTCTAATTTTCGTTCCGCTTGGGGTTTGGATTGGTTTAAATCAAAAGTTAGTTAAGTTCTTTCAGCCAATTATCCAAGTTTTAGCAGCATTGCCAGCCAATTTATTTTATCCTTTGGTAGCAATTCTATTAATCAGCTATCATCAAAGTCTGAGTGTATGGTCAATCTTTCTGATTATGCTAGGGACGCAGTGGTACATTTTATTTAACGTTGTTGCTGGCGTTTCAACTTTACCACATAATCTGATTGAAGCCAGCCGCATGTTTCACCTACGTGGTGGATTATGGTGGCGCAAATTTATGATTCCTGCAGTCTTTCCTTATATTGTAACTGGGATTATTTCTGCTGCTGGTGGTGCATGGAATGCTGCAATAGCTTCAGAGTTAATCACTTGGGGTAAAACTACTAAAGCAGCAACCGGACTGGGCGCGTTTATTTCTGATACCACCACGAATAATCAATTAGCTGAGGCTGCGCTAGGTTGTACAGTGATGTGCTTTATGGTTGCGCTATGCATTATTTTTGTGTGGAAGCCATTATATAAAATGGCTGAAACCAAATACCGTATCAATTAGTAATTTAACAAAGTAGTTATTTACCAATAACTTCCGTAATATAAAAAACTTCTTGTATCCGTAAGTTGGGCAAGAAGTTTAAAGAATAGGAAACATACTCATGCAAACACAAAACATCTTGCTTAAAGCTGAAAATGTCACCAAATCATTCACTATTGATAATAATCACCAACTCAAGGTATTAGAGGATATCAATTTAAATATCTATGATAAGGAAATCGTTGCTTTTTTAGGTAAGTCAGGTACTGGCAAATCAACTTTTTTGCGTATTCTGGCAGGTTTGATGCCCGCTAGTAGTGGTCGGGTGACTTGCAAAGGTGATATTGTTGATGCACCAAGCCATAATATGAGCATGGTATTTCAAAATTTTGCCCTAATGCCATGGTTATCAGTCTTTGAAAATGTAGCACTAGGCTTAGAAAGTAGTGCATTAACTAAGTCTGAAATTATGCAAAAAGTCCAAACGATGATAGATTTGATCGGTTTATCTGGTTATGAAAAAATGTATCCTAAAGAACTATCTGGGGGAATGAAGCAACGGGTTGGTTTTGCGCGTGCTTTGGCAGTAGAGCCTGATATTTTGTTGTTAGATGAGCCTTTTTCGGCGCTAGATATTTACACCGCCCATAAAATAAAAACTGATTTAACTGAGTTATGGGAAAATGAACAGATTAAAACTCGCTCAATGATTTTAGTTACGCATAACGTCGAAGAAGCAGTTATGATGTCTGATCGGGTATTAGTTTGGGATAGTAATCCTGGTAAAATTACTGATGAATTTGTTATTGAGATTCCACGTCACGAACGTAATAAACGTAGCGTGTTGGACTTGGTAGAAGAAATAAGCAATCACCACCATATGCAAATCGCAAATGCAGAGGATAAACGCTCTAATCAGCTCAAAAAACCTAGCTAAGCCAAAGCGTTTATTTTGCATCGCATGATGTAATTTATCAGCATATGTATTACACTCTAACATTGTACGGAAAAGTGAGTCACAAGGCTTAGATGGTTCAGTGCTTTTGCATCGATTAAGTACGCTTTTATGGGGGTGAATTATTATGAATTGCTTATTCATTATCGTTTTATTGCTGTTGAGTTTACTCGTGATTTATCATAAGCCACGAATTTGGCTATGGTCGCTGATAATGCTTGCGTACTTTATTGGAGCTTATCCATTGGTTGGAGCTTCAATTAATTTAATTATTTATGCGTTGCTGGCAATAATCACTGCGGTAGTAATCATATTTGGCAATATACCATTTCTAAGAGGGCTGGTTACAAGACCAATCTATAATCGAGCGAAGAAAATCCTGCCATCAATTTCGGAAACCGAGCAATTAGCGCTCGATGCAGGTGATTCTTGGTGGGAAAAAGATATTTTTCAAGGTAAACCTGATTTCAACAAACTGCATGGTTTACAAAAATTTACGCTTAGCCAAGAAGAGCAAGACTTTCTAGCTAATGAAACGAATCAATTGTGTGCGCTGGTTAATGACTGGGAAGCAACGCATAATGTTAAAGATTTTCCGACTGAGGTCTGGGATTTTATGCGGACAAAAGGCTTTTTTGGCTTAGTTATTAAAAAAGAATTTGGCGGTAAAGGATTTTCAGCGGCAGCTCATTCTGAGATTGTAATGAAAGTAGCTACTCGCAGTAGCTCTGCTGCTGTAACGGTAATGGTTCCTAATTCCTTAGGGCCCGGTGAACTTTTATATCATTATGGAACAGCGGAGCAAAAAAACTATTATTTGCCACGCTTAGCTCGTGGTGAAGAAATTCCTTGTTTCGCACTTACCGGACCAACTGCTGGTTCTGATGCGACTTCGATTCCTGATTTGGGAATTGTTTGTATGCAAGAATTTAATGGTAAGGTTACACTTGGAATTAGCTTGCAAAATGTCGATAAGCGTTATATTACCTTAGCTCCAGTGGCAACATTGGTTGGCTTGGCATTTCAATTAAAAGATCCAGATGGTTTACTTGGTGGGGTTGGGCGGGTTGGGATTACTTGTGCCTTATTACCACATGATCATCCTGGCTTAGAAATTGGTAACCGTTTGCTTCCACTAGACCAAATCTTTATGAACGGAACCGTGCGGATAAAAGATTCATTTATCCCAATGGACTGGGTCATCGGTGGACAAAAAATGGCTGGCGAGGGCTGGCGGATGCTGGTTGAGTGTCTCTCAATCGGGCGTGCGATTTCTTTACCTGGCTGCGGTACTGCCAATGCGCTGTTATCAAGCGTAACTACTTCGGCGTATGCCTTGGTGCGTGAACAATTTAAGGTGTCTATCGGTAGTTTTGAAGGTGTAGAAGAGGGGCTAGGTAAGATCGGTGGCTTAACTTATATGATGAATGCGACTCGCCAATTTACAGTTGCTGCGGTTGATGGTGGAATCCGTCCATCGGTTGCTTCAGCAATTGCCAAATATCATTTAACTGAGAATGGTCGTACTGTCTTAAATTGGGCAATGGATATTCATGGCGGACGTGCGATTATTATGGGGCAGAATAATTATCTAGGGCGGATGTATCAGGGAGTGCCGATTGCGATTACGGTTGAGGGCGCTAATATTATGACGCGTAATCTGATGATTTTTGGGCAAGGTGCAATGCGCTGTCACCCATATATTCGTAAGATTTATGAATCACTAATGCAGGAAAATGGCTTAGCTGAATTTGATAAAGCTATTTTTGGGCATATCGGCTATTTTGCGCAGAATAAAACCCGTGCTTTATTTCATGCTTTCACGGCGGGTAAATTTGCAGCTGGATATTCTTCTCACTTTAATCATTACTATAAACAGATTACGCGGCTATCTTCAGCGGCTGCCGTGGTTAGTGATATGGTGCTAATCGTATTAAATGGTAATATTAAAGTTAAAGAGCGGATTTCTGCTAGGCTTGGTGATGCTATGAGTTACCTTTATATGGCAAGTGCAACGCTTAAATATTTTAAAGATCAAGGTGAGCCTGCTGCTGATGAAATATTTGTTAAATGGTCCTTGGAGAATTGTTTATATTTAGCGCAACAGGCGTTAGTTGATACTTTGGCTAATTTTTCTGTGCGACCTTTGGCGAAATTTTATCGCTTTGCTTTATTTCCATATGGTTTACCACATAGTGCTCCCAGTGACTATTTGGAGCATAAGATTGCTAAGGCTTTACTTAGTGATAGTGAAACGCGCCAGCAATTTAAACGTGAAATTTATCTAAATCCAGTTATGGATGACCCTGTCGGGCGGATGGAGCAAGCTTTTCAAGCCGCTCTTGCTGCTGCACCAGTTAAAGCTAAAATTATTCAGGCAATGAAAAATAAACTTTTACCTAAAGCAAATCCAGCAAAAAATGCTGCCAAAGCATTAGAACTTGGGATAATTACGCAGGAAGAGCTTGAAAAACTGGAATTAAGCGCTAAATATACAGATGAAGTAATTCAAGTTGATGAATTTAGCCCTTATGAGCTAGGTCCAAAAAATGCCCATCCGTCTTGGAATACAACTAATTAACTGGAGATAAAGAATGAGTGATTTAGAACAAAAATTTAATGAAATGGTAACTGCAGTACGTGAAGCAACCATTGATTTTCAGCCTAACAATACTCAAAAATTAAAATTATATGCTTTTTACAAGCAAGCCACAGTTGGGGATGTTCAGGGTGAGTGCCCGAGTGTTCTAAATATGGTTGAGCGTGCTAAATGGAGTGCTTGGAATGCCATCAAAGGCTGGGATAAAGACAAAGCAATGTCTGGATACCTCGCGGTTTTTGAGGGTAAGTAGGCTATATGTCTTTAGAAGTAGTTCTGGATTATCAGTTAGTCAATACTAAAAATGGACAGGTTGGGTTTTGTCAGGTGGGTAGTGGTGCACCACTACTCCTGATTGTGGGATATTCTGGAACACTTTATCACTGGAATAAGCATTTCGTTGATGAGTTGGCTAAACATTATTGTGTCTATATGCTGGATAATCGTAAAGTAGGGTTGTCTGACTCCCGTAATGAGTATTCCATGCAAGGAATGGCGCAAGATGTGGTTGATTTTATTGAGGCTAAAGGGCTAGTTCACCCCTTAGTTTTTGGTTGGTCAATGGGCGGGATGATAACTCAGACGATTATGCAACAGTTTCCTGATTTGTTGGGTGGGGCTACGTTACTTGCGACAATGCCTCATGCCAATTATACCAGTCCTGATTTTGTTGACTTAGTTGCCAATAGCGAACATATCCCAGCAAATGAATTTCGCACCAAACTCTATGCTATGTTTTTCTCAAGACCCCCGCGCGAAATATTAAAAGATATCATCACTCAATCAGCGCCAACAATCAGCGACTACCATTATCGTTTTAATTTTGATGCTAAAGAGTTGCAAGATTATGCCGTCATGGCGTGGCATGGTGTTGATACACAAGCTTTAGAATTGATTAAACTTCCCGTACTCGTACTATGGGCGCGCAATGATTTAGTTGTGCCTCGCTCTGCTTGTGAAGCGCTGTCTAATTCAATTCCTAATGCTAAGTTAGTAGTTTATCCAGATGGCGGGCATTTTTTCCTTCATACTAACCCTAGAATGATTGCTCGAGACGTGGTAAATTTCTTTCTTGGCTAGTTGTTATTGAATTATGGTAAAATTAGCCGCTTATGTCAAAATTGTTCAGACATTAACCTAGGGTAAGCCCTCATAACCAGATAAGAATAAGATCAAGATATGCTAAAAAAATTAGTCTATAAAGTTTTTGGAACGCGTAATGAGCGTCTATTAAAACAATATTTCCGCATAGTAGTACAAATTAATGCATTGGAAAAAAATATTGCTCCGTTAAGTGATACTGAATTACAGGCTAAAACGGAAGAGTTTAAAAAACGTTATCAAGGTGGCGAAAGTATTGACAAACTTCTTCCTGAAGTTTTCGCTGTCTGTCGTGAAGCTGGTAAACGGGTGCTAAATATGCGCCATTTTGACGTACAGCTGATCGGTGGGATGGTTTTAAATGATAATAAAATTGCCGAAATGCGCACTGGTGAAGGTAAAACTTTAGTAGCGACATTACCTGCGTACTTAAATGCGATTACAGGAGATGGCGTTCATGTTGTTACTGTGAATGATTATCTGGCAAAACGTGATGCAGAAACAGTGCGGCCATTATTCGAGTTTTTAGGTTTGAGCGTTGGGGTAAATCTGCCTGATATGGAACACGACGCCAAAGCTGAAGCTTATGCTTGTGATATTACTTATGGTACAAATAATGAATTTGGTTTTGATTACCTTCGTGATAATATGGTATTTGAAGCCAGTCAAAAAGTACAACGTAAATTATCTTTTGCAATTGTCGATGAAGTCGATTCAATTTTAATTGATGAAGCGCGAACTCCATTAATTATATCTGGTCCAGCTGAGGGATCAGATGATTTATATCGTGCACTAAACAGTGTGCCTCCAATGCTGATTAAGCAAGAAGCTGAAGACAGCACTGAAGGTGATTTCTGGGTTGATGAGAAGCATCATAATATCGTTTTGTCTGAAGCTGGGCATGTGCGGGTTGAAGAGATTTTAGCCGAGATGGGCTTAATTAAAGAAGGCGATAGCCTTTATAATGTCCACAATATTAGTCTCATGCATCATTTGATTGCAGCAATGCGTGCACATTACGTTTATTTCCGTGATCAACATTATGTAATTCAAGACGGTGAAGTGGTGATTGTCGATGAGTTTACCGGACGTTTAATGTCTGGTCGTCGCTGGTCAGATGGTCTACATCAGGCAGTTGAAGCTAAAGAAGGCGTTGAAATTCAGCGTGAAAATCAAACTATGGCATCCATTACCTTCCAGAATTATTTCCGGATGTATAAAAAGCTCTCTGGTATGACTGGTACTGCAGATACTGAAGCATATGAGTTTCAACAAATTTACTCTTTGGAAACTGTTGTTATTCCAACTAATAAGCCAATGCTTCGTAAAGATCATAATGACAAAATCTATATGAATGCGGAAGATAAATTTAATGCAATTATTGAAGACTTGAAGGAATGTGTGGCTAAAGGGCAACCTTCATTGGTTGGAACTACGTCGGTCGAAAATTCTGAATTATTATCAAGTATGTTAACCAAAGCTGGCATGAAGCATTCGGTACTTAATGCTAAACAACACGCGAGTGAGGCGGAGATTATTGTTCAGGCTGGATATCCAGGTAACATCACAGTTGCTACTAATATGGCTGGTCGTGGTACTGATATTATTCTTGGTGGTAATCCTAAGCCGATGATCGCTGCAGTTAGAGCAGATGGTAGCTTAAGCGCAGAAGAACAGCAAGCTAGGGTTGATGAAATCATGACACAATGGCAAGAGCGCAATGCTCTGGTTTTAGCTGCTGGTGGCTTGTATATTATTGGTACTGAACGCCATGAATCGCGTCGGATTGATAATCAATTACGTGGACGTTCTGGTCGTCAAGGAGATCATGGAGCTTCGCGTTTCTATCTTTCTTTAGATGATTCTCTATTGCGAATTTTTGGTGGGGAGCGGATGCGTGGGATGATGCAGCGCTTAGGTATGCAGCAAGGCGAAGCGATTGAACATCGTTTATTATCACGTTCAATTGAGTCTGCGCAACGTAAAGTTGAAGGTCATAACTTTGATATCCGTAAACAATTACTGGATTATGATGATGTAGCTAATGCACAACGTAAAGTAATTTATACTCAGCGTGATGAGGTTCTCACCTCTGAGGATCTATCACCAATGACCAACAATATGATTAATGGTGTAATTGGTGACTTGTATGATGCCTATATCCCACCCAAATCAATGGAAGATGCGTGGGATGTGGAAGGCTTAGAAAAGGCTCTTAAGGATGAGTATCACCTGAGTTTTGCGATAAAAGCAAAGATTAAAGGGAATCCTAACCTTGATGAAAATGAGCTTCGTCAGGAGCTAGTTACTTTTGCTCTTGATAGTTATCATACCAAATTGGATAATTTCAAAGCGCGGATTTGGCTTGAAATTGGACAGTTTGCAGCAACTATGTTGCCTGATGCCCGTGAAGAGTGGAATTTAGCTGCATTAGATGGCTTTGTATTGCAAAATGGTGGTGCTAGTGAAGTTTCTTTTGTGGAGAAATTTACTGAGAATGGTACTCGCGATGATGTGATGGCAGTTTTTAACCAAGTAGCTGAAACGGTTGTTAATGCACAAGCTACACGTTTTGAACGTGGGGTTCTCTTGCAGCATCTTGATCATTATTGGCGTGATCATTTGACTCAGTTAGAGCATTTAAGGCAAGGTATTGGTTTACGTGGTTATGCGCAAAAAGATCCTAAGCAAGAGTATAAAAAAGAATCATTCAATTTATTTGCACAAATGTTAGATGGAATTAAGCAAGATATTGTTAAAGTCCTTTTCACAGTTCGCTTACAAGGTATGGATGATGTTCCTAATGAAGATACCTTTGATGATGTTGATGAGTCGCTTGTAAGTAATATTCACCGTGAACCTTCTTCTACTTTGGGGAACAATTCAGGTGAACAACAGCAACCGATCAGTCGTAATGCTCCATGCCCATGTGGTAGTGGCAAAAAATACAAACACTGTCACGGTACTCTAGCCTAGTAGTTTGTTATTGTTTTTTTAGACCCGCATGACAGATATCTTGCGGGTTTATTTACTTTTGAACCAATTTACGGATAAAAACAAACGTGGCATTATTTTTACTAATTATACTAGGTGTCGATTGGGCTAGTGGTTATGCTATTGCCGGCTATTGTATGACACATGGGGTTAATCCGTATGCGTATGCTTTTTGGCAATCATTTGGTCCCTTTCTTCTGCTCTTGATTATTCAAATATTACGACGTGATTTATGGTTGGGTAAATCTGGAGTGGTCTATGCATTGCTTTGTGGTATTTTTGGTATCGTTATTCCCAATTTGTTGATTTATTTTGCCGCTAAACATATTCCTTCTGGTTTGTTGACGGTGTTAGCAAATATTGCCCCAATTTTTACTTACCCTTTAGCATTAATATTTCGAGATGAGCGATTTTCTTTTCTACGTATGGGATTAATTGCTTTGGGTATAGCAGGTGTAGCAATGATAATCTTACCTTCTCAGTATGATTTGGCACTGGAGTTAGGTAATGCCTGGTTGTATCTTGCGCTATTAATTCCACTAAGTTATGCTTTTAGTGCAGTTTATTTGTCGCGTTTTCATCCCGGACAGGGGAGCGTTTTAAATTATGCTTTATGGATGCTAATGGTCTCCACTTTGTGCGTAAGTATCTTGGCTGTAATTAATCGTGGTTATTACGAGTTGACATTGGGTGATACTAATTCCCTGTTAATTGCTTTAGAAATATTACTATCAACGATTGGTTACGTTCTATTGTTTTTTATACTTCGAATGGTTGGTTCAGTCTATTACTCACTGGTCAACGCAGTAGCCGTGATTACTGGTGTGATTTATGGTTATTTTATCTTTGGGCAGCAATTTAGCTGGCTCACAATTGTCGCGGTTATAGTGATACTTTTTGCTATTTTAGTTTTGACCTATACGCAAAAGAATTGGATTGCACGTAGTGAAGTATAAGTGTTAACTAGCCCCTGAAAGATTTACAGTTTGCTTTGAAATTTGCTAGCGAGAAAAAATATTAAGTAATCTATAGTAATAATATTGAGAATGGAAATAATATGTTGAAATTTGAACTTCTAAAAAAAGATGGTCATGCACGCTTAGGGCGTGTGCATCTAAATCATGGTGTGGTAGAAACTCCGATTTTTATGCCCGTTGGTACTTACGGTGCAGTTAAAGCAATGTCGCCTTTTGAACTAGAACAGTCTAATGCGCAAATTATCTTAGGAAATACTTTTCATTTATGGTTACGTCCAGGCTTAGATGTTATTGGTAAATTTGGTGGGCTACATAAATTTAATGGCTGGAATAAACCAATACTAACTGATTCAGGTGGTTTTCAGGTATTTAGTCTTGGTAAATTACGTAAGATTAAAGAAGAGGGTGTGCATTTTCAAAATCCGATTGATGGTTCAAAATTATTCTTATCGCCTGAAAAATCAATGGAAATTCAAACGGTGCTTAATTCTGATATCGCGATGATTTTTGATGAGTGTACTCCTTATCCGGCAGATTATGCTACTGCTCGCGAATCAATGGAACTTTCATTACGCTGGGCTGAGCGTTCACGCAAGGCATTTGATGAGTATAAAAATCCAAATGCTTTATTTGGAATTATTCAAGGTGGAATGTTTAATGATCTACGTGAGAACTCATTGGCGGAGCTAATGAATATTGGTTTTGATGGCATGGCAATTGGTGGACTCTCGGTTGGTGAACCCAAAGAAGAGATGGAACGGATGCTGGATGAAATGAAGGATATGTTACCCGAGCACAAGCCACATTACTTAATGGGGGTTGGCACACCTGAAGACTTGGTTTATGGGGTGAGCAAAGGGATTGACATGTTTGATTGTGTTATGCCAACCCGCAACGCTCGTAATGGCTGGCTATTTACCCGCTTTGGTGATGTAAAAATCAAAAATGCACAGTACAAAGATGATACCCGACCATTGGATGAGAGCTGTAGCTGCTATACTTGCCAAAACTTCTCACGGGCATATTTACATCATTTATTTAAAATTGGTGAAATTTTGGGTGCGCGACTAAATACAATTCATAATATTCATTATTACCTAACGCTAATGAGCGAGATTCGCGAAGCGATTAGTCAAGGGCAGTTCAGTAGTTTTACTGAGCAGTTTTTGGCTAACCGCCAGATATTGAAAAAGCAGAAATAAATTTTTTTAAAACACGTAAGCTGCAGTCATCAAGATTGCAGTTGGAGTTGTGGTTAGGTTAGAATTGTTGTTATTTGGCGCAGCGCCGTAGTTGATGTATTCAAGTCTAACAAATGTATTTGTTTCAGGAATATTTACTTTAACTCCAGCACCATATTCAAAATTAGTTGTTGAGTTACTGATTAGTTGATTATACCAGCTACTATTTAAGTTAGCAGAGACGGCATCAACACCGAGACGCACAAAAATGGTTATTGGTGTTGCTGGAAGGGTAAATCCTGGTAGAAATGCAAAATCATAGACTGTTGTAGATGGTGTACCTAGATTATTCCAATTGCTGCCTTGAGTAAGATAATTCCAGCCAAGCTCGGCATCCAACCAGTTTGCGAATTGATAGCCAAATTGCGCGCGAAGTGCTGGCGTTCCATCTGTGTTTGATGAACCAAGATAATTGGCTTGTTGTGATCCATACCCAAGACCACCACCAATATAGATTCCCGTTGGATCAGCAAAACTACTTATGCTAATAAAAATCCCTGATGCTAATAAAATCCTCTTCATTATCGTGCAGAACCCTCTTTAAATTTTTATGCTATTTTATTGTCTAAATTCCGAATTCAAAGTGCATTATGTAATATAATAATAGCTTATTAAGCGGCAATTATATCATTAAAGAGGATGACTATGAGCAATTGGGAACAAGAGACGATTCAGAAGGTATTATTAGAGGCAATCAAAGAGCAAAGAAGAGCACGGCGTTGGCGTGTATTCTTTCGCTTGATTGTGCTTGTTTTGATTGGTTGGGCTGTATATGCAAACTATGGTAGTGATGTGGAAGACAGCACCAAAACAGGTCCACAAGTTGCGGTTGTTGATTTTAAGGGTGTAATTGATGGCGATAATAAAAACTATGCAACAGTAATCAAGGGTGTGACCGACGCACTGAAAGATAAAAAAACAGTAGCCGTATTAATTCGTGCTAATTCACCGGGTGGTTCGCCCGTTTATTCAGATATCTTAAATAATGAATTAACCAGACTTCGTAAATTGTATCCTAACAAACCAATTGACTTTGTTGTTGAGGAAGTTTGTGCTTCGGGTTGCTATTATGCTGCTGCGGCAGCAGACAAAATTTATGCTGCTCCGGCAAGTATAGTTGGTTCAATTGGTGTGATTTACAGTGGTTTTGGTGCAACTGAAGCAATCAAGAAATTAGGTATTGATAGTCGCCTTCTGATCTCTGGACGGAATAAGGCAATGGGTTATCCATTTTTACCTGAAAGTCAGGAACAAACTAGAATGCAGCAAGCAATGCTAGATGAGATTCACCAACAGTTTATTGATGCGGTTAAGCGTGGTCGTGGAACTAAACTGAGTAATGATCCAGATTTATTCAGCGGGCGTTACTGGATTGGGCAAGATGCACAGAAACTGGGGCTTATTGATGGCTATGGTACGGTTGACAGCATTGCTCGTGATCAATTCAAGAGTGAAAATGTGGTTGATTTTACTCCTTCGCAAGACGCTCTGGATAAAATTTCCAAAAAACTTGGTGTTGGTTTAGTTGATTCGGCAAAGCAGTCACTAATGAGCTCAGCCAATGGATTTAACTAATTGAATACTTTTAATGTCTTCTTTATTGTGCTAGTCTGTTACATCGGACTAGTTTACATTTATTTGAAGCACATTACTAAAAAGTATCTTCGGGTGATAGTAGATCGCACCCCAGAATTAGGTGATCGACCAAACCTTAAAACTAATCAGTTAATTCGTGAAAAATATGCGGATAAAGAAGTAATCAATATCTTGGTTCTCACTGGTGGTGGAGTGCGTGGGATTGTTCCTTTACAAGTTCTAACTAGGTTAGAGGAATTAACGGGCAAGAAAACTGGTGAGCTTTTTGAGTTTATGGCAGGTACATCAACTGGAGCGATTAATTGTGCCATTTTATCTGTACCTGATGGTGATAGCGGTTATAAATTTAGTGCTGCAGATGTGGTTCGTGATTATGTGAAAAATATTCGTCGGATGTTTAGTGCTCCTTGGTATCACTACGTTTTAACCTTGTTTGGGATCTTTGGTCCGCTCTATTTGCCTGAGGGAAAGCTTGGAATTCTTGAAGGATATTTTGGAGATTGTACTCTGGCGGATTTACATAATAATCTTTTGGTTCCTGTTTATGATGTCTCTGAAAATTCATTGCGCGTAATTCGTAATTGGGAACCTACAATTAATGGTAATTACACCAATTATTTCTTGCGTGATTTAATTCACGGTGCATCTAATCCGCCAATGCTGTTTTCTCCTCGGCAATTTTCAGTTGCTGGCAAGACACATGTTTTTATTGATCCTGGAGTAATCTTAAATAATCCAGCAGAGATAGCGCTGCTCAATGCTTGGTTTATGTTTCCCAATAAAAAGATTCGAATTGTTTTAATTGGTAATGGGGGCAATGATTCAGATCATTATGGGCATACTCATATGGCTGAATTTGGTGCTTATGGTTTATTCCAATATTTGCTAAATTCACCGATAGTTAGCGCAAAGTTTTCCACGGATTTAGTTCAAGAATATATTCATGAAGCACGAGATTATGGTTTAAACGTTGATTTTGTTTATATTAACTCTGATGGCGGTCATGAACTTGCTACCGCTAGTACATCATCTCAAAATATGGAAAAGATTAATCAGTATGCGACACGTCTTATGACAGAAAACCAAGAAAAAATTACTTATCTAGCTTCAGTTTTAAAAAATCATGTTTAATTTAGTTATTTAGCTTATTTGTAAGCATAAAAAATTGCCACCAGCATCATAAACTGGTGTTTTATGTGAAATCGTAGCTTCTGCTTGGATCTCTGTCGTATTTATTTCTAGAAAAATTCGTCGCTGGTTATTGGCAATTATTTCTTGATGTTGTTGGATAACTATTGTTTCGCAAATAGATTATATCTTGCCAATTTGGGCATAGCAAACTCGGTAATCGTTTTATGGATTAAATCAGACGCTTGAATACCAACAGTCTTACAGAAGTTATTGTGGCATAGAGAATTTTATTGTTAGCATCCAATATTCCTAAAGTTTTACTTATAATGTCAGTGTTATACCAATTGAAATATATTTAAGGGTTAACTATAATAAATGTCCTAAGTAAAATA
>DAORIZ010000026.1:0-47665 GCA_035438765.1 Burkholderiales bacterium | reverse complement strand
AAATTTAGCTTCTGAAATTTTTGAACTATTTATATACTTGTTTTTATGAATCATGGCAATATATTAGCATACCTTAAAGTAGGCTTTGATTGTCTAGCCCCTTAAATTATTACTAAATAAAAAAGAAGCGGTAATAAGCCGCCCCTTAATTTTATCAGGTAATGTCATTTAGAAATTAAACTGTGCGCCAAACATTAGAAAATTAGGATTTGAGCCACTAACCGTATAATCTTCGACATGTAACTGCCAGCTTGGCGCAACATGGAACGCTACTCCGCCGCCATATAATAACCCCATTGTTGTGTTATTATTGCCACCACCAGTATAATCGTTAATTCCAGCACCTAGTTTACCATACAAATCAACCATACCTAATGGTAAGACACCTTTGACTGCCCCATCAAACAGATAATAATTACTTGTTCCAGTCATACCACCTTCAATTCCAAAGTATTTCATGAACATATAACCAATATTACCGCTCAGGGCTAAATTATTGCTACCCGTGTCAAGACCAATTCCACCGTCAACATATACTGGAGAACTAGCTACTGCAGTAAACATACAAGAAGCCAATGCTAGTGCCAAGATTTTTTTCATTAAGAGAACCCTTTAATAATTTTTATAATTTTATTGCTCGTAAAAAACATGCAGGGGCGAATTTTACCATAACAATACCTTAGTCAATAAATGAGAAGCAAAAAAACATTGATACGGTAAAGTAAAAGTTACATTTTGCAATGATTGGGACTAAGCAATAAAATAGCTCGAGACTAATTTATTACTGCTGATATAACTCAAGTGGAAGATTGTCAGGGTCACGAAAAAATGTAAAGCGCTTGCCAGTAAATTCGTCAACACGCACGGCTTCACATTCCACATCATGAGCAGCCAAATGTGCAATCGCCTGATCTAAATCGGCAACGGCAAAGGCTAAATGGCGTAAACCACAAGCTTCAGGAGTTGATGGACGAGCTGGCGGATTAGGAAATGAAAATAATTCAATCTGGGTCTGCGAGTTAATCTGCAAATCAAGCTTATAGGAATCACGAGTTTGACGATAAACTTCTCGAATGACTTTTAAACCCAAAATGTCACTATAAAAATATTTTGAAACTTGATAATCAGAAGCGATAATCGCGATATGATGTACTGTATTAAAAATTGAATTAGACATAGATTTGTTGATACTTAAATAAAATGTTCTCGAATTGTAATTTATGGTTTAATGGATGCTCGCTCCAGAGAGTCAGAAACACCATATCTTCCTGCAAATTAAAAAATTTATCATAATTAATTTTTACCACTAATTTTTGCATAGCTTCAGTTTCATTTACAAAATAACTGGCATCACTACCCTGCCTGACTAAGAGCAAATCACTCAACCATTTAAGCATAAAATCCAATAAGTGAGCCATACCCACACGCTTTGGATCCAACTCCTTAACTAACGCAAAAATTGCATCTATACTAGGCCTTAGTAGTGCTGATTTAAGCTGAACTAATTCATAACTCTCAAAAGGAGGTATAAATAATGGCTCACCATTAAAATAGCGCAACCAAAATTCAGCATTATCAAGATTATTCTCACGAACCACAGACAAAGCCTCATCCCATGTAGGATGAGCCAACTGATATTTGAAACAACGGCTCTTAATCGTCGGTAATAATTTATTAATATTATTTGTTTGTAGAATAAAAATACAGTTTGGTGCAGGTTCTTCTAAAATTTTTAGTAATGCATTAGCGCTATTAAGATTAAGTTGCAACGCATCAGGCAAATGAATAATCTTGCGCGGTGACAAATGACGTGATTTACTGGCAAAATCAATAACCTCTCGAACTTGCTCAACTTTAATCTGCAAACTCTTACGTTCTTCAGAATTATCACCAGCCAAAAGCATAATATCCGGATGATTTCCTTCACTCCACAAGATACAAGAACTGCACTCTCCGCAAGCCTGCAAATCTTGAGGGCTTTGGCAAAGCGCAAATTGAATCAGTTGATTAGTTAGTTCTGCACGACCAGAATTAGCCGCACCATGTAATAATAAAGCACCAAAATTACGTTTTTGAATATTAGCCGCTAAACTTAGATAATCTTGCGTATGCCAGCTATACACTCTAGCGTTCCTTTGCAATTAAGTGTTCCAGATGACGAACTAATTGTTCTCTGGTATGTGCAATCGGATGATTGGTCATAATCTTCTTTATGCGCAGTGGTTCATCAGCAGCAAGCTGATGATACGTATTTTGTACTCGCGCAAAAAATTCGCGTGATTCAAGCTCAATCCGATCCAGTTCCCGTCCACGGCTTAATCTATCCATCGCCAAAGATAAAGGTACATCAAATAAGAAAGTCATGTCAGTCGTTAAAGTTGGCTCTAACAAACCATAAACCAGTTTAATCTTATCGACACCCAATTCACGCCCACCACCTTGATAAGCAATTGATGCATCAACGAAGCGATCAGCAATTACGCAAACGCCCGCTTCAAGATTAGGTACGATTACTTGGCGAATGATCTCCTGCCGTGAGGCAAAATAAAGCAACAACTCAGTATTATGATGCATATGTTCACTAGTAAGTAACAGCTCGCGAATCTTTTCACCAACTACTGTACCACCGGGTTCACGGGTAACAATTACCTCAAGACCTTTACTTTTTAAATATTCACGGATAAATTCAACATGCGTTGATTTACCAGCACCGTCAATACCTTCGACTGAAATAAATAATCCACGTTTCATATCTTAACCTATTTTTTCTGTAACTACTCATACATAACATAACTGCCACAATATGAGCAGTTATTTTTTCTTTAAATATTTGTCGACTGCTTTACTATGCTCGCTAAAATTAGTCGAAAATTTACTCTTTCCATTCCCAATAGCAATAAAATAGAGTAGTTTATAATCATCGCTTGGTGTCGCCGCTGCATCTAATGCTTTTTGCGAAGGAGTGCTGATTGGCGTTGGTGGCAAACCGTTGTGCATATAAGTATTATACGGGGTATCAATCGCAAAATCTGAACGGGTAATTTTATCACGATTACCTAAGCCATAAAAAACTGCCGGATCGTCTTGTAAGCGCATATTACTCCGTAAACGATTATTAAACACGGTTGAAATCTGTACCATATCTGCAGGATCGTTAGTTTCTTTCTGAATCAAACTTGCCATAGTTAATAATTGATATGGCGTAGAATACAATGCATTTTTATTCTTATTCTGCCATGCTTTAGTTAATTTATCTTGCATCAGTTTATAGCCATGCTGCATTACCTCTAGGTCTGATTGACCTGGTGCAATAAAATAAGTCGAAGGATAAATCAACCCTTCCATTCGCGGATAGCTAACTTTAAGAGTTGCCAGAATCTGCGATTCATTCATTGATTCGGTTAAATGTGTAATTTGTGATTCATTGTCTAGAATATTGCGGATCTGTTTGAAATTCCAGCCATCCAAAATCGTAATACTGATTTCATCAGGCTTACCATTACTAAGTCGTTCAACCAGTTCAATTAGTGAAAGTGGCTTATGCAAGATATACATCCCAGCCGTAATTTTTTTGTCTCGTCCCATCAATCGCGAAACTAAAACAAATAAACGTGGATTACTAATCACATTATCGCTTTCCAGTTGTCGTCCAATTTTTGATGCAGACTCACCCTTACTAACTACAATTCGATACGGATTAGCGGGCAAGTTGCGGGGGAAAAATACTTCGTAACCCCAATAAACGACGAATAATAAAAATGCAATTAAGAAGGTTTTGATAATTGGATGAGTAGCGCGGCTGGCTGAAGGCATAGGTACAAAACTTTCTTGAAATAAATAATAATTAGCAAAGAAGCATCAGTAAAGCTTCACCAATACTGTAACAAATTCGCTGCACTTAACCTGCTACGGTATTGTACCGTTTATTTACCCAGACTTCAAGTAGAAAAGTACAAATATCCATTCCTAATCAGTACCACAACTTTCACAAGTAACATTAACAATAAAATCCCGTTCTATTCAAAGCAGATAATTTCCTGGGGTAATTGGGAATTCAGATAAATCCAGATAGATTTGTTCGCTCAACACAAGCTGAATTAGCTGACTGGAATGACTACAATTAAACTCACGATATAGCACTTGTAACTCATTCTTTATCTTGACGTCAGAGATTAAACTACCTGTAATAGCGCTCAATGTTTGCGCGACCTCTTTACGATTACTGATTCCAATCAGCAAACAGAATAAAATTTGTTTTTGCACTGATGTCAGATTGGGCATAATGTTAATTTCTAATTGATTAGACATACCCAGAAACTCGCGCTGCAAAAATTTACGATGCAAATTAGGTAATACCCGTTCAGTATTTACTAATATTCCTACGGCTTTATTAGTAGCAAGGTTTAGTAAAATACGTTTACGTACTAGATAATTACGAATTTCAGAGTTCTTTTGGTAAAAATAAAACGACGTTTGTGATTGTCCATCCTCTAAAAGCTTTAGCTCTTGTTTTTGAATGTTTTCACGAATTGTAGCCGAAATATTACGTGCAGAATTAAAAGTTGCCCCAAGAATCTCTGAGCCAAGGTCAAACTCTTCTGCCATTAAATCAGTAAAAGCGATAAATTCACAGCGCACATTTTTTATCAATGCCATTTCATTCTGGCAAACGTTCTTAAGGTACCATATGTATTGACATAGTGCGTCTTCATCATTTAAAACAGGCGTTCCTTTTAACTTATTAGCGTATTTTTCTATAACAAACATAAGCTTCAAAGACCTTCATTCAAACTCAGAACATTTTATAAAATTGAAGTGATTAAACTGAATAATGGAGCAATTATCACTATGAACTACCTTAATTTACAATTTTATTATTTGCTCAATTATTCTATAAGCGTCAATTATATTATAAAAACAAACTTTGCTAATTATTTATTTAGCACCTTTTCCAGAGTAAAATGAGATACGTAGCAATATAACTCATTTATGTCAAAATACGACAGATTAATTAAATTCAGCATTAAATTTTCTTAAAAAATATAAAATATTGGCAAAATTTAAAAATAGCTGCACCATAACAATCAAATCTAATTAATAATATAGTCTGGAATGTAATAAATTTAGAGGAACTCACATATGAAAAAATCACTCAACTTTACTTTAGCTCTTGGCTTAGGCATATTGCTTGCTGGTTGTGCAACTAAAATGGACCCAACAACTAAACCTCCTGGGTTTCTGCCAAACTACAGCTTATTAAAGCCAATTCCTAGCCCAGATGGAACACAAATATACAGCTATAAAAACCCGGATGTTAAGCTAAGTGACTACCATGCTGCGATTATTACACCTGTTGCTTTATACCAAACCGCAACTGAAAGTGGCGTGACAGCAGAGCAAATCGAAAAAGCGCGAACTAATATTAATATAGGAATTCAACAAATTGTTAGTAACAAATTACCGATTACCGATAAATCTGCTCCAGGTGTAGCACGCGTAAATGTTGCGATTACCGGTGCGATCCTAGAAGGCGACAGTTTCTCAGTTCGCAATTTAGTGCCTATTTCAGCGGCAATAAAACTTGCATCTATGGCTACTGGATTAGATAACAAAAAACCTATGATGGTTGTAGAAATTAAAGTAGTTGATAGTCAAACTGATAAATTACTTAAAGAAACAGTTACAACTATTAGCGGTGAAAAATTTCGTATGAATAGCAATACAGTGGAAGAATTTCAAAAACTTGCTACCGAATGGGTACAACAAGCTTTAAAATACTCTAGCAGCAACTAGAACTCCATTTTTTGCACATTTTTCTAGTGCCGTAAATTACTTTAAGTATACGGCACTATACTCAATCTGATTCGAACACACGCGTGTGGAAATACTAGTAGGCGCAAATGACGAAGCCTACACGTAGTAGGCGAGGAATAAATCAACGACCTAGGATGATGAATCGGATTGAGTATAGAAATTTTATCTATTGCATATAACTTATAAACTTGCGATAATCACAACATCTATAACAAATGGTGTATTATCAAAATGTATATTAAAAACCGCAAATTAATCATAAGTAGTCTATTAATTGCTAACTGTGGCTTAATAATGCTGCCTTGGTATTTTGCTCTAGCAGCAAGCTGTTTGGCAATCTTCAATTTATTCAAAAACCGCGACTATCTGTTTAGCGCACTAATCACAATGACTGCAGTTATCAGCGCAACAATTGGCAGCTTAATGCCGTCAATCATTGTTAACCTGCACAACTTAAACATGTCAATGATAAATATTGAGAATTTAAAAGTAGTGCTGCTGATCATGATTGTTCCACTATTTATTAATCTATTATTCATCTCATCTTTTGATGAAATGGTAGTAAATGAAAACATATCCTAACTGAGGAGTTAAATCAATCATGATGTATGATTGATTTAACTGATTCTATTTTCTTGAGCTCATTTGATTGGCAAATTAAGGCAATGTCGCGAGGTAAGGGTAAACCGATGTGCTCCCCTGTGGAACATAAACCCCAAGAATATTATTTTGATATACCGTATTTGCCGAAATAACATTTGCTCCAGGATATGCAATATTAGTCCAACTAGCAGTACCAAAAGTTCCATCCGCATTGCGTGGCACATTAACAAATGCAGCACCGGCCACACCTGAAGCTAAAGCTACGTCTGCTGCCAAATTATAACCACCATTGCCATCAGTCGTAATTCCTTCAAAATGTGAAACTATCGAATTTGCTGGTTCATTTAGATAATTGAAGCTAGTCCAATGTGAGGTAGTATTAGTTGCAGAATCCCAATCCACCAAATAACCTGTAGTAATTCCACGTGCATTAGCATCACTATAACCACCAGCAATGGTGTAACTAGTTCCGCCATTATACCAAATTCCGTAAGCCGTGATGCTCACCGCCCCAGGTTTCACAAGATTAATGTAACTGTTGTTTGTAATATCATAAATAAATGCTTTTCCAGTAGCTAATCGAGTATCATAATTTCCAACTACTAAGCCACCCATTGTACTATGAGCAATTGTATTAATCACGCTACTATTATCTGGAGATGGTGGCAATAACGTACTCCATGCACCTGATCCATCTACTGCTCCTTGATACAATAACCCAATTGCAGAACCTGCAGATTCTGCGGTCGTATAATTACCTACAATCTGTACTGTTCCAGAAGTATCGCCATTATTCGGACCGTATAAAGAAGTACTGGTTACCGTCACCCCTGCCGAACTAGGATAGTTCAATAAGTGCCAAGTTCCACCAGTAGTAGATATTGGTCCTACATAAAGCAGCCCTGAATTGGTCGTGCCACTGTAAACTCCACTGATGTAAACGTATGAAGAACCGTTTACGCCACGAATCCCGGTAACCAAAGTTGATCCACTCTCATCATTATAACCATGCAGTGTCGAATATTGAACTGAAGCAACGGGAGCTACATTATTATTGCTGGATGAGCCAGAATTACATCCTATGACCATACCAGTAACCAAACTTATTAATAATAGGTTTCTTTTCATCTTAATCTTTTACCTTTAAACGTCTTAGTTATATTTCCAGAAATCATTTAGATAACCATTGCTGTTGGCTCCATTTCCCGAACCACCAAACAGCCACAAACTACCACTACTATCTACCCAACCAACACCATCCATTCTAGCACCTGGTTGGTTGCCCACCGCAGTAGCTCCAAGAGTACCATAGCTACCAAAAGCATTACTTTCAGTACTACCACCTACCCATGTCCATTGATTATTGGCGGGATTATAGCTCCACAGATCATTCAATATCCCCGAAGTACTTGCACCATTACCGTCACCACCCAACATTAATAGATTTCCACCACTATCTACCCATGAAATAGGTATGCGATGTTCACGAGCACCAGGAATACTATTTGGTGATGCAGTTCCTTGTTTAGCATAAGTACCATATGCACCGCTCACATTACTCCCGCTATTCCAAGTCCAGATATTTGTGTCTGGGCTATAACTCCATAAATCATTAAGATTGCCTAGTTTACCAACCGCATCAATACCGTGCCCGCCAAAGATCCAAACCTTGCCATTGCTTTCTTGCCAACTAATTGAATCTAAGCGCCCGCCTGGCTGATTAGTTAATGCAGGAATGCCTTGAACTCCATAAATGCCGGGGATGTTAACCGAAGATTCACCAGCAACCCAAGTCCATTCATTACTACTAGGATTAAATTTCCATAAATCATTATAAACTCTGGCAGTTAAAATATCTGCCGCGCCACCAAAGAGCCAGATGCTGCCATTCTTATCGACCCAACCAACTGATCCAAGCCGTGCACCAGGCACACTAGAATTGGAAGGTATACCCTTAGTTCCATAAACACCTGTAGCGCTTATCGTATTTGATCCACTAACCCACGTCCACTGATTACTCGATATATTATATTTCCATAAATCATTTAAAGCACCCGCTACACCGTTGGCAGCATTTCCAAAACCACCAAATAACCATAGATTACCAGCGCTGTCTTTCCAACTAACCGCCCCAAGTCTTGCACCTGGTACATTACCCGCAGCTGCAACACCCATAGTCCCATAACTTCCATAAGCGTTAATTGTACTAGCACCACTCATCCAAACCCACTGTTTAGTTGATGGAATATATTTCCACAAATCGTTTAAATTACCGCTAACACCATTGGCAGCATTACCAGAACCACCAAATAGCCAAAAATTACCATCATTGTCAACCCAGCTAACCGAAATATAGCGACCACCAGGGATATTACTTGCAGCAGGTACACCTTGTAACCCATAAACGCCGTAAGCACCACTTTCATTACTTCCGCCAATCCAACTCCAACCATTAACTACAGGATTAACCACGGCAGATGATCCACCTCCTGAACCACAAGCTGTAATTGCAGCAAGCAAAACCATTGGTAATAATTTAATTACACCACGCATAATAATATTTCCTTAAAAAACAAGCTAAACTTTTATTTCATATACTCGAAGTGTTTGAATCTTAAACGCGAAGTATTCATAAAAAGACAAGGATGCGTACTCAGAAGTACATGACGAGTCTTTTTTGAAATACAACAAAGTACAAAATTCAAAGACGATAAGTATGTTAATTTATTGTAGCAACATAACCATAGTCATATGTAGGAGTTCCCATCTGATACAAGCCCAGAATATAGTTTTTATAGACTGTATTGGCAGATGTCCACGATGCACCAGGGTAGTACGCAAAACCAGTCCAAGTAGGAGTTGCGAAGGAACCATCAGGATTACGTGAGATATTCGCAAACGATGGTGTTGTTGGTTGCCCAATGTATTGCCAGTCGCCAGCCAAATTGTAGCCACCGTTACCATCACCAGTAATTCCCTCAAAATGAGTTCCGATGACCGACGCTGGCATATTGTTATAATTTAAAGTTTTAAAATGCGAAATTTGTTGAGTTGCTGAATCCCAATCAGTAATAAACCCAAGGTTGGTACCACCTTGATCAACTGCACTGTAACCACCTGTTATAGTGTAGCTAGTTCCACCGTTATACCAAATTCCATATGCAGTTATACTTGCTGAGCTACCTGGCTTAGTTAATGAATAATACGCACCTGTATTGATATTATAAATAAATGCTTGTCCAGTTAATAATCGAGTATCATAATTTCCAACTACGATACCACCCATTGTGCTATGTCCTAAAGTATTAATAACTGATTCAGCCGTCAATGACTGAGGATTAAGCGTGGTATAACCACTAGTAGTTGACCCATCGGCTGCTCCTTGGTAAAGCATACCAAGTTGCGTAAGAGCACCCGATTCAAGAGTAGTATAACTTCCAACTACTACAACCTTACCTGCACCATTATTATCCGGACCATATGGCGATGTGCTCGTTACGGTTACACCAGGAGAAGATGGGTAATTAAGCTGATTGCAAACGCCACCACCCGTTACTGATCCTTGGTACAAAAAGCCATGATTCGCACCATACTGGACGTATACTCCAGTAACATACACTTGGGACTCCACTCCATCAACACCGCGTACTCCAGAAATACCCGGAAATGAAACATTATTAGTCCCCGGGCAACTAAATGGCGCATAACTTACTGCTTGCGGAGTGCTTTGATTGTTGCTACCAGAAGAACCACTTCCGCAGGCTGAAAGTAAGCTTAAAACCATTGGAGCACTCATATAGAAACATAATCTACGCATATTTATTTTCATCATTAACCAATCCTCTTAAAATAATTTTCTCGTTGCAAAACCCTACAGCGGCAATAATCTAACAGACTATTTCAGCTATATAACTCATCTAGGACCGTCCAAAAACTAGCTTGCAGGCACACAACGGATAAGTATAGCCTAATTATATCCGATAGGATCTATTTATTGCTATCCAAAGTGGATATTCGTTATAGTGTGTAATAGACCTAAAAAATAAATTTGACTTTCGTTTTAACTTAGCCTTAAAATCTCCACATCAGGATTTATTTTTTTAAGTTGCCTGTTTAACATGGAAATCAAAATGCAAGCAAAAATAATAACCTCTCGGCACAATGCCTATCCGCACAATCACAATATTGTGCCAAAATCAACCAACACATTATTCAACATATTCTGCTTCTCGACTTCAAATACTGCTTCTTGTTGTTGCTAACGCAACATTTTCTCACTTTATCACATAGACTATTACTTTTGTTTTGCCTATTAGGTAGAACTAAATCGCATATATATTTTACATAAATAACTTTATTAAAGGCGTTATTATCATGACAACCAATTCAGCTACATTTCGTAATCGCATTTATAACAGTATTACTGAAACAGTTGGTGCTACTCCACTGGTACGTTTGCATAATTTTGAAAAAAAACATAACCTCAAGGCACACATTCTAGCAAAACTAGAGTTTTTTAATCCGCTAGCATCAGTAAAAGATCGCATTGCTCTCAATATGATTGAAGTTGCAGAATCACAAAATAAAATTACACCCGGCAAGACTTTATTGATTGAACCAACCTCAGGTAACACAGGAATTGGTTTGGCATTTGTCGCAGCCGCTAAAGGCTACCGTTTAATCTTAACAATGCCTGAAAGCGTCTCAATTGAACGTCGTAAAATGATTACTCACTTAGGTGCAGAATTAGTTTTAACTCCTGCTGCAGAGGGTATGAAAGGTGCAGTCACAAGAGCGCGCCAACTTGCGGATGAAACTGCGGATAGTTACCTAGTCGGACAATTTGATAATCCAGCTAACCCCGAAAAACATCGCAATACTACAGCAGAAGAAATTTGGGCAGATACCGCTGGTGGTGCAGATATTTTAATTTCTGCAGTGGGAACTGGCGGCACAATTACTGGTGTGGCACAGATTCTTAAAAAATATAAACCATCATTTAAAGCTATTGCAGTAGAACCAAGTGCTAGTCCGGTCTTATCCGGTGGTAAACCAGCGCCACACAAAATTCAGGGAATTGGTGCCGGCTTTATCCCCGCTGTTCTAGATTTGGGTATAATTGATGAAATCATTCAAGTCAGTGATGATGAATCTTTTGCAATGGCACGAGAAGTAGCACGCTTAGAAGGTATTCCTGTTGGTATTTCATCTGGTGGAGCACTGAGCGCAGCAATCAAAGTCGCTAGTCGAGAAGAAAATCGTGGCAAACAAATTATCGTTATTATTCCATCGTTTGCCGAACGTTATTTATCTACCGCCTTATTTGCTGAACCAGAAAGTAAGTAGATGTTGGAATTAATCCGCCACTATCAGAATCAGGACCCGGTGCGCCCGGGTTTCTGGGAAGTTATTTTAGTTTATCCTGGCTTTCATGCGACTTTATTGCATCGGATTAGCCATCGCCTCTGGCAAGCAAAGTTTCGACTATTATCACGAATTTTGGCGCATTTCACACGCTGGATTACAGGAATTGAAATCCATCCAGCAGCTCAAATCGGCAATAATTTATTCATTGATCATGGCATGGGGATTGTGATCGGTGAAACAACAATTATTGGTAATAACGTTACTATTTTTCACGGTGTTACACTTGGTGGATTGGGAATCCCCTCAACTGCTAACAGTAAACGTCATCCAACAATCGGCGATAATGTAATTTTGGGAGCTGGAGCTAAGATATTAGGAAACACTACAATTTATGCAAACGCAAAAGTAGCACCTAATGCAGTTGTAATGCAAGATGTGCCAGCTTATGCAACTATTAGCCAGCCACCATCACGAATCATAAAATACGTAGATGACTGGGTAATTTAGATAAATTCTCTTACTGCCGCTACAATGCGATCCTGTGCCGCATGGTCTAGATAAGGATGCATAGGAAGACTGACTACTTTAGCGGCAGTCCTTTCTGATACGGATAAATCTTGTCCATGATAATTATGTGTAAATATAGGTTGCTTATGCAGTGGAATCGGATAATGAACTGCAGTTGGAATTTTGGCATTATTTAGATGTTTAATCAAACCATCGCGATCATCAACCATTAGTGTATATTGGGCATAAACTGACGTATTACCGGCGGCAATAAATGGCGTTACACAGTTAGAATCTTTAAACAACTCATCGTAACGCGCAGCAATCTGTTCGCGCAATTTAACCTCATGAGCAAAAACTCGCATTTTTGCCAACAAAATTCCAGCCTGTAAAGTGTCTAGCCTACCATTAAGCCCAAGCACAGCATGATGATAGCGCTTGTCTTGCCCATGTACTCGTATCCAACGAATTTTTTGCGCTAACTCATCGTTATTAGTAAAAATTGCGCCACCATCACCATAGCAGCCAAGTGGCTTAGATGGGAAAAAGCTGGTAGTTGCAATTGTAGTCAGATTGCAAGATTGTTTACCTTGGTAAGTAGCACCAAAACTTTGCGCACCATCTTCAATCACTGCCAAATTATGTTTACTCGCAATAGCATTAATCGCATCATAATCAGCACATTGGCCATACAAACTCACAGGAATAATTGCTTTTGTTTTCGCACTGATGGCAGCTTCGAGCTTGTTTGGATCAAGATTATAAGTTTTCGCATCAACATCAACAAATACAGGAACTGCGCCTAATAGCGCAACCATTGATGCTGTAGCAATAAAGGTAAATGCAGGTACAATAACTTCGTCCCCAGCTTTAATATCTAATGCCATCAAAGCAATTAATAAGGCCTTAGTTCCATCACAGACCCCAATACAATGCTTGCTACCAGTGTAGACACTAAGCACCTGCTCCAACTGAGGGACTTTATCGCCCATGATATATTGCCCAGAATCCAGAACTTGATTAATCTCATTCAGGACATCATCTTTAATTAACTGATATTGTTTCTTTAAATCAATAAACTGCATCTTATCTTCCGTATTTATGTAAATTTTAATAGTTGACACTCTGAGGCGAAATAATCCAAACGTAAATCCCATTCTTCACATGGAATTTGAGTTATTAATTGCTGATCATAACCAATGCCACACAATAATGGCGCCTCTTTGCGTCCAGCAAAAGTGCTATCGTAATATCCACCACCCTGACCAAGACGATAACCGTGAATATCAACAGCTACTAAAGGTAGCAACACAAGGTCTAAATTATACCATTTTAATTCAGATACTAACTCATAATCTTCTGGATAGAAGATGTCTCGTGAGGTATTATCAAAAATCTGTTCAAAGCGCATAATTTTAGTACTACGTGTCGCGATTGGTGTAAATATGTTTTTACCACTTGCCATGCAATTGCGAATTACTGGATCTAAATTAAGTTCACTACCAGATGCATGATAAATAGCAATATTTTCTGCAATTGTCAATAATGGCTTCAATACCTCCAACAATTTATCACCAGCCAGCACCGCATCTGCATGGCTAATTTGTGCACGTTTACTACGTATTAACTTGCGTAAATCGTTTTTATTCATCGTTGAGTAGCTCCAATTTATCATAACTTAATAACGTCATGATAGCATAATATAAGTCTAACCAAGAAATTTTAGAAGTTTTAATTTCAATTTAGTATATGGAGGATATTTTGCTGCTAAATCAGGGAAACTGCTACTCTTAACCACTGACTTAGAATGTGTAAATACTTCAAAGCTATATTTCCCATGATAACAACCATTACCGCTAGACATTATTCCACCAAATGGCAAATTATGGTTAATAAAATGATAAAGACAATTATTAATACCTACTGCACCAGACTCGATCTCATGAGTAATCTTTTGATTTAGCTGTTCATCATTACTAAAGAGATATAGAGCTAATGGATAACGATTAGCTTTAAGAATTGTAAACAACTCATTGTCATTATGATATTTAGCTAATGGAAGAATTGGACCAAAAATTTCTTCGTTCATTAATGGCGAATCTAAGGGTGGATTTTCAAGTAAAGTAAGACTTATTTTCAGCGCGGCACTATCGCAAACTCCACCAAAAATTATATCCCCTAGCTCCAAATAACTTACCAAGCGCTCAAATTGACGTTGATTAATTATTTTGCCAAGCTGCTCAAAATTATCGCCACCTAGCTCTTTTGCTGCTATCAGTAGTTCGTGAGTAAACTCAGTATAAATATCGCTATGAACCAAAGAATAATCTGGTGCAATGCAGGTTTGCCCACAATTAAACAACTTACCCCAGATTAAACGTTTGGCAGCAATCTTTAAGTTTGCACTTTTATCTATAATCGCTGGAGATTTACCACCGAGTTCTAAGGTATATGGAATTAATTTTTGCGCACATTGCAATGCAATTTGTCGCCCAACTGCAGTTGAGCCTGTAAAAAAGACATGATTAAAACTACCTTGCGCAATTAACTCTGGCACAACCTGACCACCATCTCCTTCAGCAACGAGAATATATTCTTCTGCAAAAAACTCACGCAGCATTCGACAGATGACGTCGCTAGTGTTACTGCTTATTTCCGAAGGTTTAACGATGATACAATTACCCGCGGCAATTGCCCCAATGAGAGGAGCGATCAAAAGCTGAAATGGGTAATTCCATGGCGCAATGATTAGCACACAACCTAATGGGACTTTAATAATTAAACTTTGCGAGTAAAAAATACTTAGCGGCGATTTGATTTTTTTCTGACGAACTAACTTGTTGAGATTTTGTTGCATATAGTCAATTTCGCGATATGCAAGCCCTATTTCACTACTATAACTTTCAAATTCTGACTTACCCAGATCAGCAAATAATGCATTATATAATTCTGTTTCATATTTCTGGATAGCGCACTTTAATTGTGATAGTTGCTGTAATCTAAATTTTAAATCGTGAGTAACTCCACTATCAAAATACGCTCTCTGCCTTTCAAGCGTTAAGACATAGTCCATATAAAAAGCTCCTCAAGTTTTTATGGTCGCAGCGTTTTTACTACTCAAAAGCTCACTAGACAATATTATGGCGTTGTAATAGTGGTAGAACTATTACCACAATTGTAAATATTTGTTGAACTAGACGGAGAAAAAGATGAAAATGACCCACCGTCGCATGCAGGTGAGTAGCTAGATCCATTCTGACATAAACCAGTAGAATTACCCCCTGTGTAAGTAGAAGTTCCGGGTTTATCTTCTTGTGCCGTATGATCCAAAACACATGGTGTGCAAGTATGAGTATGCGTTGTTGATGTCAATACACCTGAAGCATTGTAATGTGGCGTACTTGAATCGTTACAAGTATTACTATAATAAGATACAGTAACAGTCTTATTTTCATTTTTCGGATAAGTACTACAGTTTGCATTACTATTAGGAGCACCACTACCATAGCTATTATTACTTTGATAAGTTCCATCGCTTAAGGATAATTCATTTCCACTGCATTGCCCTGTAGAACTAGGAAGTCCATTATAGTTCCCAATTGGTTCAAAAGAGTTATTATCTGGATTTAAAATCATCGCAACACTACTACCAACAGAAGGAATTATCGTATTAAAATTATAACCACCTTGAGAAAAGGTAAACGGAATATTATTACGACAATTTGATGGCACATATTCATCCGCCAAACTCGTAGTATTATTTAATTTATTCGCACATATCCACGTCATGCTTCCGCTTTCTGTTACCGAGGGCTTCATAAACAAAAGATTGGTCGGATAAGTTGCTATACTTCTAAACTTCAAATAAATTAAACCGCCGCCATGAATTTCAATACTTTCAACATACGTTGAAGAATCATTATTACTGGTTAAATTTGCAACTGAATCTGGGAAATGTCCCTGAGATGCATAATATTCCATTACATCAGTTTTATATTGACTCATATACGCAAGACCTTCGGTAACTTTAGCGCGAATTGTATAATTTTGATAAGCAGGTACCGCTAATGCCGAGAGAATTCCAATAATAGCAACCGCAATCATTAATTCAATAATTGTAAAACCCAAAACTCTATTTTTTTTATGCATATTTATTATTCTAACAAAAAATTTATCCCGATATTATACAATAAAGTAATCAGTGTTAGGCTCATGAGTTATCTAGCTAAGATGCAAATCAGAGACAATATAATGGTACACCACTTCACACACAACAATATCAATGAACATTTTAGCCATTAAAGCGAAGCTTTTAGCAACACAAGTAACAATCTAAACAATTTAAAATAAAGCCATAGCTGTAGAATCTATATTGGCTATCAAACATTTATTTACAAAAAAAGAGGTGCGTATAAATAGCACCCCTTTTCTATTTTTTGAGATAATTATTCCTCATCATCCTTGATATGTGTTTTCTTACCCATAATCACCACAAAGAACAGTGGCACAAAGATAATTGAAATCAAAGTAGAGCCAAGCATCCCACCAATAATCCCGGTACCTACCGAATGCTCTGCATTTGAGTTTGCACCATGAGCAATCGCCAATGGCAATGCACCCAAGATAAATGCTAGTGAGGTCATAATAATTGGTCTAAACCGTTGCTTAGCAGCAATTAATGCGGCATCAACCGTAGACATTCCCTCACGCCAATGTTCAATCGCAAACTCGGTAATCAAAATCGAATTCTTGGCGGAGAGCCCCAAGAGCGTAATCAGACTAATCTGGAAGTACAAGTCATTATCTAAGCCACGCATAAACAAAATTGCACCCGCACCAAACAAAGCAAATGGAATCGCCATAATCACCACCAACGGCAAGCGCCACATCTCAAATTGTCCAGCTAGTACCAAGAATATCATTACCATACCAAAAGCAAAGGCAAAGGCAGATGTTCCGCCACCACTATCTTGCTGATAACTTACACCATACCAAGTGTGGCTGTATTCTTTAGGTAAAATTTTATCTGCAGCTTGTGCCATGTCTTGCATAATCTGCGTTACAGTTATACCATTTTTAGGCTCAACCACAATCTTAGTTGCCAAGTAATCATTAAAGCGCTCAATCACATCTGGTGAAGTTGTCATCGAGGTAGTCACTAAAGAATTGACAGGTACCATACTTTCATCAGCATTACGCACCCACAAATTATCCAATTTCTCAGGCGAGTTTCGGTATTGATAATCACCCTGGATAGTTACCCAGAATAGATCACCCATGCGATAGAAGTAATTAACCAAATCAGGTCCATAATTGGCTTCTAATGTATTGTATATATCCATCACCTGTAAACCATAGAATTTTGCCCGATTAACATCAACTATTACGCTGTAAGCTTGATTATACGGATTAAAAATATAGTAACTACGTGAAACATCCGGATTTTTATTTAATTCATCAGTAATCGCCCGCGCGTACTTATCTAGCGCGTAATAATCACCGTTTACTTTATCCTGAATGTACATCTCAATACCATTGGTATTACTCAACCCATCAATTGCGGGTTGATTATAGGCGATAAAACGAGCATCTTTTTCAGTACTACCATATTTATTAGCCTCGTCAATCAATTGAGTAACATCGGCTTTACGCTCATCCCAATCAACCAAATCAGTAGTAACCGTTGCCACATTGGTTTTAATTGAACCGGCATGCAATTCATCAATCCCAATTAAACTGATTGTATTATCAACATTTTTCTTATCGCCAAGCAAATGCGTAATATAACGATCAACTACCTTATTGGTACGTTCCACTGAAGCATTATTTGGCAAAGTAACTTGAGTTGTAAAGAATCCCTTATCTTCATTAGGAATAAATCCCACTGGTAAAATGGCATAAATCAAACCAGTTAACATTAAAACACCAATAAATACGCCAATAAATGTCTTGCGCCATTTTAATAAGAAGGTTACGGCATGGATATAAAGATTAGTAAATTTATCAAATAACTGATTAAACTTAACAAAAATCTTAAATTGATGCGTTTGATGGGTAGAATCTTTTAAGAAGATGGCACACAATGCAGGAGTTAACGTCAATGCGACAATCCCCGATAAAACCACAGAAATTGCAATAGTTACCGCAAACTGCTGATATAAAATCCCGGTTAATCCACCCAAAAATGCGGAAGGAATAAATGCGCAGCAAAGAACCAAGACAATAGCGATCAATGCACTTGCAACTTCTTCCATTGATTTAATACTTGCTTGTTTGGCACTGCATTTTTGCTGTTCCATAATCCGCTCGACATTCTCGATCACGACGATTGAGTCATCGACGACAATCCCGATGGAGAGAATTAGTCCAAATAAAGTTAGATTATTAATACTAAAACCTAAAGCATACATCCCACCGAAAGTACCGATTACCGCAACTGGAATCGTTAAAATCGGAATGATAGTTGCGCGCCATTTTTGTAAGAATATGAATACTACCAATACCACAAGGATACAGGCATCACGCAATGTATCTGCCACATTACTTAGTGCTTTTTTAATAAATTTAGTATTATCAAATGAAACTTTATAAGTCATTCCATCTGGGAATTGACGTGATAATTTCTCCATTGTTTGCAAAATCGCAGTATGTGCTGCTAATTGATTAGCACTTGGATCTAAATAAATCTGTAACCCAATAGTTGAATCATGGTTTAACTTATTAATTGTATCATAACTAAATGCACCCAGCTCCACTCGCGCAACATCTTTTAGCCTAATATATTGTACACCTTGAGCTTTAATTACAATATTCTCAAATTGTTTCGGATCACTATAGTAGCTCTGACCGACCAGATTAATTGCCATCAGACTTCGCCCATCAGTTGGTGGAGTTGCAACTTGTCCTACTGCAACCTGAACGTTTTGCTCGTTAATTGCGTTTTCAACATCATTCAAAGTGAGACCTAATTTAGCTAATTTGTCAGGCTCTAACCAAATTCGCATAGAGTAGGTACGCGCACCAACCATCTCAACATCACCAACACCTTTTACACGTACTAATTCAGTATAAACCGCACGATAGGCATAGTTACTCAAATAAATCGGATCAATTCGTCCATCACCCTGCATTGACAATGACATCAGCAAATTCTGCGAGCTTTTGCGCATGGTTACACCAAGGTTTTGTACTACTGTTGGTAACATTGGTAAGGCAGTATTTAAGCGATTTAATACATCCCCGATCACGGCATTTAAGTTAGTTCCCGTTGCAAAAGTTACCACAAGATTATAATCACCATTACCAGACATTACTGAATTCATATAAATCATGCCATTAGCACCATTTACCTGATCTTCAATCGGCGATGCAATTGTCTTTTGCACTGTTTCTGAGTTAGCACCTGGATAGTGAGCACTAATTGTAATTGTTGGTGGGGCAATATTCGGATACTCCGCTAATGGTAGATTAACAATTGCTACCAGACCGCAAAGTACAATAATAATCGAAATTACCGATGAAAAAACCGGATTATTAATAAAAAAACGTAACATTAATTTTTTCTCCGCTTCATAACCATTGCAAAAAACGTTGGAGTTAATAAAGTCCCAATAAAGACTGAACCAAGAATACCACCAATAATTCCTAAACCGACTGAATGCTGTGCATTAGCCCCTGCGCCACTAGCAAACACTAGTGGTAATGTACCGAAAATAAACGTAACCGAAGTCATTACAATTGGCCTAAACCGCAGACGTAATGAATAAATGGCACTATCCTCTGCACTATGCCCGGCTTTAAAATGCTGCAAAGCAAACTCAACCAAGAGAATAATGTTTTTCGCTGACAAGCCCATTAATGCGATTAGACTAATTTGGAAGTAAAGATCATTGGTCTTACCACTCAAAAGTAAAATTACCGCCGAACCAAATAATGCACATGGAATCCCCAGTAAAACCACAAATGGCAAACTCCACATCTCATAAAGCGCGGCAAGTACCAAATAAATCATAATTATCGAGAATATAAAAGCAACTCCCGAAGTTGATTGAGATTGACGCTGCATATAACTTGTACCATACCAATCATAATCATAACCTTTAGGTAAGGTAGCGATCTCTTGCTGAATAACATTCATCACGTCCCCAGCAGAATAACCAGGTGCTGGATTAACCACAATTTTAGAAGCAATATAGTCATTAAAACGTTGGATTACCTGCGCATCGCGTCCATTAGTTACATTAACCAAACTATTAATCGGAACCATTGTTCCATTGCTTGAGTGGACAAACACATTGTCCAAATTGCCAATCGTTGCTCGAAACCGATAATCAGCCTGCATGATAACCCAGACTAAATCCTGCATAATATAGGCATAGTTAACGTTATTATTACTGTAAATAGTTTGAATAGCGTTGTATAACCCATTTAGGTCAACACCATACATCTTCGCACGATCTATATCCGGCAAAATACTAATTTCTGCTACATTGGTATCCAAGGTTTGGAAAGAAAGCGCAACTTCTTTATGGGTCTTGAAGCGCTTCATCAATTGCTCACAAATTTCCTGTAGCTTATGCGGGTCACCAACTACGCGATCTTCGACATAAAACTCAACCCCACCAGTCGTGCTAAGTCCACGCATTGGCGGCTGATTAAAGGCACGTACAACTGCCCCAGAAATCCCATTACCCATCATATTAATCTGTTTAATCACATCATCGGCAGAACTACCGGGCTTAGTCCGCAAATCCCAATCTTTAAGCACGATAAAGAACGATGCCGCATAAGTCTTTTGATTACCAGAATCAAGAAAATCATAGCCAGAGACACTAACCACAGAATCAATCGCTGAATTCTTGGTTAATTTCTCAACGATTTTATCCACTTTAGCCTTAGTTTCAGCTAATCCACTAGCAGATGGCAAGTTAATTGTCGCAAATAATAAACCTTGGTCTTCATTTGGCACAAATCCCATCGAAATAGATTTAAACATCGCAACCATAGAAATTACTACCACTGCCCATAACAATAGTGCCGTTTTCTTACGATTAACCAAATAAGTCGCCATCCGCACATAGAGTTCAGTTAATTTTTCAAAGAAATAATCAAACCAAGCTAAAAATTTCGGCTTTTCTACTGTTTTTCTCAAAATTAAGTGGCTGATTGCAGGTGTAAAAGTCAATGCACTTATTCCAGATAGAACAACAGCACAGGCAATAGTAACCGCAAATTGGCGATACATAATCCCACTAAGCCCCTGCAATGCCATTACAGGAATAAACACCACACTCAGCACCAGAACAATTGCAACAATTGCTCCAAATACTTCTTGCATCGTCATTTCAATAACTTGGCGGAGTTTTAATTCTGGGTGAGTTTCACGTAAACGCTCAATATTCTCAACAATTACAATCGAGTCATCGACGACTATCCCGATTGCCAAAATCAAGGCAAACAAACTTAGAGTATTAAGGGAGAACCCAAATACATATAAGCATGCCATCGTACCAACAATAGACACAGGAATAGAACAGATTGCGATTAAGCTGGCACGCCAGTTTTGCAAGAAAAGGAAAATAACCAGACCCACAAGTACGAACGCAATTTCAAGGGTTTCGACTACATTGTGTACGGATGCTTGAACAAAGCGTGAATTATCAATGGTAATTCGATAATGTAACCCATAAGGAAAGCGTTTGGAATCTTCTTCTAATTTATTTAATATTTCTTGCTTTGCTTCTAGCTGATTTGCTCCAGGAGTTAAAAACACCTGCATAATGCTACACGGATAGTGTTTAAATTTGTTTTTATCATCGCGGAAATTAATTTGTCCAATTGTACTGTATGTACTCGCGCCCAATTCAACACGGGCAATGTCCTTAATTCGTATCGTTTCATTCTTGTCATTGCGGATAATGATGTTGGCAAACTGATCAGCGCTGTCATACATCGGCTGACCATGGACATTTAAAGTAAGCATTTCTTCTTTTGAGCCAGGTACCGCATTAGTTCGTCCAACAATATACTCTTCATTTTGATCATTGATTACGTTTTGTAAATCGTCTACTGAAACCTGTAATTTCTGCATTTTATTAGGATCAAGCCAAATACGCATTGCATAAGTACCAGTTCCAAATACGGCTACATTCCCAACCGTAGGCAATAACAGTAAATCATTTTCAACCGTACGACTTAAATAGTTACTTACCCATAATGGATTAATATATGGATCAGAATAATATGCGATAGTTAAAAGCATATCTGGAGAACTTTTACGTGCCGTGACACCCATACGCTGTACCACGCTTGGCAACAACGGCATTGCAGCTTGTAAGCGATTTAAAACCTCATTAATTGCATAATTAAGATCAGTTCCAACGTTATAGGTCAAAGTAATTGAAATCGAGCCCGTCGATGAAGTTGAAGTTGCCATGTACATCAAATTTGACACACCATTCATCTGATTCTCAATTTGAGCTGCAACAACTTTCGCTCCAGTTTCGGCATTCGCACCCGGATAAGCAGCGCTAATCGCAATTGACGGCGGAGATATATTAGGAAACTGGCTAACCGGTAAATTGAATACGGCAACAACCCCGCAGAGCATGATAATCAACGATACTACGGTGGCTAAAATTGGGCGGCGGATAAAAAGATTCAAACGCATAACTTATATTTTATTTCTTTGTCTTTATTTGTACTAAATGGAATTTCCATTAGCTTATGGTTAACGCAAACAAGTATGTTATCACATTTAACAGCTAGTTCTAATACCATTTTGGGTTTCAAATAACTAGTTAATCACACTTGTATTATACTTTTCAGATAGTTAAATGCACAAGCTGCCGGTAATAAACTTTAACGTTATTATACTGTTATGCTTAATTACTACCAAAGTTAAACCATTTGGTTTGAACATTGTCCAGATAATTACTATCAATATTATATCCTTTGACACGAGGATTTACCAAACGTTGATGTGTTGGTTCAAACAAAGGAATAACTGGGTAATCGTCAAGCACAAGTTGTAAAGCCTGTTTATACAGCTTTTCTTGCTGTCTTAAATCAGCCGTTGCTTCAGCCTTTGCGATTAACTCATCATAAAGTGGATTACAATAATGCGAACGATTATTACCATTATTACAGATAAATAGCGGAGTATAGGTCGTAACTGAATTATAATCAGCTCCCCAGCGACCTTGCGCGATATCATAGTTACCATTTTTTAAATCTGGTGTTAAAACCTTTAGTTCCTCATTAACCAGATTAACTTTAATTCCCAGTACATCCTGCCACATAGACATAACTGCAACCATAACTTTTTTACTTAGATCATTGGTCTGATATTTTAAACTCACGGTCAAAGGATGTTCATTGCTATAACCAGCTTCCTTGTACAGTTCACGAGCCAGCGCAATCTGTTTATCTCTAGGCCAATCACTCCATGCATAATGGATATCCGCATATTTACCATTTTCAATAGTAGGCGTCACCACTGAATAAAGAGGAGTCTGCCCAGCACCTAGCACTAAGTCAGCCAAGTTTTTACGGTCAATTGCCAAGGTTAGCGCCTGACGCAATTTGGGATTTTTAGCATATTTAGCTGATTGCATATTCAAGTTAAGAAACTCAATTCGCTCCCATTTAAATGTATGCAGTTCTTTAGGATAATCAACGCTTAATTTTTTATATTGATCAATTGGTACGGTCTGACAAGTAGCATCTAGCGCACCAGTTTTATAATTAGAGATTGAAGCATTCCCATCAACAAATGGAAAATATTTAACATTGGCAATTTTGACATCATTTGCAGCATAATACTCTGGATTTTTAGTTGCCAGAATATAACCATTCATTACATGTTCTTTCAAAATATATGCACCAGAAGTAACTATATTCTGTGGTTGAGTCCAAGACTCACCATATTTTTCAATTACCGCTTTTGAAACGACAAACACATTCGGTGTTGTAATATAAGACAAAAAAGCATTGGTTGGATGAATTAGTTTGACTATAAAAGTTTTATCATCTGGCGCAGATACTCCTAAATTACTTGCAGCACTTTTGCCATCAATAATTTCAGGTGCGTTTACTACATCTTTAAGCAAAAATGCATAAGCTGATCCAGTCGCTGGATTAACCAAACGTTGCCACGAGTAAACAAAATCACTTGCCGTGATTGGTGTACCATTAGAAAATTTTAGATTTGGGCGTAAGTGGAAAGTATAGGTTAAACCATCAGAACTAATTTCCCAGCTACCTGCCATACCAGGTATCGGACGATTAGCCTGATCAAAATCCACCAAACCAGCATAAAGATCATTAATCACTCGATAAGTATACCAATCCTCAGCCATTACCGGATCAAAAGTTGGAATTTCGGCACAAATATCCACACGGAAAGTATTCGCATCAGTGCTACCAACTTGCGTATTTGCCGCTGCTGTATTTGTAGGCTCAGCATTAGAAGATTGCGATTTACTACAGCTAGCGATAAAAAAAACTGCGACCAAGCAGCCAACGATACGGGAATATGTCCACATAATGATTACTTTCCAAAGATAAACTCAAACAGAGTGTAATTTTATTATAATCTGTCTACTTCATTTAAACATCATTGTGTCAACACCGTCACAAATAGTATGCAAAGTCAAAAGATGAACTTCCTGAATCCGCGCTGTTCGTTCTGCGGGTACACACAGATTAACATCTGAGTCAGATAGTAATTTTGCCATCTTACCACCATCACGTCCAACCATAATAATGATATTCATTCCACGCGATGCAGCAACTTCCATCGCTTTAATTACATTTGCCGAATTACCAGAAGTCGAAATAGCGTATAAAATGTCGCCGGCTTGCCCTAGCGCCTCAACTTGCTTGGAAAAAACCACATCAAAACCATAGTCATTACCAATTGCCGTGAGCGCAGAAGTATCAGTCGTTAATGCAACTACAGGTAGCGGGGTGCGCTCCATTTCGTACCGACCAGTAAACTCAGCCGCAAAATGCTGGGCATCGGCAGCAGAACCACCGTTACCACAAACTAACATTTTATGTCCAGCTTTAAAAGTCGCAACTATTAATTCTATTGCTTGCGTAATTGGTTCAGCTAAGGCAGCTTGTGCATTCTGCTTGGTTTCAATACTTTGGACAAAGTTCTGTTTTACTAATTCTAAAATATTCATCAAAGCCTCTCATCATTCATAAAATAATAATATTTTTAAGCCACTCAATCTGCCCTAACTCGTCAATAACTACCGCATCAAACCGACAATTAACATCACGACCAAGTTTTAGTAAATAAAATTGTGCTGTTTTGACCATTTTACGCTGTTTAGCAGGAGTAATGCTCTCTATTGCATGATTAATACCCGCGCGACGCTGCTTTACCTCGACGAAGACAAAGCTATCCTGATCGCGCATAATCAAATCAAGTTCGCCAAAACGCGAGTAAAAATTACGCTGAACTAATTTTAGCCCTTGCGAAATCAAATGCTCTGCGGCTAAATCTTCTGCAGCATTGCCGATTACTTTTGAGCTAGTCATAAGGACCTAATTATTTATTACTTTTGTAGTCAAATAGTGTAACAACTTTACTAGCACCACCGACTTTAGCGGCAACATTAGCGGCTGATTCAGCTTCCGCTGGCGTAACCATACCCATCATATAAATAACGGTTTCAGTAGTCACAACTTTTATGCTATTACTTGGTACACCACTGGCTGTCAAAAGCTGTGTTTTCAACTGAGTAGTAATCATTGAATCTGTACTTCGTGAACCCATTGACGAAGGGAGACGGACATTTAGATAATCATAAATTTTAATTACACCGGGATAGCCACGAGCAATATTCTCAGCAAATTGTTTTTGTGCATCATCTTTGACCTGTCCAGTAAGTAACACTGATTTATTAAATACATCGACATAAATATTACTATCTGGGAAGTTATCTGAATTTCCATATTTACCTGATAGCTTAGACTGGATGGAGTTATCATCAACTAACGCTCCACCACTACGTGGATCAGTTCCAACTGCAGCTCCAGTTGCAGCCGCGGCTCCAACTGCACCAACTGCAACTACGGCACAGCTATTTAAAAATCCGACTGCTACACAAGCAGCTAAAAGATTTAAGGTTTTACTCATATTTCCTCTCATTATTTATCTTCGCTTACATACTCAAACAGGGTAACCACTTTCTTCACCCCATCAATCTCGCCTGCAGCTTTGGTAGTTTTTTTGGCCTGATACGGATCAATTATACCCATTAAATAAACCACTCCATTACTAGTAACTACCTTCACATCATTCGTGCTTACACCTTTAGAAAAGACCATATTAGACTTAACAGCTGAAGTCAAATATGCATCTTTACTTGACTGGCTGGCAGTTTCATTTGCGCCAACTTCAATATAATTATAAATTTTCTGCACCCCAGCAACCTGACGTGCCATACTTTCAGCTTTTACCTTGTTGGTAGGACTAATCACTTGTCCAGTCAGCAAAATATTTCTGTTATAGCTAGTAACTTCAACGTTATTACCAGGAACCGCAGCATTAATCGTATCTTTTACTTTTCCACGCAGGCTTTGATCATCAAACACACCATCACCACTG
Organism: Burkholderiales bacterium; assembly: GCA_035438765.1. GTDB lineage: Bacteria > Pseudomonadota > Gammaproteobacteria > Burkholderiales > UBA11063 > Aquella. The sequence continues at coordinate 20,751 of DAORIZ010000026.1, read as the reverse complement.
CGGGGATCTGCTGCTACTGCAGCACCAGTTGTAGCACCCGCTGCAACACCACCAACTACTAAAGCAGTACAACCATTTAAGACTCCCGCAACTAGCGTTATGCTTGCCAATCTTGTAATCATTTTACTTTTCACTTGTATTCTTTCTTTAAAAGTCTATATTTCTAAAGCTGCCCCATTTGTCTAGCCATCTCTTCTAAACGTAAAATTCGATTGCCCGTACTTGGATGAGTAGCAAATAAATTATCACTACCAATCCCCGCCAATGGGTTAATAATCATCATCTGCGCAGTAGCTGGATGATCTTCAGCGGTTTGCAACGGCACCCCGCGCGCAATATTTTCAATTTTATGTAATGCTGATGCTAAAGCTAACGGTTCATTAGTTAATTCTGCAGCACCTTGATCAGCCAAATACTCACGTGAACGCGAAATAGCCATTTGAATCACCGCAGCCGCCATTGGTGCAAAAATCCCAATTAGCAAACCCGCCAACCAATTCCGGTTACCATTTTCATCGCGCACACCAAACCACATTGCCATACTTGCTATCGCTGAAATCGCACCAGCTACAGTTGCAGAAATTGTAGACAGTAAAATATCGCGATGATTAACGTGTGATAATTCATGTGCTGCTACTCCACGTAATTCAGAGTAATTTAAAGCCCGCATAATACCAGTGGTAAAAGCAACGGCAGCATTTTCTGGATTACGTCCAGTGGCAAAAGCATTGGGTTGTTCTTCATTGATTACATATACTTTAGGCATTGGCAAATTAGCACGCACTGCAAGTTCTGCAATCATTTGGTACAGATCAGGCGCATTATGTGGCCCAACTTCTTGTGCTTGATACATTCTTAACACCATGTCAGCTGAATTCCAGTAGGCAAAGAAATTAAGTGCACCACCAAAAAGTAATGCCATCAACATTCCACCCTTACCACCGATCAATCCACCAATTAGCACAAACAATGCAACAATTGCTGCCATTAAGGCGTAAGTTTTTACTTGATTATTCATTTTAATTACTCATCAAAAATCGTTGCCCAACTAGATTTGACTTTCCTTGCAGATATTGAGCGCTAGTTTTACGCCTAGCCCCAGCTTCCTGTATCTCATTTATACCAATTACTGAGCCATCACCACAAGCGATCCAAAATTTATCATCTGAAGCATGCGTAATTGTACCACTTAGTGCCTTACTTTGAATACCTTGGACTATGTGAGCTTGCCAGAATTTATGTAATTGACCATTCAGGTAACTATAGCTCCCAGGAAATGGATTATAACCACGAATCTTGCGAACAATCAACTCTGCAGATTCAGACCAATCAATCAGAGCTTCTTCTTTACTAAGTTTAGTGGCATAGCTAATGCCATCTTCACTTTGTATTTTGGGAGAATATGCCGCAGGATTAGCTAAATACTCAACTATTTTCGTCGCACCAAGCAGCGCCAATTTATCATGCAAACTACCAGAGGTATCATCATCACTAATTGCAACCTGCTCAGTCAACAAAGCCGCACCAGTATCCAGACCAGTATCCATTTGCATAATCGTTACACCGCTAAATTTATCACCAGCCAGTACTGTGCGCTGAATTGGCGCAGCACCGCGCCAACGCGGTAATAATGACACGTGGATATTAACACATCCCAAACGTGGAATAGCCAGTAGCTCGGCGGGCAAAATCAAACCATAGGCAACTACTACCATAATATCTGGTGCAAAATCACGAATCTTTTGTATTGCGTCAGGATTGTTTTTAAAACTAAGTGGTTGAAAAACTTCAACCTCATGTTCCAGTGCCAAAAGTTTAACTGGTGATGGAGTTAGTTTCATCCCCCGCCCAGCCGGACGATCTGGCTGAGTCAGTACCAAACCAACATTAAACTGATGTTTTAAAATATTCTCCAGCGTTAGTCGTGCGATTTCTGGAGTCCCAGCAAATACTATTTTTAACTCATTCGTCATATTATAAATTTCCCCGATGTATCATCTTAGCTTGGTAATCAGATTCCAATACGTTAGATTTATTATTTTCTATCGCAGGTCCGCTTTCTAAGGTAGCAACCTCATGGCTTAGGTATGCGCCATCTAATTCTTTGCTTAATTGATAATTAAATGTACTTTCACTCAACTTTTCAAGCTGAACATGACCAATACCACCATAGATTCCAATTTGTTTAGCCCCAGCTATCGTCAAGTCAATTACATGCCCACTGCGTTTTGGCATTCGATCATTCACAACTACGTATACAGATCTACCATTATTAACGTTAGTAACTTTTAATTTAGTCCCCATCGCTAAAGTAGGATGTGCAGCACTAAAGTCTTCCATATCCAACCGCTTACCACTACTTGTCTTACGTCCTGCAAATCTTGAAGCATAATAACTGGCAACTCCATCCATATAATCACTGCTATGCGCCTTAGATTTTATTTTGGATTTCCTATGCCCACTTTTCTTATTATGTTTGCTTTTACTATGTGCTTTTATTTTACCAGCAGAAGCTGAAGTTTTGGCAAATCCCATCTCTGGTACCCCCCAAAGCAATAATAAACTAGTCAAAAAAATTAAGCTTTTTCTAGCCATTAATTTTGTTCCCCATTTTGAACATTGAAATAACTGTTACTTACTCTTTATTTTTATTATTTATGATAACAGTTAAACCCCACCATTAAACTCCTGTTGTCGCCACACTTCATAAACAGCAATCGCAACTGAATTAGACAAGTTTAAACTGCGCTGAGTTGGCAACATCGGTAATCGCAACACTTGCTCAATTCCTATCTCTTTTAAGATTGAATCTGGCAAACCACGAGTTTCTGAACCAAATAAAAGTACACAATCTGTAGAATACTGCACCTGATGGTAAAATTTTTCACCACTAGTTTCAATCGCCCATATCTGACGACCACCAAAATATTGGCGACAAGCATCCCAGTTTTCATGTACCACAACACTAGCAAACTCATGATAGTCCAAACCTGCGCGGCGTAGTTTTTTATCGTTAAGTTCACCCCACCCCAAAGGTTTTACTAAATGAAGCTCGGCTCCTGTATTGGCACACAAGCGAATAATATTACCACTATTTTGCGGAATATCCGGCTCATGCAAAATTACTGCAATTTTTGCCATGAATTACGCTTCCGTGTAAAAATTATAAAGCTCAGTAATGTCGTTTAACAAATATTTTGGCTTACATACAACTAGTTCATTACGAGCTTGCGCACCGTGGCAAACACCAACCGCATCAATACCCGCATTATGTGCCATATGAATATCATGCGAGGTATCACCAATCATTATGGCTTTAGATTTATCAACCATGGTAATATCCAAAATCTCTTCGATCATTTGCGGATGAGGTTTTGAAAAGCACTCACATGCCGTTTTAGTAAGCATAAAATAATGCCCAAAACCAGTGCCTTTAAGAATATCATCCAACATTACCCTGCTACGACCAGTCGCTACTGCCAATAATTTACCATCCGCAGTTAATTTATCCAATAACTCTTTAACATGACTAAATAGTGGATTATCTAGAGTATGATCATTTAAATAACGCTCATAAACTGCGGTGAAGCGTTGCAGTAATTCGGGGTTGCCACGCAGCTCCGGGACAATATCGCTAACTACTTCGACAAAGCTTTTACCAATAATCGACTTGGCGTCGTCATCGCTCACTACTGTTAAATTTAAAGCTCGACAGGCGTGTGTAGTTGCATCAACAATTGTTTGAGTGGTATTCATTAGCGTACCATCCCAATCAAAAATAAACAAATCATATTGTTTCATGCTATCTCCTCAATTATAACTTTCAGAAGATGAATAATCTGGTTGTTAGTCAAAATAATCTTCTAAATCAGCTCTAGTTAAGACAAAAACAAAACCATCACCGCTCAAAGTTTCCATCCAGTTAAAGTTCAAATCTGGATACATGTCTTCCAATTCATGTCGATTATCACCCATTTCAAGCACCAAAATACCGACATCACTTAAATAATGTTTAGCCTGGCGTAAGATTTTGTCAACTAAATCCAAACCTCCACCACCGCCAGAAAGTGCCAATGATGGCTCATATTTGTATTCCGGTGCTAACGCCGCCATCCTACGATCATCAACATATGGCGGATTAGTTACAATTAAATCAAATGCACCTAAATAATCACCTAAGCTTTTAAATAAGTCAGACTTAAGCAGCTCTACTCTATCATCTAAGTGATTGCGTTTTAAATTGATTTCTGCAACACTAAGAGCATCATCAGAAATATCGCTTGCCACAACTTCTGCATCATAAAAATAGTCAGCTACTATCGTTGCTAAAGAACCATTGCCGGTGCACAAATCAAGCGCACAATGAACTAATTCAGGATGTTCAACCCACGGCACTAACTGGTCATTTAACACAATTTCCGCAATAAACGAACGCGGAATAATAACTCGTGGATCAACATAAAAACTGTAACCCTGCAACCAAGCTTCATGAGTAATGTACGCCAGAGGAATTCTTTTTTCAATTCGTTCTTTAATTCTATCTAGCAACAAGGCTTTTTCATCTGTGAGTAATTTAGCCTCCAAATATGGCTCAAGTTGATCAATCGGTAAGTTCAACGATTGTAAAATCAAACAAACTGCTTCATCATAAGCATTGGTAGTACCGTGCCCAAAATATAGGTTGTTTTTCTTAAACTGAGACACTGCATAACGTAACCAATCACGAATCGTAACTAGCGTATTTTCTGGCATGATTCACTATCCTTTATTCAATATGATTCATATTTTAACTAGCAAGTATATAATAATATTCAAGATTAATGTAGTTTTTTTACTCTGTAGGGTCAATTCATATTAAAATCACGTCTGTTTGTGCACTGCACTACAACATAGCTGCCTTTTTGTATAACCCAATAATATAGATTGATTATTTATTAATATGAAAAAACTCTTAAGTATTATTTTATGTAGCGCGATTAGCATCGCAAGTGCCGCTAATTCTTCAAGCTCAAATTCGGTTGATCCGATTTTGGATGCCGCAACGCCACAAAATCCACCGAGTAAGAAAACAACAAAAAAAACAAAAAAACATCATAAAACGAAAGCCAAAGCTGCAACAGCGTCAAACTCCAATAGTAGCCAACCTGTAGCTACCAGCAATCGACAACCAAGGTTGTACTCCTATTCTGGATATGCAATGGATGTCTCTAGCGGAGAAGTATTAGTTAGTAAAAACCCTAATGCTCAACTACCAATTGCATCAATTACTAAGCTTATGACTGCAATGGTAATGCTTGATTCTGGGGATGACTTGGATGAGTATATTGCAATCAGTGAAGATGATGTTGATCATCTACGCAATACATATTCAAGGCTAAAAGTTGGAATGCAATTACGCCGTCGTGATTTATTGCTATTAGCACTGATGTCATCAGAAAATCGCGCAGCTTTTGCCATTGCCCGCACTGCTTACCCAGGTGGAATAAATGAATTCATTCGTCGGATGAATGCCAAAGCTAAAGCATTAGGAATGACTAATACCCAATTTTTTGATCCAACCGGACTAACGGCACAAAATAAATCTACTGCAATAGATTTGGCTAAAATGGTCAAAGCTGCTTATGGTTACGAATTAATCCGTGAAGATACGACCACTAAAGGTGCAGATGTAATGCTAAGCTCACGTTATACGCATCATTATTTAAATAGTGATGCGTTAGTTCGTACAAGTAGATTTCAAATTGAGGTTTCCAAAACTGGCTTTATTAATGAAGCTGGGCATTGCTTAGTTTTGTACGCCATGGTTGATAATCGTCCAATTGCGATGGTTTTCCTCAATAGTTCAAAAAGTGGACGTTTAGTTGATGCTATGGCAGTTAAAGCATACATTGACCGGATGCAATAATGCTCAATCAATAACTACCATATCTATACTCAAACTGATTCGAATAGGACAAAAAATGAATCAATACCGTATTTTAATTCAAGCACAAGATCGTGCTGGGTTGGTGTATAAATCAGCCAAGGTGTTTTATGAAAATAATTTAAATATTATCGCCAATCACGAATTTGTCGATAAAGAACATAATTTATTTTTTATGCGCACGGTTGTAGCAGGTGCAATTGACGCTAAACAACTAGGTGACGAACTATGTCGTGAACTACCATCTGAAACTAATATTGTTATAAAACTCCCCCGCAAAAAAAATATTGTTTTGATGGCGACTAAAGAAGCTCACGTTTTAGGTGATATTTTGATTCGCTACCAAGAGGGATTGCTTGATGCTAATATCGTAGGAATAATTTCGAATTACAATAGCTTACGCCCACTATGCGAGCATTTTGAGATTCCATTCTATCATATTTCAGCAGAAAATATTAGTCGGGAAGAACATGAAGTTAAAATCTTAAGTACTTTAGAAATGTTTGACTCTATTGACTACATTGTCCTTGCAAAATATATGCGAATTTTATCAGCAAATTTCACTGCGCGTTTTGAAAATAAAATTATTAATATCCACCACTCATTTTTACCTGCATTTATTGGTGCTAACCCATATAAACAAGCTTTTGCGCGTGGTGTTAAAATTATCGGTGCAACCGCACATTTCGTCAATGAGAATCTGGATGAAGGTCCGATCATTGAACAAGACACCATCCACGTTGATCATGCTTATGATTGGGTTGATATGCAACAAGCTGGACGTGATGTTGAAAAAATAGTTCTGGCACGAGCATTAAAGTTAGCACTTGAAGATAAAATTTTTGTTTATGGTAATAAAACCGTAATTTTCTAATTCACACATAAGTCATGCAGTAGCAAACTGGCATGACTGGTTCTCGCTAATTCAAAAAGCCACTTACTCACCAGCAAATATGATAGAATTAGCGCTAGTATGATGATATTTAGATATTTTCATTACCGTACTTTTATTAGCCACAATTGCATCCAAAGGAGTCGTCGTTGCTGCATAATATTGAACTGCGTCATTTAGACAATACCCAACTCGCCAATCTATGTGGTGTGATGGATGAAAATTTAAAACAAATAGCTAATCATTATGATGTAACGATACAACGTCGAGATGCTCAATTCGCCATTCGCGGGCAAAAAGCGCAGATTGCAGCTCATGCCATCGAATCATTCGCAATTACCGCGATCAAACGTGAACTTTATCTCGAAGAAATCCAGTTAGGTTTAATTGAACAAGCTAGCAAAGCCAATGATAATAGCAGCGAAAGCAGCTTGCAAACTATCCAGTCGCGTAAAGGCGAGATAAAAGGACGGACTCATAATCAAAACACCTATATTTCGGCAATTTTTGACAATGATATAATCTTTGGCATAGGTCCTGCCGGAACTGGTAAAACTTATTTAGCCGTTGCTTGTGCCATTGATCATTTTGAACGCGAGATGGTTAAACGGATTATTTTGGTGCGCCCAGCCGTCGAAGCTGGTGAAAAGCTGGGTTTTTTACCGGGCGATCTTAGCCAAAAAGTTGATCCGTATCTTCGTCCGCTCTATGATGCACTATATGACTTGATGGGTTTTGAGAAAGTTACACGTTTATTTGAAAAAAATCTGATTGAAATTGCGCCACTGGCATTTATGCGCGGACGAACGCTTAATAGTTCATTTATTATCTTGGATGAAGCGCAAAATACGACACCAGAACAAATGAAGATGTTCTTGACTCGGATTGGCTTTGGTTCTAAGGCGGTTATCACTGGAGATTTAACTCAGATTGATCTGGATAAACGCCAAAAAAGTGGGTTAGTTGAAGTAGAGCGTATACTTGGCAAAATTCGTGGAATTGAATTTCACAAATTTACCAAACAAGATGTCGTGCGTCATCCACTGGTACAAAAGATTGTTGAAGCCTATGAGAACGAATAATTGAATTAATCGTCAGTATGGCATTTTTCCAACTGACCACCAATAAACTTGCAGCGAATTACACCGTTGGTTGCAGTTTTAATTTTTAGCACGTTACCACCATTTTTACCTTTACGAGACTCTAAGACATTACAATAATTTGTTACATCATTAATGTTAGATTGTGAATTTAAAGTGTAGCGCCCGCAACTAACATTATTGTTGCCCAAATACAGTGATTCAGCACTAGCTAGTCCAATAAAACTAAAACTAAGTAATAGAATTTTAATCATTTTACAGCCTCCTCTTGCTTGGCAGTTAAAACCTGACGTAACAATAAAATCAATGCTATATATTTTAACACTAAAATACTTTGCAAGTAATACGGATTATTTTTTACCGCAAATAAAAAGAACCCTTGAATAAGATCAGATATCTCCAAAAGATAAAACCAACGCCAATCAATTTTATAATCCACTAAAGCTAAAAATGGCAATAAATACAGGTTGTATTGCGGCGAATAGACTCTATCGGTTAAAATAAACAAAATCATCACAATTAATAACTGCCGTGCCAGAGGCAAATGGTGATATTTGCGAATAAAGTATAAATAGCTTCCTGCAAATAAACATAAGCTAACTTTACCTGACCATGAGCCAATGCCGAAATGATCAAAGAGTGTAAATACCAGCCAAGTCCAAGAACCATCTGTCACCGTCCGTGCATAGTTTTCTTGAATCTGCCATAAATACGGATAACTCCATGCACTCCAATCCGCCGCCATAAAAGGTAAATTCAGTGCGAGCCAAATCACCACCATAAATGACGCTAGTTCTAGCCGCTTATCTTTTGGTGTGGCAAAGAAATAAACTGGAAAGAGAAATACTGGAAATACTTTTATAGCAGTACCAAGTGCCAACCAACTTGCTGACCAATTATATTTCTCGCGGCTAAAACAATAATAACTAAGCACGATAGTGGCAATCGGAAGAACATCAATATTCATCAAGCCATAAAATAAAAAACTCGGCGCTAACAACCAATACATCAATAAGCGCTGCCAACTTCCACGGATAATAAATAAATAACATGAGCTAATCACGGCTGAGGCAGTTAGAATTGCAACAATAAACCAAATATAATAATTATAATCTTCAGCGACACCTGGTATTTTAAATAATACTCTAAAAATACCCTGAATTAATGCAGGATACTCGCGAGGATAAGGAAACCCCTTACTGAGGTAATTATCCCAGCAATACCATAGATCTCCAAAATAAGTCGTAAAATGCTCATACATGTAATACAAAGTTATCATATTTCTACGCATTACAAACTCTGGCAATAGTGCAATTAGAGTAACTAATACCACCGTCAGTAATTGACGATAATTTTTATGCTGGCTCATTATTTAGCACTACCCTTTTAAAAGCAATTAGAAATTCCAACTTGTCATCCAACGTAAATAATTCAAAGTATAGCTGCGTGGTACTTCTAAACCAGCTAGACTAGAAAAGAACAAGGCGAACAAAGCAATATTTAGTAATAAATAACCATAGACCAGATAGCGATATGATGCTTTATTACTTTGATATGCCAAATAAATAAAATAGCTAATTCCCAAAATTAAAAAGGGAGTAACGCTGTAGAAATAATAAATAAAACTAATCCTTGCAACTAAGGCATAAGGTAAATACTGAGCGCAGATTGCTAAAAACAAAAAACCTGCTCTAAAATCTGCCTGACGCGTAACCCATAGATAGCCAAGCATAATAGTAGTAATCCACATTAGCCAATAAACAGCAGGATTTCCAAGTAATGCAATTGAAGAAGATAAGCCTGCATCGTTTTGCCAATAATACACCGATAATGGCATTTTATCCAATGGCCAGCTCCACCAGTTAGACGCATAGGGATGCGTAGCATAAGTTAATCCATGCAAATTAAAATCTAAAATCCCTAATTGCGTAGTATAAATAAAACTAAACAGATTATCGGCATGGTTAATCAAGACATATGGGATATAGATCAACACATAAATAGTTAATGGCAGTACAATAAATAACAAGGCTAAGTTTAGCACTGTTTTAGTGATGCTCGCAAGCGTTAATTTCTGCTTAACTAACTCACCATAAATTAATATTAATACAATAAATGGTGCCGAATACAGCGCATTCCACTTACAAGTAAGAGCAAGAGCAAAACTGATTGCTGCAGCCAGTAAATAGCGCAAAACAGCTGCAAAACTAGCCCCTGACTTACGCGCCTCAATATAACGGTATAAGAAAAAGTACTCTATTGCTAAAAATAAAGTAACAAACGGGTCTATTGACGCAGTACGACCAATCGAAAAATGCATGAATTCAAACATCATTAGTAATGATGCCGCAATGGCTACCCGACGATCTTTAAACAGTGCTTTAGCAAAAATATAGCTTATACTCACTAAAAAGACACTGCTCAAATCAGGCATAATCCGCCAACCAAAAGGTGACATTCCAAATATCAGCACCCCAACAACAATCAGTAAGATACCTAATTGCGGATGCACCCAGACATCAGGAGGCTGACCTTGCAGATATTGGTACGCAGAAGTAGCATAGTAAATTTCATCAAATACAGTACTAGATTGCCAGTTATCCTCGATATGTTCTGGCATAGTAGTTGCGATAAAATCATTTAGTACCAAATTATTGGGATTATTACTACTGTCAACATGATAATCTGTCACTAGATTATTTTGTGTATCTACTACAGCAAATTGATTAACCCCAAGTGAGCCTTGTTCCAAACGAATAACGACTGAAGATACTGGCTGAGAAGTATTAAAGGTTAGCTTATTCCAACGAAAAAACGGAGAATAACCTAAATTAACGCTCTTATCCGTAATAGGAAGATTATTATTCATTGCATCTACTGCGCTAGTGGTGTATTTTCCTTTGACAAATGCGGTAGAGTAATACAACGTAGCAAGTTGCTGTGGATGATTGAAGGTTACAACCAATTGGGCGCCAGGATTATCAACCTGCCAGGCTTTATCATAAGTCCGAAAATCTGCAAAATGAATCAATGAAATCAAAAAATAAGCAATACTTAAGCCAGCAATCCACCATTTATCCTGACGATCCAGAATTGTATGCTTTGGTAAGAGAAGCTGATTCTTACGAATGAGATAAATAAAGTAGCCAAGCAAGACAAGTAAAGTGGCGATCAGAAATAGAATTTGAAAATTAAGCATATTACCTACCGTATTAGTTAGCGCCGCGTACGGAAGCAGCATTTAAAGTCGATGGATTTAATCATTATTTTATAAACATCACCAAGAACAGTGCTAAATAAAATTACAATTCCACCAATGAGCACACTTGATTTAATTGATTCGCCCATCCAATAAGCAAAAAAAGTTGCAGTTACTGATTCAAGGCTAAAAATAATTGCCGCCTTATTCGAACCAATCACACGCTGATATTTTATCTGCAGGAAAAATGGAATTACCGTTGCAATGACGGCACAGTATAGAATGCTCCACCAAAACATACTATTGTCAGGAATTACAATATTGTGCGGTGCAAGAATAAAGCCGGGAATCAAACTGGTAAAAAGTATCTGATAAAAAGTCAGCAGTTTTAGATTATGGCTCACCAAACTTGATTTTTCAGCACAAATAATTCCAACTGCAATACATAGTGCAGATAGAATCACCAATGATTCACCACGACCAAAATGCCCATGTAAACCAGCGCCGCTAATCAGATAAATTCCCCATAAGCAGAATAATGCGGCAACTACTTCAATCACTCGTGGACGCCCCATATTAAACAGTGGAAGCAAAAATGGTACCATAACCACATTTATCCCAGTTAAAAAAGCCGCCCGCGATGAGTCCATATATTTTAGAGACATTGCCTGTAAAATAAATGAGCCACTATTAAGAATACCAATAATCAGACCGTAACGTACATCTACCCAATTTAGTTTGCGTTTAGATACCGCAGAAATAAAAATCGGCAGCATAACCAATGCCGCCAAAATAAAGCGCCAAAATACAAATAAACTTGGCGCATAATCTGCGACTATCCGATGCATTAGCGGAAAAGTTATCCCCCACATCACCGGGACTGTCAGTAAAATCAAATACGCTTTTAATTCACGATTCATCAGTGCTACTACTCATTCTCATCCAAATCCCTCATTGACTAATTCAAAGCCAATTAGCAAGCAAGTTAGCATCTGCAAGAACCAGATCAAAAACATTTGCTACAGATGCAGTTGGTTTTAGGATAAAGCTAAGCAACTGTTCCTGTCTAAACAAAGTAAGCGTAATCTCTTCATTGGCACTCACAAATGCTAATTGTTTTTCGAGATTAGTTAATTTGACATTATTTAATGCCACGATTAAATCCCCTGCTGCTAAACCTGTCGCTTGAGCTGGGGTATTGTCGTAAACATTTTTCACTAAATAACCAAGTGACTGCTTATCTAATTTAGCGCCTAAGTCCAATGTAATTGTATTTGTTGGAGTTACTAAGTTAGCCTGCTGCTCGAAATATTTACCGCTATCCTGATGATTTTTGGCAATGCGTTTATTCAAATTTAGACCAAATTTAGCCAGTAAATCTTTAAATGGCAGTAATTCAGTAGTTTCCGTTGCCAAATGAATAAACTCGGCTAGATCAACTCCAGTTGCAGCTTTAATCAGTGCTGGAATTTCATCTTCGCCAACCCCAACTGGATTTTGTTGCCATTGCTGAAATAAATAACGCATTACATCATCAAGGCTAAATTCAGATTGCTCACGAATTAATAAATCCAGACATAGCGCAACTAAAGAACCTTTGACATAATAACTCACGATACTATTTGGACTATTTTCGTCCTGACGATAGTATTTAATCCAACTGGTTAGGCTACTATTAGCTAAGCTTTGTTGAGTTACACCAGCAAATTTATAGACATTGTTGAGATTATCAGTTATAAAGCTAAGATATTTTTCCTGATTAATCACCCCACTACGATAGAGCACCAAATCATCATAATAAGAAGTCACACCCTCAAACCACCAAAGTAGCTTGGTGTAATTCTCCTGCCCAAGATTATAAGGTGTAAAGACCTGCGGTTTAATCCGCTTAACGTTCCAAGTATGAAAAAACTCATGACTAATAAGACCAAGTAATTTGATATAATCTTCGTCATTTGAGCGATTAAGATTCGGTAGCGCATAGTATGGTGCCATCAGCAAAGTCGAATTACGGTGTTCCAAACCAGTATAAATTTCACCAGAAAGATTTAGGATAAAACCATAACCTGAGTAAGGAGTCGCTCCACCAAAAAGTTTAATCTGATAATCGCAGATTTTTTGCATATCGCTAATCATCCGCTCACGATCAAACGGTGGAATAGTACCTGATAAAATCAGATAATGATTAACTCCAGCAACGCTAAACTCCAGTCGCTCAAAAGTTCCCAATTCAAATGGTGAATCAATCAGTTCATCGTAGTTTTGTGCACTAAATACCTCATTATCATCGGCAGCTAGTCCACAAGCCACTTGCCAAGCATCTGGTAAATCAGCAAACTGTACTTGATGGGTTTCATCTTCATAACCTGCAACACTAAGGCATAAACTAGTTGGATTAAAATAACCACGTTTAGCATCTAAAAATGCCGTACGGATACCGTATTCATAAGCATACACAGTATAGCTAACTTCAACTAGATCTCCTACCGCAAGACCTTCTAGTAACCAGTTATTTTTATCAATTTGGCGACTGGTGATAGTTTGATTATTCTGGCTAGCACCGAGTGTAATGATATTTTTACTAAATTCACGCACCATATAACTTCCTGGAATCCATACTGGAAGAGTCAACTGATGTGACTGAGCACGCGCAGTAAAGATTAATTTTACTAAATAGTGATGCGCTGCAGTTTGTGGAGTAACGATATACCTAATTGTCATGAGATTAGTCCTTAATCGAGTTTACTATTATACAATTTACCTGAATCACAAATAATTAAGAAGCACCTTACAAAGTTGCTTCTCAGATCTCAAAAGCTTGAATATTTGTGAGTTTAATGGGAGATAACTTTACGAGTATTTTGATTACCAATAAGCAATACTTGCTCAACAATACCCATTTTATTACGCGACGCAAATTCGTCCCACGTGATTTGCTGTTTGCCCTGTTTTCCAACCAATACTACATCATCATCCAATTGTACTTTATTCCTAGGGTCTTCATCAGTAATATCAACAACCACCATATTCATAGAAGTTTTACCGATAACGGGGAATCTTTGCCCTCTAATCAACACGTCTGCGCTTTCTTTAAATGCATATTGCGGAAAACCAAAATCATAACCAACGCGAAGGGTTGCCGTTGTCGAAGGTTTATCACTTCTCGTATACTGGAGGCCATCATAATTTATTGGTGAATGTGGCGGAACATTTCTTTCTATAATTGCAACCTTAGACTTAAACGATGTCATAACTGGTTTCAAAACATGATGAGGATCTTGGTAATCATCTAAATCTTCACCATACATTAACGATCCAGTACGAACCATACCCAATCTAGCCCAAGGGAATTTCGCTGCAGCCCCCGAATTGGCGATATGTTGAATAACATCGCTTTCTAAGTGCAATTGCTTAACCGCAGACTCAAAAATCGCTAGCTGTTCTTTAGTTGAGTCAGAATCAACAGGTGGTGCTTGATAGTCTTTAGCTAGATGCGACATCACACCAACCAATTTTAGGTGTGGTAATTGAATAATCTTCTTCATATCAGAAACATCTCTCACGCCCATACGCCCCATGGCAGTTTCAATATTCAAATGTATTCCAATAGTAATATTCTTATGAAGCTTATTACTTAATTCCGCAGCAGTATTGGATAACATTTCAGCCTCTTCCACTGAACCAGCAACCTCTTCAACGTTCCAATCGTTCGTTATCGCCTCGACTAATTCTGGTTTAGTCACAGGAGCTATTCGTATCAAGTGAATATTTTTCCCACTCGCCTTTATTTTTGGTGCAATTATTCTAAATTCACTGTTGTCAATTGCTGCAATATAATCTACATTCGCTTTAATAGTTTCATCAATTAAATTGGTAATTCCATGCCCATATGCATCAGATTTCATTACTGCACAAATTTTTACCTTTGGGCCAACCATTTCTCGAATATGTTTTAGATTACTTGCATATGCTTGTGGATCAATTTCTACATAATTGATTGGTTGTGATACAGTATTTGAAACTGCTGCAGAAGCAGATATATTTTGTACGCTAATATTTTGATCTGCAATTGCACCCGTGGATATACCTAGTGTCAAAAATAAATTAAGTAATAACGTTTTTTTATTCATAAATGCCAACTCCATAAAAAAGTTGTAGTATTGTATCACAATAAATATTCAACTTTCCAATCATTTATATCGCAAACATATAACAAACATTCTAAATAAAACAATAAACCACAAGGCTCAAAGATAGTTAGAATTTCGCTACTAAATTTTCAAAAAACAACTATTTTGGTTTTAGGCTAGGAGTAAAGACTTCGAGGAGCGGAATGTACACGAAAGTACATGAGCACCGCACAAGGATTTACGACAAAGCATAAGACCAAAAGATGCTGGTTTTTAGTGAATGTTTATAAATTTATGAATCTGGGTACTTACCCGCCAATTATTTGCCAAAGCTTGCTCAATACACAATTTGGTTGGCATTTCTTTACAAGATAATGGCTGCAACCAAATCAACTGAGTATTAATCGTATATTGACTGAGTAATTGTTTAAGCTTAATTATATCAGCCATTTTACCGATAGGCATTTTAATTTCATTCGCGCGAGCAACATTTTCCGCCAAAATCTGCTTATGCCCAGGCATATCAATCTTGGGCGATAACGTTACCCATGTTTTGTCACTCAGGCGTAGAACTTCAGTTCCGCTGGTTTCAATCTGAGTTGTATAACCTTGAGCATGTAATTCTTCGGTGATGGAACCTAAATCATACATCGCTGGTTCGCCACCTGTAAACACAATATGACGACAGGCGGGATATTTTTTGATTTGAAGCATAATCTCATCGGCACTAAAATAAGCCCAGCTAGCTGAATGTTCAAAGGTTTTTGCTACAACTAATTGCGTACTTTGTTGTGTCGCAGGATTTAATTCCCAAGTATGTTTGGTATCACAAAAAGCACAGCCAACCGCGCAGCCCTGCATACGAATAAATACCGACGGCAACCCCGCAAAATTTGCTTCGCCCTGCAGACTATAAAAAATTTCGTTAATTGGATATTGCATAACTAGCACTACATTTAGAGGTTTCTTCCAGCGTTACTTCGCTGAGGGTTATAGGTAAATGCGCAAATAATTGTGGCCCAATGGTTTCCACTAAATAGCGAGCCAGATTTTCAGCAGTTGGATTATACGGGATACTCACCACGGATGAATCTAATTTAAGCAACTCCGTGAATAATGGGTCTTGATCCCATAAGATCATTTTATGATCCCAATTATCGTCTAGCCATTTACAAAGTAATTCTTTAATTACCGAAAAATCAATCACTCGCCCAAGGTTATCCAAATTCTCACTGCTACATTTAAGATGAAAAACATAGGAATGCCCATGAAGATTACGGCATTTACTTTCATGCTGATAAACGCGATGTCCGCAATGAATTTCGTGTTTCCGTACGACTTGATATTTACCCATTAGCTCTACTCGCGATAGTTAGTTGGATCAGTGATATTGGCTGCAATAAAAGCCTCTTTGCGCTGACGGCAAGTGCCACAAACACCGCAATGCTCTTCGAGACCATCATAACAACTCCACGTTTTGGCAAAGGGAACATTAAGCTCCGCCCCGCGACGAATGATATCGGTCTTGCTCCAATTTAAAAACGGCGCAGATAAATTTAAATCTTCGTGCCGACTATCAATAGTGCCCAAACGCAGGGATAGATTCATTGCCAAAAAATAATCTGGACGACAATCCGCATAGACATAGTTATCACCCTTATGCGGTCCAAAGGCTAAAATTTCAGCATTCTGCGCGCAAGCAATCGTCCATGCTAAAGATAGCATCATGGTATTACGATTTGGCACTACGGTCACCAGCATATTTTCACGGGCATACTCTTGTTTGGGATTAGCCAAATCTGGGTTAACTAAGCTTGATTGTTGTAAAAACTGGTGCATAAAAGACAGATTGATTATATGATGAGGTGCATTCAGCTCTTTAGCAATAAATGCCGCACTTTGCAATTCTTTGATATGTTTTTGCCCATAGTCAAAAGACACACAGATTAAATCATAGCCCTCACTTGCTAAATGATAGGACAATGTTGAGCTATCTAAACCACCTGAGAGAATTACTACCGCTTTCTTTTTCATTTTATTGCCTTATCAAGCGTAAATTAGGATAACTAGTTAATGGCTGACTCGCACGAATCGGATTAATATCCAAACCACCACGACGAGTAAAGCGCGCCATAACCGTTAGTTCATCTGGTGCACAAAATTTACTGATGTCATTAAAAATGCGCTCAACGCATTGCTCATGAAATTCGTTGTGATTACGAAAAGAAATTATATATCTAAGCAATGCCTCACGATCAATTTGCGCGCCTTGATACTCAATCATTAGCGTTGCCCAATCTGGTTGAAAAGTCACCAAACAGTTGGATTTTAACAAATTAGAATAAAGTTTTTCTTTCACCTGTTTATTTGGGTTAGCGGTAAGCAGTTGCGGATTAACCGTATAATCTGCAATCACAATATCCAAATCATCTAGACATTCCCCTGCAGGTTCGCTAATCGCGTATCCAGCATAATTTAGTTCATGCAATTCCACTTTAACCTGTGCATTAGCAGCTTGCGATAAATCTTTAGTTATAATCTCCACCAACTCTTCTTTACTAGCGAATTTATGATTATTAAAACTATTGAAATAGAGCTTCATCGATTTAGATTCGATAATATTAGCACTAGTTGCTGGAATATACATTACCGCGCAAGCAACCATCGGTTTACCCTTAGGATTTAACCATGATACTTCGTAGTGATTCCAGATATCAATACCATAAAAAGGTAAATTATTTTCATCAATTCCGATTTCATCACGTTTGATTTTACGTGCAATCGGAAATAATAATTCGGGAGTATATTCGCTAATATAAGCTGATTTCTGACCCAATGCTGAATTTTGAATATTCATATTGTATTTCCTAACTAATACTCGTAGTATTTGATTTTTGGACGCGAAGGATTGATAAAAAAAGACGACGCAGTGTAGCTAGAACTACATAAGGAGTCTTTTTTGAAATCCGACAAAGTACAAGATTCAAAGACGATGAGTATTTATTAAATTGCGAAACTCTTGTTTCATCTCTGGTTCATTAAATCTACCACCAAATTTATAGGTGATATTTTCAACGTTTTGATCATTCACTCCGCGCATGGTTATACAATGATGGCTTGCTTTAATCAATAACGCAATATCTTCAGTTTGTAAAATATACGCCAAAGCATGAAAAATTTGTAAAGTTGCGCGCTCTTGTACTTGCGGACGACGAGCGAAAAAATTCACCACGCGATTAATTTTGCTCAATCCAATCACATTATCTTTTGGAATATACGCAATAAATGCTTCACCGCTGATAGTTACTAAATGATGTTCGCAGGTTGATTTAAAAGAAATATTTTTTGAGATTACAGGCTCTTGGTAACCATACTGATTGTGGTTAAAAGTTATCTTGGGAAAATTATTATAGTTCAAACCATAAAATAGTTCATTGACAAAAAATCTTGCCACACGCTCTGGTGTTTTTTGAATCGAATCATCATCCGGTATAATCCCTAAGCCCTTAATCAAATCTTTGATACTTTGAGTAACCAACAGAGAATCCATCGGTGCTTTAATCGGATTATCAATCCCAAGACTTTGTAAGTGCTCCGCTACTTTGTGTCCTAAAATCGGATCTTTATCATAGTTATTCATTACTGCCCTTTGCTTTTATACGGGGATTATTTTAACAAATAACTTACGCCGTAAAAGATGTATTAATGGTAAGCTCAAAATCACCATCCACATTTTACCGATAATCTGCCCCTCCAGGAACATCAGGCTATGAAAAGCCAGATGTAAAAAGACTAGCGAATCAATCAACAAGCCAACGCTTGCAGAGATAAATACCGCCAAAATCCAGTTATAACGCTGGAGAATACTATAAATTAGGGTATCACTTAATTCTGACAAAAGGTAAGCGGAACAAGCTGCAACAGCTAATTCTGGCGCAACATAAAAATAGCTAAGAAGCGTACCCAAAATAACCGCAATCAATGACAAATACAGACCAGCCAAGCGCTGCAAAACATCACGCAAAACAAATGCCAGCCCAGCAAACAGCACGCCAGATGGCGCGTAAATAACTGGTGCAAACCACACCGGAATAAGGCATGGTTCATTAGGTGGACACTTAGTTCCGAAGTGTAGCAAGGTATAGGCTGCTAGTGGCATCATAGCTAGAAATAAAATAAAAAAAATGATAGTGAGGAGTGTTTTTCTTGACATAGCTATATATTTTTAATTCTGAGTTAATTAGTTATTTGGAGCGTTATTATAACAAAATCAACTAGCTATGATGAATCTCAATCGCTTCAAGCGCAGCATTGGTAGTAAGCTAAAGTAAACTTGAAATGTCAGAGCATGTCTGATTTGAATATGTGAGTACGTTCAGATTTATTTTCAATGAACTCTCCCCGCCGCAGAGCAGTGGGGAATTTACCCTATAAGATTAACATTAATTTAAATAAAATCAGATAAAAGCACAAAATTTATAACACTTTCCACACCCTACTTTTCTCACACAACTTTAACTATTTGCAACTTAAATCAAGCTATAGCTATTAGGTTGACGCTGATGTTGATGGTGATGGTACTGGAGAATAATCTCTACTTACAATACCATTACCCTCACTATTGAAAGAAAAACCCGTGGAAATTTCACTTCCAACATCATTAACATTTAATTTACTACAGTTTTCTCCATTGACAGTACATTTCCACGACTCATCATAACCATTAAGTACAAATATTCCATTTTTTGTCAGTGAAACTGACCTTACTCCCTTACTAAAAGTATCATTAGCATAACCAGTAAATTTGTCTTGCCTATATATTGCCAGCCCTATACCATTGTTAGATACTCCAACAACGCCATCCCCATTATCATTGAAAGAAACACTTATAGGTTTATTATTGTTATAAAAGTCTAATTTTTTACAACTTATCCCATTTGTATCACACTTCCATAATTCTGAATACCCATTAATTACATATACACCACTCTTTGTTAGTGAAACTGACCTTACTCCAGTAATAAAAGGATCATTGGCAAAGTTCACAAATTTATTTTGCTTATAGATTGCTAGACCACTATTATCACGTACACCAACAACTCCATCTCCATCACTATTAAATGATACCGATACTGGTGTATAATTTTTAAACGTATCAATTACCTGACAGTTTAAACCATAAATGTCACATTGCATGAGATTAGTATTTTTATCATCCTTATTTAGGGTGTATATAGCATTCTCAGTTATTGAGGTTGCAACTATATCACGCTGAGAAGACATCACAGGGTTAGGTAACCGTTGATTGTTTGAATATATCCATGCATCTGCATTAACTATTTTAGCTAATAAAACTATCATTGATAAAAGTAATGTTTTTTTCATAAAATATTTTGCCCTAAAAGTTAAAAGAGTCAAGATTATAGCTTTTTATGGCTCCAATCCGCTATCACCAAAATTGGTGATAGCGGATTGGAGCCATAAAAAGCTATAATCTTTACTCTTTT
>DAORIZ010000025.1:0-48945 GCA_035438765.1 Burkholderiales bacterium | reverse complement strand
GCCTGTTAATTTTGCCATTTGCTCTAACCACCATAAATAAAACATTTTTATTATTCAACATTCATCTCACGCAGACGTTTTAATAATTCACGAGCCATTCTAATGTATGCTTGTGAACCAACCGCCTCAACATCTAAAGCAACTGCCGACGTACCATAACTTGGCGCCTCAGCTAATCTCACTGTACGTGGGATTGAAACATAAAATACCTTATCATCAAAGTACTCCACTAATTGCGCAGATACTTGCAATGCCAAATTATTACGTTTGTCATACATCGTACGCAAAATCCCTAGCAACTCTAACTCTGGGTTTAATTTGCCCTTCATTAGTTGAACAGTATTAAGCAGATCGGTTAATCCTTCCAGTGCATAGTACTCACACTGAATCGGAACTAAAACATAATCCGCACTACTTAAAGCATTTAGTGTTAACAAGCTTAACGATGGCGGACAATCGATTAAAATTAAATCATATTTTTCTTTTACATTTTGTAAGGCTTGCTTCAAACGAAATTCACGTTCAGCCAAATCAACTAACTCAATCTCTGCACCTGCCAAATTGCGATTGGAGGGCAGTAAATCAAATTTACAGCTCTCGGATTTCACAATAGCATCTTCCACAGCTACATTATTGATTAAAACATCATAAACGCTATGTTTCAAATTATTTTTATCAATTCCAGCACCAGTAGTAGCATTAGCTTGTGGGTCAATATCAATCACTAAAACTTTTTTACGGCTTTGGACCAAGGCAGTGGCTAAATTAACAACCGTGGTAGTTTTACCAACCCCACCCTTCTGATTAACTATAACTATTACATTTTTCATGCACGTTTCATTTCTATCAAAAATCGTTTTGCATCTAAATATGGTACATTTAACCCAATTTGGCGACAAGCAAAACCATCAATTTCTTTCATCTCGCTAAGTCCACGCTCGGCTTTCATTGCCAGGTAAAGCCCGTTATCCGCAATCAAATGCTCTGTAAGCTGAATAAATAACGCCAAATCAGCAAATGCCCGTGAAGTAATGATTGTAAATAATTCATCAGGTATATATAACTCAACGCGCTTACAAACTACGCTTAGGTTACTCAGCTCAAGTTCAATTTTTACCTGTTGTAAAAAAGCGCTTTTCTTACTATTACTATCTAAAACCGTAATTTTGGATTTTGGCAACATAATAGCTAAAATAATTCCTGGCACACCCATTCCACTACCGACGTCAAGCACACAAGAGTCTTCCATAATATGATTCACGATACTCAAACCATCAAGCAAATGCTGAATAATCAGCTCACGAGGATTGGTAATCGCCGTCAAACTATAAACTTTATTCCAACGTAACAAAATATCTTTATAGCTAATTAATTGTCTTAATTGGTTATCAGTAACACTCAACCCCAACTGTGTAATTCCATCAACTAATAATTCGCTTAATCGATTATCATTCATTGACGACGACTCCAGTGCTCTACGCTATCGCCACTGACATAAAAAGGTTCGTTAGAATAAGCAAATAGAGCATAATCACCTGCAGAGTTACCATAAGCATAGCTATAGCTAAAAGATAGATGATTATCTGCAAGAAACTGCTTAATTCTGGTCACTTTTTCTCGACCATAGCAGTTGCGCGTTTGCAAGCGTCCAGTTATACGGTTACGCTCATTAATATCAAGTTCAGTAGCAATTACATAGTCTAATTTATGTAAGCGCGCCCAATAACGAAGATAAACACCTAAATTAGCACTAACTAAAACTAAAGTATGGCCGTGCTCGCGATGCCACTCTAATTTTGAGTAAACAACAGGTTTGAGGTATTTATTTAAACGAGTCAGCGCGAAATTCTTAGCTTTTTGTTCAAGAACATAGCTTTTCATCCCTGCAATAACACGCTGCAATGTAAGCTGTTTAGCTTGCTCATTATTAATAAGCCGTAAACCATATCGAATCACGATTGGTAATAAACTAGGAACACAGCACAGAAAACGCCAAATTCCGACTGCATAGATTAAAAATGGAACTAGAGTATCCCGATCGGATAGTGTCCCATCAAAATCAAAATATGCGACAATTTGTCGTCCTTCTTGCATCTTAACGATCTCCCATACTTGCCAATAACTCAGCCTGATGCTCTGCAATCAACGCATTGGTTAGTTCATCCAAATCACCATCCATTATATACTCAAGTTTATATAACGTTAAATTAATCCGATGATCTGACATCCGTCCTTGTGGAAAATTATAGGTTCTGATCCGTTCAGAACGATCGCCTGAACCAACCAGACTTTTACGTTGAGCAGACTCTTTGGCTTGCTGCTCACGAATTTGTGCATCTTTAATCCGAGTTGCCAATAAGGAAAGTGCTCGCGCTTTATTTTTGTGTTGTGAACGATCATCTTGGCACTCAACCACAATTCCAGTTGGTAGATGAGTTACCCGAATTGCTGAATCAGTCTTATTAATATGTTGTCCACCAGCACCCGACGCACGGAAAGTATCAATTCTCAGTTCAGATGGATTAATTTCAACCTCTGCAACTTCATCAGCCTCAGGCATAATTGCAACCGTACAAGCTGAAGTATGCACCCGACCTTGCGACTCAGTAGCAGGGACTCGTTGTACTCGATGCGCACCTGATTCAAATTTTAAGCGCGAATAAACCCCGCTGCCCATGATTTTAGCCACGATCTCTTTATAACCACCGACATCAGACTCAGCAGAGGAAACCACCTCAACTTGCCAGCCCATGCGCTCAGCATAACGCGAATACATCCGAAATAAATCACCTGAAAATAAAGCAGATTCATCACCACCAGTACCTGCGCGAATTTCAAGATAGACATTTTTATCATCATTAGCGTCTTTAGGTAGCAACAGCTTCTGTAAATCAAGCTCCAGCTCTTCCATTTTAGTCTTTGCTGCGGCCAATTCGCTTTGAGCAAACTCTTTCATCTCAGGATCAGACAACAATAATTCTGCAGTTTCCAAATCTTCAGCACATTTAGTATATTCAGCAAATTTTTCCACTACAGGGGTTAGTTCTGCATACTCACGATTTAACCGCGTGAACTCATTCATATCATTAGTCACTTCTGGCTGCGATAATAAGCTGGACAATTCCTTTTGACGCGCACCCAAAATCGTTAATTTATCAATAACACTTTGTTTCATTAAATACCTCTAAACTTCCAAGCTATATAGATGCCCCAGCAAATTAACCAGATCATCTTGCTGGTGTCCGCTACTAGCACATATATTTACTGTTGGATTATGTAATAAACGATTAGTAAGCTGCACAGATAATTGCTTTAACACCTCA
Source organism: Burkholderiales bacterium (assembly GCA_035438765.1). Classification (GTDB taxonomy): domain Bacteria; phylum Pseudomonadota; class Gammaproteobacteria; order Burkholderiales; family UBA11063; genus Aquella. Next base: position 45,622 of record DAORIZ010000025.1, on the reverse strand, counting down.
GTCGGTGACTCACCATTTAATAATTGCTTTTCTGCTGCAGCCAAGCTCTCTAAACGAATCGACTCGGCTTGCTCGCGTAGCTTACGAATCAGAGGTGCAAAACCACGTTTACGCAACCACGAATGATAATCCTCTAATTTAGCGGCGATAATTCCTTCCGCTTCTACTGCGGCAAATTTACGCTTTTCAAGACCAACATCAACTAATTTAGCAATATCATCGACGGTAAAAAGATGAATATTTGCATGCTGTTTTAGCCCGCGTTCAACAAGTAATGGCATTGATAAATCAATAATCAGTTTAGATTTATTTTGAATAATATCTTGCTGCAACATCGTTTCAGTCAACAAAGGAGAATTGCTCGCACAACAAATAACTACCGTAGCATAATCATCGATTACATCTGCTAGATTAGAAAGTGAGTCAACTGAGGCACCAATTTTTGCCGCAACCAAGCCAGCATTAGCAACGCTACGATTAACTACTAATTTATTGCCTAAATCCAGATACACAAAATGCGGCGCAATTTGTTGCATCATCTGCCCAGCACCAATAAACAGCACGTTACGATTAGGCAATTTATCCAAATACGCCGATACATAATCAACAACAGCGTGCCCCATCGAAATAGCAACATTATTAATTGCAGTATGATTGCGAACTTCTTTTTCGACCGCTAATGCCATCTGAAATAACCCAGCCAAATTGCTACCCAACGCAGAATGTTCATGAGCAATATCCATCGCGGATTTTACCTGAGCAACAATCTCAGTTTCACCAAGTACCATTGACTCTAGGCCTGAAATCACCCGAAAAAGATGATGAGCACATTCTTGTCCCTGATACACATAACTATGCTGGCGAATCGTCCGTGGGCAGACATTATGCATATCACACAAAGCATTAATTACAAAATTAATATCATTGGCAATACAGTATAGCTCGGTTCGATTACACGTTGAAAGCAAGACGACTTCTTTAACTATTCCAGAATTTATCAAGCGTTTCAAAACTAACGGAACTTCTTCACTAGCGAAGGCCAGACGATCACGTAGTTCAAAATCTGCGGTTTGGTAATTCAAACCAAAAACTAAAGGTTGTAACATAAAATTCTTATTTGTAAATTATTCCAACTATCCTCTTCGTGCTCATAATTCTAGCATCACTTAGAGTTATACATAAAATCTCAGCTTCTGAGCATTCAAAGCATACCGAAATATAAGGCTATTTATTAGGTTTAATATTGGTATTAATATCTTGAATAAACTTATCATTAATACTACCATCCAAGTAGCGTAACTGAATTCGCGCCATAAGATACTGGTAACGTGATTGTTGATACGTTTGAAAAGTTTGATAATAGTTCTTTTGTGAATTAACTAAATCCACACTATTACGCACCCCAACTTGATAACCAAGCTGATCCGAATCCAGTTTCGTTTTAGCTGATTTCAGTGCCGTCTGCTGGGCTTTAACTAGGCTAACCCCGTTAAGCACTTGCCAATAACTATTACGAATATTCTGATCAGTTTGTCGTTCAACGCTCACCAACTGTTGCTGAGAGGCTACATAAGTAGCACGTGCTTGACGAACCTGAGCATTAACACTACCACCAGAATAAATCGGTACATTTAATTGCAAACCTACTCCGCCGTTGGCATAACTAGATAATGGGGTTCCAGGTACGCTAGTTAACTGTTGTACTTGCGCTGCTGTAGCATTGGTATTATCTAACCCTCCAGTATCTTGATACTGATAAGTTCCATTCACATTCAAAGTAGGTAAATGTCCAGATATTGCAATATGAACATCTTGGTTTGCCATTGCAACTTGCTTCTGTGATACTTTAATATTTAGATTACCCGACTCCCCCATCTGCGACCATTTATCGGCACTTTGCGGATTAGGCGTAACTAATTTAAGATCATCAACAATCGGTTGAATTTGTTCAGGATCCAAACCTGTTATATTCTGAAAAATATTTTTTTTATAAATCAAATCATTGGTCGCTTGAATCTCTTGCGCTGCGGAAGAATCGTAACCAGCTTGTGCATCATTCACATCAGCAATCGTAACTGTTCCAACTTCAAATGATTTTTTAGCCTGATTCATTTGCTTCTCAAGCGCTTCTTTGGTTTTAGTAATAGAGAGCAAAGTATCTTGTGCATAAAGCACATCCATATAAGACTGGGCAACTGTTACAAGTAGCTGTTGCTTGGCATTTTCAAGCTGTAAATCACCAATTTGAGCAGAATATTGCCCTTTAGAGAAGGTTGAAAATTTACTCCAATCAAAAACCACCTGCGTTAACTGAGCAGAATAAACTGGTTGATGATAATAAGCTTCAATCCCACCTTGATTGAAATAGTTTTCAGAAAGGCTTGCTGAACCGCTAATTTGTGGCAGCAATTTACCCAATGCGATGTTTTTCTGTTCAATAGTCGCATCACTACTCGCAATTTGTTGTAGATACGTTGCATTGTAACTTAATGCCTGCTGATAGGCATACGCCAAATCATAAGCAAACACTTGAGTTAAACTACCACTAAACAATAAAACACTTAATAGTTTTTTCATACGTTAACTTCCTCTTTTTGGGATTTACTCACCTTAAATGCCCACGCATACAAAGCTGGAAGAAATACCAAGGTTAATAGTGTGGCAACAAATAAACCGCCCATTACCGCTACCGCCATTGGTCCCCAGAACGCGCTACTAATCAAAGGTATCATCCCTAAAATCGCTGCGGCTGCTGTTAACATAATCGGTCTAAAACGGCGTACCACTGACATTTTTACAGCCTCATAAGGTGCCTCACCTTTTTTAATATCGCTTTCAATTTGGTCAATTAAAATTACCGAATTACGCATGATAATTCCAAGTAATGCAATTACACCCAACAATGCGACAAAGCCAAATGGAGCACGTAAGGTAATCAATGACAAAGTTACACCGATCATTCCAAGCGGTGCTGTTGCCAAAACCAATAACGAACGCTTAAAGCTATTTAACTGTAGCATTAGTAAGGTAAGTACAATTAAGAACATTACTGGATATAACGCAGCAATTGGAGCTTGTGCTTTTTGCGATGATTCAACCCCACCACCCATCTCAATATGATAACCAAGAGGAAGAGTTTTTTCCAATTCTTTCAATTTAGGGTAGATTTTGCTCGCAATATCGTTACCCTGCACACCAGCAACAACATCAGAACGAACCGTAATTGAAGGCACACGACTTCGGCGATATTTTAAACTTGGTTCAGTAATAAAGACCGCTTTAGCAATCTGTCCAACCGGAACAAAAGCGTTACTGGCAGTTTGAATCATTAAATTACTTAAATCGCTCGGCTGAGTTCTTTCAGATTTATTCAACTCTGCGACAACTGGAATATATTCATCCTTGTCCAAATAATAAGTCATCGTTGAACCTGACAGCAAAGTATTCAACTGTTGCTCCAACTCGCTTGATGAAAGACCAATTTCCTGAGCTTTATTTTGATTAACTTCAAGCCGAATTGATTTTAAATCATCACCCCAGTTATTATTAACGTTCTTAGTATACGGATTTTGTCTTAAAATACTTTCAACTTGTTCAGAAATGCCCAATAATTCCTTACTATCAGTTCCTGATATTCTGAACTGGATAGGATAACCAACGGGCGGCCCTAATTCCATTAGTTTTACCCGATAGCGAACATCAGGATATTTTGTTGCCAAAATCTGATCCAAATGTTTTGAAACTATTTCACGATCTTTGCCACCTTTAGTCATAACCAAAAGTTGAGCAAAATTGGTATTTTCCTGTTGCACATCTAGAGTTAAAACAAACCGTGGTGCACCAACCCCGATAAAGGTAGTGACTGCTTCAACACCACTTTCTTTCAATACCAGTTTTTCAAAACTACTTGCCTGTGACTCTGTATTATAAATTGACGATGAGTATGGCAACCACATATCGACTAAAAGCTCAGGTCGATCTGAAGCGGGGAAAAACTGTTGAGCTACAAATAGGCGGAAAAGGGCTAGTGACAGTATGAATATACCAACCGTTCCCAAAACTACACTTCTTTTAAACTTAAGAACTATATCTAAAAAGTCTTTAAATTTATTATACAGCTTGGTATCAAACATATCCTTGCCGGCATGAGCAGCTGCCATTTTCCTATATTTTTCAACAGGTAAAAGATGAAACCCCAAGTATGGAGTGAAGATTACAGCAACAAACCATGAGACTATTAATGAAATAGCAACTACTGAGAACAATGAAAAAACGTACTCACCAGTAGTTGAGCTATTTAATCCAACAGGTAAAAACCCTGCAACTGTAATCAGCGTACCAGATAACATCGGAAATGCTGTCGACGTATAAGCATAGGTAGCAGCTTCAAACTTATCCATTCCTTCTTCAAGCTTTTGTACCATCATCTCTACTGCAATGATTGCATCATCAACCAAGAGTCCCAGAGAAATAATTAATGCACCAAGTGAGATACGCTGTAAATCAATTTTCAACATCATCATGATAATGAATGTAACGGATAATACCAATGGAATGGTAATCGCAACAACAATACCCGTCCTAAAACCCAAGCTTACAAAACTAACCGCCAATACAATTAATACCGCTTCAATCAGGCTCTCAACAAACTCCTCGATTGCTTTATCAACTACATGTGGCTGATCTGATACTACATATTCATTTATCCCAACGGGTATTTTATCTTTAATACTCTTATATTTATCAACAATTTTTTGACCACAACCGATAATATCCGCATTGTCTTTCAGTACTACCCCAAGGAGAATTACTGGCTGTCCGTTATAATGAACTCTAGTTGATGGAGGATCCACAAACTGGCGTTTGACATCTGCAATATCCCCAAGCCTAAAAATCTTACCGTTGGCAGCAATTGGCAAACTTCTAACCTCTTCAAGATTCTCAAAGTTACCAGTCACCCGCACCTGAATTTCATCGCCATTGGTATTAAAGCTTCCGGCTGAATTAACTGCATTTTGATTCTGAATTGCGCTTAGCACCTGATTTAGACTAACACCTAGAGTTGATAACTTACTACTATTGATATTAACTGTAATTTGTTCAGACTGAGTCCCGATTAAATCAATTTTTTTTACGCCATCAACAGATAATAACTCACGTTTAACACCTTCAATAACCCGACGTAACTCTTCAAAATTGTAGCCACTCGCCTGAAAAGCAAAGATATTACTATAGGTGTCACCAAACTCATCATTAAATGCAGGTCCAATAACTCCTGGAGGTAAAGTTGACTGAATATCGCTAATTTTCTTACGAACTTGATACCAAGAATCGGTTACATCACGTCCACGAATGGTATCCCCTAATTCAACGGTAATAATTGCGGAACCAGGCCTAATTTGTGAAGAGGTGTTATCCAGCGTTGAAAGTTCAAGAAGCTTTTTTTCAATTTTATCAACTACCTGATCTTCCATTTGTTGTTCGGTAGCTCCTGGCCACTGAACGGTAATTACCATGGACTTAATCGTAAAATTAGGATCTTCACGTTGATTTAGGTGGGTATAACTATAAAAGCCTGCGATAAATAATAGGACTAGAAAGTATTTAATTAGCGGCTGATTTTTTAGCGCCCATGCGGAAAGATTTATATCTTTAAGTGCCATATACAGTATTACCTCGGTGACTTGTCATGAATAAAGCGTATATTATAACAGATAATACCCCCGTATTAATATCTAAGTTTTATACGTAAAGCTACATAAAACAACTAAATTAAAGGCAAAATATTTTGTTTAAACAGTAAGATCAAATAGTGTTTAATGATTTGCTTTGAGAAATGTAGAAACTAGTATATTCCAATTCTATCTAAATACGGTATAATTAGGCATAGCTTTTTGCTATAGACGCGGCATGTAATAACTTACGAGGAATAGATGAAGAAAATAAAAGCATTGGGATGGTTAATCATATACTTGCCTCTAGCAAATGCTGCTAACACAATTGCTTGGTCAAGTGCTAATCAGGCTTATAATCAAGGTAATCTAGCAACTTTAGCTGGGCTCACTCAAACCTACCCTAATGATCTAGTTATTAACTATCTAAATGCAGCAGCTAATTTAAGCAGAACTAATCCTACAGCTGCGCTGGAATTTGTTCAAAATAACCCAGAAAATTTCTTTCGGACGGATCTCGATCACCAATTACTTAGTTATTATTTCAATAATCAAGCTTGGGATAATTATTTGACTATCTACGCACAAATGGAATCAACTCAAATCAACACCAACGAAACTTGTGGCTATGATATTGCCAACTTCGCTTTAGGCAAACAACAACCCAGTCGAAGCGATTTTAACTATTTAATAGCTAATAAAATGCCGTTATGGTGTATTTCGTTGATCGCTTCCAAATTAAATAATGGAAGTCTGGATAAAAGATTGCTTACTCCGTTTTTATATAGTTTAATAAATAATGATCAAACCTTTCAATTTAATCAATTGGCAGACAACTTAAACTACAGTAAAGTAAGCTTCTCATCAGCAACTTCAGCAAATAAACTTTCAAATAAATATCAAATCGTCTATCGGATTGTAAATTTAGCCGTAAAAGACCCACAACAAGCCTATAACGAAACAGCAAAAGCAAATGTTGATCAATTTACCAAAGAATATCTCTACAATCAAGTTGCTGCTAATTTAGCTATTAAACAATATTTTCAAGATTCTATAACTGCAATTGAAAACGGTAATGATGACTTTCTTTCAGATGATGAATATGAGTGGCGGGTACGAAGCTATTTAGCAGTGAGTAATTGGAGCAAGGTTTATGCAACAATTAACAAGATGCCCATAAAGCTGCAAAATAAAAACTCATGGTTATACTGGAAAGCATACGCTGCTGGGAAATTGGGGCAGAAAACAACAGCACAAGAAGCATTACAGAAAATTCCGGCTAACTATAGCTATTATTCACTACTCGCACAATCTGAGCTACGTACACCATTAAACCCACAACGTTCAGTTACTCAAAGTGCGAACAGTGATGCTGAAAAAGCTAAAGAAATTCAACTTTCCTTTGACTTATATCAAATTGGTAAACAAATTAATAGCACCACTTTCGTACGTATGGCAACTCAAAGTCTAAAATACATTATTGCATCCAGTAATGACAGTGAGATTGCACTAATCAGTAAAAAAGCCATGGACTTGGGATGGATGGAAATGAGTATCAATGCAGCGAATAATCTTGCACAGCCTGATGCTAGCCTGAGTTTTCCATTAATGTTTAGTCAACAATATAAAAAATATAGTGAACTAAATGGAATTGATATGAGCTTTCCGATGGCAATTACGCGTCAGGAAAGCCGCTTCAACCGTAATGCACTTGCTTTTGATGGCGGAGTTGGGCTAATGCAAATTATGCCGGCTACTGCATCGTATATTGCCAAAAAAATTGGTTCAGATAACTGTTATAAAAATTATGAGTGTAACATCAAGTTTGGCTCTTGGTATCTCGGACATCTTAATAATAAATTCGGCAATAATTTAATCTACGCTAGCGCTGGCTACAATGCAGGGCCCGGACGAGCGCACCGTTGGCAGCAAGCTTTTCAAAACATGGATAATCGCATACAGATTGAATTAATTCCGTTTAAGATTACTCGTGATTATGTCCAAAAAGTACTAACCAACAAAGTTGTATATGATGCGAGACTAAATAATAGCCCCAAAGTAGATATATTAAATTATTTAAACCAAATTAATAAACAGGATAGCACATTCATTGTGGATGACGATAATAACCTAGGTGACTCAAGTGGTCAAGCCCAATAATCAACTGACTGTATATTCACAGTGCTTGATTCTTGTGCGCGGAGAATTGATAAGAAATACAAGGTCGTGTAGACAGAGCTACATAAGGAGTATTTTTTGAAATCCAACAAAGTCCAAGATTCAAAGACGATGAGTATATACCGTGTAGGTGGCTATGTTCGAGACAAATTATTAGGCATAAAACCACATGATTGTGACTATGTTGTAACTGGAAGCTCCCCAGATGAGATGCTAGAACTGGGTTACACTCAAGTCGGTAAAAGTTTTCCCGTATTTCTTCACCCTCAAAGTAAAGAAGAATACGCCTTGGCAAGAACGGAAAGAAAAATTGCATCCGGGCATACTGGATTTATCACTAACAGCAGTAAAGAAGTAACTCTTGAGCAGGATCTGTCCAGACGTGACATTACAATAAATGCAATTGCTGAAGATGCAGAAGGTAGAATAATTGATCCATTTAACGGAGTACAAGACCTGCGAGATCGCATTATCCGCCACGTGTCACCTGCATTTAGTGAAGACCCATTGCGCATTTTGAGAGTAGCCCGTTTTGCTGCACGCTTTAATTTTGACGTTGCAAATGAAACAATTGAGTTACTAACCAACATGGGTATCAATCAAGATGGGCTAACGTTAAGTCGTGAACGAATTTTGAGTGAACTAGATAAAGCGCTGAGTTATAAATATAGCTCGCAGTTTTTTAATATATTAATTAAAACCAAAAATTTAAGCGTGTTTTTTCCTAATCTGGCTAAAGCCATGGGCGAGCAGAGTCAGCAAAAAATGCTGATTTCCACTCTAGAGCAGCTTCAAGATATCAAAACCAAATACTTAGCATTGGCATATATACTTAGTATCAGTAGTCTACAGCAAAAAATCAATGAATTTGCCAACGACAAACAAACTCTTAACCTAATGAAACATGCCATTCTCATTTTTGAATTCTTGGCTCATACACGTGATAACAACTTCACGGATGAACAACTTCTTGACTTACTTAAACAAAGTAATGCCTTGCGAGACAATCAACAATTTGCGTTCTTATTACGATTAATTTCTGAGTTACCCAATTTCCAAAATGAAATATCTCGTTTAAACCTTGAATTTTTGAAAGAGTTATCCTTAACACTGACTCAGTTGGATTTTTCCGATCTTGTAAACAGTACATCATTAAACCAAAACGTTGCTCGTGCAGTTTATGCTCGTCAATTATTGACAATCAATTTAGTTAGGACAAATTATGGCATCTAATACTTACATTGAACATATAAGTTTATTATTGGATATATTATTAATTGTCGGTGTTATAGCCTGTTCAATCAGCGGATGTCTAAGAGCAATTGATTCTAAAATGGATATTACTGGAGCATTATTGTTAGCTTTTGTAATTTCAAATGCAGGAGGAACATTTCGGGATTTAATTTTAGGGACTACAGTTTTTTGGATTAATAACCATTTATATGTATGGCTAAGTCTTGGTGTTGGAGCAGTCACCTATATAATATTTTACTTAAATCCCAAACTATTGGCTAATCGTAGATTAACACAGTTAGTTCTTTTATCTGATGCTATTGGATTGGCGGTATTTTGTTTAGCTGGTGTTGAAAAATCATTCATAATGGGGCAAAATTTTTATATCGCAATTATTCTTGGTATCTGGACCGCTGTTGGAGGTGGCGTAATCGCTGATGTAATCGCAAATCGTGTACCATTAGTATTCTCCAGTGAGCTATATATTACAGTATGTTTCTTGGGTGCTATTTTATATATAGTTTTGTCAGGTTTTATGCTCCAAGAGCTGGCTGGTTTTATTGCCGTCATTTTTATGGTTACACTTAGAATGATGAGTGTTAAATATCATTGGAAACTACCTATTATCAATGCTTAAAGCAAATTTTCCATACAGGTGTTGGTTTTCGGCACATGTTTTTTAATTAATAAATTCAGCATGTTACCCCTTTTAACATTTTTTTTATAAAATTGGGTTTGACAGCATTAACCAGCTTTGGTATAACTACGTCTGTATATATACTAATTTTAATCTATTTATTGGAGCTTTTTATGAATAAGGCAGAATTAATTGAAGCTATCGCTACTAGTGCAGATATCTCTAAAGTTAAAGCTGGTGAAGCAGTTGATGCATTTGTAACGAGCGTTACTGCTGCATTGAAAAAAGGTGAAACTGTGACTTTGGTTGGTTTTGGATCTTTCTCTACTGCTGAAAGAGCAGCACGTGTTGGTCGCAACCCTAAAACTGGTAAAGAGATTAAAATCTCTGCTACAGTAACGCCTAAGTTTAAACCAGGCAAATCTTTGAAAGAAGCTGTAGCTAAAAAATAAGAGTAATCTATAAAAAGATGCTGTTAATCACAGCATCTTTTTTCATACCCACATTCCAAATATCCTATGTTATCTAATTAATAAGTATGCTAAAAATTAAAAATCTTCTGATTCTAGCAATCGCAGCTCTAGCCAGTGCCTGCTCAACTACAAACTCAAGTTCTGCGTATAGCCGCAGCCATAAAAATACAGCTAAAAAATCTAGCGTACCCAAAGTGCCACCTAAAATAATTCCTGGCGGGACTGGAGATAACTGGCGTTATTTAGGTAACAGTGAAGATGGATTAGTTAGCAGTGAAATCAATGAATCAAGTATTAGCAATGGTAGTGTAAATAAATTTCAAGATCGCAAGACCATTGTTGATCAATCCAAGTTTAATTATCAAAACCTAACACCAAAATATAAATACAATTTATCATGGTGGCGAATTGATTGTGCACAAAGACAATATGTTATTGATTCTAGCAGTATTTACGATCTCTATGGCAACTTGATTAAAAACTATTATTTTAATAGCGACTGGAGCAGCATTAATAGCGGCTCAATAGTGGATAAGCAATACAATTACATCTGTAAAGGCGATGGACGCAATATTGGCTACTAAGCTTGACGGGATTGCTTATGTTTGTGGCAATAAAACAAAACAATCTTTACCATTATAGTCAAAAGCAATAAAAACAATATCCCACCAACAATTGGATAGTTTGCATAGCGTTGATAAGGCGTTGTACCAATTACCCCTTGAACATAATCAATCAATACTCCTGATTCAAAGTCAGGAAGACGCGACTGAATTTCCCCATTAGGTTTAATAATTGCACTACTACCAGTATTGGTACCTTGAATAAAGTAACGCTGATTCTCTAATGCTCGTGCTTGTGATAACTGAAGATGCTCATCTTTAGCATGAGTATTACCAAACCAAACTAAGTCGCTGATATTTGCCATAATTGTGGAATTGGCAGCACGAGCCACTAATTCACTAGCAAAGCCATTCTCATAACAAATATTAAAAGCTATTTTCTGGTTAGCCAAGACAAATGGAGCCTGATTCAAACCACCACCGCTAAAACCAACCATTGGCAAGCCAAATAAACGGTATAACCCACCCCAGAGACGTGGGAACGGTGTAAATTCACCAAAGGGAACTAAATGGGTTTTAGCATAATAGGGATGCCCTGGTTTACTAACTACCACAGCAGCACTAGCATAGTCCCCTGCAGCATCAATAATCTGAGGCATACCAATCACTAACTCCGCACCGTTTGCTTTAGCCAGTGCAGTTATATCGTGTAGATAATAGGGAGGTAAATTGTTTTCAAAGATTGGAAAAGCCGTTTCTGGTAAAATAATTAGATCAGCTTTAGTTCGCGCAATAGCTTTGGCATACATATCTAGATTACGCAGAAATTTACTACTATCCCACTTCGTTTCCTGGTCAATATTCCCTTGAATCAAAGCAACCTTAATTTGCTTTCCATATGGTTTGGTATATTGTTGATTATTAAGCCCATAGCCAATGATTGCAAGCAGCATAAAGTAAATGATGGAGAAACGTAATCCACGTGTAATCTGCGGGGCACTACCCAGTAAATTTTGGCGTTTGTAAATCACAATAAATAAGAAACCTATGACGCTTAGTGTCAACCATGAAACGCCATAAATTCCAAGAATAGGAAAGTAGCCACTTAAAAGATGATTGCCAATTTGAGTATAACCAATATCGCACCATGGAAACCCAGTCAAAATCCAGCCACGTAACCACTCTCCCAAAACCCAGCAACTAGGAAAAAGAAACAAATAATTAAATTCTACAGATTTAGTTCTAATATACCCAAATATAAAAAATGCCAAGCCAATAAAAAAAGCCATCACTGCAGAAAAAGCAAATTGTGCAATTACCGCGATAATAAAACCAGTATTGATAATGTAATTTAAGGAATAAAATATCCAATAAAGTTGAGCACTAAAATACCCCATTGCAAAACAAGCAATACCCAAATAAAGATGTATTTTTCTGGCTTTAGATAAAGCAGCTTCATAAATCCACAACAACGCCAATATTGATAGAATAATAAAAATACTCTTATGATAAGGAGCAAACGCAAACATACTAAGGATGCCAGCTAAAAACAACCAGAGTAAGTTAAATTTTGAAGGTGAACTATTCATTTATTTGGGAAGTTTTTTAACAATTAGCGAACCTATTTTGCGGCTATCAGCTTGAATAATTTCGACTTCATACTCATTAATTAGGAATGAGTCACCACTTTGCGGAATTTTGCCTAAATATTTACAAACATAACCACCCATACTCTCAACTTTATCGTCAACCCATGTAGAATCCGTTACATTATTAAATTGTTCAAGCCCACAAAAACCTTTCACACGATAAACTCCAGCCTGAAGCTCTACGACACCATGCTCCTCACCATCAATAGCGTCATGTTCATCATCGATTTCACCGATTATCTGTTCAACGATCATTTCTAAGGTAACAATACCTGCAACATTGGTAAACTCATCAACCACAATCGCTAAGTGCGAATGGCGAACTCGCATTTCATAAAGCAAAGCATCAATTGGCTTAATATCAGGAACAAATAACGGCTGGCGTAGTAAAGAATGAAGATCAAATTCACTGGGATTAAGAATATGCTGAACAATATCTTTACTATGAAATATTCCAACTACATCATTAATGTTATCATCTACTACGGGAAATCGTGAATGCCCTGTAGAGATAATTAATTTAATAATTTCATCAACAGAACTACTTAATTGAATAACATCAACTTCGTGACGTGGCAATAAGATATCTTTGGCGCGCATATCTCCAAACTGTAAGACTGCCTCTAGTAAAGGTAAACTGTCTCGATCAAAAATACCAGCTTTAGCTGATTCAGATAAAATTTCAACCAATTCCTGACGATTATTGACTTGACTGCCAAACAATTGCTGCAATACTTTATTATTAAATAATTTCATTATCTTCCAAATCGAACAAGCTAAATAACCAAGTATGGATTTTCAAACCCCAGTTGACGTAAAACGCAAATTTCAATCGACTCCATCTCTTCGGCATCATTTTCTTCAACATGATCATAGCCCTGTAAGTGCAAAGCACCATGAATCAGCATGTGGGCATAATGTGCCAAGACTGATTTAGATTGCTCCTGCGCTTCACGAATGATAACTTCATCACAAAGAATCAATTCGCCGCTTAGTAACCCAAAAGATTCACGTGTACTTGCATACTCGAGTGAAATCACATTCGTCGATTTATTAATTCCACGATATTCCTGATTTAGCTCCTGAGACAAAGCCTCATTGACCAGTGAAATACTTAGAACAACTGTCGCATAGCGTTGCTGCAAACTTTTACGCAACCACTTATCAATTTGAGCACGACTAGGTTGATGCGGTAATACTTTATCGCGAATGAGATTGAATTTTAACATAACTTGATTGAACGAAATATTTGAAATATTGACAATTTAAGATAAGCCTATGATAAATACATGATGAAAGCAAAAAGCTAAGAGGAACAGGAAAAAAGAAATAGATGGTGCCGCGGGCCGGAATCGAACCGGCACGGGAATCACTTCCCGAGGGATTTTAAGTCCCTTGCGTCTACCTGTTCCGCCACCGCGGCAATGTTAGACACCATCTTTAGGTTTTGTGGAGGCGGGGGTCGGAATCGAACCGGCGTCCACGGCTTTGCAGGCCGCTGCATAACCACTCTGCCACCCCGCCACACATACGGGCGCACTTGTGCATAGTGGAGCGGGAGACGAGACTCGAACTCGCGACCCCAACCTTGGCAAGGTTGTGCTCTACCAACTGAGCTACTCCCGCAAACTTTCACAAGCCTGCCAACAAAAATCAACTGGAGCGGGAGACGAGACTCGAACTCGCGACCCCAACCTTGGCAAGGTTGTGCTCTACCAACTGAGCTACTCCCGCAACTAACTTACGCTAGGCGTCTCTTTTTGTTGAGGTGCTTATTATGCCACAACGTTTCAGCCGCTGTCAAAAAAATTTTCTTAATTATTCAGCACACCCCACATGAATTTAGCATAAGCAATTATTATATTTCAATAAAACTTTTAATCATGAATAAGCACATATTTAAGGATTCGTAATAAAATCATGGCTAGCCGCAATAATATAAGGATACACCATCTCGGGATTATAGCCCCCAGTAGTAAATCCAGGCATAACATAAGAACGCTCAATGATACTAATTGGACTAGTCAATGGCACTAGCGATGTTCCCATCAAATTAATACAAAACTGACTAGCTGCTGCAATCATCAAATTATTGCAATCTCGGGCAATAAATGTCACATAAAGCTTAGAAATATTAGCAGATAATTCAGTATCTGCTGGCGGAATAGCAATACCTAAATTATTTAGTACTTGCCCCGCAGATCCATTAAGCACACCACTGGAAAAACCAACCGAAGAAAAATTAGTTTGAGATGCGCTCGCCACACCTGAAGCGGTCGAAGCATCATAGATATCTATTGAAAGATAATGATTATTATTTATCTCAGGCATGCTATGATTTACTCCTGCAATAAAAGCAGCTTCATTTAACCCTAACAGCACACTGGATTCGGTTAACGTTGCATAGGTACTCGTATCCTGATTATCTCCCTCACAATCAGTTCCGTAGTAAATACAAGACGAGCCAACTAAGCCTGATTCGGGGATATGCGTCGTTGGATTAATTATCGTAGTTGCTTTAGTCTGATAAGCAGAAGCGGATACTACTGAAACTTGTGCTTTAAGATAGTCTTCCAACAAGCTAGAAAGCTGCTGCAATGCTGTTTGGAGTGATGATTCATCAGTATTAACCGTTTGAGCAGTGTACTGATTTGACTCATATCGAGAAACTGGCACTACTGGATTACTAACTTTATAGACCAAGACATTCTTACTAAGTGATGACTCCCAGTTGCTAGCAGCACTTACTGACTCTGGCACTGCATAACGCATTAAAGTAATAAAATCATCGGCACTTTGATCATTTCCAGTAATAACATTTGAACCAACTGGCTCGACAAATATTGAGTTAGGATTAATTCCATTAGCTTTTGCATTAGTGATCAGTGCATTGGCTAAATCTTGGTTAGACGTGGTTATATACATTACAACACTACCACCCCAAGGCGAAATGCCATATTGATTCTGAACAATTACATTGTTAATATCATTGCCCATACTACCAAAAATATCATAGCGACTTGGATCTGGGGATATAACACGTGAACGAGTAGGCGTAATTCCAGCATAATCACTTGACTCACGTGTAAAAACATAGCTTTGATAACCAAGATACGCAGCTTTTGGTGGATAAGAAATAATTGTAATTAATGCATCATTATTGCTCAAACGATAGAATATATCAGTACTACCATCAGGACCAGGAGTTTCCAACTGTGTTGCATAATACGGATCAACGTAAGAATTTACAATCGGAGGCTGTGGGATTATATACGGAGCGCTGGGGTTTTGCCCAAAGCAACTACCAAAGATTGAAACAAATAAAGCACAATCAGTATTTTGCATTAAATAGGCATTTCCTTGAGTGGCAGTATATCCTGTGGGCAAATTTTCAATCCAGTGCTGATAATCTAAAATATCTGCGGGAGAATCAGTTGTTGCTGAATTAGTTGTACCATTGCATGCACTTAGAAAAAAAGATGATACAATAAAATATGCTATATTTTTATATTTAGGGCTAATCATAAGCAACTCTCAAAAATGTACTTAATTAAACAATTTATTGAAAGATTTTACCATATGGTGCGCACGATTAGTCGTTATCCAGCACAGATAATTGAGTTAACTTTACTTACAGCTATAGAGTGCCTCTAGTATCTAGCCATTAAAATCTAGGCTATTAGGGTACTTAAGCCGGAAATTAAGCGTTTTGGATGGAGAAAGATTTGATTTTCAATTGCGTTAAAATAACCTACACCAAGAAAGTGCTGTTGAAAATATAAGCGATACTCTTGATTTAACGGATATTGATTCTGCAAACTTGGCGCGATATTACCAAATTTAACGGCGGCAAATTCCGCATCAGTTAGTTCATAGGATTTTAATTCTTCAGTTAAAACATCAACCGCTAATAATTGTTGAGGGTCTAACCCCTTGGCAGCTAAATCATCCAGTGTAATTGTATCTTGCATCTGAAATTGATTGGTTTTTGTTCGACGTAATGCAATTAGTGATGCACCACACCCTAAAAGATTACCAATGTCTTCCGCAAGTGTTCGGATATATGTTCCCTTGCTAACTCGCGCAGTAAAGGTAATTTGTTGTAACTGAGGATTATAATCGTCTAAATATAATGAATGAATTGTAACATTGCGTGCGGGACGCTCAATTTCAATTCCAGCCCGTGCATACTCATATAATGGACGACCGTTGTGTTTGAGTGCTGAATACATCGGTGGAATTTGGACTATCTCACCAGTAAAATGCTTAAATGCAGATAAAACACGTTCTAAATCGGTATCCACAGCACGTGTTTCAACCAAATTACCCTCACTATCACCACTATCGGTAATAACTCCTAGTTGAGCAGTCGCAATGTACTCTTTATCACCATCAAGTAAATATCCAGCAAATTTAGTCGCTTGTCCTAAGCAAATCGGTAAAAGACCTGTTGCCAAAGGGTCCAAGGTACCAGTATGCCCTACTTTTTCAGCATTAAGAATCCATTTTACTTTTTGAATAGCCTGATTACTCGATAAACCAAGTGGTTTATCCAAGAGCAAAACACCGTCAATTTTATTGCGGATTTTCTTCATCTTCTTTGTCTTCTGCTTCAGATTCTTCAGTATACTCATCAGCAACTTTGCTAATTAAGCTCAAAATATGTGAACCACGCTCTAATGATTCATCAAAAATGAATTTCAATTGTGGAACAGTATAGGTGGTTAAACCTTTGGACAGCTCTGAACGAATAAAGCCCTTTGCGCTTTCAAGTGCTTTAGCTATACCATCCCGTTGTTCTGTTTGTAAAACTGAATAATAAATTTTAGCTAACGAATAATCATTAGCTACTTCTACATCATTAACCGTAACCCAACTAATTCGTGGATCTTTCACTTTAGCACGTAAAATCGACATAATGTCTTTTTGAATCTGATCTGCCATCCGAGTGGCACGATTAGCACTTTTTTTCATCTATTTATTTAAACTTTCCTGTGAATTGTACAACTGCTGCTCGGTAAAAACCGAGCAGCAAACGTACTTAAGCAGATTTACAATCTTAACGAGCACACTATAGAACAACTCTTCATGACAATAAATCTACTGAATATTATAGGCTTCTTTGTACTTCTGAGACTTCAAAAGCTTCAATAATATCGCCTTCTTTAATATCATGGTAATCTTTTATTGATACACCACACTCATAACCAGCTTTTACTTCTTTAACATCATCTTTAAAACGACGTAAGCCGCTAAATTCTCCAGTATGAATCACCATACTGTCACGAATAATGCGAATACGCGCACTGCGTTTTACTGTACCATCAAGCACCATACAACCAGCAATTACAGATTTATTAATCGTAAATACTTGACGAATCTCAATATTACCAGTAATTACTTCGCGTTTTTCTGGTGATAATAAACCAGACAATGCCGCCTTAACATCATCAATTATCTCATAGATGATATTATAGTAACGAATCTCAATATTGTTGCTCTCTGCAAGTTTTTTAGTATTATTATCGGCACGAGTATTAAATCCAACTACTACTGCATTTGATGCAATTGCCAGATTGATATCTGATTCATTGACACCACCAACTGCAGCGTGAACAACTTGAACTTGTACTTCTTCATTTGACAGACGCTGTAAGGAATGCGTTAATGCTTCATAAGAACCTTGTACATCAGATTTAATAATAATATTTAAAGTTTTGACTTCTTGAGCACCATTAGCAGCAAATAAGCTATCAAGTTTAGCTGCTTGCTGACGTAACAAACGCTCATTTTTCATTTTCTCATCGCGGAAAGTCGCAATTTCACGAGCTTTACGCTCATCTTTAACAACAATTAAATCATCCCCGGCACTTGGCACATCTGCTAAGCCTAGAATTTCAACCGGAATTGATGGTCCTGCAGTATCAACTGGTTTACCACGTTCATCAATCATTGCTCGTACTTTACCATAGCAAGTACCCGCCAGTACAATATCACCTTTACGAAGCGTACCTGATTGTACCAGCACAGTCACTACTGAACCACGACCTTTATCAAGTTTAGACTCAATCACAACCGCTTTAGCTGGAGCATCAACTTGAGCTTTAAGCTCCAAAACCTCAGCTTGCAACAATACAGCTTGAAGAAGATCGTCAATTCCCATACCCGTTTTAGCAGATACTGGAACACACATTACATCGCCACCCCAATCTTCGGCAACGATTTCATGTACGGTCAATTCCTGCTTGATTTTTTCAATATTCGCACCCTGTTTATCCATCTTATTCATGGCAACAACAATCGGCACACCTGCTGATTTAGAGTGATTAATCGCTTCTATTGTCTGCGGCATAATACCATCATCTGCAGCGACTACCAAAATCACAATGTCGGTTAGCTGAGCACCACGCGCACGTAATGCCGTAAACGCTTCATGCCCAGGTGTGTCCAAGAAGGTAACCATCCCATTATCAGTTTCTACATGATAAGCACCGATATGTTGGGTAATTCCACCAGCCTCACCAGCGGCAACTTTTGCTTTACGAATATAATCCAAAAGTGAAGTTTTACCGTGATCAACGTGCCCCATAACTGTAACCACTGGCGCACGATGAATCATCTCACTGGCATTATGTTCAATCACGTCATCCAAGAAACTCTCTGGATCATTTGCTTGTGCCGCAATTGCTTTGTGTCCCAATTCTTCAACCACCAAAATCGCAGTATCCTGATCAATTGATTGATTAATCGTAACCATCATACCCATTTTCATCAGGCGTTTAACTACTTCAGAAGCTTTAACCGAAATTTTGTGAGCCAAGTCAGCAACCGTAATCGCTTCAGGAATAGCTACTTCCATAACCTGCTGTTTAACTGGTTTTTGAAACTCTTGAATCTTAGGCATCTTATGTACAGCTTTAGCTTTATGCTCAGGCTTACGGTGTGGCGCTCTATGGTGCGGCTGAGGAGCTGTAACGGGTTTAGCTTCCTCTTCTGCAATAACTTCAGTTTCAATAACTGCGTCAATATCAGTAAACTCATCGTCCAAAACGCCATCTTCCAAACTAGAATCAGCCTTACCGATAACCTTCATTTTATTTGGTTTTTTAGCTACTTTTGCCACTTGAGCTTTTGCACCTTTACGATTTTCATCATCGCTATTTTTACCAATTTCAACTTGACTACTCTTCATAGGACGTTCAGTTTTAGCAATAAAAACCTCCTCAACTACAGGAGTAGTGATAATAGCCTCCTCAGCTACAGGAGTAGTGATAATAGCCTCTTCAACAACCTCTGTAATACTTGGCGCTATATCGGCTAAAACAGTTTCTTCATGCACAGGCGCGGCAACAGTAGTAGTTTCTACCAAGACTTCGTCTTCACCGATATTTTTATGCATTACTTTTTTACGCTTAATCTCGACTTTAATTGTGTTACTTGAACGCTGTTCTTCGGTTTCCTCTTTATGTGCTGCATCAATATCTTTTTTCTTGCCTAAAGATAATTTCTTAGGTTTAGATGCCGCACCACTTAAAAACGCCAAAAATACTGACTTGTCTTCTGAAGACAATTCATCTTGTAACGTTTTATTAATTCCAGCTTGTGCTAATTTAGTCAACAATTCACTTTGTGAAATATTGAGCTCAAGAGCAAATTCTTTAATTGTCATTCTTGTTCCTTACTCTTGAAAATAGCCACAAACTTCACGGGCTTTTAAAATTAACTTATTTGCAGTTTCTGAATCAATACTTATCATGTCCATCAATTCATCGCCAGCTAAATCGGCAAAATCATCTAAGGACAGAACTTCATGTTCAACCAATTGCAATAAAACATCTTGTGAGAATTTAACCACTGCAGCTAATTCAGTTGCCAGTTTATCCATTTGGTCTTTATAGCGGATAGTTTTAGATAATAATCTATTTTTAGCCCGCTCTTGCAATTCTTTAGCAACATCTTCATCAAAGTCTTCAATCACTAGAATATCTTCAACATCTACATACGCAACTTCTTCTAATGAAGAGAAGCCATTATCTATTAGCAATTCAGAAATATCATCATCGACATCAAGTGCATCATTGAACATAGCTATCAAATCTGCACGCTCATGTTGTTTCTTATCTTTGGCTTCAGTTTTACCAAAAATATTGATGGTACAATTAGTTAATTTACTCGCTAAGCGTACGTTTATCCCATCTGGACCGATTGCTGAACCTAATTTATCATCTTCAACAATTACATCAATCGTACGTTTTTCTTCATCGACAACCACGCTATCAATTTCAGCCGGAGCTAAAGCATTAAGGGCAAATTGAGCTAAATCACTATCATAATCAACCACATCAACTCGTTCACCAAATAACTCTTTGGTTACACTGTCAATCCGTTGATTTCTAAAGCCAATAACCGCACCTTTGGCATCAATTCTAGCGTCGCCAGAGCTAACTGCTACTTTAGAGCGATTACCCGCATCACGTGCAATTGCTTTAATTTCAATCCGACCATTCGAAATTTCAGGTACATTATTTTCTAAAAGTTTTGCCAAGAAACCTGTGCTCGCACGTGAAATGGTTAAACGACCATTTTTCACTACTGGATTAGCTTTATCAAAGAATCCTTTTACCACATCACCAGGCTTCAGAACCTCTTTTTCAATCAAATCTGGTTTCATGATGATTGCTTCAATTTTACCGCAATCAACAACCACATTACCACGCTCAAACTTGCGCACTTTACCAACAATAATTCCATTATTACGTGATAAATACTCAGTCAGAACTTGTTCGCGCTCGGCGTCTTTGATCCGTTGCGCAATAATATTGCGTGCAGTTTGTGCCGAAACACGCCCTAAATCCACATTCTCCAATTCTTCTTCGATTACATCGCCAACTTTAACATCACTGCCGTAACGATCAGGGTTCTCAGCAATATCTGATTGAGACAATTCTTTATCATCATCATAAAAATCAACATCAGTCACTACATTCCATTTACGGATGGTTTTATATTTGCCGCTATGACGGTCAATATGAACTTCAATTTCAGGAAACTCGCCTTCAAAACTACGTTTAGTCGCAAAAGCTAATGCTTTTTCCAAACTATCAAAAACAATCTCTTTATCCAAACTTTTCTCTTTAGCCAGTACATCCACCAGCATCAATACTTCTTTACTCATTTACTACCCCCTTTATTACTTTCTTTTGGTTTAGGTTCAAAAATTAGTCGTCCACGACTGATGCTCGCAAAATCAACTTTAAACACTTGCTTATCATCCAACTCAAGGCTAACTACACTACCATCAACGGCAATAATCCGCCCCTGAAAAACCTTTAAACCATCAAATAATTCATTAGTTTTAATCTTAGCCAAACGACCAACAAAACGCTGATAGTCCTGAATTTTCTTCAGTGGACGCTCTAGCCCGGGTGACGAAATTTCCAAACGGTTATAATCAATCTCTTCAACGACAAAAAGCCTACTCAAATGATTGGAAACATCAGCGCAATCTTCAACGCTAAGCCCACCTTCTTTATCTATAAAAACCCGAATAATCTTGGCTGGTGTAATCTCTATATCCACCAATTCAAAACCAAGTCCCGGAATCGTTTGCTCCAGTATTTGTTGTAACTTCATTTTCTGCCTAACAAAAAAGTGAGCCTGAAGAGGCTCACCATTCTTAATTTATTATATCCCATCATTATAACAGAAACCACATAAAATAACAAGCTAAATCAATTTATCACATACTGAACTTAAAGGCAACGTCTGCTACGCTCACAATAAATTAAGTTATTACCCACTAAGACACAAACACTGCGACTATAAAACAATATTACTCATTTTACTATGCTACAATATACAGTAAATTTAATTCTTTAATCAAGAAAGGGCTAAGCATGCGCAAAAAGGCATTTAACATCCCTGTGTTATTTGTATTAATGTCTGGATTGTTACTATCTTGTACATCAGGAAATATTAATACATCTAACTCATCAAATACACAAGCAACTTATGCTTATTTTATAGCATTTTCCCGTGATGAAAGTGACAATTACTTCAATAGAACATTAACATACACGCCTTCTGGTGACGGAAAGTTAGTTCCTACTAACAATGCTATAATTAATAACGATATAAATGCTGCTGCTATAGTTACCAACCCTAAATTGCCGTATGCATATATCGTTAATAGTGACGGAGGCTCTGAGGGTGGTTCAATAGCAATGTACAATATAAGCAGCAGTGGAGATTTAATACCACTTGAACCGTTACTGGTAAGAACTGGATTTAAACCATATTCACTAACCATCAGCTCTAATGGTAATTATGGATATGTCGCCAATGATGATAGTACTATCTCGATGTACTCTATTGTAAATGGCGCATTACTACCACTAACACCAGAGTCAACGATATCTGAAGATTTTGATTCCTCAATGGTGTTGCTCACACCAAATGACAAATACGCATATGCAAATAACCTTCTCAACAATACTATCTCAATGTATAATGTTTTGGCAAATGGTTCCTTATCGCTCATGAGTGAATCCAATATTTCAACTCAAGCATTTCCTTACTATATTGCAATGCATCCTTCAGGAAAATACTTATATTCTATAAACAGAGATGGAAATAGTATTAACATGTTTAGCATAGATCATAGTGGAATACTACAGCCATTGCAGCCTGAGTCTTATATTGCGACCAATCCACTACCTAAATCGATGACAATAAATCCAGCTGGAACGATAGCCTATGTACTAAATGAAAACAACGAAATCTTAACCTACACCATTAACAGTAGTGGCGTTTTACAATTACTACCAAACACGTCCATCCGGACAGGAGAAGGTACGTTCGGCTTTACTATAGACCCCAAAGGAGAATATGGCTACGTAACAGGTTTTGGTGACATAAATATGACTATATACTCAATCGCAAATAATGGTACACTAACTCAGTCATCTACTGAATCGGCTGGATATTTTAATGATGCAACCCCGATTAGCTTAACCTTTTATACTAATGGTAATTGATTTTGATGACAGGGGTAGACTTTCATTGCATGGAAAGTCTACCCTAAAAAGACAAATATGAATTTAGTTATCGTCCTTAACCCCAACTAATTTTACAGTATAACCGAATGGCAGCCACTGAGCAATTTCCTCATTTAAAGAAAATAGTGTCAATGGGTTATTAGTTAACCACTCTTTACTCATTAACAAGCTAAAGCCAAATTTGGTTACATTGTCAACTTTTAAGACTTCAATAAAATTAAAATCTTTACGTCCACGATTTAAAATCACTGAAATTCTAAATGAAATCAAGGCAAAGACTACCCCAGTTTTAATTTTGTCACGATACATTTTACGAAGTTTCAAAAATATTTTGCTCACACTACCACGATGTGCTTTAACCAATTCAGCAACAATCGTCTGTTCTGGTTTAGAAAAACCAGCCAAATCTGAATTTTGCAAAATATATGCACCGTGTTTATGATAATCATTATGCGAAATTGACAAGCCGATTTCATAGAGCTCACATGCCCAGACTAATAATTTACGATTTTCATGGTTGGTTTTTTCAGGGCGAATTAACTGGCTTTGCATGTATACAGCCAAGTTAGCAACTCGCTCTCCCTGAACTACATCAAGCCCATAACGCTTTTTTAAATCTACGACCGTAACTTCCCGTAAATCTGAATCGCTTTTTCTGCCCATCAGATCATACATCACCCCTTCACGCAGTGAACCATCGGCAATAGTCATTTCTCGAATACCAAGCTCTTCAAAAATAGCCAGCATAATCGATAAACCACCAGCAATTACCGCGCGCCTATCATCTTTGATACCCGCAATTGTAATATTCTTAATTGATTTAGCCCGGATAAGTTTTTTCTTTAATTGCAGCATTCCATCATAGCTTATCTGGGTCGATAGACCGTTCTCAACACACATATCATACAAAGTTTTAGCAGTACCTGAGGTTCCAATAGCCAATAACCAATCATGCTCTGCAAACAAATGCTCCATACTTTGAATTTTACTTCTGGCAGCGTAGATCGCATTATTGAAATTAGCTTCAGTTAATTGCCCATCAGTAAAATAGCGTCCAGTATATGAAACACAGCCCATAGTAACGCTTTCCATGATCTGCGGCTCATACCCTTCGCCAATGATAAACTCAGTCGAACCACCACCAATATCAATAACCAAACGCTTTTCCGTGGTATAAGCCAATGAATGCATTGCTCCGATATAAATCAAACGCGCTTCTTCTTTACCAGAAATAACTTCAATCGGAAAACCTAAAGCTTTATTGGCGATTGTGATAAATTCTGCCGAATTATTAGCAACGCGCAGCGTACTAGTACCAACTACCCGGACTTGTGACTTTTTAAAATTACTTAAACGCTCACTAAAACGAGTTAGAACCTCTAATGCAAACAATTGAGATTCTTTGGTTAGGTTATTTTTTGCATCTAAGCCACTGGCTAAACGCACTGTTTCCTTGATCTGATCCAATGGTACAATTGTTCCATCGCTATTAATTTTACCAATTAATAGACGAAAGCTATTTGAGCCAAGATCTACTGTTGCCAATAAATTAACAGTCATGATTCCCCCTTACTTTATTATTTCAACTACGCCATTGCTGCGCCCCAACACTAATTCATTAGCGCCACGCATTGCAAATAACCCATTGGTAACTACACCAACAATATTATTAATTTTTTGTTCTAATTCAACAGGATTTAAGATTTGTAGATTATGCAAATCAATAATCCAATTACCATTATCGGTAGTCACACCTTCACGCCAAACAGGCGTTCCACCAAGTTTAACCAGCTCTCGTGCAACATAACTCCTTGCCATTGGAATTACTTCAACAGGCAAAGGAAATTTACCTAAAACCTTAACATATTTGCTTTCATCAGCAATACAGATAAATTTTTTAGAAGCTGCAGCAATAATTTTTTCACGAGTTAGCGCAGCTCCACCACCCTTAGTCATATGTAGATTATGATCTATTTCATCTGCGCCATCAATGTACAAATCTAAGGTGCCAACTGAATTTAAATCATATACAGCAATACCATATGACTTAAGTAACGCCGTGGATTGTTCAGAGCTTGAAACGGCTCCCTGAATTCGCCCTTTAATCGTTGCTAATGCATCGATAAAATATTTTACTGTACTACCAGTGCCAACTCCCACCATCATATCGTCATCGTTAATATACTTAATTGCATATTCCCCGACTAATTTTTTTAATGCGTTTTGATCCATCACTTTACACCTTTACTTATTGTTTACTTAACTAATAGTACAATAGCTTCTGCTATCGCCGCTTCACCACGCCCTACTATTCCAATCTTCTCGCTGGTTTTTGCTTTAATACTTACTTGCTCCAAGCGTAAGTTTAACAATTTAGCAATAACATCACGCATCACATCAATATGATCACGTAATTTAGGTTTTTCAATAATAATCGTCGAATCAATATTATTCACCACGTAGCCACTCTCAGTAATTAATTGATAAACATTAGCTAAGAGCTTTTTGCTATCCGCACCAGCATATTGCGGATCAGTATCAGGAAACAAATGTCCAATATCTCCCAAAGCAGCGGCACCAATTAATGCATCAATAATGGCATGAATGAGAACATCTGCATCAGAATGACCGTCTAACCCCTGATGGTACGGAATCTCAACCCCGCCAATAATCAATGGTCGTCCCTCTACTAAACGATGTAAATCGAAACCTTGTCCAATTCTAAACATACACACCATCCTCCAAATATGAATTAATAATCATCTGAGCTAGCTTTAAATCAAAAGGAAATGTCACTTTAATATTTGGTGCATCGCTTTCAACTACTTGCACTACACCACCAACTAGTTCAACCGCACTCGCTTCATCAGTAACTTGCGCTAAATCAGCGTGCGATAATGCGTAAGTTAGCTCTTGATAGCGGAACATTTGCGGTGTTTGCGCCATATAGATATATTGCCGATCAAGAGTTCTTAGTACTTGCTGAACAGAATCTACTTGTTTAATTGTATCCACTGCTTTAGCTGCTAAAATTCCGCCATTAGTTCCGCTTTTTAGTTGATTAATCAGCTTTCGAATATCATTCGGATGAATACAGCAACGTGCAGCATCATGCACCAGTATCCAATCATCAGGCATTATTTCTAACTCACGCAAACCATTACTAACACTTTCGGCTCGTGTTGCGCCGCCAACCTTGGCGATTTTAACTTTATTATATCTGGTAACATAATTATCAATCCGCTCATCATCGGGACTTGCAACTAATAATACCTGTTCAATTTCTGCAACGACCTCAAATGCGCTCAGTGTCCAGTCTAAAACGGTTTTGCTACATAAAGGATGATATTGCTTGGCAAGCGTCGAGCCAAAACGACTTCCACTACCCGCGCATGGCAATACCGCAATGAATTTACTCATTAATGAACTCTTTGGATTTATTGTACCACAGACAAGAACCTTTGCTAGTTTTATCCAGCTGCTTTAAATATTCAAAATGAGCATGATGCTCTTCATCACTAAGTTTCGCCGCAATCAAATTTGAATCTGCAGAAGCAAAGCTTTTAAAAACCTTATTGGTACTAGCCTGCTGCTTAGTCTCTTCTGCCAGTAGACTAATTTGTTCACGAGTTAAACCAATATAAACATGGGCTAATAATTCGCAATCAATTAGCGCGCCATGATAACCACGATTAGAGCGGTCTACATTGAAACGGTCACACAGAGCATCAAGATTATTTTTAGCACCAGGAAACTTATTGCGCGCCATCGTCAAAGTATCAATAGCGGTGGCCGCATAGGCTAGAGTTGGCTTTTTACCAACTTCAGTAAAATGATGATCCAAAAACTTCAAATCAAATTTAGCATTATGAATAATCAGCTCGGCGCCATCAATATACTTGATAATTTCATTCACTCGTTCTTTAAACGTTGGCTCATGCGCTACATCTTCAAGCTTTATACCATGAACATTCGTCGCTTCTTGCGGAATATCACGCTCAGGATTAAAATAAAGGTGTAATGATTTACCCGTTAACTCACGATCAAT
This sequence comes from Burkholderiales bacterium, assembly GCA_035438765.1. Taxonomy (GTDB): domain Bacteria; phylum Pseudomonadota; class Gammaproteobacteria; order Burkholderiales; family UBA11063; genus Aquella. The sequence goes on along the minus strand of DAORIZ010000025.1, from coordinate 18,112 downwards.
CATTTCCAAAGCAGCAAACTCAATAATCCGATGACCTTCACTAGGTTCAAATCCAGTGGTTTCCGTATCTAATAATAATTGGCGAACCATAACTTAAATCACCTTAAACTTGTATAACCAGCTTTTACAATTTAAACAAACATAGTAACGAGATTTAGATTGATTACCAAATAAGCCGGTATGAGTAATATGCTCAGCGCCACAAACATTACATAATGCTTTACCATCGCGATAAGCATTAGGATAGTTTAATAAATACCCATCATAATCTGGTAAATTTTGATAACGTGAATATTTACGTATAATTAAAGCTGCATAAATAATTATCGCAAACAGTAAAAACCAACCGATATTAATACTAAAAAAGATAATTAAGCTTAATAAAACCACCCAAAACAAAATAAATCCAAAGCAACCAAACAAACTTGGTAGGATAATTAAACTCAAAAAGCTTAATATTCCAAAAAAGATAAACCCACCAATAATTTCCATAATTAACATCATAATATCTACTCCAGAGAAAAAGAGATTTTCATTTATTCTAATATGCGGTCCAGCGCGACGCTGGCTCTTTAATCAAAAAATTTTGTGAAAACTTCCAGTTCCTCACGCTCTGTACGATAACTATTAATCAACGCCGTTTTATCCTCATAACCTAAAGCCATACCACACAATAAAATATCATCTTCAGAATACCCAAGATGCTCTTTAACAATTGCGGGATATTCCGCCAACGCGGCTTGCGCACATGTCGCCAAACCTAGTTCAGTTGCCATTAGCATTACTGATTGCAAAAACATCCCACAGTCAAGATATGAACCTTTTTCCAGCATTCTATTGGTAAAGAAAAATAAAACCACTGGTGCTCCAAAAGCACTATAATTTTGTTCCCATTGCAATAATCTTTTATCGGTATCTTGGCGAGTTATACCCAACGTTTGATACATTTGCATACCACATGCGACACGCCTTACTTGCATATCACGTGGCAATTTAGCTGGATAGTAATTATAGTCGAGATTTTTCTCTTGTCCAGAACGAAATGCCTCAACTAGTTCTTTATCTAATGCAGCTTTAGTTGCGCCACTAACTACGGCAACTTGCCACGGTTGAGTATTGGTTCCCGAAGGAGAACACTTAGCAAACTCCAGAATTTTAACAATATCATCATGCGCTGGCATTTTACCTAGAAATTTACGCACCGACTGGCGAGCTGCCAAAGCTTCATGAACTAACATATTTTGTCTTTCTTTTTTCTATCAAATAATTATATAAACTATTAAACCAGTTCTTAAATTATTCTTAACGTAACTGCATCATCACTTTTGGCAGTAAGCCCCTCTGCTGACGCTCGTTTACTATCTAATTTAATGCGCATTTTTATATCATTTAAGCTATCTGCATTTTTTAATGCTTCTTCATAGCTAATTTTACCAACTTCATATAGTTCAAATAATGATTGGTCAAAAGTCTGCATTCCCTGCTCACGCGATTTAATCATCACTTCACGAATTGGATCAATGGTTTGTTTGAAAATATAATCTGCAACAGTGGAGCTATTTAACATTACTTCAATCGCTGCAGCTCTACCCTTACCGGCTTCCAGAGGAATAAGACGTTGTCCAATTATCGCTTTTAGATTAAGCGCGAGATTCATATAGACTTGATGTTGTTTCTCAGAAGGAAACAAATTCACGACCCGCTCAATACTTTGCATGCAGTTGGTCGCATGAATAGTTGCCACACATAAGTGCCCAGTCTCCGCAAATTGTAAAGCGTATTCCATTGCTTCTGCATCACGAATCTCACCAATTAGTACCACATTTGGTGCTTGACGAAGAGCGGACTTTATTGCATTGTGCCAACATTCGGTATCAACACCGACTTCACGCTGTGACACGATACAATTTTGATGTTGATGAACAAACTCGACTGGATCTTCAATTGATAAAATATGCCCATATGAGTTTTTATTGCGATGATCAATCATTGCCGCCAACGTTGTTGATTTACCTGAACCAGTTTGTCCAATTACTAAAATCAAACCTTTACGTTCCATCGCTAACTCAGCCAAAACTGGTGGAACTTTCAAATCTTCGAGTGTTGGCACTTTAGTGTTAATCTTACGTAATACCATTGCTGTTTTATTTTGTTCACGATAAGCATTAACCCGAAAGCGCCCGCCATCAACGGCAATTGCAAAATTTAACTCTTTCTCAGCATCGTACTGCTTACGTTGTGCATCATTCATAATTGAATATACGAGTAGACTTGCTTGCTCTGGAAGAAGCTTCTCACTAAACTGTGGTGTCATTTTTCCATCAATTTTAAATGATGGTGCAAAACCTGATATGATAAAAGTATCATCTGCACCAATTAGCAAGGCTTGTTTTAGCAAATAACTCATAAAAAGTTTTGCACTTGCTGACTCACGAATCATATTAACTTCAATAGCCATCAGCCATAACCTCTCTATAGATCAAAAAATAATTCTTTTTGTACCGCATACACTGACGCAGCTTCAGCTGAAATGTCACCACTTTTAACTGCCTTAATCAGTGCCTGATCCATGGTTTGCATTCCATATTGTTGACCAGTTTGGAGAGCAGAATTAATTTGCGAAACCTTATTTTCACGAATTAAATTTTTAATCGCCGAATTAACCAACATGATCTCATGCACTGCCACACGCCCTGAATCATCTTTTTTCTTAATTAAGAGCTGTGAAATTACCGCGCGCAAACTCTCGGACAACATCACCCGCACCATATCTTTTTCGGCAGCGGGAAAAACGTCAATAACCCGATCAATTGTTTTTGCCGCGGATGAAGTATGCAGTGTTCCAAAAACCAAATGACCTGTTTCAGCAGCAGTTAATGCCAGACGAATGGTTTCCAAATCACGCATCTCACCGACCAAAACGCAATCTGGATCTTCACGGAGTGCTGATTTTAGAGCATTGGCAAAGCTTTTGGTATGCGTATTCAGCTCACGTTGATTAATCAGGCTGCGCTTACTAACGTGAACGAACTCGACGGGATCTTCGACGGTCAAAATATGTTGATAATCTGTTTCATTGATGTAATCGACCATTGCTGCCAATGTCGTTGATTTACCTGAACCTGTAGGACCTGTTACCAGAACAATACCTTTGGTAAAAGAAGAAATCTCTTTAAAAATATTGGGTGCATTAAGCTTTTCAAGTGATAATATTTTAGATGGAATACTTCTAAAAACTGCACCAACGCCTCGGGTTTGCATAAAAATATTGGCACGAAAACGCGAAACATTTGGAATCTCAAAGGCAAAATCCACTTCCATATTTTGCTCAAATATTTTTCGAGTATTATCATTCATAATGTCATAGACCATATTTTTTACTTCGGTAGAGTCTAGGGGTGGTAAATTTACTTTACGAATTTCACCATTAACCCTAAGCATCGGAGGCAATCCACTTGATAAATGCATGTCCGAAGCTTTATTCGCGACACCAAAAGTAAGTAATTCAGTAATATCCATGGAAAAACCTTAAAAAGAAAACAAATTAATGATCAAACAGACAACTTGAGAGTAAACTTATTTAGCATAGTACGACGGATAGTTAAAAATTAATTTGGCAGTATCAAATCCCTGCTGTTCAGCGATAGAAATCAATCTTTGAATATCTTCAAGCGCGGGTGTTTCTTCACGAGAGTAAATCCATAAATATTTGGTATCTGGACTTGCCACCATCGTATAAGAGGCATCAGCATAAATCACCCAATAATCACTCCGTCCAAGGTGAGTCCAACGTAACCAAGTTGGGAATGATGTAACAATAAGCTTACCACTACCGTTTAGGTTATTTTCAGACAAATACGCAACTCCATCACGGGTATAAGTATCACCAGATATTGTAGCGCAAGTATTGGTAATTTGCACTTCATCACCTTTGTGTACATACTCTGTAGTTACAGGCGCCACACAACGCTTTTCAAAATAAACTGGTAGCCTGGCAATCTCGAACCACTTACCCATATATTTATCTACCGCAAAATTATTAATCGCAACAATTTTGCCAGACTCATTACCAACCGCAGCACTGGAAACAGAGACACTTGATTCAACCGCAAAACAACTTCCAGCAGCACATAAAAAGATTAATAATAAATTTTTCATTTAAATACATTTACCATTTATAATTCAAATTAATCGTTGATAGCAAAGATTCGATTTTAACACATACACTATTTAATAAAGTGATGTAATTTGTTACAATTTATCACTCCGACTTTACAATCTAAGTTGATACTAGTGTTACATTTTTGGCATAAGATGCTTGAAATTTTTCATCATTTTCATCATACCGCCACCGCCGCTAAATTTCTTCATCATACCACTGATTTGTTCATATTGTTTTAACAGCTGATTAACTTCTTGCACGGAAGTACCACTACCCAAAGCAATTCGCCGCTTACGTGAGGCTTTTAACAATTCTGGTTTTTGTCGTTCGAGCTTGGTCATTGAATCAATAATTGCAACATTTTTACGAATCATTTTATCATTAATAATCTGTGGCGCTTTTTCTGCAATATTGCCAGGTAATTTGTCTAAAATCTTGCTCATACCACCCATATTATTCATTTGCTCAAATTGCATTTTAAAGTCATTAAGGTCAAATCCTTTACCCTTTTTGACTTTGTCCATTAATTTTTTGGCTTCAGCTTCGTCAACATTACCCTTAACTTCATCAATTAGCGAAAGGATATCACCCATACCAAGGATTCGAGACGCCATCCGATCTGGATAAAAAGGCTCTAAACCATTAATTTTCTCAGATACCCCGATAAATTTAATTGGTTTACCTGTAATATTCCTAATTGACAATGCTGCACCACCGCGCGCATCACCGTCCATTTTAGTCAGAATTACACCAGTTAATGCCAAGGCATCATTAAACGCTTTAGCAGTATTTACCGCATCTTGCCCAAGCATCGCATCAACAACAAATAAAGTTTCAACCGGATTAAGAGACTTATGTAAATCTTTAATCTCATTCATCATGAATTCATCAACACTCAAACGTCCTGCGGTATCGACAATCAATACATCAAAATAGTGTTTGCGAGCATAATCTAGCGCACTTAACGCAATCTCTTTAGGTTGTTGCTGTTCAGTTGAGGGAAAACATTCCACATTTAAGCTTTTAGCTAAAGTTTTTAGCTGCTCAATCGCCGCTGGACGATAGACATCGGCACTAACTACCAATACTTTTTTCTTGTCATTATCTTTTAAGCGTTTGGCAAGTTTACCCACTGTAGTAGTTTTACCTGCCCCCTGCAAACCTGCCATCAGAATCACAGCGGGTGGCACGGCACTTAAATCTAGTTGGTTATTAAATTCCCCCATCAACGCAGTTAGTTTTTTGTTAACCACATCAATTAATGCTTGCCCAGGAGTCAGGCTACCAACAACCTTTTCACCCAGCGCTTCTTCTTTAACATCGGCAATAAATTGCTTAACTACTGGCAACGCAACATCGGCTTCAAGCAAAGCAATCCGAATTTCACGTAGAGCATCGGCAATATTGCTTTCCGTCAAGCGTGAATTACCCGATAGGGTTTTAACTACTCCGGAGAGTCTGGATGATAAATTTTCAAACATATTTGTGTTCCTATAACAATGACAATGTCTCTGACAACTGATTAATCCACCTATTAAAATGCGGACATTTAACTTTAATTTTATCTATATCACAATACAAAGCAAAATTACTTGCTCCTTTTGTGTATGCAAATTTCTCAAGCTGTTTTGCTGGGTATTCATGGTTGTAATGCCAACAACTCTAATGCGTTAAATCTCATGTTTTTGGTTGTATACCAACCATGCTCATTTTGATATATAAATTTTTTTTGATTCTTATTATTCATTGCTGATTTTTTACTAGGTTTTAACGACAATAATAATTTGACTGTATTTAGTTTCCTACCCATAACAGATGTCAAATAATCAGCAATAATTTTGCCATTTCTAAACTTAGCTCTGACTTCGTTATCATCATACTTTTCTGATTTCATCTCCACGATAACGACATCAACAATATTACCTTTTTCTATAAAAACAATATAGTCAGGAATTTTGGTAAGATTAGAAATACCATTATTAAAATAACGTAAGATATTATCCTCTTGATTATTGTGTAACCGCTTGTCAGCTTCAAATATAACCATCTTATAAGTTCCATCATTAATCAGAACATTTAATTCAGGATTTTTAGTATCAGGCGATGACTCAATCAATTTACACTCTTGAATAGATTGATTATTTACAGCCAAAGATAGCTTAAAATTATTATGGATTAAATCATCTAATGAATAAGTAGAAAACATCTGTTACTCACCTATTGATTGATGGTTAACATTAATAAGCTCAGATAAAATATCACTAGTTTCGCCGATATAATTAATTTCACGATCAATTACGTCTACATCAATACCAAACTCATTAATCGGTGCAATTTCAGTTTTAACACGACCAATTTTTTCATCTTGTTTGGCAATAACGCAAGTTACTTTGTCTTTAGCTAAAAACATTTCTGGCTGATACTCTGATTTGGTTTCTTTTTTGATTTGCTTAATTGCGTACTCTTTTGCATCAGTTGGCAAACTCTCAAACATAATCAGATTATTTAACTCTTTGATAATATAATCGCTGTGGGTAGTAAATAACAATTTTACGCCATTATTTACAAGCATCGCCAAAAGCCTAGCCATATGACGCAGATTATCAGGGTGTAAATTTAATTCTGGTTCATCAATGATTAATATTTGCCCAGATTGCGCAATATAGCTAACAAAAGCATCAAGAATAAATAAAGATTTAATGCTTGATGATGCTATATATATAGGTAATTTGATAGCACTTTTACCTCTTCCAATTGTATAGAATATTTGATTCGTTTCTTTATCAAAACTATACTTACCTTTTGTAATCGTTTGTACTAAGTACTTCTTAATGTTTCCATCTATTAATGATTTATTTTTTGCTTTATCAGAAATATTGCGAACAAAATCCATATTTCTAGAAACAGGAAGAGGATAACGTGACACATTTTTTATAATTGTATCTATGTCTTTGCCAATGTGCTTATTGTCAACATCAGTTAACGCTTCCAATAATCCACTCCGTCTAGTGTCAAGTTCTTTATAAAAAATAGAAATTCCCGTACGCTCTGAAGTTATAATAAACGGTTTGGGAAGTATTTGTGTAAGCAAATACTCTATTAAACTAGTAAAAACTCTTCGTGCAACCGTATCATACAATCGATCATCAGCTTGATTATTTGTGGTAGTTATTGAAACATAAAAGCTACTTGCATCAGAGTCAATTTCAACTGTTGTATCATCGACATTAAATACAACTACAGGAAACAAGCTACAATTTAATATTGGGTTAACTAAATTCAGCTCCATTGAAAAATTTTTAATAACGATTGAATCTTCTTCTACTGCTAGAATTCTTGTTATGGCTATTTCTTTATAAAGCTTCACAATCTCAGTTTTAATACTATTAAGCTCATTCAAAATATCAGAAAGTAGAATTTTCCTTTTGACTTGTTTTTCTGCATCCAATACTAAGCTATTAAACTTTCTAAATAACTGATTATATAAGAATGGATTTTTCCTAATAAAATCTAGAAAGCCCCAAATAATATATGTCAGATAGGTTTTTGACGTGCTATTTTTACCCACGATCATAGTTAAATCATTCAAAGGAACTTCGGCATATTCAATTGCACCGATGTTTTTAAAGATAAACTTTATATCATTATGCTTAATTTTTTCCATATTAGTCTCATTCGTTTAAATAGTTACTCAAGTTGATGCACGACCATACTTTCGTACTAGCTATAAAAACATACTCGCGGTTATTATCTTAATTCACTTGGGAGAGCAAAAGTCATATGCTCTTCAACTACATTTAGAGTTTCCGTAGTGTTAAATCCCTCTTGTTGCAAGCGCTTAATGACTCCCTCAACCAGCACCTCAGGTGCGGAAGCTCCAGCAGTAACCCCAACATTCGTCACCTGATCCAGCCATTCGCTTTTTATTTCATAATCAAAATCAATCAAATAAGATTTTACGCCTAAGTTTTCAGCTAGCTCTTTCAAGCGATTAGAGTTGGAGCTATTTTTACTGCCAATCACTAATACCGCATCACAACTTTTTGCCATTTCTTTGACCGCATCCTGACGATTTTGCGTAGCATAGCAAATATCTTCATTTTTAGGCAGGCGCAGATTAGGAAACGTTTCTTTTAATCGAGCGATGATTGATTTGGTTTCATCGACTGATAAGGTGGTTTGAGTAACCACTGCAATTTTTTCGATATCACGATCAAGTGGCAAAGTTTCAACATCAGCCTCAGACTCAACTAAATGAATGTGATCTTGCACTTGCCCCATCGTACCTTCAACCTCAGGGTGACCACGATGTCCAATCATAATAATCGTATAGTTTTGCTTGTGCAAATTTTTAATCTCAACATGCACCTTACTTACTAGCGGACAGGTAGCATCAAAAATCATGGTTAAATTTTTTGCCATCGCCTCTTCGCGTACTGACAAAGGAACCCCATGCGCTGAATAAATTAAAATGCTCCCCTCGGGAACATCCTTAATTTCTTCAATAAAAATCGCGCCACGTTCTTGCAAACCATCTACGACATATTTATTATGCACAACCTCATGGCGCACATAAACTGGCGCACCATATTTTGCTAATGAAGTTTCAACAATTGTGATCGCCCGATCAACGCCTGCGCAAAAGCCACGCGGGTTGGCTAAAATAATTTTTTTCATTTAGTACCTTATTTTTTACTAAAAAATAAACTTTCAATTACCAACAAGGTAACTCCAACACAGATAAAACTATCTGCCAGATTAAATGCTGGCCAATGATGAGTACCAACATACCAGTCAATAAAATCGGTAACTTTACCTGCTGTTATGCGATCAAGCAAATTACCCAAGGCACCACCTAGAATAAAACTAAAGGCAACTCCAGCAATCATCTGATAAGATTTACGCATGATATAATAAATCAAAGCAGCAGATACCACAATCGCAAAACCAGCAAACATAATTTTTTGCCAACCACCTTGATTACCCAAAAAGCTGAAAGCAGCACCTTCGTTGTACATTAAAGTCCAATTCCATGAAGGTAAAAATGCTTTAGGTAGATATAGCTCTAGCGAGCTACGCGCAAAATGCTTACTGATTTGATCCAGAATAATCACAATAAAACTAACACCAAGTAAACCTACTCGGCACGAAGTTGATATTTTTTTCATTTGTATAAGTTTACCTTTTTAATACTTCTCAAACTGATTCAAACACACGCGTGTGGAATCAGATTAAGATAATTATGCCGTATGACGAGTTTCGCCACTACCAACTACATTTTCTACACAACGCGCACATATCGTCGGATGCTCTGAGTTGCTACCAACGTCTGCGGTATAATGCCAGCAACGCTCACATTTTTGTTGTTCACTTACAAGTACTTCAACACTAGTCACATCTGCAGCAACTAAAGTAATTTTGGAGACCATATAAGCAAATTTTAAATCTGCACCAACTGAATTTAGCAATGTATAAAGCTTTGCATCCGCATTAATCACCAGCTCAGCCTGTAATGAAGCACCGATCAAGCCTGCAGTACGCTTATTTTCCAGCTCTTTCAATACTGAAATCCGGAATTCTTGAATTTTAGACCATTTGGCTACCAATTCACTGGCATTATCAAGTATCGGAAGCTGATGATGAACATGATACAAGGTTGAATCATTCGCATCATTAACTAATACTTCCCACGCCTCATCACTAGTAAAGGCTAAAATCGGTGATAGCATACCAAGTAACGCACGAGTAATATGATATAAAGCAGTTTGTGCAGAGCGTCGCGCATGACCATCAGCCTTAGACGTATATAAACGATCTTTTAGAACGTCAAGGTAAAAGCCACCTAGCTCCTCTGAACAGTAGGTTACTAATTCTTGCACGATCAAATGAAATTGATAGCTTGAATATAAGCCCGTAGTTTGATTAGTAATTTTATCTTGTAATTGTGCAGCATAAGCTAAAGCATAACGATCAACCTCAACCATTTCACTCAGCACAACACTATCTTTAGCCGCATCAAAATCATTCAGATTAGCTAATAAGAAGCGCAAGGTATTTCTAATTCGGCGATATGAATCAGTAATCCGTTTCATAATTTCATCAGAGAATGCAATATCACCTGAGTAATCAGTGCTGGCTACCCATAAACGTAAAATATCCGCACCATATTTCTTCACTCCATCTGGAATTGAAATAATATTACCTTTGGATTTGGACATTTTATAACCATCACCATCAACTAAGAAACCATGAGTCAGTAACTGTTTGTATGGCGCGCGACCACGTACAGCACACCCTGTTAATAATGATGACTGGAACCAACCACGATGTTGATCCGAACCTTCAAGATATAAATCGGCAGGCCATTGTAAAGCTGTGCGCTGGTTAAGTACTGTTAAATGAGTAGTCCCTGAATCAAACCAGACATCTAAAGTATCTTTTAATTTTACATAATCCGTCAGATCAAACTCAGGTAAATCCGCTGCACTTAATCCAAACCATGCATCAATTCCACTAACCTCAATTTTTTGCGCAACAGTTTGTAAAATTTCATAACTTTGTGGATGTAATTCACCAGTTTCTTTATGAACAAAGAATGTCATTGGGCTACCCCATTGACGTTGACGTGAAACACACCAATCAGGACGATTCTTAATCATTGTTTCCAAGCGCGCTCGTCCCCAAGCTGGATAAAATTCAGTAGCATCCACTGCTGCTTCGGCTTGTTCACGCAAAGTCTTGCCAGTCACGCCTACTTTATCCATGCCAATAAACCATTGTCCAGTAGTGCGAAAAATAATTTTGGTTTTATGGCGCCAGCAGCACGGGTAACTATGATTAATATCAGCTTTATTCATTAAACGACTATTATTATCTAGGATTTCGATCACTTTAGCATTCGCATCAAACACATTCATACCAGCAAATAATTCGGTAGTACTGATATAGCAACCATCATTACCAACTGGATTATGCAAATCTAAATTATATTTTAAACCGACATGATAATCATCCATACCATGCGCTGGTGCAGTATGTACCAAACCAGTACCCGCATCGTCGGTTGCGTGATCACCCAAGATTAATGGAACTTGACGATTATAAAATGGATGTTCAAATTTTAATAATTCTAATTTATCACCAGTAACAGTTGCGACTACTTTAGATTCATTAATAAAAGAATAACGTTTAATCGCTTCTTCTACTAATTTATTCGCAATGATTAAATACCTATGAACTTCTTTTACCAAATTCTGATCTTTTGAACTATCTATTTGTACTAAAGCATATTCAACTTCCGGACCGGCACAAATTGCCTGATTTGCTGGTAACGTCCATGGGGTAGTTGTCCAAATAACAGCTTCCACCGTTGAAAAATCCTGCGGAAAAGTAAAATTAAAAGCTTTCTCCAATAATGCAATATTATTCTTATACTCTTGTCCAGATCCAGCAAGCCTAAACGCAACATCAATGGCTGGTGAAACTTTATCGTAATACTCAACTTCAGCTTCAGCAAGTGCAGAACCACAATCAACACACCAATGCACAGGTTTTACACCGCTATACAAATAGCCTTGTTTATAAATCTCGCCTAAAGCGCGTACAATTCCAGCCTCAGTGCTAAATTCCATGGTTTTATATGGATTATCCCACTCACCTAGAACCCCAAGACGGATAAAATCAACTTTCTGCTGCTCAATCTGAGCATTGGCATACTCGCGGCATTTATTACGAAAATCAAGCGGTTCAAGATTTTTACCAAATTGTTTTTCAATATTTAACTCAATCGGTAAACCATGACAATCCCAACCCGGTACGTATGGCGCGTCAAACCCAGCCAAGGTTTTACTACGAATAATAATATCTTTTAAAATTTTGTTGGAAGCGTGTCCAATATGTAATTGCCCATTGGCATAGGGAGGACCATCATGCAAAATAAACTTATCGCGTCCGCTGCATACCTGACGTAATCTTTGATAGCGTTGTTGCTGATTCCATTTATCCAGCATCGCAGGCTCACGTTTGGCTAAATCGCCACGCATCGGAAATGGTGTATCAAGTAAGTTAACTGTATTTTTATAATCCATCTAATTTATTCCTTGTTGTCAAGCCTAGCGAAAAACTCGCGGGCATCATCTAAATCTTTATACATTTGCTTAAATAACGGTTCTAGCGCCTCAAACTTCAATTCTGGGCGTAAATAGTGTAGAATTTCAACGGTGGCAATTTTACCATACAAGTCTAAATCGACATCTAATAAATGGGTTTCAATCTTATAGACCTTACCCTCACTAACCGTTGGGTTTTTGCCAATATTTGTCACACCCAAATAACGTTTGCCTTCAATATAAACATATGAAGTATAAATCCCCCACAGGACAGGTCGAATTTTATACAAATTAAGATTTATCGTCGGGAAATTCCATTTTCGAGCAAGCTGATTCCCTTTTACTACTCTAGAGCTATAACGAATATTATGTCCTAAATAGCTTCTGATTAACTCAATGTTTTGTTCTGCTGCTAATTCACGAATCAGAGAACTTGATACACGTACCTGATTATGTTTTAACTCAGCAAACTCAGTAGTTCTAATCCCGCTACTAATTAAATCACGAATAGAACCCTCAGCCATATAGCCAAAACGAAAATCATGTCCGACTATCATTTCGCTAATACCCAACTTATTACGTAGAATTTCGTCAATAAAATCTTGCGCTCTAAGCTTAGCCATGTACTCGCTAAAATGTAAAATCACTACTTCATCAACTAATCCACTTTGCTCTAAAATCGCAACCTTGTCACGCAAGAGCCCAATTCGTGGAGCGCGAAGCACACCGCTTTTATCAGCAAAATACTCATGTGGCAAAACATCAAAAGTAATTAACATTCGCCAAGATTTATCTAGTTTTGCTTGCTGACTTAACTGCCCCAAAAGTTCTGTATGCCCCAAATGTAAACCATCGAAATTACCAATGGTTGCAATTATTTTTTGCTCACTCGTTTTAGGCTCTGCACTCAATTGAATTCGATACATATACTCATTCACAAATAAAAATCCCACACGCTCTGTGTGGGAAGTTGAAAATCTGAATATTCTTTATTACTCAGTTACGGTCTCTGTTTCAGTTTGTTCCACAACTATTTCCACGCGACGATCAGCGGAAGTACACTTAATCAAGCCAGCATATTTGCTATTATATTCTTCATGTAACCGCTTAAACTCTGTAGGAGTCGCTGCATTATCAGCAATCGCAAGAGCATCATTAACCTCTGCGTTAGTCACATTATACTTTTTAAAACAGCTATCTGAAACTAAAGAGTTTTGGTATCCCATACCTGTTGCCGTTATTTTACCACTTGGGATGCCTAAGCTAACTAGAAAATCTTTGACATTAGTTGCCCGCTCTGCCGATAACTCCTGATTTGCATCTTCCGTACCTATCTTATCGGTATGACCAGTGACAATAACTTTAGTCAATGTATCCAACCCACCGTCACTCTTAGCCTGAGTTACGAGCTTAGTTAGCTCTTGTTTACCTGTGCTAGATAAATCTGCTGAAAAGAAATCAAACAAGTTAACGCCAGACTCACTAAATGTTACTTTGGTAACATATTTTTTAACGTTGACTTTAGGCGCTTCATCACATTGATCCAAACCATATGCAGGTTGCCAATAGGCATTATGCAAACATTGCCCATATGCAGTTTTTACAACATTGCTCCCTGAAGCCGGAGTATAAACATAACCTGGGATTTCTCCTGAATCATCCGCAAAAACTAACCCTATGGCACTCACGAGCGCAGCCATCATAAATGAATTAAACTTTGTCATAATACTCACCTAAAATTAATCAAGATTACTCGCAATATTATACACAACGGTTGCATTATCAGGCAATCCTTATTTGGTAAAAATACTTAATAACCAGTTGCGGATTACAACAATTTCCTCATAACAAACACTATGTTCCATCGGGTACTCATGCCAATCATACTTCAAGCCAAACTGCTGCAAATGCTTTGTTGCTGAACGTGCCATATTTATATTTACCACTGGATCACGACTGCCATGACAGACCAAAATTGGTAAATTCAATTTATGTTGTATTTTAGCTACGTCAATCAATGAAATATCGGGTAAATAACTTGACAATACCATTAACCCACCTAGTTTGTAATCACTACCCAACGCAGTATAATAGCTAATCACACCACCTTGCGAAAATCCAGCGATAATAATCTGCTCAGAGCTAAAACCCTCAGCAATTAGCTCATCAATTAGCATGCTGACTTGCTTCACACTCTCGATAATACCATCACTGTCAACTTCACGATGTAAATCGCTAAAATCAAGAATATCGTACCATGCGCGCATTTTATAACCGTTGTTAATTGTAACTGGAATTATTGGCGCATTAGGAAATATAAATTTCAACCCAATTGACAATTGAAGCTCATTAACTACAGGTACAAAGTCATTACAATCAGCACCAAGTCCATGTAACCAAATTACAGCACCAGCTGGTTTCTCATGAGGCTTATTTAATACAATTTTAGTTTCAAGCTTGTTCATAGCAATTCTCCGATATTAGTTATATTCATAGCCCCCGATTTTACAGTATTTTGTGTTAACTACGTAAATTTGAAACAAATTAATCTTTCTTTAAACACATGGGATATAAAAGCACTTATAATAATGGTGTTATTCTAATAAAAACATTACCTAATTTCAGTCACAGCTCAAAATAAATAAAAGGTAGACTAGATGCTGCAATCACTTCATCAAATCTTTATGTCGTTAATTCCGGTTTCATTTATTGTCTTTCTAGGCTGGCTTGCTGGTTATAAAAAAACCATTGATAACCGCCACAGTCATACCTTAGCAACTTATGTAATGAGTTTTAGTTTCCCTTGCGCCCTTTTTGTTCTAACAGCAACAAGCAAACCAAGAGAACTTCTTAATGGTCAATTTGTTGCAGCATTCTGGCTTGGATTAATTGGAATGTTTGTTCTAAGTTTTGCTATTTATAAACTCTTATTGAAGCGAAACAATAAAGATTGTGCACAGGGAGCATTCGTATGCTCATTTCCGGACATGGCATTTATGGGGATTCCCATTTTTTCAGCCCTACTTGGCAAGCAAGCTCTACTCTCAATTGCGATTGGCAATATCTGTACCAGCTTGATTATAATACCAGCAGTTACGATTTTCTTGAATGCGGGCAATAATAAAGAGAGTATTCAACAAACTATCCTCAAAGTCATCAGCAAACCATTGGTATTCGCACCAATTTTAGGCACAACCTACTCACTCCTTGGATTACAATTACCTGAAATAATTAAAAATTCGTTGAATCTAATTGGCAGCACCACTTCTGGAGTATCATTATTCGCTCTAGGATTAATGATGTCTTGTTTTACCATACGTTTTAGTAAACTGGCACTAATGAATATCTTACTAAAAAATATTGTTCACCCGCTTTTAATGCTGTCATTGCTAGTTACATTCAAAGTTAGTGGCATATTCGCAAAAGAAGCAATTTTACTATGCGCCATGCCAACTGCAACAATGACAGCAATGTTTGCACTTAAGTATGAAACGCTTGCCGAAGAAAGCACAACCAGCGCAATTTTGGGTACTATCATTTCATTGTTTACTTTGACAATTTTCATGGTAATATTAAATGTCTAGATAAATGATATCCAAAAAACAATCCCAGTAAAAGCAAGATAGTTATGTAATTAATTTCTGTAATGTATTCATAAAATACAGAGCATCACCCTTTAGTAGAACACGTTTATTACGGGATTTCTCACCACTGATTAACTCTACATCACGCCTAGCAATATTAAATAACTTAGCAAAAAAATCTACTACTTCCTGATTGGCTTTACCATCAACAGGTGGCGAACTGATTTTAATTTTTAGTCGACCATCATGACAACCAACAATTTGACTAACTTTCGCACCGGGTTGTACATAAAGTTCAATAAGAAGCTCATTTGTCGATTTTAGTTGAAATTTATCATTTGCCACAGATTTTTCTCTCATAATTAAAGTAATAATTTTACCTGACTTAGGCAAATTAACTTAGATATTTACCAAGAAGTGTCGAATATTGCTCAAACGGCTAAAAACTTACAACGGCTTAATTTTATCCATTTCAGCTGATACTAAGCACTGAATTTAAACCCAATGAAAATAATAAACTGTTTTAATTTTTCAAGCTTCGAACTCAATTCTAGGCAGAACAGATAGCAATATATGCTATAATCCCAGCGCTTAATAATTTACTATGAAAGGTCATTAAATGCAAAAAATTAAAGTTGCAAACCCAATCGTCGAACTTGATGGCGATGAGATGACGCGAATCATTTGGGCGTTTATTAAACAAAAATTAATTTTACCCTATCTTGATTTGGACATTAAATATTACGATTTAGGTATTGAAAACCGCGATAAAACTGAAGATAGAGTATCAGTAGAATCTGCGGAAGCAATCAAAAAATATAATGTTGGTATTAAATGTGCAACAATTACTCCTGATGAAGCACGCGTAAAAGAATTCAACCTAAAAAAAATGTGGAAATCACCTAACGGGACTATTCGCAATATTTTAGATGGAACAGTATTCCGTGAACCTATCGTATGTAACAATATCCCGCGCTTAATTCCTAACTGGACAGCTCCGATTGTAATTGGACGCCATGCTCATGCCGATCAATATAAAGCTTATGATTTCGTAACCAAAGGTAAAGGTAAATTGACTATCACCTTTACACCAGAAAACGGAACGCCAGAAGTGCACGAAGTATTCAATTACGAAGATGATGGTGTAGCGTTGGGTATGTATAACACAGATGAATCAATCCGTGGTTTTGCTTATGCCTGCTTTAATATGGCTTTAGATAAAAAATGGCCATTATATCTATCAACTAAAAATACTATCCTGAAAAAATATGATGGTCGTTTTAAAGATATTTTCCAAGAAATTTATGAAAATGAATTTAAAGAAAAATTTATCAAAAATCGGATTACTTACGAGCATCGTTTAATTGATGATATGGTTGCCTCAGCGCTTAAATGGCATGGTAATTTTATCTGGGCATGTAAAAACTACGATGGAGATGTTCAATCCGATATCGTTGCACAAGGTTTCGGATCATTGGGTTTGATGACTTCTGTTTTAGTTACTCCAGATGGTAAAACAATCGAATCTGAAGCTGCTCATGGAACAGTTACCCGTCATTACCGCTTACACCAGCAAGGTAAAAAAACCTCGACAAATCCAATTGCTTCAATCTTTGCTTGGACTCGTGGCTTAGAGCATCGTGGTAAACTAGATGGCAATAAAGATTTGATAAACTTCTGCCATACTCTGGAAAAAGTATGTGTCGAAACTGTAGAATCGGGCAAAATGACCAAAGATTTAGCCGTTTGTATCCATGGCGAACAATTAAATGAAAGTCAATACCTAGCTACTGAAGACTTCTTAGATGCAATCAGCAAAAATTTAGATAAAAAACTTAAAGGGAAAACTTTTAAGCTATAATTTGTAAATAAGCGCAATCCAGCAAGAGTTTCTTGTCGGATATATACCGCATAGTATTTGATTTTTGGGCGCGAAGGATTGATAAAAAAGGCGACACCGTGTAGTTAGAACTACGTAAGGAGTCTTTTTTAAAATCTGACAAAGTCCAAGATTCAAAGACAAACAGTATATTAAAAGCCACCGTAATAAATGTTTCATATACGGTGGTTTTTTACTTTTCAAACAAATTTACCACCAACTCTTATTACTCTAATTACCCTTGGACTTGTTTAGGTAATCCAAAAACCACCTTAAATATCCGTTTTGGATAAAATAATCCTGAAAGTCTATGCTAAACTAAGTAATATACTATTATTGCTTTAGATTAACTATTATTAGGTCTTATAAAAAATGAAGA
>DAORIZ010000024.1:0-52486 GCA_035438765.1 Burkholderiales bacterium | reverse complement strand
GCCTGTTTTACAATATTTTCTGCATCTCTATTTTTGGCTACCTCAGCTCTGAAATTTTCAAACCCAAGTGACTTGAAAAACCAGACTTCTGTTTGCCCCTCACAAAGCGCCAATCTCCATTTACGCTCTGATTTATTTTTCTTTTCAGGACGTTTAGCCATTGCTGCCACCATTAAAACTAAATGAATTTAAATGCGGTATAGCACCAAAATTACCAGTTAAATACTTCGCCATTAGGTTTGAGTTAGGTTGGAGATCATTAAAATCTACTAATGAATACAATTCGGTAGCGAATTTATCATTTTTCTCAGCAAAGTAAATTTGATCGCGTTCAAAAATACTTTCAGTCAAAAGCGTTGGGTTATGAGTAGTGAAAATCAATTGCGCACGGCTATTGGAATTATGCACCGCACGAATAATTTCCTCTATCAGCAAAGGATGAAAGTGTGTCTCAAGTTCATCTACAATCAGCACGCCATTTACTTTCATAATGTAATCAATAAGATTTAAGTAACTGTAAAACTTCTGCGTTCCATCTGATTCATCAGCTAAGAAACTTAATTGATGCATAGTGCCATTTAAATTATAATATGAAGTGATATTTCTAACTTGATTTAACCTTTCACCAGGTAGAGGATTATTGTCATTATATTCTATATCGAGTTTCTTTACATTAATGCCAATATTATTTAATGCCTCTAAAGATTTATTAGCATAACTAACATCTCGGGCGTGATTAGCGGCACTATTCAAATCAGCTTCAGCGGACAATGGTCTACCTATAACACCATATGGATTAGTTCTAATAACCAAACCAAATTGAAAGTAATCTGTAATTGCTTTTATTTTCTGACAATTTTCCGCTACTAGTTTATTTAACAGAGTAAGATTTACCGGAGTATTTACCTTAAGTCTACCGATAGTATCATTTGCATATGGCATTTGCTCATTGCTAAAAATATAATTATAATTAGTTGGTTCAAAAATATATTCATATAAACGAGAATCTTTATCTATTAGTACTCTTTCGAAAATCATCACATCAACGTCGTCATTAGAGATGTCAGATAACGCTTCGTAGTGTATCAATATTGAATCATAGCGTAAGCTATAGTTGTAGATAATATCACCCACAGAAAAATCAACAGAAATAAACGTTGGCTCAGGCTGATCAAAAAAAGTTTTGTATAACTTTTGCGCCAATATTGGTCGTGCATAAAATTGATCAGTGGCTGGAATACCTCCAGCAACAATATCAACTAGACACAGTAACGCTTTAATGATATTTGATTTACCGCTGGCATTGGCACCGTAGATAACTGCAGATTTACGAACTTCAAGATTACCAATCTTAGCCGAATTGACACCGTTATTTTCACTAGCAATCAGCGACAAGGTTTGTGCCTGATTATAAGAACGAAAATTTTCAATTGTAATATTTAATAGCATAATATTCTCTTTTTATTAGCCAGTGATTATATAAACAGTCATATTTCATAATTCCATGTATACCAAAACAAATCATTATACTGGGCTATTGTTATTCTAATCTGCTCAGGTATAGATGAATTATTCAATTTCAAATAGCGTATTAAACCATGCTCACCGCCTAGCAAAATTTACATTTATACCTTATTATTAATTTCATTAGGGCTAATGTAGATTGAGCGTTGCGCAGCGGTTTCTAATGCTTTATGGGCAATACTTTGGGTCTGTTCTTGTGCCTGTTGCAACTTGCTATTTAAAGCCTCAACTACCTTGGCTTGCTCGCTATTTTTTTGCTCTAATAGCTCAATTTTCTGCTGCAATAATTCTACATTACGTTTATTTTGTTCCTCAGTCAGTGCTTGCGTATATTTAAACTCAGTTTGCAGCGTTTTAGTTATATTTGCTTCAGTTTCCGCAACTCTAATACTAATTTCCTGTTCTAAATCAGCTACGCGCTGTTGCAAAGCAATAATCTCTTGTTCCCTAGTAGTTAAATCTTTCTCGCGATCATCAAGTTCCTGCTTTTTAGCTGTAATTTCTTGCAATGCAATTTGTTTTTGTTGTTCGTATTTATCTTTATCTATTTTACGTGCTTGATTTAAATTATAAGTATACTCTTCCTCTTCACGCTTGCGTTGTTTATCCAATTCCGCTTTATGCTCTTTATAATCAGCATCTAATTGAGTAAGCTTATTCCGCCAAGTGATTTCATCATCGAGCATTTTTGATTTAAAATCATCTTTTTCTTTTTGATGCGCAAGCATTATCGCAGACAAGGTATCGGACTCTGTTTTTATACCATATAAGGAATCTAAATGTTGTTGCTCCAAATTAATTGCGGCTTCTAATTTATTAAATCTCTCAAACTCACGACTGATAGTTTGCATAAATTCATCAATAGATTTAGTGCAGTTTATTTTTAACTCACCAATCTGATTAACAATTTGCTCATAACCAGTTGATTTAACCTCATCAACCTGCTTTTGTTTTTCCTGCTTGGTTTGTAGCTGTGCGGGTGTCTCCTGACTTTTTTTCTTTACCAATTCCAAAGCTTCATTATATGCAGCTAATATTTGTTCTTTGGTATTTTTTAATGAAATTTGCGATTTGTCATTCATGATTCTTGCTCCTAAAAACAACAACTATTTATAAATCAATTTAGTATGTTAGCATAAAATTCAGTTTAAATTCTTCTAGTTTTATTTTATGATTAGCGTGCATTGCTAAGCTCATACAAAACATAATAGGTCTTGGGTCCGCTACCTTTGCGTGAGATAATTTTTTGTTCGATCAACTTTTTTAAAATTTCGCGGGTCCAGCTTTTTTTTATTTCCAACAATTTTTCTACTTCTTTCGCCGTTATTTTTTCCCGCTCTTGTAAATAATTTCTTATGAGTTCTGCTTGTTCAGACGGTATCGTCCGGTGTCGTCCGGTATCGTCCGGTATCGATTGTAACCGATCACTAACTTTTTCTGCAACTAATGGACGATAAATTTCAACATCAACAAAATCACCACTCTCAGCAATGTGTGGCACAACTAAACCATGCTCCAAGCAACTGGATTTAATCCGTTTAATTCCACTCCCCCATTGCTCAATCAAGCCCAAGGTTTTAAAAACATTGGCAATCACTTTATTACGCGCCTCGCTGCGTCCGGCTTCAATATCGCTTGCCGTAATCGTATTTGGAAAACCACCCGGCGATACAATATTCACAATATCATCATAAATACCAACTTTAATATCACGTCCACCATTGATATAATCACGGTGTATCAGCGCGTTAATCAATGCTTCGCGTAGTGCAACCACTGGTATTTCATAAGTATCTTTACGATAGAGACTACTTATTTCACCGCGCAAATTAATATGATTTAAAATAAAATTTTGCGTATTTTCTAAGATAAAAAATATATCACCGCTGTATTCTTTCTTATCGATGAAGACATCCATCGTCGTACCCTTAAAGCGTGCACATTTGACTTGACAATGCTCCAATTTACCGAGCAGGATTAAAAGTGCATTTGTTGGATACAATACATTATTTTCTTCTTTTGCCAACTTTAAGCTAAACAATTTTTGCTCATCTAGGCTCTTACCCTGCTCTTTAAATACTTTCATCAGTGGTGCTAGATCCAAACTTGAAAATTCCACATCGTAATTAATTTCTTCATCATAAGCTAAATTACGCCTTTGGCGCTCTAGATCAATAATATTTTCCAAGCTAGCTTTACGATTCGTTGCACCAATCCGTATATAAGTACCATTATTTTTACCATCCTTTTTAAGATAGTATGGTAATAAATTCCCGCGAAATACCTCTATCACCAGCAATAATTTATCTTCATGATTAAGGGTATAAATTTCAGGTAAAATATTTGGATGACAGCTATCAAAAATCATAGAAGTAATTTTATCTTGCAGCGCAAAAATATCATCGGTGACAATCCCAATAATTTGCCGCTGATCATCAACACCGATCACCAGCTTACCGCCACTAGTATTTGCAAAGGCAAGTATAGTTCTCGCAATTTGTTCAGAACTTGGTAATTCACGCTTTAATTCCAGTGTTTTGCTTTCACCCAGCGCAATTTGCTCAATTAAACTCATAATTTACAAGCCTTACAATATTCCATCATACCCAATTTTCCAATTTCAGCCCATCAATGCGCTGATACTCGCGGATATTATTGCTAATCAGCGGCACACCTAATGCCAAGGCATGGCAACCAATCAAAAGATCATTATCCGAGATTAATTGACCAGCTTTCTTTAATCGCGCTTTATGCTGAGCGTATAAGCTAGCTGCTTTATTATCAAAACCAATTACGATTAAATTGTCAACCAAAGCGTGAAAAGCCGCTAAATTTCGTTCAATTTGCTGACTATTATAAACATCATACATCATTTCAGCGTAAACTATCGAAGATATGCCAATCTGTTGTGGTTTATATTTCATAAAATGCTCAATAATTGATTCTGGCTTATGTTTTATGATATAAATCAGGATATTAGCATCTAGCATTAACTTAATCATAATTCTTCTCTAGGACTAAAATTAACTTCTTCACGCTCGGGAAAATCTGGCGTATAGCATTTGCTAAAAATATCCTGCCAATTAGTATTCAGTTTCTCAATAACGAGAGTATTGTTTTTGCCTTTATGTATTTCTACTTCACCACCATCAAAAAATTCGGCAAGTTCTTTAGGTAGTCTTAAAGCTAGAGAGTTACCTGATTTAAATATTTTAGCAATCATAACAGCCTCCACAGGCAGATTAAGTATATACATTATGTATATATTCTACTCCATTATTTATCTTTTTGCAAGACAGAGTAAGCCATTGTCTAAATTGTGGAATTTAAAGTAAGAATCCGGGCTAAAGCCCGGAACTCATTATCACATAATTATTAGTCTAAGACAAGCACATTTACTGCCAACCAAACTTACGCACATAAATCCCTTTGAGTGACTGAGTCAGTACCATATAACCAGCAACAGCAAAAAGTAAGAATACAAAATATCCTGCCGGTAAAGCTTGCATCCCAACCATATGAGCCAATGGCGACATTGGTAAAATAATACCGATAGCTACCGCACAACTGGTCATTACCACCATAGGCCATGCTGCCACACTTTGGATAAACGGAATCTTACGCGTTCTAATCATATGCACAATCAAAGTCTGCGTTAATAACCCTTCGACAAACCAACCACTTTGGAATAAACTTTGATGCTCGGCACTATTAGCACCAAAAACATGCCACATTACAAAGAAGGTAAGCACATCAAAGATAGAGCTGATAGGACCAAAGAAAATCATAAATCTACGCAAATCTGCAGGATCCCAACGTTGAGGTTTCTCGACAAACTCAGCATCAACATTATCAAAAGGAATTACCGTTTGCGAGATATCATAAATCAGATTTTGCAAAAGTAGCTGCACAGGCAACATCGGTAAAAATGGGATAAATGCAGATGCAATCAACACCGAGAACACATTGCCAAAATTAGAACTTGCCGTCATTTTGATATATTTGAGCATATTGGCAAAAGTCTTACGACCTTCTTCAACACCCTGCTCTAGCACCATTAAGCTCTTCTCAAGTAATATAATATCCGCAGCTTCTTTGGAAATGTCAACGGCAGTATCAACTGAAATCCCGATATCAGCAGCTCTAAGTGCTGGTGCATCATTGATTCCATCACCCATAAAGCCAACTACATGCCCGCCAGCTCTTAAAAGCTCAACGATCCGCTCTTTATGCGCAGGAGTGAGTTTGGCAAATACTGTCGTATTTTTGGCGATTACCGTTAGTTCTTCATCCGATAATTTATCAACCTCAGAACCAAGCAATAATCCTTCAACATTAAGTCCAACTTCGCGACAAACTTTAGCCGTTACTAAATCATTGTCACCAGTCAAAATCTTAACTTCAATCCCCAATTTATTTAATGCTTCAATAGCTGGACGAGTAGTTTCTTTTGGCGGATCCAAAAAGGCAACATAACCAACTAAAATCATTTCCTGCTCGTCCTCAACACTATAACTTGCCTTAGGAACAGGATAATCTTTTTTGGCAACAGCCACTACGCGTAGCCCATCTGAATTTAAATCAGCCGTGACAGAGCGAAGCTTTTCCAATAATTCCTCAGTTAACGGCATAACCTGATTATCATGAGCTGCATATTTACAGCTCTTCATCATTTCCTCAACCGCACCCTTACAAATTAAGACTTGTTCACCAGCAGAATCAGCCACAACTACCGACATTCTGCGCCGTTGGAAATCAAATGGTACTTCATCAACTTTAGTATATTTCTTAATGAGTAAAGGAATATCTCCAAAATTACCACGTTCTAATACCGCAACATCCAATAAATTCTTTAGACCTGTTTGATAATAACTATTCAAATATGCATATTCTAATACATCATCATAATCATTACCAAATATGTCAGTATGTTTTTCTAAGCAAATTTTATCTTGGGTTAAAGTTCCGGTTTTATCAGTACACAGAATGTCCATTGCACCAAAATTTTGAATCGCATCAAGACGTTTCACAATTACTTTACGACGCGACATTGCAACCGCGCCTTTGGCAAGCGTCGAAGTGACAATCATCGGCAACATTTCAGGAGTTAATCCAACCGCTACTGACAAAGCAAATAATGCTGCATCACGCCAAGCGTGCGTACTCATACCATTGATAATAAATACAATTGGTGACATAATTAACATAAAATAAATTAGCAACCAACTAACCCGATTAACCCCTTTTTGGAATGAAGTTTCAACTACATTTTGTGCAACTACTTTATCAGCCAGAGCACCAAAAAATGTATTTTTCCCAGTTGAAATAACGACAGCCAATGCAGAGCCACTGACAATATTTGATCCCATAAAACCAATATTTTCAAGCTCCAAAGCTTCGTTAACATCTGCCTTGGATTGCTTGGTAAATTTCTCTACCGGTAATGACTCTCCTGTTAATGCCGCTTGCGATACAAACAAATCTTTAGCCGTTAAAATCCGTACGTCTGCCGGAATCATATCACCAGCGGACAAGGTAATCACATCTCCCGGTACCAGACTACGTATAGTGACTTCATGACGATTTGCCACTTGCATTGGATTAGTACCAAGTATCTGTTTTTCAAGCTCGGCAATTTGCTCATCATCTTCATCATCTTCATCATCCTGACGAATAACTGTCGCAGTGGTACTCACCATCGCTTTTAATTTATCCGCAGCATTATTTGAACGACGTTCTTGAACAAAGCGCAAAACGGTTGAAATAACTACCATTCCACCGATTACTACTGTACCCTTCATGTCATCGGTAAAAAAAGAAACCAGTGCTAAAATAGTTAGTAATAAATTAAACGGATTTTTATAACTCAACCATAAATGTTTATACCAACTAAGTTCTTCGTGTTTGTCAATTTCATTGTAGCCAAAGCGTGAAATTTTTTCTTCGACTTCGCGAGGGGTCAACCCTTCCAAATCAGAGCCAAGGTTTAATAATGACTCTGCGTTAGATAAATATGCATGATGGATTAAATTTGCGGTAATTGTCCGTGGTGCCTTACTTCCATTGAAATCATAATTTTCATCAAGAAGATTCGCATCCCCGGTAAATTGACTGCGCTTGGTAAAACGATTATCAAAGAACGACAATAGCCGTGTCTTAAATATGCTTACAAATTTCATATTACACACTCCTGTAATAGAGTTTTTAATTGAAGCAGAAAAGTATTAACTAATCTCTTCACAATCACATAATACTTGTGTATTACTCAGAATATCCCAAAAATCTTACGACGTCGAGGCTTTTGCTGTGCCTTTGGGGCATCATATTGACTAGTGGGTTGTTGCTGGGGAGGTATAGTTTGTTGAGGCAAAATCGTTTGAGGAGGGACTGCAGGTGATGCAATTTGTGGTGAGGGCTGAACCGGCTTAGCTGGCGCAGCTTGTGGAGCAGAACTTTCTAATTTTTGTTTAAGCTCCATATTTTCTTTAAGCAGACTTTTTAACTCATTAGCGGCAAGCAAGGTATTGTATTTCTTTTCCCATTGCATCGCTTGATGAGTTAGTTGGCGGATTTCCTGTTTATATTTATCAACTTCTGAATTATCTAACTTTTGCTCTAACAGCAAAGTTGTATTGTCAAATTTACCACGTAACCAGTCATATTCTTCGCTATGCTTTTCAAGTTGACGCTGTAAATTTGCTACTTGATATTCCAGATTTTCAATTTTCATCTGTTTGAGCTGATTATCTATAGTAATATCAGCGTGTGATTTGTTTTTTTCTATTTTAGCATTGGGAAATACCCGCAAAAACTCCGACATTTCGATAGTTTTTTTCCCATCTTCAACTCTAACGCTAATAATTCCACCATTTAGATATTTCTCATTGAAAATAGCACTTGGAATACCTGATAGCTCAGTAGCTTCTTCTATCGACAAATAATTAGTCATTCTAACTCACCTTAACACATCATCAAAACACAAAAATCATAGAGTAAAATAGTTACACTCAAATTGATTCAAAACGCCAGTAGGCTACAAGCAACGAAGCCTACTGCTAGTAGGTAAGAAGCTTGGTAACGCTTCGGCATAATGAATCTGATTGAGTATATTGCGGTGCAATCACACAGAATTGTATTACAACGCGAGTAGCTCAGGGTAAATATTTAATTGTTCAACAAAAAATCATGCATATAATACCATCATTGAATGTGATTTCAATGGTGGAATATGCCCATTTTCTACTACTGCCAACGAATCAATTCCGGCACGTTCATGATTAACCACAATATTCCATACACCACACTCCGACGCTGGCAATGAGTCATTAACATTATAGTTATCAATGGCAGTAGCATTGTAAATCACAATAATTGTTTTCCACGCATCACCATTGGCATGATTACGATATAGCGTATAAATCACACCAGATTTTTCATTATTATGCAGCGCATTTACTGTCATCGATTCATCAATATCTTGGCGGTTAGTCATTCTAAATGCAGGATGCTTACGCCTTAACTCAATCAAACCGCGCACATAGTCAAATACGGGCTTAAATTTTGCCTTATCTTGCCAATGAAATGCATTAACATCATCACCACTACGATAACTATTATGATCACCATTTTTAGTGCGCAGAATCTCTACCCCACCTTGCATAAATGGAACGCCTTGTGAAGTTAGAATTATCCCTAAAGCCAGCATATTTTGCCGCACCAGTTCCGAGTCAAATGGATTATCTGGAATATTTCTGCGATACTCGCCAACAAGCGTTTCAGGATACTGACTTTTTTCTATATGATCCCATAAGGTATAATTATCATGAGCATCAACATAATTAATTGTTTCGCGTGGTTTTGAAGTCAGCGTATTTATTGACCCTTTTACCCCTTCAATCACTCCCCAACCTAGAAGCGAATTATGCTGATCACCATTAACAAAGCCTCTCGCTGGAGAATTATTACCACGAAGGACATCCCGAAAAGCGTCATTAAAGATAGCAAACTCCTGATCGCGCTGCGCTCCACGGTGAGTACCATTTACTAACGGTGTATCGCCACCACGCCACGGTTCACCATAAACAATAATTGATGGATCAATTTCACCAGCTAGATTAACAATTAATTTCATGGTATTTAGATCCATTAGTTCCATCAAGTCCAACCGCAAGCCATCAATCTGATAATGTATCAGCCAATGACGAATTGAATCCAAAATAAACTTGCCAACCATTGGGCGTTCAGTTGCTAATTCATTACCACAGCCAGAACCATTGGTAAAACGCCCCAAACTATCACTGCGGAAATAATACCCCGGCACAATATTATCGAGATTAGATGTATCTGACATATGGTTATATACCATGTCCATTACCACACGAATTCCACGCTTATGAAATTCCATAATCATGGTTCGTGTTTCAATAATTCGTAAAAGAGGATCATAGGGGTTTACTGAATAACTACCATCTGGTGCGTTATAATTTTTAGGGTCATAGCCCCAATTGCGGTTATGCGGATCATCCAATCTGGTTTCATCAACTGTCGCAAAATCAAAAAATGGTAAAATATGAACATGGGTAATACCTAGTTCAACCAAGCTATCAATGCCCGTTGTAAATTTGTTGCCTTCTGCATCCTGATAAAAACTACCAGCTTCAACAGCGCCAACATATTTACCGCGCGTAGATCGACTGATTCCTCCCGACTCATGAATTGTAAAATCACGTAAATGTAACTCATAAATCACAGCATCTTCTTTATTTACCTGCAAAGGTCTAGGCGTATTTTCCCAACCTTTAGGATACATAGCTGAGGTACAAATATCAGCAAGCACACCTTTATCACCATTTAAGCCTATAACCGTTGCGTAAGGATCTACCGCATAAGTAATCTTGGTATATTGTTCACCATCACGGTCGATCTCATTAAAATATAATCGATAAAGATAATATTTATTTTCGTGATGCTTACGGAACATAGTTAAACTATGCACACCACTAGACTCATCAACGTGCATAATTAATGCACTATGTGGATTATCAACTGCATCATTCCACGCATCATAGACTAAGAGTTCAACGCGAAGTGCTGTTGGTGCCCAAAGTTTAGCAGAAATAGTTTCATCATTAAATGTAATTCCCAAATCATTTGCATTATAAACAAAGCTATTGAGATAATTACGCATTTGAACTTTGTATGGCAAAAATCTAGTATTGGAACGAATTTCAACTAAATCATTAGGTTTGATATTATCAGGTAAATTAGTAAATACCACCTGACGTTTTTCATCTTTAATTAAGGTGTTGACGTTATTTTGTCGTTCCGCATTAATGTATAAATAAAACTCAGTACCGATCAATGGTTCGTGTGATAAATACGCACTAATTTTATTGCGCTCATCCATTACCGCATAATCAACCCGAGGATTAGTTTTGGCAACTACGGTACGTAAATCAGTATATAATTTATCATCACCGCTGATAATGTAACAATTACGCAGATTCGCAGGAATTTCAAAAGATAATGTTTGCTTTGACCAATCATTATGCCAATCGCTACCCCATGTTTTTTTACGCGCAATAACATGGCGATCTTGAACAAAAGCAACTTTACCAAAATCATCTTCAGCCGTAAAATTTTCTTCATGCCCAACGCCAGCAGAATCGTATGCCCATAGATTCCAGATAAAATCATTTCCGCTATAATGTTTATTTAACTTAATAAAATGAACCATAGTTCCCGGCACATGATTATTTTCTACTATCTGATAACGGCGGCTGGCGCTCAAGTCATCTACTTGAGAGTAAGCTTCAACCAATATTTCATCGATATCATCAACACCATCAGCAACTAATAAACTATCATTATTTAAAATAATTCCTGCATGTTTGGGAAATACACTCCACTTGACATCCACTACTTCGTTACAATCATGAATAGAAGATTTGATCGCAACCAAATCTAATGAAATACCACGAGTAACTACGTTTTCCGAAGATTTAATCTGTAAACCACCGTCAAACTGATGCCAAATAAATTTAAAGTGTTCTAAGCGATCTTTTTGTGCTGAAGTGGTAAGCTCATTACCATCCATATCAACCAAAAGAAAACTATACTCTACAACCCCATCAGGCATACCCTCAATAAAAAGAAAATCTTTTATCATCTTGAGTCGCCCATCATTAGGATCAGGCTTCCAAACTAATTTATAATTTTCGTCTTTTTTCCAATCGTTAAAATCCCCAATCACGTACGCACATAAAAACCCTTCAAAATTAGCCTTAATCCGGATACTATTTGATTCTGGACTGATTTTTATCGTATATTCTGCTTTAATTTCCAGATATTGCCCTAGGCTATTTTTTGCCCACATCGTCATTGTTTACCTTTTCACTCGTTAAATTTTTTTGAGAATTAATGCCGCCATTGGAGGAATTTTTACTTTAATTGAGTGCTCCAAATCCTTAAATCCAATATCATTGCTGATTAAATCATCGCTATGAATTTGCCCTGATCCACCGTATGCTAAATTATCGCTATTGAATATTTCGCGGTAAGTACCGGCATGAGGCACACCAATTAGATAATCATGATAAACCATTGGTGTAAAATTACAAATAATAACCAGCGTATCTTCAGGATTCTCGCTATTACGCACAAATGACAATACACTTTGCTGATCGTTATCCGCATCAATCCAGCGAAAACCACGATGGTCATAGTCTAAAGCCCAAAGTGCGGGCTCAGATTTATAGAGTTTGTTTAATTCACGGAAAAAATGTTGCGTTTCACGGTGAGTATGATACTCATCAAGAACGTGCCATTGTAATTGCTCATATTCGCGCCACTCAACAAACTGCCCAAACTCAGTACCCATGAATAATAATTTCTTACCCGGATGACCAATCATAAATGTTGAATACAAGCGTAAACCTGCATATTTATTCCATAAATCGCCCCACATTTTATCAATCAGTGCTTTTTTACCATGCACAACTTCATCATGCGAAATGGGCAAAACAAATTTTTCTGAATAATGATAGACCATCGCAAAATTAATCAAATTATGGTGATATTTACGATAAACCGGATCTAGCTCTACGTAACGTAACGTATCATTCATCCAGCCCATATTCCATTTAAAATCAAAACCCAGACCACCATATTCCACTGGCGTAGTAATTTGCGGCCACGCTGAAGATTCTTCAGCAATAGTAATAACTCCCGGACACTCGTGTTTAACAGCATAATTAAATTCTTTAAGAAAATTAATTCCCTCCAGGTTTTCATTACTGCCAAAATAGTTAGGATGCCATTCACCATCATTCCGACCATAGCTTAGATATAAAATATTTGATACCGCATCAACCCGCAAACCATCAAAATGAAATTCCTCGATCCAATAAATTGCATTGGAAATCAAAAAACAACGAACTTCATTGCGTCCTAAATCAAAATTATGTGTTCCCCACCCTTTATTGTCCGTTTTCCAAAAGAAAGGATATTCATAGGTTGCACCGCCGTCAAAGTTTACCAGCCCATGTTCATCTTTACAAAAATGCCCAGGTACCCAGTCTAAGAGTACACCAATATTAAACCCATGTAGACGATCAATAAGTTTCTTCAAACCACGCAAATCACCATGTCGACTAGTAACAGAATAATAACCTGTAGTTTGATAGCCCCATGATGCATCTAGTGGATGTTCACTTAGCGGCATTAACTCAACATGGGTAAAATTCATATCACGTACATATTCAGGTAATATTTCACTAAGTTCATCATAAGTCATGAAACTACCGTCTTTAGTTTTCCACGATGCCAGATGTAACTCATAAGTATT
Organism: Burkholderiales bacterium; assembly: GCA_035438765.1. Classification (GTDB taxonomy): domain Bacteria; phylum Pseudomonadota; class Gammaproteobacteria; order Burkholderiales; family UBA11063; genus Aquella. The sequence continues at coordinate 39,117 of DAORIZ010000024.1, read as the reverse complement.
CATTGCGCTATTAAAATGATCACGCTTAGAGCGCTCTTCAAGCCATGCTGAATCATTCCAAGTATATTCGGTATCTAGATTAATTACCGAGGCTGTTTTGGGACGTAACTCAGATGTTATTCCATAAGGATCACATTTATAAACTGTATTGTTCATCGCACCATTAGTTATTGCAAATTTGTACGGCATACCGCTACATAAACCTGGCACAAAAACACTCCATAAGCCACCATGACTTAGACGTTTAAGTGCATAGCGGTCATCAGATTGCCAATAACTAAAATCACCGACTAGAACAATTTTACTTGCATTAGGAGCCCAAGTTGTAAATCGAACACCAGCTTCACCATTTTCTTCGGCGGCATGCGCTCCCAAAAACTTGTAGGCATGGTGATGTTTACCCTCATGGAACAAATATTCATCCAATTCACTTAATTCTTGAAACATGTTCTAAACTCCTACACTAGAAAATTACTTACAATGCAAATTAATCACAGTTTATATATTGCAAACCATGCCCGCGCTCTAAAATCACATCTATCATACTGTTATGTTTTAATATAAATAAAACCAACAATAACAACACAACATAACCACAAAAGCATATGACAAAACGCCTATTATTCTATCATAATTAAGAGGTTTAAGGCGTACTCTGAAGTAAGATTTATAAATCACGCTTAAGCAATCAATACTCGGCTATAATGACTCCTGTTATAATAGAACAATTGGTATGTTGTAATGTCTGAGCTAAATCCCAAATTAAAGTTTTTAATTGATAACTTTTTTGTATCATTTAATGGGCAGAATGTTTTTTGTCAGGTAAATGACATTGAATCTCGTTATGTTTTTCACAATGATTACTTTGATACTCAGGATATCATAATCAACCATAAACAAGCCTTAGGTAAAACTATACTAGAATATTTGAATGACCGCAAACAGCACTATCATGATGATTATCTAATCGAATATAACAGCCTTTATTGCAAAGTAATGCACGATAAGCAACGCAAAAGCTTTTTTGCCTATTCTTGCAATAATGACAAGCAGGAATTTATTCGCTTAGTCAATGTTTTTCCTTTGATTGCCGCGGATGGTCAGTTACTTGGTACTTATACCCTTTCATGGTTTGCCAATCCGCTAAATTTTCTAAACTATTTTCAAAATAACTTTTGTACACCTAACGGGAAGTTACCACCATCAGATAAAGATTTTCAGCCACTGCAACTAAGTAAGCGCGAACATCAGATATTATTTTTACTCCTCTATGATTTTTCACAATATGAAATTGCTGAGTTTCTGCATATTGCACGAGGAACAGTACAAAAAACCATGAATGAAAAGCTTTGCAGCAAATTAAATATTAATCCGCCCAACATTACAGAGTTGTTAGACTCAGCACGCAAAATTGGGCTACAGTACTATTTCCCACCAAGCTTGTTAGGTTATCGAATTGTTGAACTTTATAATGATGAAACTTTTTTACGTTGTTTAGCACATAAGATCACTAAATCCGAATAATATTCATTTTGGAAAGTTAATAGTCTTAAGCATCCAAAATATAATTAGTGTTGATTTTTACATAAATTGCTACTAGCACTATTTTGCTGCCACTCTTTAAAACACGTGCTATTTTCGTCCAATGTTAACGGTGCTGCCAAATCATCACGTCGTCCAGCAATTAAGCGCTCCTGATTTTGCCATAAAGTTGGGTTAGCATGGGTAGTAAAGCTCGCAAAATAGGCAATTGGTTTTTGCGGTGCTATTTGTGGTGGATAATAACCATCTTCTGGGACGAGTGAATAAACTGCACTTTGACCGCTGTCATCGTGTGTCCCATCAATATAATTTGCTATCAATGTATATGCTTGCGAATACTTGGCAATATCATACCAAACAAACATTCCATGATTACTACTATCTGGCACTAAACCTCTTGGAATATCAATTTTTCCACCATAATCTTTACCATTGTAACTAGCTGGAACCAAAATCATATCGGCACGTTTAAGTGCATAAATGTCAGCAAGTTCAGGAATCCTAGTTTCATCATTGAGCATTACTGCAACCCTGCCAAGCTCAGTCTTAAGAATAGGTAAATCATTACCAGCACTAGCCCAAAGTTGCTCTGTATCATTTAGATGAGCTTTGCGATATATACCGACCTGCTTACCATTATAATCAAACAATATTGCAGTCTCATAGTACTTACTACCATCGGCTTCTGGCATACTGAACAATAAAAACGTTTTGTACTGCTTAGCTAGCTTGGCTGCCAGATTATAGCTATAGCCATTTAATGTTTCTGCATATTTAGAAATATTCTCTGAATTAAGTTCCACATTTCCAATCAATGAATTGTATGGAAGCACTACCAGATTAAACACCTCCTGACTTTGGCTAATTAATTTTTCGATTTTGGCATAATTTTTATCAATACTATTTCCCGGCTGGTATTGAACTAATAAGGATGATATTTGTTGTGGTTTGAAATTAGCCATTGGGTCTACTGGTGAACGATAGTAATTATAATCCTGATAAAGTTCATGGCGGCGATGCTTTAACCAATAATCTTTTTGCGGATTGCTCTTAGCTGTGTCAATTGTTGCATAAATTGTCTGCGGAGCTCCTGGATTAGTCCAAGTTGATACTGGTGCTGCAGCCAAACGTTTACCTTGATTACTCCAAATAGAAGCCCCACCAACAAAATGAGTAACACCACCCGTTTCGGGATTACTTTCATTTCCAGTGCGATTGCTGGCAACAATATTCATTCCAATCCAGCCAGAAACCGAAGAAATATTACCAATCGTAGAATGATTACTATTACTGCCCTGCTCAAATTTTGGCAAAATATCCGACGAAGTAATATATGCCAATATATCTGCCCCACGCAGATCTGGTAATAATAATGACTGCAAATGCATGTCATCATAACAGATAACCAACGCAATTTTCCCAATTTCAGTATCAAACACTGGAAAACTTAAATTACCGCGCGATGCATAGAGGTTGTCGCTGGGATTTAACTGATTTTTACGATATTTACCAATATATCCATCAGGTCCAATCAATGCTGCAGAATTATAAACCTTACCAGTATCTGGATCTTTTTCAATAATTCCAACTGCGACATAAGTATGATATTGTTTGCTAAGTTTGGCAATTGCTGCAGTAGTTTTTCCTGGGATAGTGTCCAAATATGGTTCAATTTGAGCTTGGTCTTTGTAAATATAGCCTGTAGTTGCTGCCTCAGGGAGCACTATTAATTTGGCACCATTTTTTGCAGCAGGAATAATTGCGTTAACAATGCCAGTAATATTGCTATCTAATTGCATGAATTGCGGATTAAATTCCACCGAAGCAACTTTAATCTCTTGTGCTTGAGCTACGGTATAGAGCGATGCTATTAATAATGCTATTACAGTATTTTTCATGAATACTCCTGATAGTTAAACCTGTCTGAGATTTTAACATACATAAGCGTTAAATCTAAACCAATTATAAATATCCATTTTGGAAGGTTAATATTTTCAGTTGAATAGCCTACAATAACGCTAAGATATTTTAGAATATAGGTGTATCATGTCATATCAACTAACTAATAAAATTAATCAAAACTCCGTAAATAAAAAATTTAATCCAGCATTATTTGTTTGGTTTGCACTAGGAATAACATTACTCGGGGTATCATCAACCGATATTTATGTTTCATCATTACCCCAAATGGCAAAAGATTTCAATGCATCCCCAAACTTGGTAAATCTAACCATTTCATTTTATACACTGGCAATGGCAGTATCAGTGCTATTTACCGGGATATTAAGTAATCGCTTTGGGCGCAAAAAAACCATACTAGCTGGAGTTCTTGCTTTCACTCTAGCTTCATTTCTAATTGGGGCATCAAATTCCATTCATATGGTAATATTTTTTCGGATTATTCAAGCAATTGGTTGCGGGTTTCTTGCAATCGTACCACGTCTGGTATTAAAAGACACGATGAATGCCAAAGAGCAGGTTCATGCAACTGGAATTTTAACCATGGGTATAGTCTTATCTCCGGCAATAGCACCAAGTATTGGAGCGGTGTTAGCGGAATACTGGGGCTGGAGAAGTTGTTTTGATTTAAGCGGGATCGGTGGCATAATAATGCTAATCATTGGCTATTTTATTATTCAGGAAACTAACACGACTCCAATTAAACAGCTCAAATCACTTCTTCACTACACTAAAGATTATTTTAGTTTACTCAAAGATCAGGTTTGTGTTTATCTTACTGTTTTTAATGCCTTTACTTTTGCAATTTATTTTGTATTTATTGGTATTTCCAGCTATTTATTTATTGATACCTTGCAGATGACACCATTGATATACTCTTATTTGTTTATTATTATTGCGATGGGTTATTTTGCTGGTAATTCCCTAATGATGATCCTCAATAAACGTCATTTTACTCCAATCAAAATTATGAATATTGGTATTTACACCAGTCTAATTGGTTTAATTATTCTAATTAGTAGTGTTATACTTGCTAATAAATCAGCGATTATTATCAGTGTTACAACTGGTGTAATCATCATGCGTGCGGCATCAGCGCTGATTATTGCACCAGCACAAGTTAAGATTTTAGAACATTTTAAAGAACGTGGTGCTTTAGCATTAGGTATGTCTTCAGCAATGCAATTTGCTTGTGCTAGTATTGCCATTAGCTTAGTTGCTATATTTCATAGTAGCGCACTTTACGGGTTAATTGGTGTAAGCATAATGTTTTTTGTTCCAACTATCATTCTCATGAGAAAATTACGCCAGCTGTTTGCTTAATTAAGTTTATAAACCTAAAAAATTGGAGTAAAGAATGGGCGCTTGGAATAAATTGAAATTACTGATATTGATATCAACAACAACGGTGTCCCTAGCATTCGCTGCTAGCAATAGCAGTATGCCACTAATAAGCGAGAGTGGCACCACATACCAAACTAAATTTGCTCAGCTGGAATCTAGCGTCAATGGTCGCTTGGGTATTATGGCAATCAATACTGCTAATAATCAACAACTAGAATATCGTGGCAATGAGCTGTTTCCTTTTTGTAGCACTGGTAAGGTAATGGTTGTCGGTGCTATTTTGAAAGCCAGTGAAAGTAATCCGCAATTAATGCTGCGTCAGCTTCACTATAGCAAACAAGACACCGAGAGCAGTGGCTATGCGCCAATCTCTGGACAACATATTAAAGATGGCATGAGTGTTAGTGCTTTATCTCAAGCGGCAATTGCTTATAGTGATAACGGTGCAATGAATCAGTTATTACAGTTACTTGGCGGACCACAAGCAGTAACATCATATGCTAGAAGTATGGGTGATGATAAATTTAACTTTGTTCGTACTGAGCCACAACTAAATACCGCTATTCCTGGTGATGAGCGTGATACCACAACCCCAGTCGCAATGGCACTAAGTTTACAAAAACTGAGCTTAGGAACAGCACTAGATAAAAAACAGCAAGCGCAATTGCAAGAATGGCTCAAAGCCAATACGACTGGTGATAAACGCATCCGCGCAGGCGTGCCAAAAGGTTGGATTGTAGGAGATAAAACCGGAACTGGCAGCTATGGTACCACTAATGATGTTGCTGTGATTTGGCCACCGCAAGCTAAGCCGATTGTTTTAGTTGTTTACTTCACCCAAAACAAAAAAGATGCTAAACCTAACGACCAAGTAATTGCACAAGCGACTAAAATAGTTATTGATGAATTTACGACAGCAAGTAAAAAATAAAGTAGCACTGGCTACTTTATTTTAGTAAACGAGCTTGAATCTGCTCGGTAACTTTTGTTACAGCAAGCAGCATCGCTGGACTGATTTCTTCGTGAGGCTTATAGCGCTCGCCTTCTATGCCCCAGAATGTCACATGACTGATTTTGATACCCAACACCTCAGCCAAAGCTAAAGACGGTGAAACGCCAAGATTATGAGATGATAGCATCCCTGAAAAACCAATAATCTCTTTAGCTTGTAAGATATAGGTATTGCCAGTTTCTGCCAAATTAGTTTTTACCATATCAACCAGATGAATGTGCTCATAGTCGCGCCCAAGCCAATCAAGGAGGTTTAGCCCCGGTCGATCATCCGCATCAATAATTAATTCACCTGATTGGATTTTATCCTGTAATCCTTCGACATGAGAAAGCTGGTCGGCAACTAGCCAACCAGCTTGATCATCGGCAAAAGGAGAACCAATTCCTAATACCAGTATCGTCATATTATTTACGCGTTACATTTAAGGTTAAGAAATGCGCAGAACATGAAATACATGGATCATAGTTACGGATAACCATTTCAGCGTGTAATTGAATTTCATGGTCAGGACGATCTAAACCAAATTTTTCCAAAGCAACTCGTAAATCGGCTTCCATACATGGCAAGTTTTGCGAAGTTGGCGCTGAAATGCGAATCTTAGTTGCTTTGCCTTCAGCATCAAACGTAAAGTGATCAATTTGAATTCCACGTGGCGCTTCAACCGCAAACCAGGCATCACCAGCACAGACTTTTTCTGGTGCACTTGGAGTTTCGGTATATTCGTATGCTTTACATAGCTCCAAAGAACGCTCTAATGCCCAATAACCATCAATTGCACGAGCAATTATAGAATGGAACATGTTATTACTCGGGAATTGAACCCCAGTTGCATTTGCCATTTCTTGAATATGTTTTGGTAAACGATCAAAATTTAAATTAATCCGTGATAATGGGCCTAACAAAATTGGGCGACCATCTAGTGTAGTTGAATGTAATGCCGTTGATTGTGGCGCATGGAATTCACGGAAATGTTGGTCATATTCATTTACATTAAATTCTAATCCATCTGAAGTAACAATATGATCAGCAATTACTGGATATTCAGTTGGGTGACGTAAGCTTACTTGAGTAAATGGAATTGTAACATCTGGAAATTTTAAAGTAGACACAAATTTTATCACATCTTCAGCATCTTTCAAAGCCGCCTCAATACGTGGAATAAAAGCTTTGACAATTGACTCTTTTGGAGAGTGCCAAAAACCACCAAGTTTAATACCATTTGGATGAACTGAACGACCACCAAAAAGTTTCATAATGTCATTACCAATGTGTTGTAAGCGAACACCACGTAACACTTCATTTGGATAATCTTTAGCCATTTCAATACCTGAACGGTAACCAAGAAAATCTGGCGCGGCTAATAGATGAACGTGTAAATATTGAGAATGAATCCATTGACCCAACATCATTAACAAACGTGCGTCTTTTGCCCATTGAGAAATCTCAATACCAAACACTTGTTCCATCGCACCTGCTGCAGCTGTTTGATAAGCTAACGGACAAATACCACAAATCCGTGCCACCGCATCAATCACTTCATTTGGCGTACGACCTTCAAGAAATTTTTCGAAATAACGTGGTGGTTCATAAATACGGACGTCGCATTTAGTTATTTTACCATCAGTAATTTCTAAATCCAATGCTCCCTCGCCTTCAACACGAGCAAGAATAGGAATTTCAATTTTCGTTGTTTTATTTAAACTCATGAGTTATTCTCCCTGTAAACCAGCATCTTGGCTGTTAATATATTGGAATTTATGAGTGATTTGTTGTTCGGTTAAACCCATTTCACGCAATTGATTCTTCATTGCACTAAGATTAGCATATTTAGATGCACCATAACAGCCATAGCAACCACGTCCAAGGCTTGGGCATAATGCCTCACAACCATTCGCGGTAACAGGGCCTAAACATGGTTCACCCTTTGCAACCGTCACGCAAGAAACGCCTGCATGTTTACAACTTACACACACGGAATCAACATTTTTTTCTGGCTCAACACCAAATAAAATTGAACGCACTGCATGTAAAATTTGACCGCTAGTAATTGGACAACCAGGAATCTCAAAATCAACTGGCACATAAGCACTAATTGGTTTTGCAGTTGACAAATCTTGCTCAATAATCACATCTGTATCTTGTGGGTAAACATCATGTTGCCATTCAAGCAGACCTTTAGCATCGGTGTAATTACGCAAAGCTTGAATCCCACCTGTAATCGCGCAAGCACCAATACAAATAATGTATTTAGCTTTTTCACGAATCATTTCTAAACGATGAATATCATGCTTGGTATTTACTGAACCTTCGATAATTGCCAATTCAACTTCGGCAAACTCATCTAACGGACCAGCTTCGGCAAAATGGACAACATCAACTAACGTTGATAACTCCAATAACGATACCGCATCATTGATGAATGCCAATTGACAACCATCACATGAACTAAATTTATGTACGGCAACTTTAGGACGTGCCGCTAAACCCAATAATTTATCATGAGCTGACATTTTATAGTCCTTTCACTTCTAATAGATGTTCACAGGCAGGATATGGATATACTGCACCATCTTTACATACAAACTGAGAACCAAGCTGGCAATGTCCACAATGACCGATTGCACACTTCATGCTACGCTCAATACTCACATAAACATTTTCAGGTTTAACACCAGCAGCGATAAATGCTTTAGCCACACCAATCATCATTGGTTCTGGTCCAACTGTCATCACAATTGAATTAGCATAATCAACACCTAATTCAGGAATAAAATTGGTAACATAGCCTTTACCCCATGTCCATTTACCATTATCTATAGGCTCCTCGTTACTAGTTGCCATATAGACTTTGGTTTCTGGAGAATTATTCCAGCGAGTATACATATCATCATAAATCAATAAATCAGAAGAACGAATACCATGCAACACGCGTAATTTACCGTACTGATTGCGATTTTTTAATACTTCTTCAGTTGCGGCAACTAATGGAGCATTTCCTAAACCACCAGTTACGATGATTACATCTTTACCTTTGGCTTCATTCATCGGCCATGCAGTACCAAATGGACCACGAATCCCAACTTTATCACCAGTTTGTAACTTCATCATACCTTTGGTAATCCGACCTACTACTTGAATAGTGTGTTCAAAACGTCCTTGTTGATGATTACGATCATTCACGATTGAAATCGCAACTTCGCCAACACCATAAAGATAAATCATATTGAACTGTCCTGGACGGAAGAAATACTTGCTATCAAGCTCAGGGTCAGTAAATTTTAAACGAATAGTAAAAATATCGTGATGTTCTTTTATGAACTCAACAATTTCCGCCTCATAGGGCGTATAAGCATCATCTGTATATAACATAATTATCTCTCTTACTTACAAATAGCATTAATTTCGTCAACGACGTCGATCTTAACTGGACACCATGTTACACAACGTCCACAACCCACACAACCTTTGGTGCGGAATTGATCACGCCAAGTAGAGAATTTATGGGTCAACCATTGACGGTAACGATATTTAGGATCTTCACGGAAAGTGTCACCATGAGTATAACTATGATCAATACTAAAGCATGAATCCCACTCGCGAGTATGATTAGTTTCGGTGCCAAGTACATTTGGCTCATCACGTTCGGTATGACAGAAACAAGTTGGACATACTTGGGTACAACTACCACAAGATAAACAACGGCTTGCGACATCATCCCATTGTGGATGCTCAAGATTAGCCATTAATTTAGTTTCTACTTCTTTTATTGGTGGTAGTGTTTTCTTTTGTCCATCAACAGCATAAGCAATTTTAGCCAACGCTTTTTGCGCTTGTCCGCCACTAGCGGCTTCTAAATCCAAGGCATCAAGTAAGGCACGACCTTTATCTGAACCGATTTCAACCACAAAACCATCACCTTCAATTTCCGTCATTGCCAAATCAAAACCTTTATCAGCTTGTGGCGCATCACCTAATGCAACACAGAAACAGTTAGAGTGTGACTTAGTACAATTCATGGCAATCAAAAATTGATTTTCACGACGTTTTACATAACGCACGTCATTGTATGAATTTTCCATAAACACACGGTCTTGAATTTCAATTCCACGTAAATCACATGGACGAACACCAAATACGGCAATCTTTTCAAATTCAACTATAGGTTCAAACGCTAACTTCCCTTCGTCATTGCGTTTAACCTTCCAAACATTTTCTTTAGCTTTAAATAGCATTGGTTTAACCGAGGTAGTTGGCAACACAAAGCCAAATGCATGCTTATGGTCACTTTTATTTACTTTATAATGCCCTGGTGCCTGTTCATCGTGAAATCCCCACGGTAAATCCGCAGATTTAGTAATCGTATCATAATTGATTTCGCTCTCATGGTGGCGTGGTGCTACACACTTATAGCCATCACCCTGTAATTGATTAAGCATATCATCAATACGTTGATGTGGTAAAAAATAATAGTGACTCATAAAGCCTACTCCCTAATTAATTAAAATTTTAACTTGTTTTTGGTGCACTGCAAAAACCATGATACACACAAGTTTAATACCGTATTATACCAGAAGTGCACCGCAATAATCACACTAAATTTAAGGATATTAACCCACTAATTTAGTATGACTTTATAACAAATAACCCCGTAATTACTTACGGGGTTATTTGAAAGAAGTTTTAGGCCTCATCAAGTTCAAAAACGGTCTGAGCACGACCTACGATTAATGGGTCAACTGCTGAAATATTATCAATTTCTTTACCCGTATAATTAAGCTTATGCAATAGATAACGCAGTGCATTTAACCGTGCACGTTTCTTACAATCAGACTTCACTACCGTCCAAGGAGCATCCGCCGTATCTGTTGCAAAAAACATCGCTTCTTTAGCCTTGGTGTAATCATCCCATTTATCCAACGAGGCTACATCAACTGGAGATAATTTCCACTGTTTCAACGGATGAACTTTACGCTCTTTAAAGCGACGGCGTTGTTCTTTTTGACTCACCGAGAACCAGAACTTAATCAAATGAATCCCGCTGCGGGTTAACATTCGTTCAAACTCAGGCGCTTGACGAATAAATTCCTGATATTCTGCATCGCTACAAAATCCCATAACTCGCTCAACCCCAGCACGGTTATACCATGAGCGATCAAATAATACAATTTCACCAGCTGTCGGTAAATTTTGGACATAACGCTGAAAATACCACTGACCTTTTTCCGTCTCAGTAGGTTTCTCAAGCGCAACTACTCGTGCACCACGTGGATTTAAGTGTTCCATCATCCGTTTGATTGTTCCACCCTTACCTGCGGCATCACGACCTTCAAACAAGATAACGACTTTTTGTCCAGTTTCTTTTACCCAAGCTTGCAATTTTAACAACTCAACCTGAAGACGATATTTTTGGCGTTCGTAATTTTTACGCGACATTAAGTTTAAATACGGATAACCACCCTCACGCCAATTTTTAGCTAAAATATCATCCGGATTAGATTGTAGTTTACGTTCAGTTTTGCTATTAGTTACTTTTTGTAATAGTTCCTGACGAACTACATCCGCCTCATCTGGCGATAAACCATTTAGAAAGGATTCAATTGATGCTACAAATTTAGTTTTATCTTCAGCTTTGTTATTTGCTGCTGCTATTGCTGAAATAGTTTCTTTATGCGAGCTATCTGACGCAATTGTCGCTTTAGCTACTTGAAATTCTTCAATCGCTTTAGTTGATTGATTGGGTGTAACGTCCCCTAATGCAACACCACGTACAGCAGTCGGCTTAACTGCTGGAGCTTTAGGAGCAACTTTAGTTTGAATGATCTTTTTAGCTGGAACTGGTTTTTTAGTAACTGTTTCCTTTACACTTGCTGTCTTTGTTGTTTTTGCTGTTGTGGTTTTTGCCATATGATTTCCCTTATATAAAAATTAACTAACATATTACTAGATTACAAAAAAACTGTGAAAATATGTCGCAAATAATTTCACTGTTTTAAATGAGACACACTCAGAATAAAGAGTTCCGGTAGGCGTAAACGACGACGCTTACTCACGTAAGCAAGGAGTTAAACAACAGCCTCATAACTTTTAGTCTGAGCGTGTATACTCAAACAGACTCGAAATACTAGTAGGCGATTTACGACGAAGCCTACACCCAGTAGGTGAGGAGTAAATCAACGACCTAGGATGATGAGTCCGATTGAGTATATTAACAGATGCGTGGTAACTGCTCACCACTAAGCCAATCCACCCGTCTTACCCCGCCAAAAGCCGTCGTCATCGTAACATAGCTTTCATCAACGCTTTGCACTTCGGCAATTATCGCAGCATCTTTACCCAATGGATGCTCGCGCATTTTGGCAACTATACGCTCAGCGTCTTCTGCTGCGCACATAATCAAAACTTTTCCTTCATTGGCGACATGCAAAGGATCAAGCCCTAATAACTCACAGATTCCTTTGACATTGTTATGTACTAATATCTGATCTTCTTTGAGATCTATTCCCAATTTATAAAAATTTGCCCATTCATTAATGGTTGCAGATAAACCGCCACGAGTTGGGTCGCGCATACAACGGATTGCGGGATTAATAGCCAAAACATCCGCCAATAAACCATTTAGTGCTGCACAGTCAGAGGCAATATCGGTCGCAAAATCCAAACCTTGTCGCCGTGACATTATCGCCATCCCATGATCAGCAATTGAACCATTAATAATGATTTTATCCCCAATCTTAAACTCAGCAGCGATTTTAACTTTGTCATCAATTACCCCAACGCCACTGGTATTGATAAACAGACCATCGCCCTTACCTTTTTCGACAACTTTGGTGTCTCCGGTCACAATCAGCACATTTGCCTCGCGGGCAGCTTTTGCCATTGATTGGACGATTGTTCGCAAATCGCTCAGCGGAAACCCTTCTTCAATAATAAAACCAACTGAAATATATAATGGTTTCGCTCCAGATACTGCCAAGTCATTAACTGTACCATTGATTGCAATTGAACCAATATCGCCACCATTAAAAAATAACGGAGATACCACATAGCTATCAGTTGAAAATGCTAAACGCCCCTTAATCTCGGGCAAAATTGCTTGATCAGACTGCTGGGCTAAAAACTCATTATCAAATTCTTTGAGGATTAGTTGGTTCAAAAGCTGATACATCGCACGCCCACCAGCACCAATGGTTAAATCAACATTTTCTTTAAAATTTAGTTTCATGATATAATATTTTCCAATTATTAAACTGTATATTGATAACTTGCGGCACATGCCCCTTCGCTGGACACCATACAAGCGCCCATCGGATGTTCAGGAGTACATGCTTTACCAAATAACTTACAATCTCGCGGCTCTTTTAGCCCACGTAAAATCTGTGGACATTCACACGCTTTAACATCATCGCTGTTAAATTGAGGGATATTGAAATAAACCTCAGCATCATAATCTTGATACGCAGCTTTAATCTTTAAGCCACTTGCCGGAATACTACCCAAACCACGCCAGCTAAATTCATCACGAACTTCCAAGACTTCAGCTATCATCTGCTGTGCATTAGTATTACCTGTCGTTGATACTGCACGTGAATACTGATTAACAATTGCAACTTTCTTCTCATTGATTAGTTCAACTAAGTACAAAATTGACTGAATAACATCTAGAGGTTCAAACCCAGCAATTACAATTGGTTTTTGATAATCATCCGATACTTTCTTATAGGCATCCGAACCAATCACAATACTGACATGAGATGGCCCAATAAAACCATCAATTTGTACTTCATCAGTATGCAAAATTGCTGCCATTGCTACCGGAGTTAAAACATGATTACAAAAAACTTTAAAATTAGTTAACCCCAACCGTTTAGCTTCTAATAGCGCATGTGCCGTTGGTGGTGTAGTAGTTTCAAAACCAATTGCAAAAAAGACGATAGTTTTATCCGGATTATTTTGCGCAATTTTTAGCGCATCACCCACGGAATAAATAATCCGCACATCAGCACCACGAGATTTAGCTTTGATTAAACTATCCTGATGATCACCTGGTACACGCAGCATATCCGCATAAGAACATAAAATCACATTTTCCTGAGATGCCAACCAAATTGCCTGATCAACCCGCGGAATTGGCAGCACACATACTGGACAACCAGGTCCATGAATTAATTTGATATTTTTAGGTAGTAGCTGACTGATTGCGTAGCGGTGAATTGCATGAGTATGTCCACCGCAAAACTCCATTAAACGATAGTTAATTTCAGGTTTAACAGCTGCGTGAATCTGTTCAATCAGTTTCTTGGCAACCGCCGAATTTCTAAATTCATCAATATATTTCATTGATAACGCTCCTCATCGAGCAATTCTTCGAAATAGGCTAAAGTTTTTTTGGCATCATCTTCATCAAGACGGCTTAATGCATAGCCTACATGAACGATCACATAATCACCCTCTTTAACTTCTTCTTGTAAAAGAGCTAAAGAAACTTCTTTCTCTACTCCAGACAATGATGTCAGAGCCATTTGATTATCCAATAATTTAATAATCTGCGTAGGTACTGCTAAACACATAATATTCCCTTCTGCAGAGCTTGCGCGCCATACCACGCTTGCCCAAAACTAATACATTCGTCATTGAATGGTAATTGATATGGTATCAACAATTCAATACCTAGACGTTTAAATTTATCACTCAGAGTTGATAATAAATAGCGACTTTGCCAGCATCCACCAGAGATGGCAACTTGTGAAATACCACGGGTGGAACAATGAAAGAGTATCCATTTCTCAATTAAAACCGCTAAATTACCATAAAATAAATTGACTGCCCGCTGAATATTTTTTTCAATAATCCCAATTTGGTGAATTCGTTTAATCAACAGATTAAAATCTGGTACGCCCGCCAAGTTAAGTCGCGCATAATCAAAATCCACCTCAAGTCCGTGAACAATACTTTCCATAACCATCGCAGCATGAGCTTCATATTTGCTCTCAGTCACGATATTAAGCAATGCCGCAACAGCCGAAAATTTACGCCCAAGACTGGTTGAAGTAGCAAATTGTTGGCGTTTGCATAACTCAATCACTTGCATAGCTTGTGGATGAACTAATAAATACTCAGGTATTGCCAAATTATTTTCAACACAAAGTGCCAGCGCAATCCGCCATGGTTCATTCTCCGCAATGTCCCCACCAGGAACTTGCAGTGGGGTTAACTGAGAAATTAGTTCAAACCTTAAATCTTGACTATTGAATTGAATTAATTCACCGCCCCATGACGAGCCATCCAAGCCATAACCATAACCATCTAAAATACAACCTAGCACTTTATTGGCAATTTTTTTGCCACAACTTTCTGCATTGGCAATTACTGAAGCCAAGTGTGCAAAATGATGCTGTAATTGTAACTGTGGTAAATCAAGTTCACTGGCAAAATTACGCACGTAAAAATCTGGATGTAAATCGGTTATTACTAATTCTGGTTTAAAATTAAATACATGTTGATAATGTGCTAATACTTGCTTAAAATAACGAACTGTATGTTCAGACCCCATATCACCAAGATATTGTGAGGTAAACGCTTTATTATCACGGGTAAATGTCAGTGTATTTTTTAAATGTGCGCCCAAAGCCAACACTTGTGGCAACTGGTACGGAAAATAAAATGGTTTGGGCGCAATTCCGCGCGCGCGACGTAAGATTACATTATGTTGCCCTACACAAGAAATCACCGAATCATCACTCTTCATAATGATATCACGATCAGCGCTTACTACATAATCCGCAATTTTAGTCAATTGCTGGCGTGCTTCGTCATTATCACTGATAATTGCGCCACCCGAGAAATTAGCGCTGGTGACAATCAAAGCTAATGCGGTGTGTTGTTGTAACCATTCAGCGCCAGCAGGAGTACCAAGTAAATGATAAAATAGAATATAATATAAAGGACTATTTGGCAGCATCATGCCTAAAGTATTTAATTTAGGCGCAACTTCTGCCGCAATATGCGTACTACGCTTTCGAGCTAAAATAACAATTGGCGCAGCTGGAGACTCGAGCACACCAGCTTCATGAGGCGAGACATGTGCAAAATGATGCTGAATAGAGTTAGTATTAAGCGCCATTACTGCAAAAGGCTTCTCCGCTCTTCCTTTGCGTTCGCGCAAACGTGCAACGGTTGCAGCATTAGTTGCATCAGCCAAGAGCACATAGCCGCCGACACCTTTTAGTGCAACTACCTTACCTGCATGAATATATTCTGCAACTTTAGCTAAATCTAACCCCAAACTCGGTCCACATTTTGGACAAGCAGTTGCCTGAGCATGATAGCGGCGATTTTGTGGATCGCGATATTCTGCATTACAGCTTTCACACAAGGGAAAATCAGCTAAGGCAGTTAGATTTCGATCATAAGGTAAACCCTTAATGACAGTATAGCGTGGACCACAATTGGTACAATTAGTAAATGGATAGAGATAATATTTACTCTTGGGATCAAAAATCTCCGCTAAACAGTCTTGACAAATATAGCTATCAGGCGGCATAACCGTATCGTTGACACGTCCAGCAACACTAGCTAAAATTTGAAAATCATGCGGTTTCTCATCAAGAGTTATCTTAGTACAATCAACCGAATCTAAGCTTGCTAATGCGGGCAATGATAACTCTAATTGTTGAATAAAGTCAGCGCTATCTTCAGTGGCTAAAATCACTTCAACACCGAATGAGGTATTTCTTACCCAACCAGATAAATTTAATGCCGTGGCAACTTTATATACAGTTGGTCGAAAGCCAACCCCCTGAACAATTCCATTGATTAGCAGCTTACAAGCAGTAATTTGCATGGTCAAATCTTAGCTCAAATAATTTTTTGCTGCGTGCAACCATTTAACCCATTCATCAAAACCTGCCCCCGTCGTTGAAGAAAGTTGAATAATCTTACCACGTGGGTTAATTTTGCGAATATTAGCTTCACACGCCTCAAGATCAAATTTTAAATATGGTAGCAAATCTAACTTAGTAATAAGCACTAGATCAGCGCCAAAGAACATGTCTGGGTATTTAAGCGGCTTATCTTCACCTTCAGTTATTGAAATCAGTACTACCTTTGCTTGTTCACCCAAATCGAATAACGCTGGGCAAATTAAATTACCGACGTTTTCAATAAAAACAAAACTATCATCAACAATATTTAAATGTTCCAAGGCGTGTCCAACCATATGTCCATCCAAATGACAAGCTTTACCTGTCTGAATCTGATAAGCTTCCGCTCCAGCACTGCGAATCCGGTTGGCATCTAGTTCGGTATGTTGATCGCCTTCAACCACATAAATGGGATGTTCACCACTTAGCAGTTTAATTGTTTCCTCAAGTAGTGTAGTTTTACCCGAGCCTGGGCTTGAAACAAAATTTAGCGCCAATGATTTCTTATTTTTAAAGAAAGCACGATTTTGTGCTGCGAATTGATTATTTTCCGCTAAAATTTCAGCTTCAAGATTAATTACGTGGGTGTGTTCGTGATGATGGTCACTATTATGATGAGAATGTTGGTGTTCGTGAGAGTGATTATTATCGCCACCACAACCGCATGTTACACACATATGAGCTCCTCTTCTGATTTAGTTTAATAGATATATTATACCACAAAAACCATAAATTTTTCATGGTTTAACGCATACCTTCAAAAGTTAAACCCACGACCCAACATCAAAACAATCAAATAAAAACAAAATTCAAAGATGAGGAGTATATTTGAAAACAAAAATAAATAGGGCTGAACAACATAAGTCCAGCCCTATTTATTTTGATATTAATTAAGGTTTAATGACAGTCATCACTATCTACACTACCATCACAAATATAAACTTTAAACTCCTTGGCGCTAATTTTAATTCCGTTTGACAAGGTAATGTCTTTACCACTGTCTGACTTAGCACGATCCCCAGAATAATGCGAATAAGAGCGATCTGCAGCAAATAAGAATCCTTTATTTCCAATCCAGTAACCTGAATTATCCTTCAAATCAATGCGGGTGGCAACTTGCCCAGTGTGTTTGTAAATAGCATTACATTTTTTACCACTTCGTACCTGACTAATTTGTCGCGTTGGGTCAACTGTTACCCAAGCCTCATCGGAAACAGCATCACCAGCTTCAAGAAAATATCCTTGTACCGTTACAGGAGAAGATGATTTATTTATAAACGTAAAGGTACAATCGGCAAATGCAGTGCCTAATAAAACAGAAGAAAGCAATGCTGATAAAATTAACTTACTTTTCATTATTTTTTCCCTAAAAAATGTGAGACTACCACAGAGCTAATATTTTATCAAATTATCCAGTAGTCATGATGGGTATTGTCAGTAATAAAAAATATAATTACTCGAAATTAAAGTTAACAAATTAAACCAAATCCACTCTGGTATAATCAGGTACTCTACTTTAAAAGTCAATAAGGACAACGATTATGATTAGTATTATTCTTCTTGGAGCTCCTGGCGCAGGTAAAGGAACGCAAGCAAAATTCATTACCGAAAAATTTAATATCCCACAAATATCGACTGGAGATATGTTGCGAAATGCAATAAAATCCGGCTCTGAATTGGGCTTAAAAGCAAAAGAAATAATGGATAAAGGGCAACTAGTATCTGATGAAATCGTTATTGGTCTAGTAAAAGAACGTATATTAGAACCAGATTGTAAAAACGGCTATCTTTTTGATGGATTTCCTCGCACCAATGCTCAGGCAGAAGCATTAAAGTCTGCAGGTATAACGATTGATTATGTAATAGAAATAAATGTTCCAGACGAAGCAATTATTTCCAGACTTTCAGGTCGTAGGGTTCATCTGTCAAGTGGCAGAACTTATCATGTTGAATTTAATCAACCCAAAATTAGCGGTAAAGATGATGTAACTGGCGAAGATTTAATCCAAAGAGATGATGATAAAGAAGAAACAATTAAAAAACGCCTCGAAGTGTATCACGCACAAACTGCTGTTTTAAGTAGTTACTATGCTGCGGACAAAAAGGTTAAGTTCATAAAAGTTGATGGCACTAAGAGCGTAGATCAGGTAACCAACGAATTATTGGCTACACTGATTTAATTTAAAAGCACTTGCTTGCTAACGAAGAACTACTGCCGTACCATAGCAAAAGACTTCGTTAGCCCGCGTTCTATCCCCGCCGACACTATCTGAATCATAACGCATTGCAACGATTCCATTAGCGCCAAGCATTTGAGCTTGCTGAATCATATTTTGATAAGCCGCATTACGAGTTTGCTCGCACATATCCGTAAAAGCCTGATTATGCCCACCAAAAATATTCTTTATATTGCCAAAAAAACCTTGCGTAATAGTTGGAGTGCGCACGATTATACCGTGAACAACTCCAAGCACTTGAACAATTTCTTTTCCTGCAACATCGTTAGTAGTAGTAACAATCATTGCAATCTACTCCTTTAGTATAACAAACAGATAAACTATTTAATCCACTTAACTTGACGTTTTGAATAAAATATTGCATAACATAAGATATATGCATATCCTACAACTGGCACCCAATAAGAATCAACTACATTAGCCACATCAGCAATTCTTCCCTGAATCAATGGCAACAACGCACCACCTAGAATCATCATCACTAATAACGATGCACCCTGCTCTTTAAATTTACCCAAATTAGCCAAACCTAGATCAAAAATATTTGGCCACATTACAGAGTTAAAAATCCCAATTGACAAAATTGACCATGCAGCGAACATTGTATTATGCAGTAAAATTGCAGCAATTAAATTAGCAATATTTACAACAGAGAACATAATCAAGTTTAAACGAGGGCTAGATTTGCAAGAGAGCAAGAGCAAAATTGCCAAGGCTTGGAAGATTACATAATAACTTAATTCTGACTCTACATTACCTACTGAATAAACCATGAAAAGCGTTAATGCCGCACTTGTTAAAATCATTAATAAAAACTTACTTGAAATATTTAGTTTACCAAGTGCAATTGAACCAAGAAAGCGACCAATCATTGCACCACCCCAGTAAAAAGCTAATAATTTACCCGCAGATGATTCCTCTAATCCGATTGTATGTGGATCTTTTAAAAATGCTACTAAATTAGTTCCAATAGTCACTTCGGAACCAACATAGAAAAATATAGCACCCATAGCAAAGACTAAATTAAGATGATTTAATGCAAATAATTTGCCACCAGTTTCATGTGATGCAGAGTACTCTTCTTTTGTATGCAAGAATTTCCAAATAATGAAGGCTAACAGCATAAAAAACCCAGCCAAAATTATGTATGGATATTTTAAATTACCAGAATTTTCTTTGACTTGCAAAAGTTCATAAAACACATAAACACCAATTAAAGGTGCAATTGCAGTAGCCAGTGAGTTAAACCCCGCCGCAAGATTAAGGCGACTGGCTCCAGTTTCAGGATTACCAGTGATTAAGACTAAAGGATTAGCCGAAATCTGTAGAAACGTAAAACCAAACCCGATTGTAAATAAACCACTCAAAAACAGACCATAGTTTTTATAAGCTGCAGCAGGGATAAAAATCAAGCAACCAATGGTTGACAATGCTAACCCCAACAGAATAAGCCCTTTATACCCCAAACGTTCAAAGTAGTTAATCCCAAATTTTGCGGCTAAGACATAAATTAAAGAACCGATAAAGTAAGCAGTAAAGAAAGCAAAAGCAACTAAATTGGCCTGAAAATGTGAGATTGAAAACAAGCCCTTAAAAATTGGCGTCAGTAGATCATTAAGACAGGTGACAAAACCCCAACCAAAGAAAAGAAAATAAAGTGCAATAAAATTGAGACTATTAGCTGTTTTGCTTGTTTTCATAATAATAAAAATCCTACAAATAATTTGTAGGATTTTAACATAGAGTGCTTGACTAAAAGAGTCAATTATCATTCACCGGCAAAAAAATCTTTCATTTTATCAAAGAAGGATTTAGTTTTAGGATGATGTGCAGAATTTTGACCACCACTAGCTTCGCCAAATTGACGAATTAAATCTTTCTGCGCTTCAGTCAATTTAACTGGAGTTTCGACATATATGTGACAATATAAATCGCCTGAAGTAACACCACGCAGTGATTTAACACCTTTTTCACGAATACGCAACACTTGATTAGTCTGAGTTCCTTCCGGAATCTTTAATTTGACGGTTTTACTATCAATTGTAGGAACATCTACTTCACCACCCAAAGCCGCAGTTACAAAACTAATTGGCACTTCACAATGTAAATCCTTACCTTGACGAGTAAATACTTTGTGTTGCTTAACTGCTACATGGACATACAAATCTCCATTTGGTCCGCCATTTAGCCCTGCCTCACCTTCACCAGTCAGGCGCAAAGTGCTTCCATTATCAATTCCAGCAGGGATTGTAACTTTTACTTGACGGTTTTCTTTAACCAAGCCACTACCACGACAATTACCACAAGGATTTTTTATTGTCTTACCGCGACCGTGACACTCTGGGCATGGCTGTTGAACAGAGAAAAAGCCTTGTGCAAAGCGTACTTGTCCAGCACCTTTACAGGTATTACAAGTATGTACATCTTCAGGATTTTTAGATCCCTTACCATCACAAGTTGTACATTTTTCCGTGCGAGGGAACTTAATTTCTTTCTCACAACCAAATGCAGACTCTTCCAAGCTAATCTGAATATTGTACTCTAAATCATTACCACGCATGGCTGCGTTGTGACGTTGCGACCCACCACGTCTTCCACCGCCAAACATTTCACCGAATACATCAAAAATATCTTCAAAACCAGCAGCACCGCCACCGCCGAAGCCACCACTTGCAGAATTACCGCCAACACCAGCATGTCCGAATTGATCGTACATTTGTTTTTTTTCAGCATCAGACAACACCGCATATGCTTCTTGCAGCTCTTTAAATTTATCTTCCGCTTTTTTCTTCTCGGCATCAGGTAATGTCGAAACCCGATCCGGATGAAACTTCATTGCCAGTTTACGATAAGCTTTTTTTATTTCATCGTCTGATGCGCCCTTAGCAACACCCAAGACTTCATAATAATCACGTTTGGACATATGTGTAGAACCTTAATAGTAATAAAAGTTAATTCTTAAAACGAATGTAAGGACTAACTAATGAAATTCAAGTTTTATTTTCAAGTTAATAGATATTTATATTTGAATACCTTCGTGATTAAGCAACCATTTCTTAATTCCAAGGTTAAAAAAGATATTCCCAGAGTTAAAACCACCTAATTTAGAATTTGCGGCAATTATTCGATGACAAGGAATAAATACTGGTAATGGATTTGCACCACAAGCACCACCTACCGCACGTGGTGCAGAAAGTAGTTGTTTAGCAACTTCACCATAGGTTAAAGTACTACCAGCTTCAATCTGCTGCATTATTTGCCAAACTTTAAGTTGGTGAAGTGTGCCATTATAGCTAAATGGTAAGTCAAACTTAAACTTGGGATTATCACAATACTCATCAAGCTGTCGGATAACTTCAGTTGCCAGAGGCGAGCGACTGATTGATTGAGAAACGGCATCTATAGCTGGCGGCATAAATTCAGTATGATAGATATTAGTTGCATCCAAGTCAACCTTTAATGCAAAAGTTGGAAAACTGTAGATAATTTCTTCGGTTAATGCCATGATATTTCTCACTATGAGTTTAATTACAAAATGATTTCAAAAATTTATAATCTGCATTTTTTTTAGATTTAGGTAAATTTTTAAACATTACACAATACTTACGCCCACCACCGCATGAATTATCATCTAACATCACACCATCAACATAGCAACCATCACTAGCGGCAATTTGTAAAATTTTGCTAGCGGTGAGTCCCGCGTACTTCTGCTTCAATTCTTGTGGCTTAGTTTCTTGATGAATTTCACCGTTTTTATAGACATAGTTCACCAACACATCATCACCTAAGTATGGATTATTCTGTGGCATACTAAACGTAATCTGCGAACCACTTTCAATTGCGGAACTTAATGGTAAACAACTACCAAAAACTTTGCTAACCTTAGTTGCACTTTCACTAATCGTAACTACTTGATATTGACGGCTACATTGATTACCACCTTGATCAAAAGCCACCAGTAAAACCTGATTACTCTCAACTAAAAAAGCTTTGCTTAATTCGATTTCAGAAACTGATTTTACTTTTAAAGGCTTACCATCTAAAATCAATGTATAATTTTCAATACTTGCACTCTCGGCAATCTTTTGACTCTGCAAGACGCCTCGCAAAGTTTTAATTCCAGATGCTAACATATCTGATAAACTTACTACAGGTGCAGAACTCTCAAGATGTGAATTAGTTGATTCTGATTGGCTAATAGCTTCGCTGTATTCATGTGACTCAGTATTAGCTTTGTTGTGGTTAAAATAAAAATAGCCACCACCAAGTACAAACAAAACAAATACAAGTAATAAAATACTTTTCTTCATATTATACTCTTAGCAAAACATCCCCGCCCTAGAGCGAGGAATTTTATAGTGTCCAAGTAAATCAGCTGCTAAGCTTAATTATTTAGCTGGTGCTGACTGTTGTGCTGTAGGTGTTCCCTTCATTTTAGCCATGCGCGGGAAACACTCAGGATGACTTTCAAACATCTGGCGATTCTGGATCATTAATTTACCCATGGTGCAGGCATCATTTTTATGATACGCAGCATCAATTGCTTGATGATTTTTCATCATTTGTTGTTTATACTGCATGCACTGATTAGCACTCTCACCATTGTTTACCGTTGCCGCAGCAAATACAGCCGTACTTAGGCACAAACTACTTAATAAAATTATTTTTTTCATTACCATTCCTTAAATTTAAGTTTAATATAGCTACCTTTTTTACGTCGTCAGTATTCAATTACACTCACGCAGTAATAACATCACAGCCCATGTATGGACGTAAAACTTCCGGCACAGTAATTGAACCATCAGCATTTTGATAGTTTTCAAGCACTGCTACCAATGCGCGTCCAACTGCCAAACCAGAACCATTCAACGTATGTACTAAACGATTTTTACCATTAGCATCTTTAAAACGCGCTTGCATTCTGCGAGCCTGAAAATCAGTCATATTTGAACAAGATGATATTTCACGATAGGTATTTTGTGATGGTACCCATACTTCCAAGTCATAAGTTTTAGCAGAACCAAAAGTGATATCACCGCCACACAAAGTAAGAACACGATATGGTAATTGCAGGGCTTTAAGAATATTTTCAGCACACTGTACCATTACCTCTAAAGCTTCAAATGATTTATCCGGATGAGTAATATTTACCATCTCAACTTTATCAAATTGATGCATGCGAATTAAACCCTTAGTATCACGCCCATAACTACCAGCTTCACTTCTAAAGCATGGTGAATGACAAGCATATTTAAATGGTAACTCATCTTCTCTAAAAAGCTCATCGGCAGCCAAGTTGGTCACTGATACTTCAGACGTTGGAATCAGATACATGTCATCCTGATCGCGCTTGGTCTTAAATAAATCTTCTTCAAACTTAGGTAATTGCCCAGTTCCATACAAAGATTTACCATTTGCCATGTATGGTGAATAAACCTCAGTATAACCATGCTCTTCGGTATGGGTATTTAACATAAACTGAGCTAGTGCACGATGCAGTTTGGCAATTTTACCTTTTAAGAATGCAAAGCGACTACCCGCAACTTTTGCCCCAGCTTCAAAATCAATTCCACGATCTAGCGCTAAACCTAAGTCAACATGATCTTTTACCTGAAAATCAAAATCGCGTGGCACACCAACTCTACGCACCTCAACATTGGCACTTTCATCACGCCCAGCAGGAACAGAGCTATCCGGAATATTTGGTACAGTTGCCAGATAATTATTTAATTGCAAAGCAACTTCATTGAATTCAGTTTCAACTTGTTTTAACTGCTCGCCAAGACCAGCAACTTCAGCCATAATCGCAGCAGTATCCTCACCTTTGGATTTTAAAACTCCAATTTGTTTTGAACTGGAATTACGTTTTGCTTGTAGCTCTTCCATATTCATCTGTAATTTCTTACGTCTATCTTCCAGTGAAAAAAACAATTCTTTGTCAAACGCGAAGTTTTTCACTGTTAATTTAGCCGTTACGGCATCCAAATCATTACGTAATAAATTAGTATCTAACATAATTTTCTTTCATCATAAATTGTCATTAGGAGTTATTTTATCACTTTCCAAGGATAGTGTTAATCACTGTCGTAAAGTTTTCAAATAAATCATCATCGTAATCAATCTTTATCTTAGCATATTTTTGTAATTCCTGATGATGTCCGAACATAATGCTATTCGGTAACTCTTGCATTAGTTCAAGATCATTATGATCATTACCAAAAACAAAAATATCATTTTTTTCTGGCAGAATCAACTCGCTTAAGCCCGCGAATTTATTAACATGAGATGGCATAACATCAAAGCATCTATCATAAAAATGATATTTGATCGTTAAATCACGATTTGCAATAAATTGATTAAAATACTCTAAAAACTGATCATCCAACACCAATATTTTATATGCTCCGTCAGCTAAAACATGATCTACGTGCGAACTACGCGTTTGCCCGCTGATTTTGATAATATCTTGATAAAGCCAATGTTCTTTCGATGGATGATAGTAGTTAGAATGACCATCAACTAAATAGTGCGCATGATTATCTTCCAAGAATTTCACCATCTCAGACAAAACAGAGTTATCCAGAAAATGCTGGGTTTTTATTTCACCACTCGCAATAACCAAACCACCACCAAAAACCACACTATCTTGCTCACTACACCATAGCGGTACTACTGGCACAAAATCGCGCCATGAGCGCCCAGTTGCAAAAACTATATTATGCCCCGCTGACTTAATTTCCAGTAGAATCTTTTCAAATTTATCCTCTAACGGTTTACCATCATAAACAATTGTTCCATCTAGATCGAATACAAAAGTTTTACGAGTATCATGATTTATATTTAGCCTATCCGTCATTGTTTTTTCGTTAATTAACACAATTTGCTTCCCTTTATTCTAAGTTGGTGCTAGGATTATAGCACACTGCATGCTATAATAACGCTGCCTACGTTTTTAGGATATTATAAAAAGTGTTTACCCAACAACATATTAAATTTCTACAACAAGATTTAGCCCAAAACAAAGTTTTGGTAGTCGGTGATGTTATGCTTGATCGTTACTGGTTTGGTAGCGTAGATCGAATTTCTCCTGAAGCGCCAGTTCCAATTGCCAAAATTAGTAAAATCGAAGATCGTCCGGGTGGTGCAGCAAATGTTGCACGCAATATAGCCAGCCTAGGTGGCAATGTCACATTATTATCGGTAGTTGGTGAAGATGAACCAGCTTTGGTGCTGGAAAAGTTACTGCTTACCGAACAAGTCAATACCGTATTCAAAAAAGATTCAACTATCAGTACCATTGTCAAATTACGCGTAATTGCTAAAAATCAGCAATTGATACGAATTGACTTTGAAGAAAAGCCTTCACATGAAATTTTAGCGGAAGTTTTAGATAGTTTTGCAGAAATAATTGACCAATATGAGGTCGTAATTTTATCAGACTACGGCAAGGGTGGATTGAGCCACACCAGCAAAATGATTGAGATTGCTAAAGCACATAATAAAATCGTGTTAGTTGACCCCAAAGGTTCTGACTACAGCAAATATCAAAATGCAACCATGATTACTCCAAATCGTAGTGAAATGCGTGATGCAACTGGCAGTTGGAATAATGAGCAAGAATTACTTAATAAGGCTACAGAACTAAAACAACAATTAAATTTAGATTACCTACTGGTTACCAGAAGTGAAGAAGGTATGACGCTTTTTGCCGATCAGGCGTATAATTACCCTACTTTTGCGCAAGAAGTTTTTGATGTTTCAGGCGCAGGTGACACTGTAATTGGAACAATCGGGTTAATGCTAGCCAATAATGCCAGCATTCGCGAAGCGGTTGAAGTTGCAAATTTTGCTGCAGGAATAGTAGTTGCCAAATTAGGAACAGCAACTGTCAAAAAAGAAGAATTAATTAAACATTTAACTCAACACATAAAAGAGCAAGAGGTCTAAACTATGTTAATCGCTGTTACCGGAGCTGCCGGATTTATTGGTTCAAATATTATTAAAGAATTAAACCGTCGTGGACATTTTGATATTATTGCGGTCGATAATCTAACCAATGGTGATAAATGCCGTAATTTAGCAGACGTTGATATTCTGGATTTTGTTGATAAAGAAGATTTTATTCAGGCTATCGTAGATGGTGAATATGATAATCAACTGGATTACATATTCCATCAAGGCGCATGCTCAGCTACGGTTGAAGCCAATGGTCGCTATATTATGAAAAACAATTATGAATACTCATGTTTGCTGCTCGAATATGCACAAAAAAATGAAGTACCTTTCATTTATGCATCTTCAGCTGCAACCTATGGAGCGGGTAAAGTATTTGTTGAAGATCGTGAAAATGAAGTTCCACTGAATGCCTATGGCTATTCAAAAATGCTTTTTGACCAAACTGTGCGCCGTTACTTTAGTGGTGGCTTGCGTGCGCCAGTTGTTGGCTTAAAATATTTTAACGTTTACGGCCATCGTGAATTTCACAAAGGACGCATGGCATCAGTAGTATTACATAATTTCCGTCAATACCAAGAGCATGGCGGTGTAAAATTATTTGAAGGTTGTCAGGGCTATGAAAATGGCGGACAAACTCGTGATTTTATTTCTATTGAAGATGTGGTACGCGTTAATATGCATTTCTTTGATAACCACACTCAAAAACCTGACGAATTATCTGGAATTTTTAATTGTGGTACCGGAGTTGCACGTAGTTTTAATGATCTTGCACTAGCAACTATCAATGCCTGCCGCAAAGCTGAGGGCAATAACCCTATTGATTTGGCAACTGCAGTTACACAAGGTATTTTGGAGTATACCCCATTCCCTGGTGATTTAGCTGGCAAGTACCAGTGTTTTACCCAATCGAATAATACTAGATTGATCAAAGAAGGTGGTTATAAAGCAGGGTTTTTAACACTTGAACAAGGTGTTGAAAATTATGTAAAATTATTACTTGGTTAAATATAAAATAAGGTACTAACCCGTGAAAAAATTTATTTGGCTAGGCTTAGCTGGTGGAATTATTTTTTGGAATACTCTTGCTAGTGCAGACAATAAATACTCTAATGCATACGCTAAAAATAAATTTGATTTTTATATTTTATCAACTCAGTGGATACCAGGCTGGTGTGCAGTTGGGACAGGTAAAAGCGGTGCAGATTTAGACGAAACCCATGCCTGCCAACAACAAGTCAGTCAGCCACTAATGTATCATGGACTGTGGCCGGAAAATAGCAATGGTACCTACCCTGCAGACTGTAGTGCTGTACCAGAGCTAAATACAGCAAAACTGTCGTTTAACAATCCTTTTAGCAGCTACCTTAGCAACGCAGACAGCTTTATCAATCATGAATGGAGCAAGCATGGAACTTGTTCCAGCTACTATTATGCCGGACTAGAGAGTGTCAACGAACGAGAGTACTATCAACAAGTCAATAACTATTTTACTAAAAGTATTGCACTGTATAAAAATATTAACTTAGCTACTTTTAATTTTAAATCATCTGCAGAATCCATACAACAACAAATTCATCGATTGAACCCACAAATTCCAGTTAAATCAATTATGGTTATGTGCGATAAAGATCAAAATACTCAGTTTCTTACTGGTTTATGGTTTTGCGTAAGTAAATCGGACAATAAATTTATCAACTGTCCAAATGCATTACTAAAATCATCATGTAATGGAACATTATTAACCCGATAATGTGAATTAGTTAGCTTACTATTTTTTCTCTTGAGCACGTGCCATAATGCCCGCTATAAAGTCATGCTTATTTGGCGAAGATGCGCTTTGCAAACTTTCGTGACTGTCGCTATTTTGTTTAAGATTTTTCAATAATTGCGCCTGCTGAGCCATGCGCTGTTCTCGAGCCTGCTGTTCCTGCTCGCGGCGACTTTGATGTGCATCAAAACGAGCTTTTGCTAAATCACGACGCTGATTACTCCACTCTTGCTCTGGATCTTCGTAGTGATGAATACAGTCGACTGGGCAAGCTGGAATACATAAATCACAGCCAGTACACTCGCTAGCAATCACCGTATGCAGCATTTTATTGGCACCAACAATCGCATCAACTGGGCAAGCTTTAATACACAGAGTACAACCAATACAGACATCTTCATCAATTACCAACAACTGCCGAGGTTTGATCGTGCCGTTAGCAGGATTTAATGCTAGCACTGGGCGTTCTAACAACTGCGCCAATGCAAGAATCCCTTCATCACCACCAGGTGGGCATTGATTAATCTCAGCAGTATTATCTACCAATGCTTCCGCGTATTTGACACAAGAAGGATAACCACAGCGAGTACATTGAGTTTGAGGTAGTAACGCGTCAATCTGTTTAACTAAATCAATGTGCATCGTGCTCATGATGATCCTCATAATAACTAACCATTAAGCGCATATCGTTAAATAAATCTTCAAGAATTTGACATACTTGCGCAAAATTATCACTGCGCTGCAATGACCAAATCATTATTTCTGCTGCCTGCGAAGTATCTTTACTGCCCCAAATTTCAATTTGAATATTATTTTTTTGACTGGATAGTTTTATATGCGGCTCATTACCATCTAAGCGCATTTTTTTTACTTGATTACTTAGACCAAGAGCAATACTAATTTCTTGACGATGATGTTCACCCACAACGGCTGCCTCACTAAGGGAACAAGGTGGAAAAGGCAAAGGAAATACCGTTGCTGCATCATTTTTTAACGTTGAACTTAAAAGCTGCAGTAACTCCAAGCCTAACTGATTGAAATTTGCAGCAATAAATCCAGATTCTTGATCATTACCCTGTATGTCCATACCAACTAAAAAACGTAAATGTACGCCTTCACCAATGTTAATAATGGCTTTATGACTAAATTTATTTAAGTCAAGTAACTCATTTTGAGATACCCATGCAAATAACTCGGAAGGCTTAATCTTAACAATTTCATCTAAGTCAACCAACGCAGCACTTATTTTATTGCTCTTAGGATTATTAAATATCTTCTTGCTATGCAATAAATTCTCTAATGCCGCATGATTAAGCTGCTCTGTTAAACTTATTTGCTTAGTACTCCCAACAACAATAATGATAGGCAATACAAATAATTTAGTGAATTTATCTTGTTTGGGAGAGTTAAGCACTTCTTGCAATGATTCCCAAATATAATCGGCAATTGCCTGAGTTGGTGCCAGATTATAAGCAACGCTCAACAATTGATCTTGTTTTTGTTTGAGTAAATCTTCAATTAATGCACAAATCAAACTATTATCTTCATTCCTAGATAAATCATGAATAGCTTGATTTATCAATAAATTGGCATCGGGATATACAGCGCTATATTTTCGTGGATCTTTTAACATTAATGACATAAACTTACCTTGCTTTTGATTACTTTTTATCTTACAATCACTTACTTAATAACTAAAATGAATGGTGGAATATGCAAAATTTACTCACCTGGTATCAACAACAAACATCAAGCGGTCAGTTACGTTTTGACTTGGCGCAGCAAAAGCTCATCAAAGAATTAGATCAGTTTCTGGACAATCTTGCAAGCCTCAATTTTATCATGCGACTCTGGCGTAAAGACCACAAATTAGGATATTATATCTATGGTGATGTTGGACGCGGTAAATCAATGATTATGAATGCGATGTACCAATATACAGATGTCAAACGCAAAACACGCTTACATTTCCACGAGTTTATGCATGAAATTCACGAAAAACTAGCTAAGATGGTTAACGTTGATGACCCGTTAGCCGTTATCGCGAAGGAACTAAAAGAACAGTTTGACATTATTTATCTCGACGAAATGCATGTTAGCGACATCGCTACTGCCATGATAATGAAACGCTTGTTAGAGAGTCTATTTGCCAATAAAATTTATATTGTAACCTCATCTAATTATCACCCTGATGGACTATGGCCTAATGGTTTAATGCGAGAACGATTTTTGCCAGCAATTGAAGTCTTAAAAGATCGATTGAATGTTGTGAGCTTAAATAGCGATCAGGATTATCGTTTAATTAATACCTCAATTAATCAGTTATTTATAGTCCAGCAAGCGGATTCTCAAACTGCACTAGATAAAATTTTCGCAGCGATTAATCTTGATAATCATCAGCAACAAAACTCAGTGATTGAAATCTGTACTCGTAAAATCCCAACGATTAAATGTGGAAATGACATTGTTTGGTTTGATTTTTCGGTAATTTGCGGCAACATGCGTAGCCAGCTTGATTATCTTGAACTAATCAAAAAGTTTAATTGGTTTATCATAAGTGATATTTATCTACTTACTATTGATAAAAAAGATGTCGCAAGACGCTTTACATGGTTGATTGATATTTTGTATGATAGCAGCAGTAAGTTAGCCTTATCTAGCACTGTTCCAATTCAAGATATTTATTCTCAAGGCGACTTTGCCAATGAGTTTGAACGAACAATTAGCCGTCTTGAAGAAATGCAAACTCAAGAATATTTACAAAAAAAGTTGACAGCAAAGCCTTGCTAGACATATAATATCGCTCTTGAAAGTCAAAGTTTGACCGGAAAAACGGGGCGTAGCGCAGTCTGGTTAGCGCACTTGATTTGGGATCAAGGGGTCGTGAGTTCGAATCCCACCGCCCCGACCAGTTTAAACTTTTTCATTTCATCACAAAATCACTTTATGGTGTGGTTTTGCGCTCGTAGCTCAACCGGATAGAGCACCGCCCTTCTAAGGCGGGGGTTACAGGTTCGAGTCCTGTCGGGCGCACCATTATCATTATTCAATGGTGGATATAGCTCAGTTGGTAGAGCCCCGGATTGTGATTCCGGTTGTCGTGGGTTCGAGTCCCATTATCCACCCCATCTTTATTATAGTGATTATTCATTTGTCGGGGCGTAGCGCAGTCTGGTTAGCGCACTTGATTTGGGATCAAGGGGTCGTGAGTTCGAATCCCACCGCCCCGACCACATTATTTTCATATTCAATTCAAATAATCAAAAATCTGATTTCATGCTATAATTAATTCATCCAAAACTTACTCAGTTAACACTTATGTTTAATCGTAAACTACTAAAATATTTTCTCTACTTACTAATTAGCTTAATTGCTATAATATTACTTAGTCTCTTTGCACTCACCCAACTAATCAGTCCAGAACGTTATAAACCATTAATTTCACAATTAGCAGCTCAGGAAATCGGAGCTAAACTAGAAATTGGTTCAATTAATTGGGATTTATGGCCATCTCTCGCATTAACTGCTCATAACATTAGCCTTAGTAACAACAATCAAACCTTAACAACTCCATTAATTAGCGCCAGCACTTGTGAAGTTGTTTTGCAACTAAAACCGCTCCTTCATGGTCAGATTCATATTGATAAAGTAATATTACATAATCCCAAACTAAGCTTAATCACGGACGGTATCAATACCAATTGGGATTTTGCTATTCCACCAACTAGGCAGAATACCACTATAGTTATGCAACTAAGCAGTATAAAGCTAAAAAATGGCAGCCTTGAATATCAAGATCTAAGTCAGAATCAACATTTTATTTTAAATCCAATTAACCTTACACTTAATAATGGACAAACGGGTTCGATGCGCTACTATACCAATGGCAATATCATAAATATTAATCAGATTGATTATGAGCTAAACGATCAAATTTCTGGCAAATTGGATTTTAACTATGCTGACCTTAATTATTCAGGTAAAGTTGATACTCACAATTTTGCGCTGTATCCATTTTTACGCGGAATTGGGCTAAATCCGACGAGACTCTTTAAAGCTCAGCCCTTACAAAATGCAAACTTCAAAACTAATTTTACAGGAACAGGACATAGTTTAAGTTTAACCGACACTATTTTTAAATTTGGATCAAGTACTGCTTATTTAGAGTTGAATGCTACCTCGCTATCTCCTTTCAAAGCCTACTCCCAATTCCAAGTTGATCAGTTTGAAGCATCAGAATTTGTACCGCTTAATGGTTATCACTTATTAATCTCAAATCTACAAAGCTCGGGGACAATTAACAATCAAAGAGAGTTCGCTCTTCAGCAAAGTCTACGTATCAAGCAATTAACTCTTCAGGGATATAATCTACATGAGCTTTCAAGCCAAATCTCTAGTATTCTAAGTAATCCAATTAAACTTATTACGCTTAGCAGTACAATCGCACAAATTAAGGCTAGTGTGAGAGCGGCTTCCAGCGATGGAAATAAAAACTACCAACAACAAAGTAATTTGGGTAGTTTAAGCTGCACAACAAATTATAAATCAGAGATCATCTCTTTTTCTGGATTAAATCTAGCTGGACCTGATCTTATTGCCAATGGTAGTGGTAGCTATAATCTTCAATCTAAAAATCTGAACGCCAAAATTAATGCTCGGTTTGTCGCTGACCCAAACAGTTTGACTGGTAAAGTGGTTTACCCAATAACTTTAAGTGGCTATAAAGGACAAAGCCATACTATTGACTGGAATAGCGTTAATAGTCAAATTGCAGGCAATCTTGGCTCATCAATTGGCAATACCGGAAAAGCGGTTGGTAATGGAGCTAAAACCCTAGGGCAAAAAATTAGTGGCTGGTTTTAATATAATGAGAGCTATATGCAATTTATACATTTTTTGATTATATATAGCTGGCTCAGTTATGCGCGGTGGTAGATGATTCTATAAAAAGGCATCTAATGAAATTAAGCACAACTACTCTGACAGCAGTTTCGGCATTAGCACGAGAAAAATTGCTTTAAATAGGAATAATTAAACAGTACTACCAATCCACACAGCGCAGTTATAATGCTAATAACGCTGGAGAGAATTGGGCGGTAGATAAAAAACTTCATGAAATAGTCTGATTTACTTTATAATTTTAAACATTAATCTTAGTTATGTGTTATAGTGGGATCTTTACAGGATACCACGCAAATGAATAATGACGAACTCAACAACGAAATTGAATTACTAAAGCAAAAACTTGCCGAACAATTAGTAACTATTGATAATCTGGCAAATCGCTTAATGATGATTGAGCGAAAAGTCAGAAAACTAGTAAAATAGTAATACCAATCATATATACTCACAGTATTTGATTATTGGACGCAAAAGATTGATAAAAAAGACGACGCAGTGTAGTGAGAACTACATAAGGAGTCTTTTTTGAAATCCGACAAAGTACAAGATTCAAAGACGAAGAGTATATAATCTAAATTTGCCGTACTACTTTGCATGGATTACCACAAGCAACGCTATTGGGTGGTATATCCTTGGTAACAACGCTACCAGCTCCGATTACGCTATTATCACCAATTGTAACACCTGGTAAAACAATTACCCCACCACCTAACCACACTCGGTTACCAATAGTAATTGGTTTTGCCATAAGTTCTAGTGCTGCACGCGCTTGTGGTTCAAGCGGATGATAAGCCGTATACAATTGGACATTTGGAGCAAATAACACATCTTCACCAATTGTAACCTTAGCTAAGTCCAAAATAGTCAGATTAAAATTAGCATAAAACCCTGTACCAATGGAGATATTCACTCCGTAATCACAATGAAAATTTGCTTCAATATGACAACGTTCACCAATAGAGGCAAATAATTGAGTAAGCAGCTCGCGACGTTCATCGCTACCATCTGCAGGAATTTGATTAAGTTTAAAAGTTAGAGACTGCGCCCTATTTCGAAGAGCTTGAATTTCTGGATCAAAAGCATAAAAAGGTTCACCATCGTGCATTTTTTGTATTTCTGATTTTTGCATTATTTTATCCTTTGCTGCGTATCTACACATTAAGATTCAGCTATTGTAACTACTCACTCATAAGCTGCCACAATATGCTGTAAGAGTTAGGAACAAGGCGACGTAGTATACATGAAAAGTACCTGAGGAGCCTTGTGACGAAGCTATTACTGCATAGGGTGAGCAGTTACCAGCTATTATAGCAAATCTCATTGCCAACAACACGTTATAATACTGGACTAACTAACCCGCAGAAAATCACAGATGGTGCAAGAAAATACTTTTGATGTAATTATAATTGGTGCAGGTGCCGCCGGATTAATGTGCGCACAATTTGCCGCGCACGCTGGAAATAAGGTACTAATCCTCGATCACAGTCATAAATTAGCCGAAAAAATTCGTATTTCTGGTGGTGGGCGCTGCAATTTTACTAATCTGAATGCAGCACCAGAACGCTATATTTCACAAAATAAACATTTTGCCACCTCTGCCCTCGCGCGCTATACACCACAACATTTCACAGAGTTATTAAATCTGCATAATATTACTTATCATGAAAAAACCCTAGGGCAATTATTTTGCGATGACAAATCACAGCGTATCATTGACTTACTGGATTACTTATGTCGTGAATCTAATGTTTTACGTTTGATGGGTGTATTGGTCCAAAATATCAATAAAACCGCACGTGGATTTAGCCTCATAACAACTCATGGTAAGTTTGATTCTGAAAAGTTAGTCATTGCTACAGGTGGATTAGCCATACCGCAAATTGGTGCAACACCTTTTGGTTATCAAATTGCTGAACAGTTTGGATTAGATATTGTTCCAACTGCTCCAGCCTTAGTACCACTATGTCTCCAACCACAACAACTTAATGACTTCAAAGCACTTGCTGGAATCTCATTTGATAGCGAAACTTCAATTGGTAAAATAAGTTTTCGCGAAAATAGCTTATTTACCCACCGCGGATTGAGTGGTCCAGCAATCTTGCAAATATCATCATATTGGCATCCCGGCGACAAATTAAAACTCAATTTACTACCAAATTTGAATATTAGCAACGAAGTAACAAATAATCGAGCTTCAAATAAATTACTGAGTAATTTCCTAGCTAGTTATTTCTCAAGCCGCATGGCAGAAAGCTTATGTGGTTTATTAAAATATGATCTCCCCTTAAGCCAGTTAAGTAAATCACAAATTAATAATCTTGAGCAACTAATCCACCACTTTACTATTACACCAAGTGGTACTGAAGGCTATAAAAAGGCTGAAGTTACCCGCGGCGGTGTTGCTACTGCAGAGCTTAATTCTAAAACTATGATGGCAAACAATGTAGATGGACTCTACTTTATCGGTGAAGTAGTTGATGTAACAGGACATTTAGGCGGGTATAACTTTCAATGGGCGTGGGCTTCAGCATATGCAGCAGCCACCAGTTTTTAAATAGACAAGGACAATAAATGAAAATAATTAGTGCTAATTTAAACGGCATTCGCTCCGCACAAAACAAAGGTTTTTTTGAATGGCTAAGCCAAGTTGATGCGGATATAATTTGCCTACAGGAAATCAAGGCAGATATGAGTGTGATTCCAGTTGAATTACTTAATTTTGCTGGTTACCACTGTGAATTTCACCCAGCAGAAAAAAAAGGCTATAGTGGCGTTGCCATAATGGCAAAAACTAAGCCAGATAATATTATTGTCGGATTGAATAATCCAGAAATTGATAGTGAAGGACGTTATCTCGAGTTTCAATATGGTAATCTTAGTGTAATTTCATTATACTTACCATCTGGCTCAAGCGGTGATGATAAACAGCAAAAGAAATTTCGCTTTATGGATTACTATTTGCCAATCTTAAAGCAAAATGCCCCACAACGCGATTATATAATTTGCGGTGACTGGAATATTGCTCATCAAGAAATTGATCTAAAGAACTGGAAAGGCAATCTGAAGAACTCAGGTTTTCTACCTGAAGAGCGCGCATGGCTAACCGAACTCTTTAATCATGGTTATCTGGATGCTTGGCGAACCCTCTACCCAGAAGAACCAGGCTATACCTGGTGGTCTAACCGCGGACAGGCTTATGCCAAAGATGTTGGGTGGCGAATTGACTACCACATTATTTCAAATTCTCTAAAAGATAAATTACTCGGAGCACAGATTTATAAAGAACAAAAATTCTCAGATCATGCACCGCTTATTATGGAGTACGCATTATGACAAAACTTAAAGCAGTAATTATGGATGGCGATGGCTCAACCATTACTCACGATGGAATATTGCCTGACAACTTACGTGAATTAATTGTAGCTAATCCACAGGTTAAATGGATTATGGCAACTGGACGAAGCTTGGACTTATTGCGTCGTTTACCGATTATTGATTATCTGAGCACCGATGTACCACATATTGTTGATGGAGGCTCACGCTTGGTTAACCAAAATGGCGAAAGCATTGCTGATTTCTTTATTTCACATGATGAGATAGACTTATTTTTTAGTCAGCTTGATTTACAGAAAGTAGATTTTCTTTATTATTATCTGGATGAAAAACGTAGTTATATCTACAGTCAGCAAATTGAACATTGGTCACAACGCCCACAATTTAGTAGAGCACAAGCTACTTCTGACATAGCAATTTATCGGGCGTGGGCAAAAGAAAATCAGCCAACTAAGATATTTATTCGTGTTTTACAAGATATAGAGCTAGTGGGGCTGAGTTGGCATCAAAATGAGCGTAATATTGATTTAACTGCTCACGGAGTCAATAAAGGCAGCACTTGTAGTAAATTACTCACCATGCTAAATCTACACCCCAGTGAAGTAGCTTTTGTTTTTAATGATCGCAATGATTTGCCGTTGGTTGAGCATCCAGAGCTAAATGAGATTGTCAAAATAAAAGTTGGTGACTACTTACCCGACACACCTGCCGAATTTCATGTAGCCACCCCTTACGATGTTGCTGATGTATTACAACAGCTTATTTAGAGAATTTAAATACATCGCTACCTGAAACTTGGTTCAGGTTAACCTTTAATGCACTATTTTTAGCTAAAATTGCTGCTTGGCAAGTTTTAGCTTTAGCGGCTTGATCTGCAGAATAGTTAAGTGTAACTTCAGTACGATTATGACTGGCTAATTTATCAGTAACCTTTTGGGCTATCTGACTGCAATCACCATTTGCAGCTGGTGCTGAAGAATTGGCAGCATAAGCAAGGCTAGAAGCCGCCAATAATACAACTAATAATTTTTTCATTTTAAATCCTTTTAAACATAATTAAAATTAAATAAATAAACAAGATAAAAATCTTATATATACTCGTAGTATTTGATTCTTGGACGCGAAGGATTGATAAAAAGACGAAGATGTGTACTCAGAAGTACATGACGAGTCTTTTTTAAAATCCGCCAAAGTCCAAGATTCAAAGACGATGAGTATGTAACTCTATAAATGATGGATTGCCTCTGGCGGCAATACCGTAACTTTATTTTTAAAATCATACCACATAATCAATGAAGTACATGTACCATAAATAACATCTAAATCATTCGCGGACTTCATAATTTGTTCCATGTAAACTTTTTTCCGATCAACATTAACCAAATAAGTTTCAACCAAAATTGTTTCAGGATAGGTTACCTGTTTTTTAAAATTAAATGAAGTATCCAGCAAAATTGGCGCATTGTCAGCTGATGCGGAATAGTCTAAATTATACGCACGAAGTAATTCAAAACGAGCTTCCTGAACATATAAAAAATAACTAGTATTATTCAGATGTCCATAAGCATCCATATCGCCCCAGCGAATAGCAAACTCTTGCGAGTGGAGTAATTTTTTACTATTCATAAATTAATTAACCTTATTTACTTAAATACTGAATCAATGTTTTAAATTTAATAGTAGCAATAATAGTCATTTCACAAATACACCTTGCTAAAAGTAAAAGACTCATTATTTTAACACCTATATACTTAATATGTAAAATCTACTTTGTAAGGCATCATTTTACTTACCTGAGTTCAGCTGCAAAATGCAAAATTCATGCGCCAAAAGTAAGACACACAGAGTATACTTGTCACAAGTAAATCTGATTAACCATCACGTTAGAATTATGTCATCTAAAGCAATTCTAAAACAATAGGTACATAAATTTTGAAATAAGTATCGTTGAAACATTCCAACTCAAAACATGGCAACTATAGCAAGCAATTATCGTTACCAGACAGACAAAGCCATGTTTAAGCCAGATGTAATTTATCAATCAGTGAAACCTCTGCAAATAAGAAATTAATAACTGATGTTACGCGCTAACCGTGCATGATTGTGTAAAATCTGACCTCAGAATAACCATTAAGACGAATC
>DAORIZ010000023.1:0-53799 GCA_035438765.1 Burkholderiales bacterium | reverse complement strand
CTCTATGCTATAATATTAAAATTGGTTAGAAATAATCCGCTTTGATTGTCTAGCCTCTAAATTAAATAATAAATACTGTAAGCTCATTATTTGGGTGTGAGTAATTCTTGCTCAGATACGAGCTCGTGTTTTTTTAGTTAGTCGAATGAGACATCTAGAATTTCATATTCTTTAGTACCACTTGGTACTTTTACTTCAACAACATCACCACTACGCTTACCAATTAGACTTTTGGCAACTGGAGTATTAACTGAGATTTTACGTAATTTGACATCCGCTTCATCATCACCAACTATTTGGTAACGAATAGTTTCGTCACTTTCTAGGTCTAGTAATTCAATGGTTGCGCCAAACACGATTTTACCTTCGCTATCGACTTTGCTAAGATCTATAATTTGGGCATGAGATAATTTGGATTCAATTTCTGCAATACGTCCTTCAACAAATGCTTGGCGTTCCTTGGCTGCATCATACTCGGCATTTTCTGAAAGATCACCGTGGCTTCGAGCTTCAGAAATAGCTTGAATAACACTTGGGCGCTCAACGCTTTTAAGGTTGCGCAATTCTTCTTCGAGTTGTTTAGCACCAGTTTGAGTCATAGGGAATTTTTGCATATCAATGAAATCCAATTTAAGTTAAATAGTAATTATTTTATTTAAAATAAAAAAACCGAGGTTTAACGCTCGGTTTTTAATAATTATACACCCGTAAAGGTGTGGGTAATTATTTAGAAGCTTCAGCTTTAGGTGCAGCAGCAGTGTGTGATGCAGCTTTTTTATGAGATTTTTTATGAGATTTTTTATGAGCTTTAGAAGCAGCAGGTTTTGCAGCAGCTTCAGGAGCAGAAGCCTCAGCAGCAAAAGCAGAAGTAGCGAAAGCACCAGCGATAAGAACAGCTAATAATTTTTTCATGTAAGTTTTCCTTAAAAGTACAATAATTTATATGTAAAGTATCGTTATTTGTATAATATAAATGACAATACATTTGGCGTTATTCTACACCATACCCAAAGATTATGCAATATTTTTTTTTAATTATTTTGTGCGGTGCAGCAAAGATTGTCTCTTGAAATTAGAATACACTAGCCTTATATAGGTTTTATAGCCTCAAAATAAATTTAACCATCTAGTAAAATTATTCCAAATTACTGGTTTGGTTTGATGTTAAAATAATGTCCGAGTTTTTTACTAAATTATTTAGGAGCATGTTATGAGTTGTTGTGATACAAATTATTTTTACCCTCAAGTATTAGTTGGTCAAGAAGCGCCTGATTTCACTGCTGCCGCAGTATTGGGTTCTGGCGAAATCGTTGATAACTTTAATTTCAAAGAAGCAACTAAAGGTAAATATGCGGTAGTGTTTTTCTATCCATTAGATTTTACTTTTGTTTGTCCTTCAGAATTAATCGCATTTGATCACCGTTTGGCTGATTTTAAAGCAAAAAATGTTGAAGTGATTGGTGTTTCTATTGACTCACACTTTACTCATGCAGCATGGCGCAATACACCAGTTAATCAAGGTGGTATTGGTCAAGTTGGTTATCCATTAGTTGCGGATATCAAACACGAAATTTGCCAAAGTTTTGGTGTTGAAGCTGCTGGTGGTGTTGCTTACCGTGGTTCATTCTTAATTGACAAAAACGGTGTAGTTCGCCATATGGTTGTTAATGATTTACCATTAGGACGTAATATTGATGAAATGTTACGTATGGTTGATGCATTACAATTTACTGAAGAGCATGGCGAAGTTTGTCCAGCTGGTTGGAATAAAGGTAAAGCAGGTATGAAAGCATCTACTTCAGGTGTTGCTGAATATTTAGCTAGCCACGCTGAACAACTATAATCAAATACTTTTTGAGTATATTGGATAGGCTATAATCCCACTTTGGTGGGATTTTTTTATTGGAGATTACTTATGCAACGTGATGAGTTAATTAAACGACTGAATACTTTATTTCAAGCCGATAAGTTTAAAGATTATTGTCCAAATGGGTTGCAAATAGAAGGCACTTCTGAAATAAATAAAATTGTCTGTGGTGTTTCGATTAGCCAAGAGCTCATTGATCATGCTATAGCGCAAAATGCTGATGCTATAATTGTTCATCATGGCATATTTTGGAATAAGGATCAATACCAGATAGTTGGTGTAAAATATCAGCGTATTGCCAAGCTGATTAAAAATAATATTAATCTAATTGCTTACCATTTACCGCTTGATTGTCATGCTGAGTTAGGTAATAATGCACAACTAGCTCGTGTATTGGGGTTAAACGTACATGGACAAGCATTTGATACACAATATCAATTAGATATAATTTGGTATGGCGAATTGACTAAAGTATTAAGCGGTAGTGAATTTGCTGAGCATTATACACGTGAAACTGGTCATCAACCACTATTACTCGGCAATCCCCAAAAACAAATCAAAAAAATTGCATGGTGTACTGGTGGTGCAAATAGTTTATTTGATGAAGCAATTAATTTAGGAGTGGATTGTTTTATTAGCGGCGAGGTTAGCGAACCAATGAAATCAATAGCTGAAGAAAACGATGTTCTATATCTGGCAGGTGGTCACTATGTAACTGAGCGTTATGGGATTATGGCGCTTGCTAATTACTTAAGCAGCATAGGTTATAACGCTGAATTTATTGAGCTATATAATCCAGTTTAAGTGCAATTAAATGTCACAATGGTGGGCTTCTTCACCAATATAACGTTTACATAATGGTTCTATGCTATCATCATCTTGAAATGTGCTAATTCCTAAGTCAATTGCGTGACGAAGTGGGCTATTGCTCTTTACTGCAAAAGCTAATTCGTCATTTTCTAATATTACTGGGCTGAGTATCAACTGCGGCAAATTATGTTGTCGCAGATATTCTACAGCAACTGGAGTGTCGCTAACTATGCCATTTACTTTTCCAGCATCTAATAATCTAATTGCTTCTTCAATGTCTTTTACTTTTGTTACCATTATTCCATTTTTTTCAGCAACTTCAATATTAAATTGTCCTTTAACTCCAGCTACTTTGGCAGCTTGTAAACCAGCTAGCGTTGAGGTAGTTTGGCTACTTTTATAGCGGGCAATAGTTAGTGCTGACGTAAAATTAGCATTAATCGCAGTAAAAATTGCTGCAGCAATAATTACCCAGAATATTCCGATAATTCTACCTTGCGTGGTTATTGGCATATAGTCTACTTTCTTTTGAAAAAGATGCAGCCAGATGCGCTGAGTTAAACTGGGGTATTGATTATTGGCAGCTACTCCTTCACGGGCTTTATTTCGCTCAAAAAGCCAGAGTAAGGTTAGATAAGCGGCAAAAGATAAGATCAAGATTATTATGATGTGGAGTAAGTTTTTGCTAAGAAGCATATGTGCTATGTCTAGTATTCCAAGTTCATTACGTTTGCTAATAACACCAATTGAACTTAGATAAAATGGACGTGAGAAGTCAACTTTCTCCAGTCGTGTCGCAGAAACCGAAATTGGACCGATAACTACATCGAGATTATTTGAGTTGGCTAGTGTATCAATAATGCTTTCCATATGGTTGCTACTTAACGGAGTATAAACAAATTGCCAATGGTTTATTTTAGCAATTCTTTCCCAAATATCAACCGCAATCCCTGAATAATGTCCGTCAATATTTTGTGCAAAAGGCATGTCCATAATTACACCGACATGGATTAGTTTCGGTACTGATGTTGATGGCTTTGGGTTAGTATCTGAGGCAAAAGTATTATGGATGCCAATAATAGCTAAGCAGAGTAATATAAATAATTTATGTAGAGATCTCCCTCGTTTCAATTTAATTCCCTCTATATTTAAAATTTAAGTATACTCTTTTGTTCCGTTCGGCATGGAGAGTGAAGTTAATACGTTATTATACTGGATAAACTTTGGGTTGGTTAGCATGGGTTTTTATTTTGTAATGAAAACCACGATTAGTCTTGAGTAAGTATGAAGAATTAAGATGGAGTAATATATAAATTCTGCGTATGGTAATATTCAGTATAGGTATGGTACACGCTTAATTGTTATAGATTTTAGAAAATAGCCAAAACAGTCGTATTAATGATAAATTGAAAGTGATAGTCATGGAGTATCAAATCAAAACAGCGGATTTAGATGAAATTCGTATTATGCTTGAATGGGCGAGAATTGAAGGGTGGAATCCTGGTCTGGATGATGCTTCAACTTTCCAGAAAGCTGACCCTAGTGGCTTTTTTATCGGATATTTAAATGGCGCTCCTGTGGCAGCTATTTCCAATGTTAGATATAGTTCTGAGTTTAGTTTTCTTGGTTTGTATATCGTGAAGCCTGAATTTCGTGGCTTAGGTTTGGGGTACAAAATTTGGCAGCATGCTCTAAATTATTCTGCAGGCGCAGCATGTGGACTGGATGGGGTAGTGGAGCAGCAAGCTAATTATGTAAAATCAGGTTTTAAACTGGAACAGCGTAATATTCGCTATTCATTAACCAAAAATGCTATTCGCAATTATAATGATACCAATCTTAAAATGGTAGGTTTGCTTAATTTACAAATGATTTTGACTTATGATGCAGATTTTTTTCCAGCGAAACGTGATAAATTTTTAACGGCTTGGCTACTGGCTCCACATGCGAAGTCTTTTGCTTATCTGGTGAATAATGAGATACAAGGCTATGGCGTAATTCGTAAATGCTCTAATGGGTATAAAATAGGTCCGCTTTTTGCTGACAAGCAAGAAGTGGCGATGGCGCTTTTTCAGGGCTTATGCAGTAGTGTTGCGCAAAATCAAAGTATATTTTTAGATATTCCAGAATCCAATCTAAAAGCTAAAGAGTTAGTAGATCATTTTAAAATGGACTCTATTTTTGAGACCGCGCGGATGTATACTCAGCCAATTGGCGATATTTCTATGTCTCGCACTTATGGCATTACATCTTTTGAGCTTGGCTAATAGGTTGTTTAGGTTGACGATTCTGGCAACATGAGTGGGATCGCCACAGACAATGACCCGCGGTTGTATATCTTGTTCATCACAATTTATATGCGGCTGTTTTATAGCGCTTAACCTTCATTATTTTTACGTGCCGCTTTAATCCATTCTATGGTTCCATTGAGCGCAATCGCGGTTAATAATACGTACTCTAGTGCCATAAAATAAACACCTTGCTTCGCGTAAAGCACAATACTAATCAAATCAATTATAACCCATACAATCCAATTTTCAACTAGTTTACGCGTCATTTGCACCATAGCAACAATTGACAGTATCGTAACTGCAGCATCCATTAGCGGGTACGGATCTGGTTGGAGAGCTGGCATTGCAATCGATGGTATAATTAGTTGCATTAATTTAACAGCAATTAGCGTTAATGTATTAAAGAAGGGATTAATAAAGCTTGCTAATATTCCAATTGCAATTAATGAAGCTATTATTGTCAAGATTAATTGTAGCTTACTTAACCAACGAATTTTTAGCCCGTCATCGCTGGATGTCGATTTACCCCAAGCATATAATCCATAGAGATTCATGACGAAGAAAAAGATTTGTAAGAGTAAATTAGCATAAAGTTGA
Source organism: Burkholderiales bacterium (assembly GCA_035438765.1). GTDB lineage: Bacteria > Pseudomonadota > Gammaproteobacteria > Burkholderiales > UBA11063 > Aquella. The sequence goes on along the minus strand of DAORIZ010000023.1, from coordinate 48,234 downwards.
ATTTGGTAGAAGATTATAGCAAATAAGGTGACGTTAATTAGCCCAAAATAGAAATTAAAAATTTTTTCTTTGCTGGCATACCAGATACACAATAAACCAAAAATTGTTCCAACCGCTTCAATATAAGAGAGGCTATAGCCAACACCTAGATTAAAATGGTATAAAACTGTATTAATGCTCAGAAGATGAGCGATCATGTCAAACATCATCAAAACTTTCTTTTAATTTTTAGTAACTGCTCACCCTATGCAGTAATAGCGTCGTCACAAAGCTCCTCATGTACTTCTCGTGTACACTACGTCGCCTTGTTCCTAGCTCTTACAGCATATTGTAGCAGTTTATGAGTGAGTAGTTACAAATTTTGAATAAGGGTGGTGCGCCGATTTTAGCATACTTTAGCCCAGTGCTTAGTTACAACATTTTGTAATCGCTTTTAAATGTATTGCTTGTCATATAAACTCTAAAAAAATATGCTAAAATGTACTGATACTTAGTAAAGAGTTTAAAAGTGTGTCTTATACAGGGGGCTTTGATGAGTTATAGAAAATTCCTAGTGGTACTAAATTTGGGTATAACATTGCTTGTCATTGGATGTACATCTGGTACAGTTCAAGGCTCTTCGAATAATGCACCTACTTGTTCTGTGGATTATTGGGTCTCTCCACAGGGCAATGACCAATCAGAAAGTGGTACTCAAGCTAATCCATTTAAGACTATTGAAAGAGCCCAACTTGCGGTTCGGAACAATCCTCAACGCGGGATTTGTGGCATAAATGTAAATATTTTTGGTGGTGTGTATACATTGACTCAACCATTGGTATTTACTAATCTGGATTCAGGATCTGCCAAAGCACAAGTTGTTTACCAAAAAGCTTCAAATACTAGTGAATCAGTAGTTATTTCTGGTGGTATAAACGTAACTGGATTTAACTGTAGTAGCAATACCTGTACTGCTGTAGTTCCAGATTTACCTAGTGGGATAATGCCGCGTCAATTTTATGTTAATGGAACTCGTGCTATTCGTGCCCGTTCTAATTATGGCGAAAGTATTAATGCCGATTATATTCGGACTTCCCTAGGCTACGATCAGTTCTTGCCGCAACCATTAACTCACCCAGAGTTAGTTGAGGCGGTAACAGTAACTCAATGGAAAATGATGCGCTGTCCGGTTGATAGTTTGGCTGGTAATTCCTTGATTATGAAAAATCCATGCTGGAATAATGCGAATACTTATCCCGTACCGTGGAATTTTCAGCTACTTAGCTGGCTGGAAAATGCTCCAGAGTTTTTAACTGCACCTAATATGTGGTATTTAAGCCCAGAGAAGCAAATTTCTTATATTAATCCAGCATCTGCTGCGCCAGTTAATGCAGTATTGCCAGTAATTGAATCGCTGGTAGTTTTAAGTGGTAGTGCTGGTAATCCAGTTAGCAATATTAGCTTTAAAAATCTAACCTTTGCTTATGCTACTTGGCTCGGACCGAATTCAAGCAATGGTTATGTCGCAGATCAAAGCGGTAATTTTTTGCTTGGTGATAATTATGAGTCAAATACGATTGGACATCAGCAAGTAGTTTATTCTACGCCCGGAAACATTAGTCTAAGCTATGCCAACAATATTATTTTCTCAGGCAATACTTTTATTCATTTAGGTGGGGTTGCTCTTGCGCTGGGTACTGGAAGTCAAAATAACCAGATTATTAACAATACATTTACTGATATTTCATCTGCGGCAATCCAAGTTGGTGGCGTTTCCCCAACTGATATGCGCCCTGATTCTGCAAGCCAAACCAGTAATAATTTAGTAAAGAATAACGTTATTTCGTATACTGGGCGTGATTATTATGATACTGCCGCAATTTATGTTGGTTTTACTACTGGGACTAAGATTACTCATAATTCAATAAGTCATACCCCGTGGAGTTCTATCGCTATTGGTTGGGGATGGGGACTTTTTGATCAAAGTGGTTTCCCCGGATTGCCACATGCTACGCCAAATGAGTGGGGTAGCTATAGCACGCCAACCATTGCCAGTAATAATGAAATCAGTAGTAATTACTTTAGTGATTTTCTTGAGCAATTATGGGATGGTGGAGCTATCTACACAAATGGCTCTCAAGGCGCTGGTTATAGCAATGGTTTGTTGATTCAGTTAAATGTTGCTGAAAATAAGCGTCCTAATGCTGGAAGTAATATCTATTATACTGATGGTGGAACGGAATATGTTACGCTTAATCAGAATGTATCATTAAATGATCCCGTTGGCTTTATGGATTTTGGTCCGTGTTTTATTCCTGATACTTTAACTCCATATGGTTCTGCTATTTATCCGCTTTGCATGTCAGATTATCTAAAAGTTTCTTATGGTTCAGACATGGGCGGATGTTTACCAGTGGGGCATATTCGCTATACCAGCAATTATTTTCTTAACCCGACTAATTTCTTTGGTCCGGAGTTATGTAAGAATGAAAGCTATATTCCGCCATATCCAGTTGATTTGTCGATGATTAATAATGTTGCAACCTCATCGGCTGCACAAGTTCCTGATTGGATATTGAAACAGGCTGGAGTTCAATAACTAGCTTAATTCTCTTATAAGGTATAACTGATGGCTACGATTTTATATAGTAATTATTCATCCTACTACAGTATGATTGCACGCTTATGTTTGGCTGAAAAGCAAGTTATATATGATTTGCATGATGTGGATATCCATATCAAAATGGAACAATTTGCCCCTGAGTATGTCGCCATGCAACCGAATATGACAGTTCCAGTTTTAGATTGTGGTGGAAATATTATTGCCGATAGTCGCCTGATTTTGCATTTTGTTAATCAGCATTTTGGTGGAGTGGATCTATTTCCTGCTGCAGATGCTGAGGCAATTGAAAAGTCATTAGAACTACATTATGCCTTTTCCATCGAAGATCTGACGATGGGGAATGCTTTACGTAAATCGCCGATTTCACGGATTGCATTGGGGCGTGGTTTAGCTCGGGCTTCGCGACGTTGTTTACTCATGATGAAATCTCATCCAGAGCTAAAAGAGGCTTATGCTAAAAAGCTGGCTTTGGAAGAAGAGCGCAAGCGCCTGATCTTATCTGAAGATAATAATTATGCTCAAATGCAGCAGCGTGCGATTGGACTATGCGATATGCTGGAAACTCAATTAGCTCAGCATCAATACGCAGCAAGTGCGCAATATAGTCTGGCGGATGTGGTCTGGACGATATTTTTAGCTCGATTAGTGATGATTAAATTTGATCATCTGATTGTTGAGCGCAAAAATCTCAGTGACTATTGGCAGAGAATGTCTACTCGCAAGAGTTATGCTGCAGCTAATATTTGCACTAAGATCCCTGTATCTAAATTAATCCGAATAATTTTTGCGTTGCTGTTTAAGTCGTAATCACGGTATGTATTTGAGGTATATGATTAAATTTAATAATAAACAGTGCTGCAACTGATTAGTTAGCGGCTACTCATGGGATAAAGCCAATGAAGATTGATGATCAAGTTAAAAACCTATTTATTGCTCCGGATAAAAGCAACCTGTCTATAATTGAAGAAACGATAGCATTATTTATTGCACAAATGCTGAGTTATTTATCTAACGCCAACAACTCTACACCACTGCCAAGATTTAGTCAGTCACCTTCATTAGAATTTGATATTCCCAGCGAAGCATTGGAGCGCTTAGCAATCCACGACAAATTAAGTGCGCTATATCAAAGTAGTATGAATCCTGCGAATAGCAGATATCTTGGGCATATGGATAGTATTCCAACTGTATATTCTATTTTGGGTGAAATGATTGCTGGTGCGATTAATAATAACATGTTAAGTCTGGAAATGTCACCGTACTTAACCCAGCTTGAGCATCATCTTATTCAACAGTTTACGCAGCTATTTGGACTAAGTCCAGAGACTTCTGGTGGTGTTATTGTCAGTGGTGGGAGCTTGGCGAATTTACAGGCTTTGGTCGTGGCAAGAAATCAAGCTTTAAATGTCAAAGATACGGGCTTATGTTCCAATACTAAAATTCCTGTTATTTTTACGTCAGAAGCGTCCCATGCGTCAGTAGTTAAATCAGCGATGATTATGGGAATCGGGATTAACAATGTTATCAAAGTCAAATGTAATCATAAATATCAAATGTGTCCACAAGACTTGCAAGATAAAATCAAGTTTCATCTAGCTCAGGCTCATGTACCAATTGCAATCGTAGCAACTGCAGGTACAACTGTGACTGGGAGCATTGATCCGCTACAGGAAATAGCTGCAATCGCAGAGAGAAATAAAATCTGGCTGCATGTTGATGCAATTTATGGTGGCGCTTTAATCTTCTCACCGGAGCATAAATACCGCTTAAGTGGAATTGAGCTCGCGGATTCTATCTCGTTTAATCCACAGAAATGGCTCTATGTAGCTAAAACCTGCTCAATGCTCTTGTTTAAGAATTATCCGGCAATGGTGGATAATTTTAGGGTCTCTGCACCTTATATGAAAGAGCAAACTGATTTTATTAATCTGGGTGAAATAACTATCCAGGGTAGTCGTAATGCGGAGGTACTGAAACTCTGGTTGTCATTATTGAGCATCGGTAAAGATGGCTATCAACAACTAATCAATCATGGCTACAGTCTTAGTCATAAATTTACTGATTTGGTAGCAAAGCTTTCATTTATTGAGCTGATAACTGAGCCTGAAACCAATGTAATCTGCTTCAGGGTTAAAGCAGAAGATGCAGACCAGCAAGAGCAGCTAAATATAGCTGTACAGGAATACCTCTTAAAACATGGAATATTTGTTTCGCTTCCTCGGTTTAATGGTCAAATTTGGCTTAGAATGGTATTATTAAATCCGTTTACGGATGACGGTATAATTGAGGAGTTGGGCAATTATTTGCAAACGTTTTATGATGGATGTGACATATAGAATCTGGGTAGCAACAGCATATAAAAGCTTAGATCAGATTACTGATAAATCTGTAATACCATTTATTCTAATACAATTATCAAAAAAGGGAGTAACCATGCTTATCGATTACCATCAATTTATCGTTTTTATGCTGGCAACTGTAGTGTTGAACCTGACTCCAGGTTGCGATGTGATGTTTGTTGGTAGTCAAAGCTTGATTAACAAAAGAAATGGACTTTTAGCCACGTTGGGCGTTGCAACAGGAATAGCTATTTATGTCGTGTTGTCAGTTGCTGGATTAACCCTGATTTTACAAAAATCAGTAGTTGCGTTTAACTTGATCAAATACGTAGGTGTGTTCTACTTGTTATATTTAGCATGGAATGCATTTTTCTCTAAGCAAGAATTACATTTGCAAGCAAATCAGGCGCGTGGAGCGAGTTCGTATTATAGTGGTGTTTTAACCAATCTATTAAACCCCAAGGTCGGAATTTTCTTCATCACATTCTTACCTCAATTTGTTGATAAGACTAAAGAGCACATCGGATTGCAGATGTTGCTACTTGGGGCGTACTTTCTAGTTTCTTCAACGATAATCAATATCTGCTACGCGTTATTATTTTATCATTTCAAACAGCGGATGCTGGGCAATTTACGTTTTACCAAATGGCTGAATAAATTAACTGGGGTCGTTTTTTGTGCTATGGCATACAAGGCAATTACATCACGCCAATGATATGTATGATTGGTTAAATTAGTGTGCTTCCTATTAATCTAAAAGTTTATCAATATGCCTATTATCTGGCTGAAGTTTATATAATGCTCCAATTAAACAGTATCTTCCGCAAAGTGCGAGATTAACAGCAGCTAGTTAATTCGTTGTTACTCTTCCTTCTTCCTTTCTAGATGTGGCAAATTATCACAAAGCTTTTACCTAAGAATTCTAGCCAATAATTTACCTTTAAGTACATTATTTTAGATAAATCTAAAATAATGCTTGACATGTATATTAGAATAAACTAAAATAGCTACATGAACGAAGCTTAATCTTTTTTAGGAATAGAATCATGTTAATCCGCCAATTATTTGATGTACAAACTTTTACCTTTACATATCTTGTTGCCGATGGAATCAATAGTGAAGCGATCATTATTGACCCCGTAGATACTAAAATTGAACAGTACATGAGATTATTAAAAGAACTGAATTTGAAGCTAAAGTATGTTTTTGATACGCATGTTCATGCTGATCATATTACTGCTGCTGGTAAATTACGTGAGTTAACTAACTGCATAACGTTGCTTGGTGAGGCGACAGGTGCTACATGTGTAAGTAAAACTGTCTGCGATGGTGAAAAAATACACGTTGGCACTATAGAATTTACGGTATTGGAAACTCCGGGACACACACAAGACTCTTTTTGCCTTTATACTGATGGCATGATTTTTACAGGTGATACGCTCTTTGTTAGAGGTACGGGAAGAACTGATTTTCAAGCTGGGAATCCGATTGACCAATACAATAGCATTGTTAATAAAATATTCACACTCCCTGATGCAACTATTGTTTACCCGGGGCATGATTATAATGGCAATACATGTACTACGGTCTGGGAAGAAAAGAATTTTAATCCAAGATTAGCTGGTAAGACAGTGGAAGAATTTAAACATATTATGGATAATCTGAATCTGCCTAATCCTAAACTGATGGATATTGCAGTTCCTGCCAACCTTGCTTGTGGATCATTATGATTCAAGATATTAATTTAGCTTTGAACTGGAACAAATCATGCTAATTACTATCTTAGGCTTTTTTTCTGGGTTATTGCTTGGTATTACAGGTGGTGGTGGAGCTATTGTTTCAGTTCCTGCATTGGTGTATGGTTTACATATGCCAATGCAAGTAGCAACTACGCTGTCATTATTTGTCGTCGGTGGAAGCGCAATGCTCGGTACGTATTTGAAACGTAAAGAAGTAGATTGGAAAAAAGGAATTATATTTGCTATATTCGGTGGATTAGCTTCACCAATTGGAGCATATCTAGCTGGACGAATTAGTGAGACGGTTTTAATTGGTAGTTTTGCTATATTGATGCTACTTGTATCTTTTCTTATGTTGCGCAAAAGTTTTTTTAAAGCTAAAAATTCTGATTTAAACCAAGCACGTAAGTCTTCAGATAATAATATTTGGCAAATACTGCCAGTTGCGCTGTTTACTGGACTACTAACTGGTTTTTTTGGCGTCGGTGGAGGTTTTATGATAGTTCCTGCATTGGTGATACTTAACCGCATGGATAATAAACCAGCAGCAGCTACATCATTGTTCATAATCACGTTGATTTCATTGGTTTCGATTATGAATAAAGTACACGAAATAACTGTGGACTTTAAATTAATTGCTATTTTTATGTTTGGTAGTATTCTAGGCATGATTTTTGGTAGCATAATTTCACAAAAAATAAGTAGTCATATTTCCCAACGAATTTTTGCTATAATTGCATTTATACTTGGTGTATACATGCTTTTTGATAGTTTCTTTCATTTTGCGATATAAACACTCATTAATCATTCACTTTCCTTTTGATAACCATCTCTGGCGCCCGAGTTTGCTATAATAACGGACTGTTTTAATAAAAGTTATGGTTGAATGAAGTTACAGCAAATTAAATTATCTGGGTTTAAGTCCTTTGTTGATAGCACCGCTATTGAAGTACACGGTCAATTAGTTGGGATTGTCGGACCGAATGGTTGCGGCAAATCGAATGTGATTGATGCGGTGCGTTGGGTCTTGGGCGAATCATCTGCGAAACAATTGCGCGGAGATTCGATGCTGGATGTAATTTTTAATGGCTCAATTAAGCGTAAAGCGGTATCACGGGCAACGGTTGAACTTATTTTTGATAATAGCGCCAAATCATTGTACGGTTTATGGAACACCTACGATGAAATTTCCATCAAACGCCTGATTTCACGGCAGGGCGAGTCCAATTACTATATTAATAATCAACAAGTACGGCGTAAAGACATCAACGAGCTATTTTTGGGTACTGGGGTCGGTACCAAAGGCTATGCGGTAATTGAGCAGGGCATGATTAGCCGGATTATTGAATCCAAGCCGGAAGATATGCGTTTGTATATCGAAGAAGCTGCCGGAGTTTCCAAATATCGTGAAAAGCGCAAAGAAACCCTGCAACGGCTAGGTGATACGGCGGAAAATTTACAGCGGCTGGAAGATATCCATAGCGAGATTATCAAGCAATTAGCAACGCTCAAGGAGCAAGCACAAGTAGCCGAGCTACATCAGCGGCTTAATCAAGAATTAAATACCAAACAAACTCTGGTAATGGCGATCAAGGTTCATGATGCGAATAAGATTTTGGCAGAAGCCAATCAATTTATCCAGCATTGTGAAGATGAATTGCGAGTTTTGGGTTATCAACTGGAAGAAGTTAACCAAAACCTAACTGTGGAACAAGATAAAAAAGCTATTCAAGAGCAGCGCTTACAAGACTTAATGCAGCAATTTAATGAGTTGCGGACTGCCTTGGCGCGAGTAGAAGAGCGTTACAAACACTATAGTGATTTGCTCAAACGCTTTGAGAATGAATCAACGGATTTGGCGGCTAAAGAGCAGGAAATTAAACAAGAGATTGAAGAATTAGCCATTCAAAGTGAAAACATAGCTGAGAAAATCGCCGATAATCAATTTGAAATCAGTGAACAAACCTTGTGTCGAGAAGAGCAGCAGCAACTTGTTGAAACCCAGCAAGAGAAATACAATCAAATTGCCGAGCAGGTGAGCAATCGACAAAGCGGCAGTGCCAAACTCAAGCATGAGCTGGATTTATTACAAAATAATTTACGCCATAAGCAACAGCAAAAAACTAATCTAAGTACCCGTCTGGCACGCTTGCTGGAAGAGGGGAATACCCTTGATTTTGATCAAAATTATCACTTTATCAAAGAAGAGATTGAGCTAGTTGCCGAAGATTTGCTGACTAATGAAAGCTTACTCGAACAGAAAAATCAGCAATCAGAACAATATAAACAACAAGTTGAAAACCTACAGCGCGAACTTAATCAACAGCAGCAATTATTAGCTGGATGCAATGCCAAAATTGCAACCCTAAATGACTTACTCTCTAGCAAAAATGATGCTGATAATAGCGATACGCTATTTACTAAGATAGTCGGCGAACTGTGGCAAGCGCTAGAAGTTGAGGCTGGTTATGAACGTGTCTTAGAAGTAGCGCTGGGTAATTTGTTGCAGTCCAAAGTTTTGGCTGATTTGAGCGAATTAAATACCACACCCAAACAGGCTTTGAATATTTGGCTCTCTAGCACACAAGCTGTGACGGTTCAAGCTGGCAGCCTAAGTGAACGCCTTAAACTCCGCGATGAAAATTTGCAGGGTGTTTATAGATATTTGAATAATTACTATTTATTGGATAATGTCGAGCAGCATAAGCAACTTGCGCCAGGACAATATGGCATTACCCGTGACGGGCACTTGGCAAGTCGTGATTTTATTCGTTATCATGCCAATAGTGATGGGCATAGCTTACTTCAATATCAGCAGCAGTTACAGCAAGAAGAGCTAGAGCAACAGCATCTGAGTGACTTTGCAGATGAATTACACACAAAACTTGCATCACAGCAACAGCTTCAGCAACAATTACATAATGATATTATCAGTCTGGATGCTAAACATAAGCGTTTATTGGTTAAGAAACATGATTTGCAGCTGGAATTTACCAAGCAGGAACAAATTTATGTGCAGAATAAACGCCATCAGGAACGAGTAGCACAAGAATCAGAGTTACTCACGCATGAAATCAGTCATTTAAATCTGGAGGTTGAAGAACTAGAGTTACAGCTGGAAGATAAACATCTGGCGCATGAAGAACTAGATTTGGCGGCTCAAGATATTGAAATGGAACGTTTAGAGCATGAAACAGCCTTACAATTAGCGAAAAATAAATTGCAGGATTTGGACAATAAAATCAATCGTTATATTATTGACAATCAGTTACTCCAACAACAAAAGCTCAATGCACAAAATCTGAGTGAAGAGAAAAAGCTTTATTTAGCAGCCGCAGCGCAAAAATTAGCTGAATTGAGTCAAGAGCGACAAAGTTTTAATAGTAATGATCAGGCACAAGAAATCATGCAGCTGCAGCAACAGATTGCTGAGATTGCCGCTCAAATGCAGGAAACACAGCAGGGGTTAGATCAATTATCGAATAAAATCATCGGATTGAAAAATCAGGCGTCGTCCCTAAATAGTAATTATCAGCGCAATTTAGAAAAAATTAACCAGACTAAATTTAAACAACAAGAACAGCAGATTCTACTTTCAACTTATCAGGAAAATTTGGCAAAACTAGAGCTAACCATTCCCGAGTTGGAAGAGATGTTACAGCAAAATCAACAAAGCCTTAGTGCATTGAGTTCGGCTTGTCGCGAATTGGAGCAACAGATTGCAGCACTAGGCTTAGTAAATCTAAAAGCGATTGAAGACTTGGCGAATGCTTCGGGCAAAGAGCAGGAGTTATTGAGTCAGATTGAGGATTTGCAAACCGCTACGGCAACTCTTCGCGATGCGATTGAGCATATTGACGGTGAAACTAGAACCTTACTCCAAACGACTTTTGAGAAATTAAATCAGGCAATTGTGGTATACTTTAGGACATTGTTTGGTGGTGGCGATGCACGCTTGGCACTCACCGATAAGGATATACTGATTGCTGGTGTGCAGATTTTTGCTGAACCACCGGGTAAGAAAAATTCGACCATCCACCTACTATCGGGTGGAGAAAAAGCACTGGCGGCAATGAGTTTTATTTTTGCGCTATTTAGCCTTAATCCAGCCCCATTTTGTCTTCTGGATGAGGTTGATGCTCCGCTTGATGATGCTAATACCCAGCGTTTTTGTAATCTGGTACAAGAACTATCTTCGAAAACGCAGTTTGTTTATATTTCGCATAACCGTTTGGCGATGGAGATGGCAGATCAGTTGGTGGGCGTTACAATGCAGGAAAAAGGTGTTTCCACGGTAGTGAGTGTGAGTTTGATTGATGCGGTTAAACATGCAGTGGATGCTGAAGCTCCTGCAGTATAGAATAAAAGGTAACTACTTCACCCATAACTAGAGAGAGACAATTAGAGATGAACATTGAATTAAATAACAACTTAAAAGGCAAATGTTTGATTGCCACGCCATCAATTAGAGATGATGTATTTGGACAAAGCGTAATTTATATCACTGAGCATAGCACGGTGAGTGGTGCGGTTGGTGTGATTATTAATAAACACCTACCCGATGATAAACGTAAATTATCTAATTTGGACTTTAACCAATACAAAAATCAATGGGGTAAAATTCCACTATATTTTGGTGGTCCAGTCGAGCTGGAAACTGGATTTGTCCTGCATGAAAGTACAGATGATGAATTTGGCTGGGTTTTAACTGGTAGCCGACACAAGATTCAACAAATGGCACAAGAAGATGTGGTTAAGCCAGTAATGCTTACTGCTGGTTATTGCATGTGGGATAGTTTTCAGTTAGAACGTGAAGTACGTCTTAATAATTGGTTGGTAATTGATAGTCCAGCAAGTCGTATTTTGGCAACCGTTACTCCGCAAAAACGTTATCAGTTAGCTTTAAGCTTGGCTGGGATTGATAATGTAGCTTACTATGATTTTAATGGCGGTGGGAATGCCTGAGCAAACTGCGAATCAGGTATTGATGGGTTTTGATTATGGCGAAGCTCGCATCGGAGTTGCAACAGGTAATACGCTGTTAAAAATTGCCCATCCGCTGGTGACAATTATTGGTGAGGGCATGTGGAACAAAATTGACCAGATGGAAGAACTTATAAAAAAATGGCAACCGCAATTGTTGGTGGTAGGGGTTCCTAGTGCCAGTGATGACCCACAAAAAATTCAGCTGATTAATACTATTAATAATTTTGCCAAACGACTGGGGCGTAAATTTAATTTGCCAGTGACGCTGATCGCGGAAGATTTTAGTTCGGCAGATGCTGCGATGTTATTAGAAGAACAGGCAGTCTATGGCAAAGCACAAAAAGGTAAATTAGATCAATTGGCAGCTTGTGCAATCTTGCAAACTTATTTCTCTGAAATCAGATGATGGCAGAGTATCTCAATAATCCACAATTAACAATCATCAAGCCTGAATATTTGGGTAATGAAATCAGAGATGGTAAATTTAGAAATTATCAAGCGAGCACTCCGCCACACTGGAAACAGATTTTGCGCTGGCAATTTAGCTATCGACCACAAAAAACTCTCAACCGCTACTCACGTTACCATGTTCCTTTGATTGAAGACCCGCAACTTTTTTGTAATAATGTGCCTAAAATCTCTTGGCTAGGTCATGCTAGTTTTTTATTGACATTAAATGGTAAGAACATCATTATTGATCCGATCTTTGGCAAAATACCTCTGGTTAAACGTCGTGCCAAAATTCCATTTAGCCCTGAAGAATATCAACCAATTGACTATATCTTGATTAGTCATGCTCATTATGATCATCTGGATAAAAAAACACTGTGTAAACTGACTCAGTTGAATCCGCATGCCAAAGTATACTGTGGATTAGCAACTGCGGAGTTATTACGCAGTTGGAAAATTGCTAATCAGATAGTTGAAGCTGGCTGGTATCAACAGTTTCCAATCGCTGATGATGAGATTAAGTTCTATTTTATGCCCGCACAACATTGGTCGAATCGTACGCTAAAAGATCGCAATATCCGTCTGTGGGGCAGTTTTATTATCCAGTCTCAGGCGAAGACGATTTATTTTATGGGCGACAGTGCTTACGGTGGGCATTTTCAGGAGATTGGACAATTTTTCCCGACAATTGATTATGCTCTTATTGGGATTGGCGCTTATACCCCGCGCTATATCATGCAAAGCAGTCACTTAAATCCAGAAGAAGCCTATCAAGCATATCTTGATTTAGGAGCGCGGCATCTGATACCAATGCATTATGCAACCTTTATTTTGTCTGATGAGCCACTTAGAGAACCAATTGAAAAAACTCGGCAGCTATTTGATGCACCAAATCAACGACTTCGTGAGTTGGCAATTGGTGAGATTTTATCGTTGAAATAATTCGATTACTTAAGAAAGTGCCGTACCATGCCATTATCAAAGCTACAATTAAACGATTCTGTTGACAAATTAGCTCATGAATTAATTGAGCTAGGGACTCAACTGTTTAATAATCCCGAACTGGGATTTAAAGAACATAAAACCAAGCAAATTATGTGGGATAAATTAGGTCAAATACCACAGCTTAAACTAGTTGATAATCTGGCAATTACTGGATTTAGTGCAGAATTACACAATCCAGATGCAAGGTATACTATTGCTTTAATTGCTGAAATGGATGCTGTCTATCAACCACAACATTTTTGTGCTGCTAGCGATGGTGCTTCTCATTGCTGCGGACATGATTCGCAAATGGTAATTATGTATGCAGTTATCAAAGTTCTGGCGGAGTCTGGCATCAAACTACCGTTTAATCTACGACTAATTTTTACACCTGCCGAAGAGTTTTTGGATTTGGATTATCGTTTACAACTACAAAAATCCGGGGTAATTAAATATCTTTCTGGCAAACAAGAGCTGCTTAGCCGTGGGGTGTTCAACGATGTTGATTTAGTTATCTCTTGTCATAGTTTGGGTGGTAATCCTGAGTTTGACTTTGATTTAGCGACCAATCTGGTTGGTTTTATCATTAAGCGGGCTAAATTTATCGGTAAATCAGCGCATGCTGGTGCAGCACCAGAACAAGGAATTAATGCGCTAAATGCTGCGAGTCTGGCATTATCTGCCATTGCATATAGCCGTGAAACTTTCCCCAATCAGGATTATATCCGTGTGTCGCCAATAATTAAACCTAATAATTGGGCAGCCAGCGTAATTCCAGAGTCGGCTGAAGTTGAAATGTATATTCGTGCGGCAAATATCTCAGCGATTGAGAATACCACCGCTAAAGTAGATAACTGTTTACGTGGTGCGGCACTTGCGGTTGGTTGTCAGTTAGAAATTAATAATCTAATGGGTTATTTTCCATTGCTTCAGCATCCAGAATTAACTGCTCTAGCGATTAAGAATGCTACCCAACTTACTCACGAGTCAAGGATAGACAAAAGTTCTTCAATAGTAGCAGCATCGGGTGATGTTGGTGATTTATCACTCTTAATGCCGACGATTCAAATTGGCTATGGTGGCTACCGTGGCACGATTCATGGCGTAGATTTCAAAGTTAGTGAGCCCCAACAGATTTATCAAACAACTGCCAAACTAGTTTTAGGTATGTTACATGACTTGATGCAGGATGGCACAGCATTAGTTAGTAAAATTACTGATGAGTTTAAGCCAATATCTTTGGACGAGTATCATAATATCATAAGGCGCTTATCCCATGCTGAGTAAAGTTAAGTCGCAGGCACTATTTTGGATTGCGGTTTTGCTGATAATATTTGTTACCCAAAAAATTGGTAAAATCGCGCTTAATCTATGGTCGCTAAAGATAATTATTTTACCAATGGTATTAGCGGCACTGGCTGCGATGTTTTTAGGTGTGCCATATTTGCGGCGCTTTAAATTATTTGCCACAATTTATAAAAAAGAACATATCCAGTTCTGTGGTGCATATGTTTTGTTGCTACTCTTACCGATGCTGGCGCGAATGAGTATCTATGTTGGACCTTATGTGCATCAGGTGATCCATGATGGCTTGGGTTTTCTCTTGTCTGAATTAGGCGGAATTGGTACTGTGGTTTTTGGCATGCCTCTAGCGTTACTCTTAGGCTTAAAACGTTCTAGTATCGGTGCTTGTCTTGGCGTCGGTCGTGAGGGCGAGCTGGGATTCATAAGTGAAAAATTCACTCTCAATTCACCCGAAGGTCAGGGCGTAGTTGCTATTTATCTGATTGGGACACTTTTTGGTGCGCTGATTTTTAGTATTCTGATTCCAGTTCTTGCTATCTTTGGTTTTAGTCCTTTGGCGTTAGCCATGGCAAGCGGAGTAGGAAGCACCTCGATGATGACGGCTGCGGCAAGTAGTGTTAGTGCGCTCTATCCCGAGCAATCCACGCAAATTTTGGCGTATGCTGCCTTGAGTAATCAAGTGGTTTCGGTACTTGGAACGTATTTAATGTTATTTGTTAACTATCCACTGTGTGAATGGATTTATCGTAAGTATGAGATGTTACGAGGTGCACGCTAATGTATTCATTATCAAAAGCTAGTGGCGTATTATTACTTAGTGGTGGATTAATTTTATTTTCGCAATTTTCTGCTGGAATCGCAATAACTACAGGCACGATTATCGGTGTAATTTTAACTTTACTCATTTGCTTGTCTGGAGTTGTATTACATAAACTCTTGCCGCAATTACGCTATCCATTATTAGGCTGGGTTTCAACTTTGGCATTATTGCTTTGCTTACCTGAGTCGCCAGTATACAACTTGCTGCAAAAATATTTAATGCAGGTGGATTTTCTCTCAATTACAGTTCCAGTCTTGGTCTTTGCTGGGATCGCGGTCGCGGATAGGCTCGTTGAACTAAAAAATATTGGTTATAAAATAGTTATTGTCGCTATTTTTGTTTTTGGTGGACGCTTGTTATTGTCTGCGAGCTTTGCAGAACTAGTTTTACGCTCGATGAAATAAGATTAAGATTTTATGCACCGTGATTTAATTACTTTAATTTTGCATTTATCCAGCAATTGGTGCTGTTGGTTGAATATTTCGCCAATTAATAAATTACTTGAACCAGAACAAGTTAAGTTGCAGCACGTTGAATTTGAACATCTCTGGTACGTGCTGCATAACGTCAGTTTATAAATAAAGTTCTTAGTTAACGACCAAGTAGTTGCTTAAGTACTTGCTCGTTAACTGGTGCTTTAATATTAGTATCATATATTTCAGGAGTCGGTTGTTTTCCAGTTTGCTTAGTGTGTTGATAATGAATGTTCGCAAAACCTACGCCACAAAATCCCGCTAATAACCCAATTAAAAGTAATTTTTTCATGATTTAGTCCTAATAGAAATTAAGTTAAATTTGTTTACCCCGCTATTGTGCCAAAATATGCAGATTTTGGATACCATCATTTGTGCAATCAATCTATACATTTTTGCAAAATGCTAAAACATATTGATTTAAATCGGTTTTTGATTTATATGTTGAATGTTATTGTGTCGGTGAATAAAAAAAGCTACACCTGAAATAGGCGTAGCTTGAATGATATAATAGTGAGTTTTTCTTGATAGTCGGTTATGGATAATATGAGCTGTATCCTACAAAAGGTGTACTTTCATTATTGACCGTAGCTTTATTGATTCCAAAGTATACATTCTTGCCGATAAAAAATGGGATTCCCCATAAAAACTCACTAAAGCCTCCATAGGTTCCGACATATGGTAAAACGGGTTTTACCTGCTGATTTGAAATAAGCATAAAATTAACATCTGATAAATTATAAAACGGTTCAGCAAAAGCAAAATCAGCAAGTTGTGCTGTAAGCATTATCGGCGTTGAGGGAAAAAGTTCGCCATGTATAACTGGAATTACTGGATCAGTATTAGATGTGACTTTAATTGAGTTTGTGCCACTATCAAATAATCCAAATTTAACCTGATTAGCATAAATAGTTGTAATGTATCCCAAAGGCATTGCGCGAAATATTTTTGCCTGCGTAGATATCTGATTATTAGACTTAGTATTCAAACCAAATACAATTTGTCCTTTAAGTATGTCCGTATATGATTCTAAAACTTCAGGTAATTGAATTAAGTAACCATTTGTAACAGTTTTGTCTTTAAATTGCGCAATTATATTGGATACCTGACTCGTATCAGGTATATTGATATGAGAGCAGCTATTATTGCTACAAGAGTAGTAACCAGCTCCGCTGCTTTCAATACCTAAAACATCTGATTCTTTATCATATACCATATTTCCAATTCCCATTATAGCATTAGCACGTAATTCACTTACAGTATGAATAGGATTTGGTGGTGAAAAGTCTAGGCAGCTTGATGGGACGGGCGCCGTAGTATTCGCAATAATCTGTAGCGTAATGTTAGGGGCAATCTCATGAGCCCAATATACATCAGCATAATTTATTGAGCCCCAAACATACCCACGAGGAAAGGAGGTACACTCATTTACCAAACTTTCGTTATATAGCATACGAGGTAACCTAAGAGCGTCAATAGCATTTGAGTTTATTATTCTGAGTCCTGTTGAACCAGTGTCTAAGAGTACATGATCTATGCTTAAACAATTAGTTATTGAACCGGGGCTACATACTCTAATTGTAGTATATAAAATATTAGTAGTGGCTCTGCTCTCGGGCAAGGAATCAGGACCTTTATCAATAACTATTTCTGCGACATTATTGACTTGATTGCTGGTAGTAGCCACAATGTTACCTGAATTACAGGCAGACAGGCTGAAGAGTAAGTAGATGCTAAAAATAATAAAATTTTTCATTGTCTATTATCCATCTTTGTTAATTTGGAGTTGTTATAAATGCTATCTTAGTATCTGGTGAGTATTTGTCATCCGCCGATCATTTCATCTGACCGCAAATACTACGAGTATATGTAGTAACACTATTTTAACAGTATGCACTTAAATTTTGCACTTTGTTTTTGATTGTTATCTTAAATCCAATTAATTTGTACAATATAAGTGGCTTATAGGTTTTAATTTCATTAAAATTGTTGCTATTTATCTAAAATTAAATTGTATCAGTTTTAACCATATAGGCTATGCTAAAATAAGCCCCTGTTATTAATCAAAAAATATATGACTTGCTATTAAATAAGTTAACAAATAGTGTGACGTATTCAACTAATTAATCTTTGAAGTTCGTGGAGATAAATGCCGCTTGACTTAATGCTGCTTGCCAAACAATGTAGCCCAACTGTTGCACCCATTACAATGGTGACGCTGGTAAAAACTGAATCCAAAGGTAACCCCTTAGCAATTGGTTTAAACGGTGCAATTTTGAAATACCAACCCAAGACTGAATCGCAGGCAATTGCTTGGGTGAAATATTTGGATCAACATGGTTATAATTTTGATGTTGGATTGGGGCAAGTTAATATTGCTAATATCAGAAAATATAAGCTAAAACCAGAGCAACTTTTTAATCCATGCTTAAATTTGCGAGTTAGTGGCGACATTCTCACCAAAAACTATATTGCAGCAAAAAAACGCACCAGAGATCCGCAGCTAGCGTTACAACAAGCTCTTAGCGCTTACAATACGGGTAATCAATACAGTGGTTTTAATAATGGTTATTTGCGGAAAATATTGAATAATATTCCTGTTCAGTAAGTAGCGTAGACAGAAATCCAAGTTTGTGTAGTTTATTGTTGTGGCGCGATGCTAAAACATTGCAAGTTAATGTTGTATAATGTTGCAAAGTAAGTGTCTATTAGCCTCGTAAAGCGTTAAATGTGATATAATACAGTGATAAATGATTAAACTAGGTTTTTCTATGAGAAAAATCTTGCTACATGACAAAAAATAAAAAAAGCTGATCATTTTTTCAAAAATAGGTTAATTTATCGAATTTTCGACCAAGAAAAGAAAGATAGTACCTAAAATGAAAATTGGTCAGAGCTAGCTATCAGCCAATTATGCTGAAAAAGCATGGTTATAGACAAAGTAGCTTTTTTAGATATACGATGCGATAAGGCTTATTTCACTGTGTATTAGTTACTTACCGATGGAGATAAAATGCAAGAAATTAATTTCTGTCATGTAGCAAGAATTCGTTCATACTATAAATTTATTGGAAAGATAATATTAATATGAAAAAGTTGTTATGTTTGATTTTTGCATCATTTGCCGTAAATGCAGTTGCAGATGGCGCAGAATCTGCTACGGCTATATCACAAATTGCATCCACTCCTACTACATCAACCAACCCTAACGCAAATTTTATTGGTCGCTATAATTATTATCAAAATCCATATGCTGGTATGCCTAGTGGTGGTGGAACTTTACATTTAACAGAAAGTCAAATTGAACAACAAAATTGGGTAGAGAAATTATTCGCTGGCGGAACATATAATGTATTTACTGGAGCTGTATACAATCAATGGGATGGTTATTACCAACAAGCTGGAACAGGTTACGGTGGAACTATCTTTGGACAAACAGGTCAACTTGGTGGATTCTCAATAGGTGGTGCTTTTTCGGCCATGGACCCAATTAATAGTCTTAATAATGTGGTAAATCCTATCGTGCCAGGTTCACCAGTGTCTGGCCGCTATGCATCTGAATACGTGCCAACTTTTACATCATACACTATACCACTAGCATTCCTCGAATATCAGTACGATAATATTGTAAATGCTGATGTTGGGTATCTCGCCTTTAGCAATAGCCCATGGTTGTCTGGAACAATGTACTATAGCAATATGCCAGTACCTACTAGTTATCAAGGTTTTAATGTTAACGTATATGCTGGAAGTGGTTGGGTCTTAACAGCATTGGGCTTTAATGGCGCAGAACAAGGCGCATCATGGGGTTTTACTGGCACAACCAATTATAGTAGTTGGCTCACACAACAAGCAGGATCAAATAATAACTCCAATGGAACTGTGGCACTCGGTGCACAATATACCGATAACAGCGGTAATTACAATGCGCGATTCTGGGGATATCAATTTGATAACTATGGTACACTTATGTACGGTGATGGAACGATCAACTTCCCAATAAAAGGTAGTAAAAACTCATTTAGCTTTGCGGCACAGTTTGCAACCGATCAACAATGGTTGCAAGCAAGTAATGCAATGACCAATGCCGCAACAGGAGCAGGTAACATCCAAAGTTATGTGGCGGGTGTGAATCTTGGTTGGGCATATGACACAAATTTATGGCAAGTAAATCTGAGCGCCGATACTATGTGGGGTCCAGATAATGCTTGGGGTGGTGGTGCGATTGTGTCACCTTATACGCAAGCGTTACAAGTAGATCCAGTTTACACTGAGGCATGGTCGTACAATATGGTAACCCAAGGACAGCCAGGCAATATGTATAAAGCTCAAGCTCAATATGCACTTGGTTGGTGGGGACAAAATTTATTGTTCCGTCCTGTTTATGTTTATGTTGCTAACAATAACCCTGCAACTAATGGACTACAAGAATTAGATCTAATCCTAAATTACGCAATTCCACAAGTTCGCGGACTAAATGTTTTTGGTGCATATGCGCAACAATGGTATAGCCCTAATGCAAACAATGATCCAGCACTTGGTTCAACAGTTCCAAATGGTAACTATCAACCAATTGAAATTCAAGCTAGTATATTTTATACTTGGTAACATTTTATAGGAAATCATATGAAAAAAATATTGGCTATTTTATCTACCGTTAGTATAAATAGTACATTTGCGATGACTACCGTTGATGTAGACGCTCACGACTATACATGTAATAAAATCAAAGTAACATCAAGTTCTACTGTCGCTATATTACAAATGAACTGTACTAAAGCAAAAGTTATTATGCATGAATTGCAATCAGGACCGATTATGGAGCGCATCCCGATGGGGGGTGCTGCAATGACAATGGTACAACATCCATCTGATGATGACGAAAATTTTATGGATAAAGTTGAATTTTACTCAGATAAAGGTACTTATTTAGTATGCTATTACAAAAACGATAAATTTGTTAAATGTAAAGCAAAGCCTACCAAAACAGCCAAAGTAACGTCATCAGCAGAAACGGCGAGAAAAGTGAATAGTAGCAATGTGACAGCTTCAGCAGCCAAATAAGCATAACGACGCTATTGATAAAGAGAACCTTATTAATTGATCCGTACCATCTTTATAGTACCTTACAATTTTAACGAATCATAATAATTTTAGTGAGAGTGTTAACTTTTTTGTGTAAAAAATCTTGCTACATGACAGAAAATAAAAAAGCTGACCATCTTTTCAAAAATAGGTTAATTTATCGAATTTTCGACCAAGAAAAGAAAGATAGTACCTAAAATGAAGATTGGTCAGCTAAGTAGTATTTTAAACCAAGAGTTGGGAGTGCATGGAAATAATTGTAAAACAGGAATTGACTTTACACTGGCTTTACATAGATCGCGAACGGTTAAAATTACTCAAGCAGAACAGATGAAATATCGACGTATAGTATTTATAAAAACTATCTTACTACATGACAGAAATTGATTTCTGTCATGTAGTAGAGAAAAAAATATTATATTTAACTTTAGCAGTGGCTTCAACTTGTTCGCTGGCAGACGTTAGTGAGTCATCGGTGCAGCCAACATCCCCAGCAACTACGAGCACTGCTGCGGTAGTAAATAATTCCAATGCAAGTTTTATTGGTAGATATAACTATTTTCAAAATCCATACGGTTGGATGTTGTCTGGTGGTGGTACTTCAAAATTAACTGAAAGTGAGATTAAAGAGCAAAACTGGGCAGAAAAGCTGTTCGCAGGCGGTACTTACAATGTTTTTACTGGTGTAACTTATAATCAATGGGACGGGCAGTATGCCTCATCTGGAAAATCTTACGGTGCAAATGTATTCGCGCAAACTGGTCAGCTCAGGGGGTTCTCAATTGGTGGTGTTCAAGTAGGGTGGTCATATAGTACAATGTGGCAACTTAATTTAAGTGCAAATACGATGTGGGGAGCTAGCGGGTCATATAATGGCGGAGCGTTTGTTTCTCCATACACGCAATCATTGCAAGTAGATCCTTTATATTCTGAAGCTTGGTCATATAACATGGTAACTACGGGACAGCCAGGTAATATGTATAAGGTCCAAGGACAGTTTGGTCTTGGTAGTTGGGGGCAAAATTTGATATTCCAGCCAAGTTATGTCTATGTCGGTAATAATAATCCAACTACAAATGGACTGCAAGAATTGGATTTAGTTTTGAATTATCCACTTCCACAGGTACGTGGCTTATATTTATTTGGGGTTTATGCTCAGCAGTGGTATAACCCAAATGCTGCTCCAGCTGGTTTGCCAGACAATAATTATCAACCAATTGAGATACAATCTGGTGTATACTATACGTGGTAACTTTATAACAGGAGGACTTTATGAAAAAATATTTATCATTACTTGCTTTATGTACGGTGAGCACATCTTTTGCGATGACTGAAATAGACTTTAATTCAGCTTTTTACAAAGATCCTACTCACTTTACGTGTAATGGAAAGAAAATATCCCCACAAAGCACGATTAGCAATTTACTGATGAATTGTAAAAATGCGAAAGTGATTGAACATGACGAACCAACACCTAATCAAAATGCTCAAATGCATAATGCGAATGCGGGTTCTTCAATGGATTATAATCAAGTAGATGGTTCATCTCAATTCACGATAGATGTAGTTAAATTTCAGGACGATAAAAATAGCTATATGACTTGTAAATTTCTTAACAATCAGTTAAAGAAATGTAAATATAAACTAGCTAAAACCACAGCTACTACAAGTTCGGCGCCCATTGCCAGTGCTAAAACTATAGCATCAGCTCCTGCAAATTGATTGGTAGTGTAATGATGGTTAACAAAGAGTTTTAGGAGCTTGGTTTTTCTCCAGTAAATCACATCAATCTTAATCAAGTTGGCTGTGCTAAAATAAGCCCTTATTCTAATAAAAAGTACAGATAAAATTATGATTTTTGATAAACATTTTGATGTGATTGTGATCGGTGGCGGTCATGCCGGAACTGAAGCTTGTTTGGCTGCCAGTCGTATGGGGCTACAAACCTTATTGCTAAGCCACAATATTGAAACACTCGGGCAGATGTCATGTAATCCTTCAATTGGCGGGATTGGTAAAGGACATTTGGTTAAAGAAGTCGATGCGTTAGGCGGAATCATGGCGCGCGCGGCAGATCATGCTGGGATTCAGTTTCGCACCTTAAATAGCAGCAAAGGTCCGGCGGTACGCGCAACTCGTGCACAAGCCGATCGCATTTTATACAAAGCCTACATTCGCTATGCGCTGGAAAATCAACCTAATTTAACCTTATTTCAACAAGCAGTTGACGATATCATTATTGAAAACGATCATGTAACTGGAGTGATGACTCAGAGCGGGATTATTTTTAAAGCGAAATCGGTAGTTTTGACTTCAGGGACTTTTCTTGGCGGTCGAATTCATATTGGCTTACAAAATTATACTGGTGGACGCGCTGGTGATCCAGCATCTATTCGTTTATCTGAACGTTTACGCGATTATGAATTGCCGGTTGGACGGCTAAAAACTGGTACTCCACCACGAATTGACGGACGGACGATTGATTTTAGCGTGCTTGAAGAACAACCAGGGGATAGTCCAACGCCAGTATTTTCATTTATGGGTAAACGTGAAGATCATCCACAGCAAATTTCATGCTGGATAACTCATACTAATACCCAAACTCATGACATCATTCGCAGTGGCTTTGATCGTTCACCAATGTTTACTGGAGTTATTGAAGGAGTCGGTCCGCGCTATTGTCCTTCAATTGAAGATAAGGTTAATCGCTTTGCTGATAAAGATTCACATCAAATTTTCTTAGAGCCAGAAGGGCTGACTACTCACGAATACTACCCGAATGGAATTTCGACTTCTTTACCCTTCGACATTCAGATTGGTTTAGTCCGTTCGATGAAAGGCATGGCAAATGCACATATTTTACGCCCCGGTTATGCGATTGAATATGATTACTTCAATCCAACCTATCTCAAATCCAGCCTTGAATCCAAATTAATCGGTGGCTTATTTTTTGCTGGGCAAATCAACGGTACAACGGGCTATGAAGAAGCCGCAGCACAAGGGCTTTTGGCTGGCTTAAATGCAGGTTTATTAGTTAAAGAGCAAGAGGCTTGGTGTCCGCGCCGTAATGAAGCTTATCTTGGCGTATTGGTTGATGATCTGATTACTAAAGGCGTTAGCGAGCCATACCGGATGTTTACGTCACGCGCAGAATACCGATTACAGCTGCGTGAGGATAATGCTGATTTGCGTTTAACAGAAATCGGACGTAATCTTGGTGTGGTTGGCGATGAGCAATGGAATGCTTTTTGCTATAAACGCGATACGGTTTTTGGTGAGATTGAGCGTCTGAAAAAAATCTTCGTTCACCCGGCAAATATCAATGGTACTGCGGCAGAGGCTTTGTTTTCTGGTCCGCTAGAGCGTGAATATTCATTACATGATATGCTTAAACGACCTGAGTTTGAATACCCAACTTTAGCGCAATTACCAGGATTTACGGAAGCGGTTAGTGACGATGAACGCATCTGTGAACAAGTCGCGATTCAGATTAAATATGCTGGTTATATTGCGCGTCAGCAAGAAGAAGTCGGTAAACTTGCTTATTTGGATGAGATCAAGCTACCGAATAATATCGACTATAGCAAAATTAGTGGACTATCTACTGAAGTCGTGCAAAAATTAAGCAAATTGATGCCAGAGAATATCGGACAAGCTTCTCGAGTATCTGGTATCACTCCTGCTGCAGTTTCACTGTTACAAGTTTATGCCAAGAAGGGGTTTCCACGCAAATGATAAAGCAGCATGTTAAGAAAATCAAACGTCGTCATGTCCGTGAAGTTCTGGTCTATGGGGCGGTGGGAATTTCTGCGCTAATCATACAGGATTTGATTTATTGGATTGCGCATCGTTATTTTGGGGTTTTCCCATCTGTTGCGATGATTTTGGGTAATATCGGTGGGATGTTTGTTGCTTATGTCGGGCATATCAAATATACTTTTAAGAAGCATCGTTACTCTAGGCGTGAATTTGTAAAATTCTTGGTAACTTCAATGATCGGGATGGTAATCAATGTTGGAGGGGTTCGCTTTATAACCAAAGTTTTATTGCTTAGTCCTGAGTGGGGCTTGGCACCGACATTTGTTGCGCCATTTGTGACATTCCTAATTAGTAAATTTTGGGCATTTCGTAACTAAGCTTGCATACAAAGAAATAGGAAAAGGTTGAAGTAACGATGATTCCTGCGTTTAGAAATTAGGATAAATTAAGGCTAAGATCATCTCTTAGCCTTTTTCGTAGGATAGTCTATTTTTTAGCTGCGAGTTGTGCTTCAACTTCAATGTTTAAATTGATTTCATCACTAACTGCAGGAACATAGTTGGCAATTCCAAAATCAGAGCGTTTGATGCTGGCAGTTGCACTGAATCCAGCTGTTTGAATATCATTCATTGGATTAGGCGCTAATTTATTTTGAGTTACATGTAAAGTAACTGGTTTAGTTACGCCATGTACGGTTAGTTGACCGTTCAAGTCAAATTGATTACCTTGAATATTGCTTACTTTATCGCCAACAAATTTAGCAGTGGGGTATTTTTTTACATCAAAGAACATTCCGCTTTTTAGATGCTCATCAAGTTTTGGAATCCCTGTAACAATGTCGCCAACCGCGATTGTGATATTTGCTGAACTTTTAGCGATCTCTTTGCTTTCAAAGTTAATTGTTCCAGTTGCGTACCACTTACCAGATGGATTAGAATACCCCATGTGATTATAATGAAACTCGACATAGCTGTGAGTTGGTTCTAAGTTATAGGTTTCAGCATTCGCAAAACCACTAAATGCAGCAGATAGACCTAGTGCGATTAGATATTTTTTCATTGTATTTTCCTTTAAAAAGTTACCAAGTAGTGGCTAATTGTTTAGCCTTAGTTAATGAAGAGTTAAATTCTGCAGCCGCATAATCAGGTTTTGCTTGTAGCGGAACCATAATATGTTGATAATCATGTACGCCCATGATTGCCAAGGTCGCCCGGACAATTGGTTCACCATAATTACCCAGCTGATCAAAAGTAGCTAATAATTCTTCTGCTTGCGGATGATCTGCCAGCATAGGGCGGAATCCTGCACGGGCTTCTGGAGAGTAAACCCCACCACTAGCTTGAACAAAAACCGCTTTTTTATTTTTTAGTAGCCCAACAGGCAGTCCAAACTCATTATATTGGAAAGTCTGACGTGCTGCACAGATAATATCAAGGTATTTCTTTAGTACCGAAGGGAAACTGAATTCCCACATCGGTGCTACAAAAATATACTTATCATGTGCGATGAATTGATCAATTACAATTTGACGTTTCATTAACGCGTTTTGTTGCTCTGCATTAAGGTTTTCAAACGAGCCTCCACTCATTAATACGCCAAATGCACTATAAACTACAGAATCAACATCCGGTGCGTCAAGTTGCCATAGATCAAGCTTGGTTACTTGTGCATCAGGGTGCTTTGCTAAATAGCTTTGTAAAAAATCTTCAGCAATTTGCTGCGATTTTGAGTATTCCGCATTACCAGGATGCGAATTTATATATAATAATTTAGTCATTTGTAGTTCCTTTTTAATAATACACTTATTTAAGATTATACGAATTCGTTTAACTTATTTTTTACTAAGATTAGCTCTTGTCGTAGTTGCTCCATCTCTTTTTCATCAAATTGTGTACAGATTGGTTCAAAGAATTGGGTAACAGCAGGAAATACTTTATTAAATAAATCTACTCCTGACTCTGTAAGACCTATCAAAGCACTTCTCCCATCTGTTGGATTTATAGTGCGAGTTATGAACCCTTTTCTTAATAAACTTTCTAAGATGACTGTTAAATTACCTTTGACCATAAGAGTTTTATTAGCCAGTTCTTTACAGGTCATTGGTGGCTGATTACCTAACGTTGCGATTACATCAAATTGCCCCGGTGTTAAACCTAAGGAGCGTACATGAGTGGAAGAGATTGTTTCAAATAAGTGGGCAACATTGAGTAACTCACGAATTGTTTTTATAAACTGCATTTTCTTCTCTGTGAAATTAGTTTAAACTTGAACTATATGGCGTAATATTAATTCAAACTTGAACTAATTGTCAAGAGGTATTTAAAAATTATTTAAATTACAGTATAATGCTTCATTTAAAGGACTAACAGATATGAAGCTAAAAAAGATATTGCTAAATTACTTTGACGATGATCGTCAAATAAATCTTATTGCACTCCAAACTTCATTATTTGGCCTAGTTTTGGCACTATTGTATATTAGTAAATTGCATAAAGTTGAATTGATTATTATAATGACAGGGTTATTAATGAATAGTGTAATGCTATCTTTCAACTCTAGCCAATATCATCCAACTCAGCGCATATATTATGGATTAATCACTTCTATAGCAGCAGGTATTGCTTATGGGATTGGTTGCTTTTCTGCGAATAATATCTGGTTATCAACAGTTTTTATCCTAATGATTTTACCGTGGGTAATTTTCTCCAATCAGGCGCATGGTCTAGTTGCAGGACTATTTCTTTATACTTTTGAGGGCTTTATTCTTGGTAGTGGAATGCCAGCCAGTAACACCAGTATGATTGTCACTTATTCGCTCTCTTATATGCTTGGTGGCTTGCTAATTGTATTTAGTGGTGTTATCAGAATATTTGTATTAGAAAAAATAAAATTAAGTGATAACAAGAGAAATATTATCAATAATATGCCTTACCTTGAGATTAATATACAAAAAACAGTTTATAATGTGATTATGCTATTTACGGTAGTACTATGTAATTTTATATCAATTCATTATCATTTAGCCAATGGCTATTGGTTGCCATTGACTGCTTTCTTAATCATAAAGAGTAACCATGCAATTTCAATTTCCCGAATTACACTAAGAGTCATTGGCACTTTAATTGGTGGTGGTGTGGCACTGGCTTGTTGTTTGCTAATTCATAGTCAGTTGATTTTTGCATTAATGATTTTTCCGGTATTTTATCTGACTGTTATCGCTATATCGCGCCACTATGGTTCATTTACTGCTTTGGTTACATTATCGGTATTACTAACAATTGCTTTAATGAACAATGAAGCGATGTATAGGATTGAGTATAGGGTTATTTATACTTTGCTTGCCGTCTTGATTGTTATGATTTTCTTATATGCCCTCAAATTTATTTTAACTAAGGTTAATGTGCATGATCAATAAGTGAACATCTAAGCCTATGTATTTGTGACTTAGTTTTTATTTATCTGAATATAATTTTAAATATTTAGCAATAAAAAAATCTTTGGTTTTCATTCTAATCAAGAATTTTAAACCAGATATTAGCAATGGTAACTGAATAACACCTTTATTCCGACCAATCGGTACGATTGCAATTGTCTTATGAGGCTTATATTTTTTTAATTTTTTGCCAGATAACATCCTGATCAAATTACGCGAGAGATGCTCACCTTGTAAATTAGCCAAAAATCCTAATTTAGCTTCAGGAACATTATTTACATCACCTACAGCATATATATTCTCTGTAGTTATAACTTTAAAAAATTCATCAACAATTATCTGCCCGCTAATATCCAGAGCTTCAGGCAGGTAATCTATAAGAACTTTGTTGTTAGGCTTTGCCCCAGTTGTTTGATATACTACATTTGCAGTATAAGTTTTGTTATTTGTCATTCCTTGATAATTATATTCATCTAATCGCTGCAAACGCTGGTTTAGCTCAACTTTTACGCCTATATCTTTGAGTAAACTAATCGCTTTGTTACTAGCTTCTTGTTTAAGAAATGGCAGTAATCTTGTACCAGAATGAATAAGTGTTACTTCCTTAGTCTTGTATTTGCTTTTAATTTCTCCAGCGAGTTCAACACCTACAGGACCGCCGCCAATAATAAGTATTTTTTGAGCAGAAAATAGTTTTTGATATTCTCTCTGATTTGATTGATTACGCTGAGATAAACTTAAATTGGTGCTGGGCTTGCCAATCTCAAACCGTGAATACCCAGAACCTGTTGCTACAATTAAGAAATCAAACTTGAGCTTATCATTTTTTTCTAAAATTAACTCAGAGTTAGTAATACCAATCACGTTATCTTGTATGAATTGCACTTGAGTTAAATGACGATAAAGAATACGGGATCTATTTCCAATCAATACTGGAGCAGTAAGAGCCGCCACTTGGGCAAAAGTAACTTCAAAATAATCTTTGCGATCAATTAAGATCACTTCAAATTGTGAAGATTTAGACAAGAGACTAACTACCCTTAGTCCAGCAAATCCACCACCTAAAATAATTACTCGTTGCATAATAATTTTTTCTGTAAAATTAGAAAAATTTCATTTCTATGACTATTTTTTAAAGTTCGACTTCAGATAAACTTTATGACTTATCTAAGCCATAGAAATAAGTATTGTTAAATACACAATTCCTTATGGTCAAAATAAAACACCTAATTTAAGCCCAAATATATTATAGATTCCACTATCAGAGAGAGCATTTGCAGAGTTTACGTTAATACTTGGGAAGTACACATTCACCGGATTAGCATTCCCCGCAAAGCGATTCCCTAAGGTATAGCTGCCGCTAATAGTAATACGATTTGTAATATTATATTGCAGCTCTGGTGATATATTGAGAGCATAGTAGGAGTAACTTATATGTCCAAGATTTGCCAAATTTTGGTTTGAGTTAGGTAAAACAGCCTCATGAACTGAATAGTCTAAACCAATATCAAGGCGGAGTTTTAGTCTTTTATCGATAATATTGTATTCGTTAATTATCCCCAACATTGTATTAAATGATGGATTTTCAAATACAATGTACTGTACACTATCATAGTTATAATCTACCAGCATATTGCTATAATTGAAACCTATATATGGAATAAAATTCAAATCCTTAACTACATTGAAAGCATAGCCGCCACGGAGTGTAAATGAGCTACCTGACTTATTTTGAAGTAAATTATTTAACCCCTGGTTATTATTGGTAATATCATACGTAAGTAGCCCCAATGCAGATCCATTTAACCATAAATTATTATCAAAAAGTGCCTCAGCAGATATACCAATTCCAGATTGGGTTGATGTATCTTGATATGTTCCATACTCATATGCGACGCTTAGATTATTATCATAATATTTAAATATATTACCAGATTCGATATTATTTGCAAAACATAAGGATGAATAAGACATACTCAAAACTAAAAATATTACATTATTATTAAAATTGTTCATAGTGTTTTTCTATTTCAATAACTAAAAGCTATCAGTCGTAAACATTTATTAAGTTAACCGCAATCTTTATGTTGAAACCTCTGCACATAAAAATAAATTGTATAATTTGTAACAAATTTAGTTGTCAATTTTCTAATTTTAATCTTATTTAATTGAGCAACCCAGCAATTAATTTATGTTTTACAATATTTCTACTTAAAATAAATTAATGTGCAGAGGTTTCTGTTTATAAAAAACTTAGCTATAAAAAGTTTGGCTCAAAGCAGGTTTATTCACCTTAATAATTAATGGAAGTGATGTTTTATCGTCAATTAACTGATTTTTTTATGGGTGGTATCAACCTCTACATCGGCACTAGCTCCAACACGCAACGGATATTCTGCGTTATTTTTAACCTTGATGCGTGTAGTGAAACGTTGGGTTACTTTTACCCAATTGCCGGTAGCATTTTGAGCAGGTAACAATGAGAATGTTCCACCACTAGCATAACTAACACTTTGTACAATTCCAGTATATTTGCCATGTTTATACATATCTAACTTAATTGCCACAGGTTCACCAGCTTTAATCCTTTCCAAATCAGTCTCTTTAAAATTAGCGTCAATCCACCAACTATCATTGTCGACTAAACCAAATACCTGCTGTCCTGCACTAACATATTGACCAGGTGTTAAATACATGTTAGTTACATAACCATTAACTGCAGAGGTTACATCCGTATAACCAACATGGTTTTGTGCATTTTGCACACCACTTTGTGCTTGTTCTATCTGTGCATTGGCAGCCGATAATAATGCATCATCTTGTATAACTAGATTTTCTGCTTGAGTTAATTGTGCTTTAGCTTGTGTCAATTGTGTTTGATATTTTTGGAGATCTTCAGTAGACGCGGCTTCTTGATTATTCATTTGACTATAGCGGGCAACTTGTTCTTGCATATGTACATAGTTAGCACGAGCGCTCACTACACCAGCCTGAGCACTACTAATCTGAGTTTTAGCACTTGCCGCTTGTTCTTTCGCATATTCTAAAGCCTGCTGCTGTTGAGTTAATTGTACCGTATAGTCTTTAGCCTCAATTCTGAATAGTACATCTCCTTTATGTACCAATTGATCATTTTTTACCAATACGTCAGTCACATAGCCATTTACTTTGGGTGCAACGTTAACTAAACTTGCATTCACGTATGCATCTTCAGTACTCGGGTAAAGTGCCATATGCTGAAAATACCAATAAGTACCACCAGCGATAACTGCGATAAGAGTACATGCTTTAGCTATGGTTTTAACTGTTGTTGTATTCATTTGTTACTTCCTGTAAATAATTTGATAAACTGTGCGAATTATAAAGATTTAATTAAGGATTTGCTACTCAGCTTTTAATGACATCATTGATTTAATTAGCTAATTTTGCGTGGTGCGCTTAAGTTACTCTCCGCATTATAACCACCCGCTAAAGCTTGATAGACTTGCACTATGCTATCTAACTGTTGCATCTTAGCTTGATTGAGCTGAATATTAGCCATATCCACATCTAGTTTGGCACCAATAACATCACGGCGGTCTTTGGCACCGGCATTAAATTTGGCTATTGTAATGGTATAATATTTTTGGGCAGAATTTTTGGCTTGGACCGTAACTGCATAAGCTTGATTCATCTTTTGTTGATTGGTCAAGGTATTGTCAACATTGGCAAAAGCTGTTTGGACGGTTTGCATATAATCATAGTAAGCAACATAATAACCGCCTTTAGCGGCTTTTACTTGTTCGTAACTAGCAGCATTTAAAATTGGCATTGCAGCTGCGGCTTGACCTGCCCAGAAACCACTGGTGACACTAAATAACCCTGATAAAGCGGTACTTGCACCACCTGCCAGTCCGGTTAATGAAATAGTCGGGAAAAACATTGAATCAGCTAAGCCAATATTGGCATTCGCCATACGTAGGTTATCTTCTGCCATCATAATATCCGGACGGTTTTTGAGTATTGTTGACGGTAAGTTTGCCGGTACCATACTTTCTAGATTAAGATTATCAATATCATTGCGTGTTGCGACCGTTGCTGGATTTTTACTCAATAATACTTGTAAGGCGTTTTCAGTTTGTGCAATACTATCTTCAATTTGCGGCAGCTTGGCTTGATTAGTTGTGATTTGCTGTTGCAAAATTGCGAGCATTGAGGCATCACTCGCGCCAGCTTGAATTTGGACTTTTTGGAGTTCAGCTAACTTCTGTAAATCACTAACCATTTCTTGTTGGAGTTGTAATTGTTTCTTTTGTCCAAGTAACATGAAATAAGCTCCACTTACTTGCCCAATTACACTTAGGCGTGTTGCACTCATTGCTGCATTCTTCATATCAAGTGATGCATGAGCTAAACGGGTTTGATTAATATTCGCAAAAATGTTTAAGGTGTAA
The DNA here is from genome assembly GCA_035438765.1 of Burkholderiales bacterium. Classification (GTDB taxonomy): domain Bacteria; phylum Pseudomonadota; class Gammaproteobacteria; order Burkholderiales; family UBA11063; genus Aquella. The sequence continues at coordinate 15,826 of DAORIZ010000023.1, read as the reverse complement.
TTTGGTACAAATCCACCATAATAGCCACTAAAATTGGTATTTGCCATACTAGTGCTACTACCACCTTCAGGGGTGAAATTAGTACCCCATGCATTGCCGGTAAAGCCACCACCCATTGCACTTAATGTTGGTAACCAAGAATATTGAGCGGCTTTTAATTGGGCTTGGGCTTGCATGATATTGCCTTGTGCCATTTGAATTTGGTTGTTATTCGCTAGTGCCTGTGTAATCAATTGGTTTAATACCGGATCATCCATTTTTTTCCACCACTCCAATTTACTGTAGTCTTCATTACTTGATTCAATTGGTAAACCACTTTTTGTCCTAGTTGGTGCATCAACTTGCGGTCTTTGATATGATGGTGCAAGAAATGCGCAAGCTCCTAATCCTAATGACATGATAACAGTTAATATCTGAGAAAATTTTTTCATGTTGATTTCCTTTAACTAGTTTTAGCAATGCGGTATTGTAAATTTTTGCTAAGAAAATAACTACTCAGCTTTTAATGACATAACTATGTTAGTAAAAGTGTACTTTTCAAATTGAGTAAAAATTAGTTAACATACCGGTGTTTAAATGTAGGAGCTTGTTATGAATAATGTTGAATTAATTTTGATTTTACTTGGAACAATTCTAGTTACTGGGGCTATCGGTAAATATACCAAGTTACCAAGTACAATCTTATTTTTACTAACTGGACTAATTATTAGTTTAGTTGCACATACTGCTTTAATTGAATTAAATCCACATTTTTTCTTTTTACTAGTACTACCACCATTATTATTTGATGCTGCACAGAGTATAAGTTTTGACGAGCTCAAGATGTGGCGCCTACAAATTATCACCTTAGCAGTTGGACTAGTTTTATTTACTGCTGGAATTGTTGCTTACTTTGCACATCGATTTATTCCTGGTATTAGTTGGCCACTCGGTTGGTTGATCGGTGCATTAATTTCTCCACCAGATGCGATAGCTGCAACAAGTTCTACCAAAGGGCTAAAATTATCGCCACGAATCATTACCATTATTGAAGGTGAAAGTTTAATTAACGATGCAAGCGCATTGATTATTTATCAATATGCATTGGATATGGTAAATACTAATCACTTTGCAATTGGCTGGGCGGGATTTAGTTTTCTTAAAATTTCGATACTAAGCGTTGTTATTGGGTTCGGCTTTGGAATTATCAATCATAAAATCTTAGTAAAAGCAAAAGATGCTACTCTTGCAACAATTCTCTCATTAGTGGTACCATTGTTTGCATATTCAATCTCTGAGCATTTTCACTTGTCAGGGGTTCTGACTGTTGTGACTTGTGGATTATATACTGCTTATTATTCTTTTGAGTTAAATGCAGCACATATTAAACTCCGAATTAAAGAATTTTGGGAGGTGTTAGTTTTCCTGTTAAATGCAGGTGTATTTTTAGTACTAGGTTTGCAATTACCTGAACTGACGCACCAATTCTCCATGCTTGAACTGCAACATTTAATCGCCGCGGGGTTCTTCCTTAGTCTTGTAGTAATTTTAGCGCGCATGATCTGGATTTTTCCCTTGTCGACTTTGCGAGTGTGGTTGTCCAACCAGTGTGGAAACTTTAGTGATAATCTAAATAAAAAATTTTTTGCTGAAGTCTTTATTGTTGCTTGGTCTGGAATGCGTGGCGCAGTTTCTCTGGCTGCTGCTCTGGCGATTCCGCTAATGATAAGTAGCAATACCGAATTTCCAATGCGCAACCAAATTTTACTGATTACTTTTGTGGTTATTTTGTTTACGTTAATTATACAAAGTATAACCTTACCATTTTTTATCAAGAAGTTAAAATTAGACCAATCTGAGGAAATAATCTAGATTTTTGGTTAAAATGAATATAATCCATAATATTTAAGACATAAAAAACACTTAAACTAAATTTTTCAAATTAATCTATGTTAATATTCTGTTATATAGTGGTATATTTCAGTAGATTAGTTTGTTTTAATTTAGGCTAAGGATATTAAATGAGTCAACAAGAAAGTGATTTATTATTTGTAAAAAGTTATTTGGATGGGATTAATATTGTTAGTAATAATACGAAAGGTATGCATTGTGGTGTTCTTGACCTTGAACTTAACTCAATTTTTGCGTCGGAATGGGTTGCAACTATGGGAGTTACGCCAGAGGAATTAAAAAAGTTACTGCTTGATCCTAAAATTAACCAATATCGAAAAAAAGCGATTAATGAAAAGAAAATCGTTAAAATTTTAATTGCAAGATCTCTTCCTTTGGCAGGGACAAAAGTTGCGATAGCTGCTTATTCTCCAGTGTTTAATCCACAAACGCATAATTTAGTAGCATTACACGTATCTGTGAATTTATTAGATGTATTTAATTTATCAAATATTTTAGCTAGATATTATAAAAATGGCGATTTAGATCTGCATGAATTGAAAGGTCCTTCGCTAACAGAACGCGAAAAGCAAGTAATATTCTTCTTCTTATTAAATTTGGAAAGTGCAACAATTGCAGAAATTTTGAGCAATATCGAAAATAAAAGCATATCTAAGAGTGCAATTGATCAAATGTTTACTCGTCAGCTGTTGCCTAAATTTGGTGTCTACAGTCGAAAAGCTCTTTATGATAAGTTATCCGATAATGGCTATACTCGGCTTATTCCACAAAATATTCTTAATGAGGGAATACTAGTTGAAGTTACTGATTTTGTAGTATTTAATTAAATTACACTTAAAGTTAATAATGTTATGTTAGTAAAAACATACTTACGTTTTATTATATAAAATAGCTAAAATTCCTCTATATTTAATTACTGTATAGAGGATTTTAAATGAACCAAAACAGTTTAGACTATATTTGTTTTAATGAGCTTGTTAATAGCAGCAAATTATTAGCACAATATCTAGCTACAAGTACCAGCGGGATTATTAACTTAAATTTAGAACAAATTGTGCCAGCCAAACTCGCTAATACTACCCAAATTTTATCCGCCGAATTATCAGTTATCTTAGATAATCCCATAATAGCACAAAGCAAAAAAACATCTCTGGCGGAAAATGTTTCAACTAATGTGCTTCTAGTTCGTAATCTAAGGAAAGAAAGTTTAGTAATCATTGCAAATTACATACCAATTATTAATCTCAGCACAAGTAATATAATAGGTCTTGCGGAATCACTCCATGTACCAAATGCTTTTAATCTATCTTCAGTTCTACATCAGTATTATAAGTATGGCAAAATTCATTGCAAAGAAGAAAATAAATTTTTTGAACTTTCTGAATTTCAAAAGCAAATTATATTTTTCTTTCTGCTTAAATTAGATAGTAAAACTATCGCTAGATTAATGAGTGAGGATCATAAAAAATATGTATCTAAAAATTTGATTGATAAAGTTATAACCAAAGATTTGTTACCTAAGTTTCTTGTCTGTCACCGCAATGCACTATATGACAAATTATATACATACGGTTATTCTAATTTCATACCTGAGAATTTCATTAGTCATGGATTGACTATTCGGCTACCGAATTCTCAAATAAAAACTATTTAACACAGATTAGCTTAGCAGCTTTCGGATGTCATTAAAAACCTACTTACTAACAGTAGCTTGTTTAATTTAGAATACAGTATGGAATTAAGTTTATTTTAGAGGAGTTATCATGAAAAAAGGGTTTTGGACCGAGGGGCGCACTATTGTTGCGATTGCGGTATGTCTACTTGCCTTAGCCGAAATTGTCGATTTAACTATCGTTGGGGTAGCTCTACCGCATATCATGGGAGCATTGAGCTGTAACTTCCAAGAAGTGTCATTAGTAACCACCAGTTATATTGTATCTGCTGCAATTTTTATTATGTTGACTGGCTATGTAAGTAATCGCTTTGGGTCTAAGAAAGTGTTGCTAATTTCAACATTAGTTTTTGGAGTATCTTCTATTTTGTGTGGATTATCTACTAGCTTGTCAGTTATGGTTTTTTTTCGGATAATTCAAGGTATTGGCGGAGCTTTCTTACCTGCTCTGGCACAAGGTTATATCGCTGAAAACTTCAATGAAGAAGAGCGACCTAAAATGACCGCTCTGTTAACGATTACCATGGTACTAGGACCAATTATTGGACCTGTTCTTGGAGGGTATTTAGTTGAATCATTTAACTGGAGTTGGATTTTCTATGTTAATGTCCCAATTTGCTTGACAGCATTTTTAATAATTTGGTTTAAAATGCAAGAAACCAAGACATCATTAGTAAAATTTGACACTATTAGTTTTGCATTTATGGCAATCGCATTTGGACTTTTAGAGTACTTCATAGATGAAGGTAATACCTTAGACTGGTTTAGTTCACATGAAATGGTAATTATTTTTGAAATTGGTTTAGTTGCATTGATTTTCTTCATATGGCGTGGTCTTACTGAGACATCAGTTATAGATTTTAAGATTTTTAAAAATTTAAACTTTGTCTTGAGCTGCTTATATGTTTTTATCTTCATGACCTTAGCTGCTAGCGTATTAGTGTTTTACCCAACTTTAATGCAAAGCGGGTATGGTTTTCCCGTTAATATTGCTGGGTTAATAACATTTCCTCGTGGCGTATTTGCTGTAATTGGTGCAGCAACCACTACGCTATTATGCAAATATTTCGATAAACGTAAGTTATTGTTCTTGGGGCTAGCCTTATTTATTAGTGCAAACTGGTTACAAGCACACTATGGAAGTACTTGGAATCTTGGCTATCATTTAATCACGAGTGCAATTTTGGGTATGAGTATGTCAACAACGTTTATTATCTTATTACAGGTTGCATTTACTGGTATTAATCATTCGTTAAGTAATGATGCTTCAGGTGTATTTAATTTCTTCAGAAATATTGGTAATTCAATCGGGACTTCAATTGCTTCAACATTATTAAGTCGCCAGCAACAAGTTTCATGGCATGATTTAGGTAGCAGAATTACTCCTTATAATCCTACGCTGATCAGCTTACAACACGGAGTTTTCGCTCAGCTACCACTTGCCGGACAAATGCAACTTATTGCCAAGAATATTCAACAACAAACTTTTTTTATCGCCAATATTGATATTTATTACTTAGCTTGTGTTGGCTCATTAGTACTGGTATTAATCCCATTTTTCTTAACCAAGCCAGCCAAAGGTGTGGTCGCTGTTAGTATGCACTAACTATAGCTGTAATCAGGATAAAAATTTATGTTAAAGATATTACGAAAAAGATATTTTGATTTTAGCTATGAAGTTAGATGTTTAGGGTTAAGAGTTATGATCCTCAATGTGATTTTTTATCTGGCGTATCTGGAATCTATTGATCATAACTTAGTCTATATTTTTGCTTCAGGAGGAATACTTGTAATTGCGACTCTTGAAGCAGACGCGATTTCAATGAATCGCTTAGCCAATTTATGGCATATGTGTCTGACCAGTTTGGGTGGTGGCATGGCTATCATCATTGGTAGTCTGTTAAATGCAAACTTTAATTGTATAGTACTATTTTTAATATTCTTTACTATTATTGTTGGTTTATCTAGGGCTAATATCACAATAATTTTGATTACCGAGTTATTCTTAAGTGGTACATCGATGAAGTTTTCAATGGAAGGAAGCTTTATTTATGGTTTAAGTTTTTGTGTAGCTAGCTTATGGTTCATCAGTCTAAACTTGTTAAGAGAAAAATTTACACCTAAAAATAATTCAGCAAAATTATTAAGAATATCCTTTATTCCACTATTAAATATAACTCGTGAAAACCTATTCTATGCCATGCGATTAGTCATTACCACTACTATTAGTTATTACTTGGTAATCCATTGGCATATACCACAACCGAATTGGGTGCCAATGACAGTATTGATAGTCTTGAAATTTGAGCAAAAAATTATTGGGCAGCGCGTAATTCAAAGATTCGGTGGTACGATTTGTGGCTGCATTATCGCTGCGTTTATTGTCTTATGTATAAGTAATAAATTTATCTTAATTGGATTACTTTTACCCAGCACATATTTATTAATTTGCTCTTTACCTAAACACTATGCAGGGTATTCATGTTTTGTGACTGTATTTGTTGCTCTTTCTTTGGATATTATTACCAATTTAGATTTGAAAATATTAGAAATAAGAGCAATAAATACCGGAATTGGTGTTTTGATAGTAGCAATAATGTCATTGCTGTTTTACTTAAACTCAAGGATTTCTATCAAAAGCATGACATGAGGTAATTTTTTGTAGTATATCTTAGTGCGTCAAGTTACTCATCACATTTGATTCTTAGCATTTGCCATCATTTAGAAATGCCTTATTTTATATGCTTCTAAGTATAATTTATTATCTTTTTTCTCAATAGTCAGCGTTTGTGAATCAAATATTTCGAGGATGTAAAAGATTGAATTACTGATTATCGATAATAGTGAAATCAGTTTGTGCTTTAACGCTAATTTCAGTCAAATTATGAAAGATGATTCCAATGTGATAAACGGTGGTTTTTTCTATCGCCCAAAATGTCGCACCAAGGGACAGAAAAAGATATGTTGAAGTAATATAATACCGCACTTGGAAAAACAATAAAGACTTACTTCGAATTTCTACAGAACATACGATGGTAAGTACTAAAAAAATAAATATGTAAAATTTCTTAAAGGAAAAACAATGAAATTAAAAATGATCATCGGAACTTTAGTTGCAACTCTTTCTACTTCTGTTTTTGCTGCTGCACCAACTACGACTGCGTTTACTAATTTTATGAATAACGTATCAGGTGACTTATCTAAAGTAAATAACGCACAAAGCGCACAAAATAATTCATATAATGAATTTAATCGTCAATTAGTAATTACTGCCAAAGCTAATGGTAATTCAAGTGTGATGGTATCATTTTTAAATGCCTATGAAGCAAAATCTTTACCTCATCTAGTTAGAGCAAATCAGGCTATCACAAGTATTAAACCAGGTGCAAGCAGAAACGATATTGCACAAAATCTTAATTTAGCAAAATCAGAGATTAATCAATATCAAGATACTCGCATGCAATTATTTAGTGATAGTGGGAATAATCAAGGTGGATATTTCATTGTGAACCGCGAAGCAAATTTATTCTTGTGTACTTATGAAAATAGTGAAGTACAAAAAGGCAAGGGGATTTTCAAATGGTTGAAAACTGTTGTTAATACAACAAAAGTTGCTGATGTATCGTATCACATGAGGCTAATACTAGCAAAGATTTAGACAAAAGGCGCAAGTTTATGCAGCTACCGTTGGTGCTGTTTCTACTACAGCAAACGTATTTTTAGCTAATGCGACTTATTTCTCTGAAGATCAATTTACTGGTCGTGTTAATGATTTTGTAACTACTCAAAAAGCAGATACTAAGTCTGACGTTAGAAAAGTAATAGATGGAAATATTAATCATTCAACTTGTACTGCTTCTATAGATAGCTTCAGAGATGGATTTAATGCTTCAATGGCTTCAAATACTTCATTAAAATCTTTATTGCTTGCATCTCAACCTGGTTCAAAAGTACGTACTGCGCTTAATATCTTTGGTGCAGATCAAAATAATATTATTGGTGATGCATTAAATATTACGTATGTTAGTTTGACTGGTAAAAAACTTCAAGATAGCTCTAAAGATTATGATATTTGTGATTACAACCTTTATAAGTCCAACAAAGCTAATAATGTTTACTTAAACAAAATGGTTAATTTTGATGAAATTTCGAAAAAAACTAATGGTGTTTTAACTCCAGAACAAGTTTACCAATTATTTGTTATTTCTTCTGTTAAAGCTACTTCAATGGCTGTTGCAGACAAAACTTCAGGCGCGTTAAGATTATTTAACTAATTTTTCCTCTATCAGCATTGCTGATATTTTCAATAAGAAGCTGAAGTGCTATAAAGTAGTCCTTCAGCTTTTTGCTTTAATCTACAATCAATTAAAAAAACATCTAACCAGGCGTTAATTAAGATAGCATAGTAGCTAAATTTTTCAAGATACTGTTAGACAAATAAGTAGTTTCAAATTGAACGATATATTTATTCAAGTTCGTGACGTTTTATTAAGCAAAACATTATAATTGTGATGCAAGTGAAAATTATTGTTGTTGCAATAATGTTGGTGCTTGGTTCATAGGGCATTATTCCGACTACCCATGAGCCAAAAGCCGCAAATACATATTGGAGCGAGCTAAGTAAGCCAACGGCGTATGAACTTTGGTTTGGAAAAGAATGAATGACTCCAACCTGAATGGGAGGATTGATAAACGCGGTTGCTAGTCGAACTAACCAACCTGAAAGTGTAATTAAACCAATAAATAGCATTGTATAATTTCTGAAAGCGATGCTTAAAGCAGTTAAGACTACTACAAAAATAGCAATCTTGACTCCAATTAAAACTAAGTAATGACTGCTTTTGCCTCTCTTACTTAGGTAGATCATTATTTTATTGCCTATTAGATAGCCCAATGCAATGAAAGTAAATAAATAGGAGTAGTAGATGTTTGAAATATGATATTCATTGATATACATATAGCTAGACATTGAAATAAAAGCATAAAAGGATGCAAAGGTTCCTCCGACCACCACGAGGTAGCGAAGGAATAACCAATTAGTTAAGACACTAAGATAGTTCCTCAGCATTTTACGGGGCATAAATTCGCGTCGAAATTTATCTATTGCATGATTACTTTCTTGAATTATAAAAAATCCGCTGAATGTCAGTAGCATTGAAATTATTCCAATCAATCTAAAGCACCAGCGCCAATCTAGATACTTAATAATAATTGCACCAATCACTGGTGCTAAAGCTGGTGATAAAACTAGACCTAGCAAAAACAATCCTGTAACCGAGAGAATTTCTTCTTTATCATAGACTTCTTTAATTATCAGTCGTGAGACAATATAGATTGAAGCACTGCCAATCGCCTGCACGATTCTTAAGAGTATGATTTGATCCAGCTGTTTGCCTTCAGAAATCATAAATGTTGCAATTATTGATATGATTAGTGAAATCAAGATAGTTTTTCGCCGCCCGCATAAGTCACTAATTGGTCCCATAATTAAGAATAGAAAAGCTTGAGTATAGACATAGTAAGTAATCGTCATATTCATTTTTGCTGGCGTAACATTAAACTCCCGTGCCATCAGTGGCAATCCAGATACATAAATATCGGTTGAGGCTTGTGTAACAAATAATAGTAAGAGCAAGACGATGATTAATAATTTTTTATGTAAGTTTGTGTATTGATAATTACAGTTTATATCATGAGTCATATTTTATACCTAAGACATTGAATGCAAGAAATAATATTTTTGCGTGGGTGGTTATCATAAAAATTTTATTAGTGCTACAGTATACTTGATTAAATTCTACCATCTAATAAAATTTTAGTTATTTTTAATTTTCAAACTACTATTGTATGCGAGATACTATATTAAATCTGTCCCATAGTGCGACATTTATAAGCACTTTAAAATCTATTTGATCGAGTTGCAAAACTGCAAGCAATGCTCGCGGTTTTTGATGTTTACAATTATGTCATTGAGCATTTATAATCCTCACCATGTAAGGGATATTGTTAAAAACGAGGAGGAGAAATGGTAACTTCATTAGATCAGGTTGTTGATGTATTCAAGCATGCGTACAGTGATTCTTCAATACAAATCTGTGATACAAAATGCTATTTTAGATTTATGGGAAATAAGCTACTTAATGCAGTAGACTTAAATTCAACGGAGGTAATTGATAAGAGGCTTAATAACATTAACTCCCCAGTAAAACATTTATCTGCAGAGTATTTTAGTCTAAATGCGAAAGTGTTAAGTGGTGAGGTTCCTGAGGCTAATTACTCAACTTATATTAAATCAGGGGATAAACTAATAATCGCTAAGAATAAAGTAAAACCTATTGTTATAAATAATGAAATTTCTGGATTACTCCTTGACACAACTCTTAGCGATACTGTTCTTAACTTTGACTTTAGCGTATTCTCTAATAAATTAGAAAATGCATCTGCAGTGCTTGTTGACGAAACTAAATCTAGTGAGCTTATCTTTTCAGAGTTGGAGGAGTTGGTTCTATTTTTGATTGTAATTGGTAAAGTTGATAAAGAAATTTCAGAAATCTTACAATTAGTCGGTGTATTTTTATCACGTGCTGGAATATCCAAATTTATTACCCGAAAGCTTTTTCCTAAAGTAGATGCGGATTCAAGGAATAAGCTCATTTCACAAGTATTTTATTTAGGTTTAATTAATAGAGTACCTAAACTGATTCTTAATAATCAGCAATTATTCAAGGTGACATTTAATTAGCACTTTGTTGATCATCATCTTTAAAGATTTTTTCAATAAACGTGGCTAGTAAATCAATGCTCTTGTCCTGACGATAAGGGTGTTTTAATAGGTATAGGTAGACTGGTTCCACTTCATATTCTGCAAGTACCTGCACAAAATTGCTTTCATTGGGTAAAGAAGTTTTTTCCCAAACCGCGGCAATCATTTCATTTGATTTAATTAGCTCAACATTGTTCATTAGATTGTTAGTTGTTATATTATTAGGCATCTCAGCATTGATAATTTCACCTGTTGTCTGGTGAGTAAATGTTATTGCTTTTCTTACGATTAGATTGTCAGTTAATCGTCCTACGCATTGATGATTAATTAAATCATTTGGCGTTTGTGGTATACCGTATTTTTGTACATAGGTTGTTGTGCAGCAAAGCTTTACTTTAAATGCGGCAATTTTTTTGATTTTTTGATTGACATGTTTCTCTGATGGGTAAAAAATCAGTGCCACATCGATGTTGTCCTTGACTAGCTCTGGCTCTTTGCTTTGGTAGCTAATATTAAGTTGGATATTAGGGTTCGCGCGGGTAAATCTATGGATATGCTTGGATACGTGATTAATTCCAACCCCAGGAGGAAGGGAAAAAAATATTGTTCCCGGACTTGAGTCATTGTAAACTGCATTTTTCACTATTTGTTGTAGTTGATCAAGACTAAAATCAGCTTTCTTTACCTGTTCAATAATGTTTCTCCCGGTTTGGGTTGCATGAAACGAATTATTTGTTCGCTCTATCAGATTAACGCCTAGAGAGTCTTCCAGATTTGAGATTTTACGGGCAACTGTTGTCGTATTGATAGAGAAAAACTTTGCCGCGTGGGTAAAAGACCCAATTTCAACGGTTTTGATAAAAGTATAGAGATCATCTAATGAAAATTTATTTTTAGAAATCTGGTTTGCCATTTTATTCCTGAGTTATCTGATTAGTGTTGGCAGTACTGCCTCAGTATTCATGATTTTAGCATCAAATTAAGAGATGGCTACTATAAAATTCATTATTTACTATTGTGGGAGTTATATGAGCCATATTTTCCAGTTGGTATTCAGGAATATTCAAACTTATTGTTATAAAAAGACAATAGTAAGTCTGGCGATTGAATTAAAGCAACGACAAAGTATTCAGTTAATAGCGCTTAATTTTATTATTTAGTGCACTTTTCACTATTCTAGAAATTGCCTTACCCGTTACACGTCCGCAGTTCTAAATTCTCGCGGATAGTCTGTGCATAAGTTTTAGTACGCTCTGCATTAATGCCACTAAATAGTGCATCAATAGTTTGATAAAACAGTTTTATCCAATGCTCAAAGTGCTCTGATTTAAGTGGGGATTTTTTTGCTAGCTCCAGATGTTTTCTCATCGGATTGCCTGTATAAACTTTCTTGGCAAAAATTATACTTTCCCAAAAGTTATACATTTGCGGCAAATGAGTATTCCAGTCAATTTGAGCAATATCATTAAAAAAGTAGCCGATAGTAGCATCCTTTTGTACAGTATTATAAAAACTGTCGATTAAAAATTCAACATCTGCTCTGTTTGTGATATCTTTCTTCATCTGATTTTCCGCGGTTAACATATTGATAGTCATTACTATAACAAAATTGCATATAAAATGCAACTTTGTTATAGTAAGTATTAAAAACTAAATTTACGCATATAATACGCATCATCCCAAAAATAATACTCCCAGCGAGCGCTAATAGCAAAAGCTTCCAACATTTGCTTTTGCACTGTTGGGCTTGCTTGTTCATAGTAGCTATCACTAATTGCGATTGCTGCATTTACTCCAGCAGCAAAATCATCGCTGGCATAACAATCAATCCAGAATTGGTAAGGGTTATCTGCGCTAGAGAATTGTTGAGTGTGACAACCTAACTGATAATAGATCCAAAAGCAAGGCAATACTGCAGCGATGGCAACTTCAATGGCTTGATTGTGGCTGCTAAAGTGCAAATAGCTGGTATAACCTAACGATGCAGGGCTAATTTGTCCGTTAGATTTTAAATTATATTGCTGGCGAAAATGTTCATGAACGACTTGTTGTTCTGCGATAACTGCTCCTTTAGCAAAATCTAGAAATTGTAAGATTCTGTGACCATTATCTAAGCGAGAAGCAATTTTAGCCAAGACTCTTGCATAATGTTGTAAATAAAAACTGTCTTGTTCAATATAATAAGCAAATTTTTCGTGTGCAAGAGTGCCATTCATAAGCTCTTGATTGAATGGTTGTTGAACTATTGCTTGATAATTGGCTTCATTTTGTTGCCATGCTAGTTGTGAGAATTTCATGTTTAGCTCTTTCTTGATAAATGATTTTTTAGATTGACATTAATAAAATGATGTTTTAACTCCACCATTGATGAAAATGATTGACTGGGCCATGTCCATGTCCAATGGTAACATCTTTAAAACTTAACATAGCCTGATAGAGATAGTCTTTAGCATTTTGGCAACTACTAACCAAATCTTGACCCTGTGCTAAATTTGCCGCAATTGCCGCAGATAAAGTACAACCAGTGCCGTGGGTATTGATAGTTTCAATCCTTGGTGCTTTAAACCAATGTTGCGCAGAACTAGTAAATAACAAATCATCACAGGAGATACCATCTAAATGTCCACCCTTGAGCAAAACATTTACATTGCCAAGCGTATGGATAATTTCAGCGCCTTTTAGCATATCACTAGGTGTCTTGATTTTCATATTACTCAGTGCTTGTGCCTCGTTAATATTAGGCGTAATTAAAGTTACTTGTGGGATTAGTTCTCGTTTTAAAGTCTCAATTGCTTCGGGTAAAAGTAAATAATCACCACTTTTAGCAACCATTACTGGATCAAGAACAATGGGAATATTTTGCGCATGTTGCGATAGAAATTCTGCAACAAGGTGAACAATTTCCTGATTAAACAACATTCCAATTTTGATAACATTAGGGGTAATATCACTAAAAATAGCGTCTAATTGTTCTTCAATTGCAGCAAGAGGTAAATTAAAACAATTGCGCACACCACAAGTATTTTGAATCGGTAGCGCAGTTAAGACGTTCATGCCATAACAGCCCAGAGCCGAAAATGTTTTTAAGTCGGCTTGTAGTCCAGCACCGCCTGAGCCATCAAATCCGGCAATCGTTAATGCAGTAGTTAACATTTTGTATCTTCCTTTTGAGAAATATGTTTAATTCGCGATTCAAACCATGCCCAGTCTGGTTGGTAAAGGCAGTCGATAAATTTGCTTTTAAAACTTGCTGGAGCGAATGTATCTCGTGCGGCTTGTTCAGCACACAAGGTATAGTAAACTATAGCTAAATAGCTGGCAAGAGCGTAATCTTTACTCACAGCAGCAAATCCGGCAATTACTGCGCTTAAACAACAACCCATGCCAGTTACTTTAGTCATTAGCTCAGTCCCCAATTTATTTTGATAATTGACATGTGGAGCATGAATTAAATCAATTTTACCGCTCACAACAATAGTTTTCTGCGTTTGCTTGACTATATTTTGTGCGCTAAGCATTGCACTGAGGCTTTCGACGCTACTTTCAACACCATAACTGGAGAATGAACTAGAATTAAGTGCCATAATTTCGCTGGCATTGCCACGGACAATGTTTGCTAAAGGTAAGAGCTCCTGCGCTAACTTAGTTCTGCTGTGAGTAGCGCCAGCGCCAACGGGGTCAAGCACCACGCATTTATTTTGCTGCTGCATCAGTTTGCTAGCATCTACGGCACGGCATGCAAACTGCTTATCTAATGTACCGATGTTTAGGTTTAGACTATGCGCGAGAGTAGTTAATTCTGCAAGCTCTTCAACGCTTTCTGACATGATTGGCGCACAACCTAGCGCGAGCAGTACATTTGCCATGAAATCCTGCGTTACATAATTCGTTAGATTCAATACTAATGGTTTAGCATGTTGTAATTTTTGATGCGTGTCATAAAGTTGTTGGTAAAGATTAGACATGTTGACCATCTCCATGATTAAGTTGTTGATTTAACTCTTGGATATATTGCTTTGGGCTATCTGCTTCATGAATTGCACTAATAACTGCCACACCGCTAATTCCAGTAGCGCCAACTTCGGCAATATTACTAAGGTTAATTCCACCTATGGCAATCACTGGATGATAAGATCTTTGGCAAAATTTAGCCAAGCCATCAAGACCCCAAATATATTCAATATTGCTTTTACTTTTACTCGGAAATATTGCACTGGCAGCAACATAGTTAATTGAGCGTGACAAATTAGCTTGCTCTAATTGCGCGATATTTTCGATAGATACACCAATGGTTTTATCTGTACCTAAGATAGCACGGGCAGCATCGGGGTTTCCATCTTTTTGCCCAAGATGCACACCATCAGCATTTAATTCAAGCGCGAGATGAAGGTTGTCATTGATAATGAGCGGTACGGAGTATGGTTTTAGCACGGCTTGCAGTTCACGTCCTAAACTCAGTAAACTATTAAATGACCAGTTCTTTTGCCGTAACTGTAAGTGAGTGATACCAGATTTGGCGCTTAGTTCGATAAATTTTAAATATTCATTGTGTTTAGTATCAGGGCAGGCTGTAAGTAGGTGGAGTTGCCGCCGCTGAATTAAGATGCTCATTTTGTTAACTTTCACAAAATAAGCGTAAAGAGGGTAATACTGGCAGAAATTATTTGTAGTGATTAGCCTCCCTACGCTGGTATTATCCAGAATCAGGTTCAAAGGGTTAAGGATGTTGTTCCTTTCTCAGCGACTACAGTATCGCACCCCCGCTAGAAGATGATATTATAAACTTATTATTACCAAATTGGCAAAATTTATTATTTTGTAATTAAATCTTGATTTGATATTCACAGCTGTTTATTGATTGTGATGGCGATTGGATTAGAGCGTTTGACTCCATTTCCATACATGTATTTGGCGGCACGACGATTTACTTCACTACCCAGTGTCGGAATTTTAGTGTAAAATATGTTATATAAGTACTTTTAGTATACACTATTTGAACGCAGGAGACCAGAACATCTTGAAGGTAAAGAAATATGTTAATAAAGATAAATAAAATTATTCGCTCTTCCTTGATGCTGTTGGTAGAGTCACTAATCTTAATCAGTTGCAGCAGTGGGGCAATTAACGCTAGCGGTACTAGCAATCAGCAAAGTGATTTATCTCAATATAAAAATCTTCTCGCATATTCATCACAAAATAACAGTAGACTTATATCATCAACTCAAAACAATCAGCAATCATTTAGCATAAATACGACAGTTACACTGTTAAATGTTGGGGTGAAGTTTTTTAGCAGTAACACTTGTAGTAATAATAGTCTGGTAACTGAAATTAATATGTCCGGAGGAGAACAAGGAGTCGCTTTCCCTGCAGGAACATATACAAGCACAGGTGCATCAAATCTGGCATTGTGTAACAGATATCCAGCAGCCAATAGTCCAAATGGCTATAATGCGCCCCAAAAGCTGTACCAGTAATTAGGAAACAAATTGGCCAAATTT
>DAORIZ010000022.1:0-53991 GCA_035438765.1 Burkholderiales bacterium | reverse complement strand
CGATATTGTAAATCTCTCTACTTATCAATAGCACTTTTTTTAGGGGGTATTACCGTTGCGAAATACCACTTATTACAGATAACTTTGAAAATGATCCAACCTCTAAGAGCTTAATAAATAAAATAATATTGTCATACATAGCAACAACCTTATAAGAATAAAAAAATTAAATTCATATCACATGATAGCACATTTCGTTTCTTCATTGTTCTATTTTGCTGATCTATAAACTCGAGCTCAAATGCAAAATACATAAATTGATATTTTTAAATAGTTTGAGTTAATTTGAATTAGTTTTATTGTAGAAAAGCCTGATGACAGTAGATAGTAGTGGGTAGTCATCGCTTAGTTCTTGAGGCGTTATTATTTCACTCTCTTGTTGTGGCTGGTTTTGCCTCGGTTATATTAGATTAATGGGAGAGATTTGTGAAATTATACTATATTGATGACTATTAAGCTACTATGTGGGTTTTAAATTAGAATTAAATGACAAAATAATGTATGATAATATCCTAATTGGATATTATTTTAAAGTTATAATATGATACAATAGCGAAAATTATATCCAATTAATAATAGTTATGGGCAAGCTATAAAATGACTGAAAATAATTGTAATCTGTGTAATAGTAGTTCTATAGTAAATAAATCAGTGGTTAAGAAATCATATTCCAGCCCACTAATTCAGGTGCTCTTGGTTAGGGATGAGGTTCTTAGTGCGGAATCTATTCAGAATGAATCAAATAGTGGCTATTATAGTTAACAAACAAATCTTGGCAAAATTATTAGTGTTTTAAAAAATTAGAGCAGTTTAATTAGTAGGTTACCATGGGCAAATGGAGATAAGGTTGTTATCACTCTTGATGTATTCGGAGCTTTTGATGGTTTGTATCGTGTGCTGCATTTTGATTATAACAAGATTGATTGCATATTTAAAGCTGTTTATGATATAATCAGTGCCTACCACTTACCGTCCGTTACAAATATTTTATGTCTTAATTGGCTCTGGTATAAATCTGCCAGGTATTTGTAATTATTAAAATTTAGGAAATATATATGAAAACTTTTTCAGCAAAAGCTCATGAAGTAAATCATGAGTGGTTTGTTGTAGACGCTCAGGATAAAGTCTTGGGGCGCTTAGCAGCTAAGATCGCACACGTACTTCGCGGAAAACATAAAGCTATCTACACCCCACATGTGGATACTGGTGATTTCGTTGTAGTTACCAATGCAGATAAATTAGTTGTTACTGGTAAAAAAACTTTGCAAAAAATTTATTACCGTCACACTGGTTATCCTGGTGGTATTTATTCTCGTACTTTCAACCAAATGTTGGAAAAAGCTCCTGAGAAAATTTTAATCAATGCCGTTAAAGGTATGCTGCCTAAAGGACCTTTAGGTTATGCAATGATTAAGAAATTGAAAGTGTATGCTGGTGAATCTCATCCTCATACTGCTCAACAACCTAAACAATTAGAGATTTAATAGGGGCTTTGCAAAATGGTTGGAAATTACAATTATGGTACAGGTCGTCGTAAAAGTTCAGTAGCTCGCGTGTTCATCGTTAAGGGTTCAGGCAAGATTACTGTAAACGACAAAGAATATGATAAATACTTTGCTCGTCCTACTAGTTGTATGGTAGTACGTCAGCCTTTAGAGTTGGTTGATCACTTAGCTACATTTGATATCCGTATCAATGTACACGGTGGTGGTGAATCAGGTCAGGCTGGAGCGATTCGTCATGGTATCACTCGTGCGTTAATCGATTTTAATCCAGAATTAAAATCAGCATTATCACAAGCAGGATTTGTTACCCGTGATGCTCGTGAAGTTGAGCGTAAAAAATGCGGTTTACGTAAAGCACGTCGCCGTAAACAATTCTCTAAACGTTAATTCGTTTATCGAAATGTGCAAAACCCAAGCATTTATTGCTTGGGTTTTTTTGCGCTGCAGCATCGAAAGTTTAAAATATTTAGGCTGCTTTTGAGAAAGTGTGTTATAGTACCGCTTAGTTATGTAAAATCTTTTTTCTTCAAATTATTGTGTTGTCTAATTTATGTAGTCCACTAATATTCCGGTCTAAAGTTTTTCATCATTTTTTATTATTTTTTTAAGGCAAATTAAATGCAAAAATCATTATTTGTTGCTGGTCTAGAGTGGTCTATTACTAGTGAAGAATTAGGCGAAATTTTCAGCGCTCATGGAGAAGTTGAATCAGCAAAAGTAATTACTGATAAATTTACAGGTCGTAGCAAAGGCTTCGGTTTTGTGGATATGGCTACTGCGGAAGATGCAGCTAACTGTATCAAAAATTTAAATGATACTACTCATAAAAACCGTCAAATCATTGTTAAAGTAAAAGAACCTAAACCTGCAGGTGAAAGATCTTTCCGCTCAAACAATAACGGTGGTGGTGATCGTCGCGGCTGGTAAGTCGATAAGCTTTATGCTAATTACAAAGATGGCACTGAGTTAAATTCAGTGCCATTTTTATTTTCTAAATTCATTCAACTTTCAAGATTAAAACATTATTTATTCTGCCTGAATCTTTTCTAAAAAATTGAAACCACCTCGGTCTGCTATTTTACTTTTTATTATCGTGTTTTTCAAAAGTTATTTACGCCTTAATTTGCTGCTTTTATAAAACTTAATGAATATTTTGTTATATTGTAGATATTTTATGCTATTTTAGTGTAGTAAATTGATTCATTGTCTCAAATCTTGTCATGAGCTAAGGTACTGTAGTAATGCGCTTATTATTGGCGAATAGCAAAGTAATATTTATTTGTTTAATACAGAAGATAATATTTATATAAAAATCTACTCAGTTAATCAGTGATTTATTATAAAATAGTAGCTGGTTTTAATTTTTTTGTATAAGTGAGAAGCAAATGAAGATTTTAGCTACGAATGTTTATGTTGGTCCTAATATATATGCTGGTTTTCCAGTAATTCGTCATGTTATCGATGTTGGGGTGTTAGAGCAGTGGCCTTCAGTGCGTTTGGGGCAAAATTTTATTGAAAAGCTTCTAGCGGCAGTTCCATCGCTGCATGAGCATCATTGTTCGCATGGTGAAGAGGGAGGCTTTGTTCGTCGTCTAAAAGAAGATGAAGGCACATGGATTGGGCATATTTGGGAGCACGTGACTTTAGAAATTCAAATGCTAGCAGGTGTTCCAGTTAGTTTTGGACGTACTCGCGGCAATGGTAAAGAAGGACAATACAATTTAGTTTTTGAATACAAACAACGTGATGTTGGTTTACGTGCCAGTGAATTAGCCCGTGATTTATTAGTATCAATTATGCCAGATGAAGTTAAAGCTCAGATTGAGCATAAAGTTGCAGAAGATTTTGATTTTGCGTATGAAAAAGTCCGTTTTATTCGCTTTGCGCAAAAAATGAACTTTGGTCCAAGTACACAATCAATTGTTGATGCTGCGGTTGAACGAAATATTCCGTACCTACGTTTAAACGAAGCCTCTTTAATTCAACTTGGTTATGGTAAATATCAAAAACGTATTCAAGCAACGATTACTAGTGAAACTCGTTTTATTTCTGTTGAATTAGCAAGTAATAAAAGTGCTACAGCTAATTTACTGGATAGTCTTGGCTTACCTGTTCCACAACAAAGAATTATTGGTTCAGAACGTGAAGCTGCTAAAGCCTTTCATTCAATTGGTGGGCCTGTAGTAGTTAAACCATTAGATGGTAATCATGGACGTGGGATTTCAATTAACTTAACTACTGAGGAAGCGGTTGTTGAAGCATTCCATGTTGCAAAAGAAGTTTCACGCAGCGTGATTGTTGAATCATTCCTTGAGGGTGAAGATCATCGTATGCTAGTAGTTAATGGTAAATTAATCGCAGTGGCAAAACGTGTACCAGGTCATGTGGTTGGTGATGGTAAAAAAACTGTAGCTGAATTGGTAGAAATTGTTAACCAAGATCCACGACGCGGCGTTGGTCATGAGAAAGTATTAACTCGTTTAGAATTGGATTACGCAGCTAATCAAATCCTTGAGAAAAAAGGTTATACAGCTGAGACAATCTTAAAAGATGGCGAAGTGTGTTATTTACGCGATACTGCTAATTTATCAACTGGTGGAACTGCGATTGATTTAACTGATCAAGTCCATCCAGATAATAAAGAAATGGCTGAACGTGCAATTAAAGCGATTGGTTTAGATGTTGGCGGTGTTGATTTCTTGATTAAAGATATCAGCCAGTCATATCACGATATCGGTGGTGGAATATGTGAAGTAAACGCGGCACCTGGTTTCCGTATGCATACTCATCCAACTGAAGGTAAGTCGCGTGATGTTGCTGGTGCCGTTATTGATATGTTATTCCCTGAGCCAGAAAAAGCACGCATTCCAACTGTTGCAATTACTGGTACAAATGGTAAAACAACAACTTCACGTATGGTTGCTCATTTATGGAAACAAGCAGGAAAAGTAGTAGGTTTGACTACTACGGATGGTATTTACATAAATGGTAAATTAACTGTGAAGGGTGATACTACTGGTCCTGTTTCAGCGCATATGGTATTACAAGATCCTAATACAGAGATCGCAGTATTAGAAACTGCACGCGGCGGATTATTACGTAGCGGTTTAGGCTATGAATTCTGTAATGTTGGTGCATGTTTGAATGTTACTGCCGATCACATTGATATTAGCGAAGGTAATGGATTAGCAGATTTGGCTAAAGTTAAACGTATTATTACTGATGCTGCGCGCGACACTGCTGTATTGAATGCTGATGATATTGAGTGCTTAAAAATGGCATCAACTACTGAAGCAGAAAATATTTTCTACGTAACAATGAATCCTCAGCACAATTTAGTGCGTGAACATATTCGTTTAGGTGGTAAAGCGGTTATTATTGAAAAAGGTGTTAATGGCGACATGATCACAATTTTTGATAATGGTGTGCATGTTCCGGTATTATGGACACATTTAATTCCTGCAACAATGGAAGGTAAAGCAATCCATAACGTCCAAAATGCTATGTTTGCAGTAGCTATTGCTTACAGTATGGGTATGAATCTTGATGATTTACGTAATGGCTTACGTACATTTGTTAATAGCTATCATCAAACTCCAGGTCGGATGAATTTTTATGATGAGCATCCATTTAAAGTATTGCTAGATTATGGTCATAATCCGGCTGCGATTAATATGATTGGCAAATTCGTTGATCAGATGAGTGTGTCTGGTAAAAAATTAGCCGTAGTTACATTCCCTGGTGATCGTACCAACGCATTAATTGAAGAGAGCGTTAAACTGTTACCATCTCACTTTACACATTTTATTTGTAAACAAGATGATAACCGTCGCGGGCGTAAAGATGGTGAAGTTCCTGAATTGATCCGTGAGCTTTTGATTAAACATGGTGCTAATCCTGCTAATGTAGAAGTGGTACTTGATGAGCAAGATGCTATTAACAAAGCTTTAAGCACTGCTCATGAGGGTGACTTTATTGTTGTGTTAGCGGATAAAGTTAGCCGTTGTTGGAAGCAAATTACTTCATATAAATCTGATGGTAATACGCGCGTAAAAGAAGTTGATACCCGTGCAGAAGACCATTTGTTGGATCGTGTGGAAGTTGATTTGATTTCTGATGCAATCAATAATGCAACTATCCGTACCGATAAACGCGGTGTAATCATTGAAGTTGAAGAAGAAAATAACGACTAGTTGATTATTGACTATTAACTTCATATCTATTCGGCATATCAATTGTTAAATTGATGTGCCGTTAATTTCTATTTAGTATCATCTCAATTGGTTTTGAGTAAAAGGAAAAAACCATGTTTCAAAGAGACGCACTTGCAATTCGCATTTTAGCTGGAACTAATATGTTTTTCTCAGGTGTGGGGGCTATTTCTGAAATAGTTACTCGTGATGAGCACAAGCAAGAGTTTGCTAATGATTATGAAGCGGTACTTCGCAAAATATTGGATGAGCTTGGCTGGGATGATGTACCAGTTCATAAGCGTGTATATAGCCGTGGGATTATCATGGCAATTCCAACTGAATTTGATCTAACTTACGCTGGTTGTAAAATTTTAGGTGTTGCTTTTGATATTGCAGCAGCCAAATACAATAAGACAGAGGAACTAGATTTTGCAGAAGAACTAGAGTATTTGGAGTATATTATTTCTAAAGAACGTTATATGACGCTTAGAAATATCTATAATGAAGCTAAGGATCGTTCGCTTAATGTTTATCTTGATCAGAATATTATTAGTATTGGTAGTGGTAAAGGTGCTTATATTGCTAATATTGATGAAATTGGTTATGATGATGTTCCTTGGGATAAAATCTATGAAATACCTAGTGTAATGGTAACTGGGACTAATGGTAAGACTACGACTGTACGTCTAACTAGTTTTATTTCACAAAATGCAGGAAAATGTGTAGGGTATTGTTCAACTGATTGGGTAATGATTAATGGTGAAGTCGTTTCTGAGGGGGATCTATCTGGACCCCATGGAAATCGCCGTGTAATGACTACTCCTGATGTAGATGTTGCTGTTCTTGAAGTTGCACGTGGTGGTATTGTTAAACGCGGTTTGGCGACTTCTAATGTCGGTGGTGCGGTAGTAATGAACGTTTCTGAGGATCATCTAGGCGTTAATGGTATCGACGATGTAATGGA
Organism: Burkholderiales bacterium; assembly: GCA_035438765.1. Lineage (GTDB taxonomy): Bacteria > Pseudomonadota > Gammaproteobacteria > Burkholderiales > UBA11063 > Aquella. The sequence goes on along the minus strand of DAORIZ010000022.1, from coordinate 47,329 downwards.
TCTGGCGCGTGCCAAATTTACAGTACAGAATGCGGTACGTCCGGGTGGACATAATGTGGTAAATTTAGATGATGAAATTTCGCATTCCTTTATTGATGGATTGCCACGTGCACGAGCTTTCTTTAGCCAAAAATTAGCAGCTGATGAAGTTATTAAGTTTATTAAAACGTCAGATGATTATGCATGTTTTGTTGAAAATAATAATTTTGTTGTTTATCGTCACGGTGAAAAACATGTTATCGCTGGTGTAAATGATGTCGATCTTACTTATAACGGAATAGCGAAACATAATATTGAAAATGTGTTGGCTGCGATTTGTTTGAGTATAGAGCTTGGACGCAGTTATGAGGAAATTACTGCGGGTCTGTTAGCGTTTAGAAACGATGAGCATAACCATGGACGTTTTAATATGTTTGAGGTTAAAGGCTTTAAAGATAGCAAAATTTTTGTTGATTATGGGCATAACTTAGCGTCGGTTGATAATATGCTTAAATTCGCGCGAAGCATTGGTAATTCTGCTACTAAAATCACGGTATTGTTAGGATTATCTGGTGATCGTAAGTTTATGGTGGACAATATAGCGAAGAGTGTGGTTCAACATAAAATAGATTACGTAATTGTAAAAATGTTTACTAGTCATCTTCGTGGTGCAGAGGTTGGCGAATTAGCTCAATTTCTACAGGAGCGACTGTTGAAGCGTGGTTTTGATACTAAAAACATTGTTGCTACCGTAGATCAAGAAATAGAGGCATTAGAGTTAGTCTTATCTAATATGGAAGATAATCATCTTTATATTATGCTATGTCAAGATCAAGCCGCGGAAGTTATTAATGCGATAAAGAAATATAATAACGAAGCGAATGCCTGATAATGTTACATTAAGGCGCTATCTTTGATAAAATAGCGTCTTAATATAAAATATTTAATTGGGTGGCACGAAATTAGTTTTGATAGTTGCCTAGGTAGAGAAAAATTGATGATTGGATCAATAACTAGAGGAATTTATTAATGAGTATGGAGCATAAGTCAGCGCGTGGTTTTATTATACCTATTGGTGGACGAGAAGAAAAAGAAGTTAATCCTAGAGTTTTAGAGCGATTTGTTCAGTTAAGTGGTGGTAAAGGTGCCATTATTTCCGTCATTCCAACTGCTTCTAATTTGGAAGATACGGGTGATCGTTACGTTGAAATTTTTCAGCGTCTAGGTGTAAAAAAAATATATAACAATAATATCTCAAGTCGTTTAGATGCGAATAATGAGATTTTTGTAAAACAATTAACTGAATCGACTGGTATTTTTATGACCGGTGGAAATCAGTTGCTTTTATCTACAGTGCTTGGTGGTACAGTAATTGCTAAAATGATTCGCAAACGTAATGCAGAAGGTGTTCCTGTTGCAGGAACTTCAGCTGGAGCTGCATTTATTCCTGAGCACATGATTGTTTCAGGTGATTCTGGTCTTATTCCGCGTGTTGGTGGTGTAATGATAGCCCCAGGACTTGGGCTAACCAATAAAATTATGATAGATCAACATTTTTCACAGCGTAATCGTCTTGGACGCTTGTTAACAGCTCTCTCCTATAACCCTTATAAAACAGGTGTTGGCGTTGATGAAGATACTGCTGCAATTATTGATGCGGAAGGTAATATTGAAGCTATTGGTAGTGGGGCGCTAACCGTAGTTGATATGTCTAAAGTTGAATTTTCATCGGTGGCAAGTACTTCACCGGGTGAAGCGATTAGTTTAGTTGGCGTTAAGATTCATACTTTATTGAGTGGTGATCGTTACAACACCAAAACGCATGAAGTAATTCAGCTAATTAATAAAGTTGTAGAAGAATGAAACGTGTCATTATTCATGGCGGGTGTGGTGCTCGCGAAGACAGCACTACACCTTTTGAAGCGTATCATGAAAATTTGCTTCCGATCATTCAGCAAGCACATGAGTTTCTGGAAAGAACAAACAATGCTGTTGACACTGCTTTATTTGCTGCCAAGCTCTTAGAAGATAACCCGATTTTTAATGCGGGAACGGGTTCTCGTGTTCAACAAGATGGGCAGATCAGAATGTCGGCATCGTATATGGATAGTGTGAAGAATAAATTTTCAGGTGTAATTAATATTCAGAACGTACGTTATCCATCAGAAGTGGCTCACGCACTACAACAACAACATCATAGTATCATTAGTGGTGAACATGCAACTAATCATGCCTATCAAAAGTTACAAATGATGCCATATAATCCGATGACTGAAAAGCGTTGGAATGAATATCTTGAACTTAAAAAAGGCTTGACTGGAACAATCGGAGTGGTTGTATTAGATGATAATGGTGTTATTTGTGCCATTACTTCTACTGGTGGTGCTGGATTTGAGATTCCTGGTCGAGTAGGGGATAGTCCAACTGTTGCAGGTAATTTTGCCTCAAATGTGATGGGGATTTCCTGTACCGGGATTGGAGAGGAAATTGTTAATAAAGCTGTTGCAAGTAAAGTTCACACACGGGTGAAGGATGGTATGACTTTGAGTGATGCTGTACATCGTTCAATAGTTGAAAGCGATGCTGATGGTGATTACGTTGGACTCATTGCAATTGACAAAAATGGTAATGTTTGTACTGGAACAACAACTATTGCACAAACTCTTTATGCTTATTATGACGGTGATGGTTATCGGACATTTTTGCAAGATATTAAATGAAATTAAACCAGCTAAGATTAATTAGCTGGTTTTTTGTTATTTTATGTTGTAAAAAATTAACGCGTACTATAAAAGTCATTTTTATTGATATGGTTAATTTTTTTCTAATTATATTGCACTGCACTATATAAAGTACTATAAATCCTTGTCTTTTTGCTCAAAAATACCTTGTTATAAAACTTCTCAGTGGTAAAATGGGTTCTCTGTTGTAGTATGTATCTCTTTTCTAAGTTTAAAATTAAAACTTCACCTCTTGTTTAATTTGTGACAAAAACTGTCTGACTTGTTTTCTATTGAGTTGCATATTTGATTATCTTTAAATTATTAAATAATAATGGACTAAATAATGAAAAAAAGAACATTGATTTCATCTTTATGCGCTGGTATTATTTTAAGCGCATGCTCTAGCGGAACCTCTAGCACTTCAACAAGCTCATTAACTCTCGAGCAGGTATTGCAGGATAACTTAACCTTTTTTCAATCTGGTACAGGTGTCGATGCCAAGACCTTTATGCCATATGACACTATTTATGTGGATAAAAATTCTCATAAAATTACTTCGACTAATGGTCAATTCAATACAACTGAAACAGGTTTGTATTTAAATATCTTGCTGTTGATTGCTGAGGGTAATATCAATAGCCCTTATATTAATAAAGACCAAGCAGTTGCGCAAATGTTGGTGATTACACAAGAGTTGCTGGATTTGCAAAATACGCCAGGTAAGAGCTGGAAAGGTTTATTCTACTGGCCATATAACATTGAGAGCAATGGCAATATTTCTCCGGCAACTTCGACTATTCCTGATGTTGATAATAGTAATCTGGATTTTTCTTTAGCTGCTTTAATTGGTGCTTATCAGTATAGTAGCGATCCATTGCGCAGTAAAATCGCGAAACAAGCATTAACTATTGTAAATAATCAACAAGAAGGCTGGACTACGATTGGTACGTATACCAAGTCTCAACTTCCTAACCCAGATTGTCAACAATGTGTGGCTGCTGGATGGGATACAGCAACGGATAAACCGCTTGGCTATTATATTGATCGCATGGCAAATGAAAGTCGCTTGTCTCCGTTATGGATGTTAATTCAAGGTTATACCACAGAGTCTGGTTCGTTTACTCAAATGCCAATTTACTCCAATAATATCACGCTAAATAATGGGGAGTCGGTTAATGCAGAATTAACTTGGGATGGTACGATGTTCCAACTACTGCTTCCGCGGATTTTAATGCGTGAAGATCAGTTAATTCCAAATTATAGTCAATTATTTAACAATTACGTTACTGTTCAGCAGCAATATATAGAGTCAAATAACATTATAGCTTTTCTTTCTGCATCCAGTGCGACTAATGATACCTATCATGGGGACTTTGGTGTACCAAGTTTAAATGAGTGTTATGTACGAGGATGGTGTCAATTGCCTGCATTTATTGATGGTACACCTCATGCAACTGCATTAGTAGCATTAGAGAATCCAACTTTAAGCATACAATATTTTAATAAATTATATCAGTGTAGTAATACCTTAACTCCATATGGATTATATGATGCAATTGGGCAAAATTGTGAAACAGGCACGGAATTAATCTCGTTGGATCAAGGAATGCTTGTACTTGGATTGACTGGCAATACAATTGCTAATTATGTGGGTGATTATATTAAAAGTGTTGGGAAATGGGAAATGGTGCAGGGTTTATATCAACATTACCAGCCAGTACCATTCAACTAAGATTAACTTATTTTTATAAAGGGGTAACCATGAAAAAGCTTACTAAATTATTATTGCCAGGAATTATTGCCTGCACCTTAATCGCTTGTGGCGATAAGTCTAAAAATTCTGAACCAGCGTCAACTGCTTCTGCAGCTAGTACGCAAGAAACAACGCTTAATGTCTGGGCGATGGGAGAAGAAGCTAAAAGTCTTGACACCTTAGTAGCAGGATTTGAACAGCAAAATCCAACTATTCATGTTAAAGTGCAATCAATTCCATGGGGGATGGTGCATCAAAAACTTTTAACCGCGCTTTCAGGCGATAGCACGCCAGATGTTTCGATGATGGGAACGTCATTCATGGCTGAATTTGTCAAGCTTAATGCATTTGAAGATATTACACCATATTTGGCTAAAGGCAGCAGCGTCAAACTCAGCGATTTTATTCCAAGTACTTTATTAACGACTCAATTTGATGGTAAAACCTATGGATTTCCATGGTATGCCGATACGCGAATTATGTTTTATCGTAAAGATTTAATGGAACAAGCCGGCTTTAAAGAGTTCCCTAAAACTTGGGATGAAATGTTTAAATTAGCCGAAGCCGAAAAGAAAAATGGGGTAAAAGCACCGATTACCTTAATAAAGAATGATACCAACACGCCAACTGAAATGTTGGTAACTTTATGGCAAAACCAAACTAATATCGTCGATGATAATGGTAAATCTATGGTGGCAACTCCTGCATTCAAGCAAGCGGTTAGCTATTATACGAGCTATTTTAAAAATGGTCTGGCTCCGATGGATTTAGGTGGCGATGTTGCACCATTATTTGTTAATGGTAAATTAGGCATGTTTGTGGGTGGCCCATGGATGATCTCGCTCGTTAATAAAGCAGGTGGTAAGGATTTTGCTGATAAATGGGGTGTTGCGGTTATGCCTACTGAGAAAACTAATACTTCATTCCTTGGTGGCGCTAATTTTGTAATGTTCAAAAACTCTAAAAATAAAGCTGACGCTTATAAACTGATGGAATATCTAGCTTCAGCGCCAGCACAGAAGCAATTTTATGATCTAACCAGCAATTTACCAACGGTACAAAATGCATGGACTGGTATTGAGTCAAATCCAACGGTTGCAGTATTTAAACAACAGTTGAATAATGTAAATATTCCATATAATATTCCACAAGGTCCGCGTTTATACAAAGTATTTGGCGATACTGTTGAACAAATTATTTATGGTAAAGTAACTATTGATGCAGGTATTGCTGAATTAGATAAGCAAGTTACTCAAATCATGCAAAAATAATGTTATTTTAGTTCTATATGCTGCACGATTCTGTGCGGCATTTTTTAATGAGAGTCATAAGTGAAAAATTTTAATAGCCTTGATGCAGCATATAAAGTAGAATTAAATAATAATCTCGGTTTGAGTTTGAGATTTTTAGCTAATGGTAATCTGGCCGCAATTAGCTACAAAAACCTTTTGGTTAATTTACTCGAAGGAAATTTTGTTGATGCCAGTGTTGCTAATATTTATTTACGAGTGTATGATGAAACAGGTATAAGTTCTGCGCCCTTAATAGGTGTTTTATCGAGTTCTAAGTTTAATGCCAATAGTGGGCAAGTAAGTTGGCATGGTAATACCCTAGGCTTGGATTATGTCGTTAGTTGTAGCTTGGCTAAAGATATGAATCTTTGGCTTTGGCAAGTTAAAATAACTAATCATTGTTTAAGAGAAATTAGCTATGATTTAATTTATGCTCAAGATATTGGGATTGCAGATGTTGGCGCGGTGCGTACCAATGAAGCTTATACTTGTCAATATATTGATCATGCAATTCTATCTCATCCTACTCTTGGCTACGGAGTTGCATCAAGGCAAAATGTTGCTCAAGCTATTGATGGTGCAGCTAGCTTTCCATGGCTATTGCAAGGTGGCTTAAATAAGGTAGCCAACTATTCAACTGATGGTTTTCAATTCTATGGACTCCATTATCGTGAAACTAATGCACCTCAAGCATTAGTACAGCACAATTTGCCATCAAGTTGCTTACAATATGAATTTGCTTTGACTGGACTACAACAAGAAAAAATTATTTTAGCTGCAGCAGAGCAAGCAGAAAGTACTTTTTTCGCATATTTGATGCCTGATCATGCCGAGATTAGCTGCTCGGATGATTTACAATATTATGCCAAAGCAAGCGAATTTGCTCAGTCTGTGGCTAAATTTGTACCAAGTCAGAATTTTGCAGCCGCATCTAGTATCTTAAACACTACTCAAATGTTAAAAGTAGATGATTTAGATGCTAGTGATTTAGCGCAGTTTTTTGGTAGTGACTTGCGCCATGTTGAACAGCAAGACGGTAAGGTGTTATCGTTTTTTTATTCTGGAAGCTCCGAATCTAGCAAAAGCCGTCATGTCGTTTTAAAGGCTAAAGAGCTTCAAGTTGAACGCCCACACGGGCATGTAATTTTTTCTGGCACAGATAGTGATTTTGCGGTTCATCGTTTATCTTCCACCATTTATATGTCAGGGATTTTTAACTCACAAGTAACACTAGGTAATACCTCGTTTAACAAATTATTATCAGTACCACGTAATCATCTTAACGTCTTTAAATTTTCTGGACAGCGAATTTTTATGCGTGACTCAGATGGTTGCTTTGCACAATTGGGGATTCCATCTGCGCTTGAGATAGGTGTGAATTTTGCACGGTGGATTTATAAATTTGCGGATGAATTGATTGAAGTTAAAACCTGGACCGATGCAGTATCGCACCAACTTAATTTGACTATTGACTCAAAAGTTGCGCATCAGTTTTTAATTACACATAATATTGTTGCCGGAGTTAATGAAGATGATTCGCATCCTTCGATTAGTTATGGTGAAAATAAATCGGTGCTAATTCAAGCTGATCGCAGTGAGTTGATTGTTACAGAAAATCCACAGGCAACATTTTATATTCTTCCTCACAATTCCTCAGATGTTGCAAAGATATCTGATGCTAGAGTACTGAGCTCTGTTGATTGTGCAAAAGAGTTACCTTATATCGTATATGAAACGAATTTACTTACGCATTTTGGTTTAACTCTTGGTGGTGAATTAGATTTTGCAAATAAACCAGCAATTGGACCCGCGCAATTTGAAACCTCAGTTGCCGAATTTGAACAGGCATGGTTTAAAAAGACGCGACAATTTAGCTTGCAACACGAATCACAATTTGAATTAACTAAGTTTAACGATCTAATGTTTTGGTACACTCACAATGCGATGGTTCATTATTTAGTTCCGCATGGTTTAGAGCAATACAGCGGTGCAGCATGGGGCACGCGTGATGTTTGTCAGGGGCCATTGGAATTCTTCCTTGCAACTGGAGATTATCAAACTACGCGCAAAATTTTACTAACTATCTTTAGTCATCAATATCAGGAAACTGGTGGTTGGCCGCAATGGTTTATGTTTGATGAATTTTATCGTTTTCAGCAACATGAAAGTCATGGCGATGTAATCGTCTGGCCGCTAAAAGCTATTTTGGATTATATCGAGTGTAGTAATGACTATGCAATTTTAGATGAAGAAATACCATTTACTAATTTTGCCAGTAGCGATTTCACTGATGAAAAATACTCAGTGCGCAAACATTTGGAATCATTATTAAAGAATATTAAAGACAACTTCATCAGCGGAACAGTCCTTTCATGTTACGGCGATGGTGATTGGGATGATACCTTACAACCTGCAAACTCGCAACTCCGTAAGTCAATGGTTAGTGGTTGGACGGTGCAGCTTACTTATCAGGTATTTGTCAAGGGCGCAAAATTACTTAAGCTCGGGGCCGATTTTAAACTTGGTTGTGAATTTGGTATTCTAGCAAAACAAATTCATCGTGATTATAATCACTACGTTATTAAAGATGGTGTCGTTGCTGGGTTTATATTATTTGATGATGAAGGTACTCAGGCTGAGCCTTTGCTTCATCCTACCGATAAACGTACTGGAATTCAATACCGCTTACTACCGATGACTCGAGGAATAATAAGTGAGTTATTTACTTATGACCAAGCTTTGCGTCACTATAATTTAATCAAAGAAAATTTATACTATAGTGATGGTGTGCGTTTAATGAATCAACCCGCGACTTATGCTGGTGGTGTTAATTCGATTTTTAAACGTGCTGAGTTGGCTTCTAATGTTGGGCGTGAGGTTGGTTTACAGTATGTTCATGCGCATATTCGTTTTATTGAAGCGATGGCTAAACTAGGTAAAGCGGATGAGGTATGGCATGCACTAGCTCAAATTAACCCAATATTGATTGATGACGTGGTTAAAAATGCTGCTAAACGCCAGAGCAATTGTTACTTTAGCAGCTCAGATGCTGATTTTGCGACACGCTATGAGGCGCAAGAGCAATGGGGGAAATTAAAAGATGCCAGCGTAATGGTGCGTGGCGGCTGGCGAATCTACTCAAGCGGTCCCGGGATTTACATTAATCAATTAATAAGCAATTGTCTGGGTATTCGCTTGCATGCAACTAAAATTGAATTAGATCCGGTTATTTGCCAAAATATGGATGGCTTGGAATTTAATTATAGTTATGAAGATCATGATTTAAAATTTGTCTATCATGTTGAAAAACGTGAATTTGCACCGAAAAAGCTAACTATTAATAATCATGAATTAACCGAGTTTAGAAGAATTGATAACCCATATCGTGGAGGTGGCGTGACTATTGATAAAGCTGTATTTATGCAGCATTTGAAAGCTAATGAAGCAAATATCATTGATATTTATCTTTAGTCAGAACAGGTATAAATAACAATGACACTACACAAAGATTTTGAATGGTTTAAACATAAAACCGTTTATCAAATTTGGCCACGTTCTTTTTGTGATAGCAACGGAGACGGTATTGGTGATATTCAGGGGATTATTTCCAAATTACCGTATTTGGAACAACTAGGGATTGAAGTTATCTGGCTATCTCCAGTTTATAAATCGCCAATGGATGATATGGGCTATGATATTGCTGATTATTTCAATATTGATCCATTATTTGGTTCTAATGCTGATATGGATGAATTAATTGCTACTGCCAAAGCATGGAATATTAGTATCGTCATGGATTTGGTAGTGAATCATACCAGCGATGAGCACCCTTGGTTTATCGAAGCCAGAAAAGGACGGGATAACCCTTATCGAGATTACTATATTTGGCATGATCCAGTAGATGGTGGCACACCGACTACGCAACGTTCGTTCTTTTTGCCTTCGGCATGGTCTTTGGATAGCGTAAGTGGTCAATATTATTATCACGCCTTTAGCAATCGTCAACCAGATTTGAATTGGGAAAACCCACAAATTCTGGAAGAAGTTTATAAAATTATGAATTTCTGGCTAGCAAAGGGTATTGCTGGGTTTAGAATGGATGTGATTGAGCTAATCGGTAAGATTCCACTGGAGAGTAAATTCACTTCACCGCGTGTCCATGAATTGCTAAAACTAATTTTTAAACACACATTGGCTAATTATGAGCAAACTATCAGCGTCGGTGAAACTGGTGGTGCGAGTGTTGCTGATGCCATTTTATACTCTGGTAATCATGATGAATTGGACATGGTCTTTGGGTTTGAGCATATGGCACAAGATGAAGTCACTGGTAAATCTAAATGGCATTTAGAGCCTTTGCATCTGCCAGATTTTAAGCGTGTCTTTAAAAAATGGCAGAATGGATTGTATCAAAAAGGTTGGAATTCATTGTTTTTAGCTAATCACGATCAACCTCGCCCAGTTTCACGCTGGGGTTGTGATGGTAAATATCGTATTCAAAGTGCCAAAATGTTAGCCAATACCTTACATTTTATGCAGGGAACGCCTTACATTTACCAAGGTGAAGAAATTGGGATGACTAATTACCAGTTTACCAGCATTGATGAATTTCGTGATATTGAAATGATTAATTTCTACCAAGAGTACATTAATGATGCTGCGTGGGGTAAAGATCGGGTAATGCAATCAATTAATGCCAAAGGACGAGATAATGCACGTACTCCTGTGCAATGGACAGATGGAGATTATGCTGGATTTTCTGCAGTTAAACCATGGATTGTACTTAATTCAAATTATAAGCAGATCAATGTTGCAAACGATTTAAATAATCCTGATTCAATCTGGCATTTTTATCAGAAGCTGATTAAACTTCGTAAAGAATTAGCCATAATCTTACATGGTGATTTCAATTTATTAGATGAGGATAATTTGTACATTTTTGCTTATGTCAGAAGCTATCAAGAGCAAAAGTTATATGTTATTTCAAATTTTTCAGCGCAAATGCAGAGTTATGTTTTGGATTTTAAAAGTAAGAAATATTGCTTGTTAACAAGCAATTATCAGCGAGAGTTATTGCCACTAGATGGTGTGTTTGAATTACAACCGTTTGAAACATTGGCATTTTTATTAGATTAAACTATATAGTTAGAAGGAAATCAATATGGCAACCGTAGAATTAAAACAAGTCACAAAAGAATATCCCAATGGTTATAAAGCTGTCCATGGAATAGATCTGCAAATCAGAGATGGCGAATTTATGGTTTTTGTTGGCCCATCAGGTTGTGCGAAATCAACTACTTTGCGTATGATTGCTGGCTTGGAAGAAATTAGTGGTGGTGAGATCTATATCGGTAATCGCATGATAAATGACTTGCCGCCTAAAGACCGTGGTATTGCGATGGTTTTCCAAAATTATGCGCTTTACCCACATATGTCTGTCTACGAAAATATGGCATTTGGACTTAAAGTCGCTAAATTACCCAAATCTGAAATTGATAAGCGGGTTCGTGAAGCTGCAGAAAAATTAGAAATAACTGAGCTACTTCATAAAAAGCCTAAAGAAATGTCGGGTGGACAACGTCAGCGGGTGGCTGTCGGACGTGCGATTGTCCGTAAACCGGATGTCTTTTTGTTTGATGAACCACTGTCTAACTTGGATGCTAAGCTCAGAGTTTCAATGCGGATACGTATTACTCAATTGCATAAAGAACTGCAAGCTGCTGGGCAAACTGCAACTATGATTTATGTAACTCACGATCAGGTTGAAGCGATGACGATGGGAGATCGGATTTGCATTTTAAACTATGGCAAAATTATGCAGGTTGATACACCACTCAATGTTTATAATTATCCGCAAAACAAATTTGTTGCTGGTTTTATTGGTTCTCCAGCCATGAATCTTATGCAAGTTAGTGTAATTAAAAGTGGTGATGAGATAAATCTACGTTTTTCAGGTGAATTGGAATTAGCTCTACCAACAGCAAAAGCACAACATCTGCTTAACTATGCTGGCAAAACAATTTGGTTTGGAATTAGACCTGAACATATTAGTTTAGTTAACGCGGGTGAGAGTAATGCTGATTCAATTGTTCATGGTAAAGTTGAAATTGTTGAGCAAATGGGGAATGAGTCCTATATTCATTTTAATCTCAATGGTGTTAGCTTAGTCGCACGTACGGCACAGCTTGGTAACCAAACCCTGCAACAAAGTCAGGATAAAGTTGCATTTAAGTTTTTGCTTGAACATTGCCATTTATTTGATCTGGATACTGAACAAAATATTGGATTAAAGTAGGGAGATGAAATGAAAACAAATCTGCGAAGCCTGTTATTTTTTCTCTCTCCAGCATTGATTTTGCTGTCAATATTTTTATTGATTCCGATCGGTGCTGCGGTGTATATGAGCTTTAACAAGATTGGTGTTGAAGCTTTAATAGATCCGCAAACGATTAGTTTTGTTGGAGTTGCTAACTATACGCAAATTATCTTTCATGACGAGTTGTTTCGTAAAGCATTATTAAATACAATAATCGTACTGGTAATAGCCATGCCTCTGACGGTAGTGCTATCGTTGAGTTTGGCAGTACTAATTAATAGCAAATTAACTAAATTTTCCTCATTATTTCGAGTTGGCTTCTATCTACCCGCAATTTCCAATACCATCGCGGTGGCTTTAGTCTGGAAGTGGCTCTTGAATGGTGATTATGGTTTGATTAATTATTTGCTAAGTTTAGTTGGTATAGATGGTCCGCAGTGGCTTACCAATGAACATACGGCGATTTTTACTATCATTATGTTGGTGGTGTGGAAAGGGATTGGTCCTAATACTATTTTGTATATGGCCGCATTAAGCAGTGTTCCTGATTCGGTTAAAGAAGCCGCAGAAATTGATGGTGCTTCGGCATGGCAACGCTTTATTAAGATAACTGTTCCAATGTTAGCACCAACTACGACTTATATTAGTATCATGTTGCTGATTGGTTATTTGCAATTATTTGAAGAACCCTTTATGCTAACTGGTGGTGGACCGGTTAATTCAACTACTTCAATCGTGATGCTGATTTATAACGAGGCATTCAAGTATTTTAATTTTGGCTATGCATCAGCAATCTCAATGGTGCTGTTTTTTATAATTTTTGCTGTTAGTTTAATTCGAATTAAATTAACCAAACTTGGTTCATAAGGCAGGTGGTATTATGAAAAAAATTTCGTCAAGGAAATGGCAAAAGCGTGGCACAATGCTTAGCCTACACAGTGTGTTATTCGTGGCACTTTTTATAATGTGTCTGCCGTTTTTATGGATGCTAAGCACATCATTTAAAACGAGCAGCGAGGTACTGAAGTTTCCACCAACTTGGACTCCACATGATTTTACTTTTGAAAATTATGTCGAGCTATTTAAGGCAGTTGATTTTATTCATCCATTTTATAATAGCGTCTTTATTGCTCTGGTTTCAGTTGCCTTTAGTATTGTAGTTTGTTCGCTAGCAGCGTACGCTTTTGCCAAATTTAATTTTAAAGGGCGCGATAAACTGTTTATGGTCTTACTTGGTACGATGATGGTGCCTGGAGTAGTGATGCAGATTCCGACCTTTTTATTGATGAAAGCGCTTGGTCTAATTAATAGCTATACGGGTATTATTTTGCCCGCAATTGCGAGTGTCGGAATGATATTTTTCTTTCGGCAGTTCTTACTAACTATTTCTAATGACTATATCGAAGCGGCACGGATTGATGGTGCAGGTGAAATACGAATCTTTTGGAGCATTATTCTGCCAATGATGCGTCCAGCCTTAGTCGCACAGGGCATTTTTGCCTTTACTGCTTCGTGGAATAGCTTTATGTGGCCATTGATTATTGCAACTGATGATCGTTTTTATACTCTACCACTGGCGTTAACTCAGCTGGATGGGCAGCATAGCAGCAACTATGGTTTATCAATGTCAGGTGCAATTGTGGTGATTATTCCGCTGGTGATCCTGTTTATGTTTACGCAGAAATATTTCCTTAATAGTATGAATATTGGTGGCGTAAAAGAATAATATACTCTTCGTCTTTGAAACTTGTACTTTGTCGGATTTCAAAAAAGACTCCTTATGTAGCTCTAACTACACCGCGTCGTCTTTTTTATCAATCCTTCGCGTCCAAGATTCAAATACTATGAGTATAGTTGCTCATGGATGAGTAGTTATAATTTTTATTATAAGAAGGTTTGATATAAATGGAATTGACAATTAAACAACAGCTTGAGAAGTTAGAGCATAAGCCAACTATCTCGAGAAGCAAAGCAGAAACCCTGCACTTAGCGCAGGAACTACTGAAAAAAATGACCTTGGCTGAAAAAATTGGGCAGATGTTTCAACTAGCTCCTCCTGAAGCAAATGTGGAGGGATTGAAATGGGAACATGGTGAAGAAAATTCTTCGGCTAAATTAATCTGTGAGGGCAAGGTTGGTTCAGTTTTAAGCGTCACGGATAGCGAAACAATTTTTAAATTACAAAAATTAGCTGTTGAAAAATCACGTTTAGGAATTCCGCTTTTTTTTGCGGCGGATATGATTCATGGCTGCCGGACTGGGTTTCCAATTAATCTGGCAATGGCATGCTCGTTTGATCCTGACTTGATTGAAAGAAGCTGTCGTCAGCTTGCTTACGAGATTGCACATACTGGTCTGAATCTAACTTTTTCTCCGATGGTGGATTTAGTTCGAGATCCACGCTGGGGGCGAGTAATGGAAAGTAATGGTGAAGATACTTATCTTAATAGCCAATTAGCTGCTGCTTATGTGCGTGGCTATCAACAAGGTGATTATAGTTCAGCCTATTCGGTAGCTGCATGTTGCAAGCATTTTGTTGCTTATGGCGCGGTTGAAGGTGGGCGTGAATATAATACGGTAGATATGTCGGAACGTGAATTGCGCCAGCATTATTTACCGGGTTACAAAGCTTGCGCGGATGCTGGAGTCGCTTCATTCATGACATCATTTAATATTTATGATGGAATACCCGCAACAGCCAATAAATTTATCCTGCGTGATATTTTACGCAATGAGTGGCAATATGATGGTTTTGTTATTTCAGATTATACTTCCAGTTATGAAATGATTGATCATAAAACCGCACGGGATGCACGTGAGGTTGCCTTACAATCAATCGTTGCAGGCTTAGACCATGAGATGGTTTCAATGACGTATTTACAACATCTGGAGGAATTAGTAATCTCTGGTGAAATTGCAGAATCTTTGATTGATGAAGCTGTAATTCATATGCTACAGTTTAAATATCAAATTGGTTTGTTTGATGATCCATATAAGCATCTTTATGCTGATCGGGAGCAATATATGCGGTTGCCTGAGACTTTAGCATTGGCTAAAGAAGCGGCATTAAAATCGGTGGTTATGCTTAAAAATAACAACCAAACCTTACCATTAGCTAAACACAGACAAAAAATAGCATTAATTGGTCCTTTGGCTGATTCTAATCAGGTCGTTGGTGCATGGGGTTCTCTTGCCCGCAATGAGGAGTGCATTTCGCTTTTATCTGGTATGAAATCACTCGTTGGTGGAGAAAATATTGTTTATGCAAAAGGTTGCGATATCTTAGGCAATAACCGTGAAGATTTTGCACAAGCTATTGCAATTGCTAAATCAGCGGATATAATTATTTTAGCTATTGGTGAAGATCAATCTATGTCTGGTGAAGCCAAATCTCGTGCGTACCTCAATATTCCGGGTATACAAAATGAGCTGGCACAAGCGTTAAAAGCACTAAATAAGCCCCTAGTGACGATAGTCTTTAGCGGGCGTCCTCTCGAGCTTGGCTGGTATGCTGAAAATAGCGATGCAATTTTACAAGCATGGTTTTTAGGTAATGAGAATGGCAGTGCGTTAGCTAGTATACTTTTTGGTGATAGTAACCCAAGCGGTAAATTAGCAATGTCCTTTCCTTATACTGTTGGTCAAGTACCAGTTTATTATAACCAATATAATACTGGTCGTCCATCTGCAAATGGAGAATATTCAGAGTATCGTTCATGCTATATTGATGTACCAAATTATCCTCTTTATTCGTTTGGTTATGGTTTAAGTTACAGTAAGTTTGAATATAGTAATCTGGTAATTGATAAGAAAACTCTTGTTGCAGCGCAACAACTAACGGTGTCTGTGGAGATTTGTAACACAAGCGATATTTCTGGAGAAGAGGTTGTCCAGCTTTATATTAAGTGTAAAAACTTTAGCGTTGTACGGCCGAATCGTGAACTTAAACGTTTCAAACGGGTGATGATCCCAGCAAATTGTAGTAGAATAATTGAGTTCACAATAAACAAATCAGATTTGGCATATTATAATGCGGAAATGAAATCTACTCCGGAAAATCGTGACTATACAATTTATGTAGGTAGTGATTCTAATGCAGACTTGTCTGCTGAGTTTTCGTATTTATCTTGATGTAATATTGTGTAAATTTAAAATTTGTAATGTTAATAGGGGACTCTATAAAAATGAGAATATTAAGAAGTCGAAAATTGCTTGCTGGTGGTTTATGTCTGGTGTTGCTTAGCGCTTGCTCTACCGTAGGTCTGGGTGATGTTCCGCAAAACCGTGAAAATTATAATAAGGCATTGGATAGCAGTGAAAATGAACAATTTCTAATGAATGTGGTGCGGATGCATTATGGTGAGAATCCTTATTTTGTTGGTGTCGATAGTATTACTGCTGCAACATCTTTGACTGCGGGGGTACGTGGAACATTTGGAGTTAATAATGTTTGGGCTCCTATTAACGGAGTACAATGGAGTGGCAGTCCACAAATAGCATTTTCACAAACTCCAACGATTACCTATTCACCAGTCCAAGGGGGTAAATTTGCAACTGGCATGTTAGCGCCATTAACGCTTGATAAAATTTATCTATTATTGCAGTCTGGGTATAATGTTAAGGAAGTATTAAAGCTAGCGACTACACGGATTGGCAATCTTAGCAACGGACGTTCTTCGCATTACGTAGCATCCACTTCAGTTCCCAACACTAGCGATTTTGATAATTTTATTAATACGTTAGACGATTTAGTTGATACTAATCAGGTAACTACTGAATTTACCAGCTATGAAAGCCAGCCCGCTGTATTTTTATATGCAACCACTGAATATGGTGCAAAAACCTTAGCTCAAGGTTTAAAATTATCTAAGCCATATCAAAAATTAATTTTTGCAAATACGTTAGTTATTGATAAATCACAGCCGGAGAATGTTATCAGCATTAGTACACGTTCGTTTTTTAATGTTATGGCATTTTTATCTAATAACGTAGATACTCCTGCAGTTGATCGTACTGAATCTGAAAATTATAATGCAACTTTGGTTGATTCAAGTCTGGATTGGAGTAAATATACTTCAAATATGCTGCATGTACGTGAAAGCTCAAGTGAGCCTTCAGATGCGGTGGCACAAGTCGAATATGATAGCCATTGGTATTACATTCAAGATAATGATGATCTATCTAAATCAACACTTGTGTTGTTGAAATTGATCTACTCATTGCAATCTGGCGATGTACAGGCTAACTTGCCTTTGATTACAATTCCTATTAACTAAGTTAAATTAAGACAATATTAATTTAACCATTTCAAGTGAAAATAATGATTTCACTTGGAAATAAAATTTGTGAAAGAAGTTAGACGATGAACTTTTCCAAAGTTATATTTTTATCAGTTTCTTTAGTTACACTCATGAGCGCATGTTCTACAACTGGATTAGGGCAAGTACCAAAAACTCGTGAGAATTACAATAAGGCTATTGATACTAGTGAGAACGAACAATTTTTACTAAATATCGTGCGAATGCATTATGGTAACAGCCCATACTTTGTTGGCGTTGATAGTGTTACTACTCAATCAACATTACGAACTAAAGTTGAGGCTCAGATGTTTACAGATAGAAATGCTGTAATGGCGGGGCCATTCTGGAATATCGCGCCTACTATTGAATTTACTGAAGCTCCGACAATTACTTATACACCATTGCAAGGAACCAAATATGTTTCTGGTATGATGGCTCCGCTGACTCTTGATCGGGTTGGTTTGTTGCAAAGTTCTGGTTGGGATTTACCTACCGTATTGAAACTAAGCATTAACCGCATCGGTGTATTAAATAATAGCGAAGTGAGTCGTCATGTTGTAGATGGTGGTTCTTCTGATAATCCGGAATTTAGTAACTTTGTTGATCAGCTTACACGGCTTGGACAAAAGGGTGCCATAACCCATAGTTTGACCAGTTATCGTGATCATCCGGCAATTTTGCTGCAAACAACTCCGGAAGCTGGTATGCAAATTTCTAATATGCTGCACTTAAAGCATAACTATACTCAATTTATTTTTTCCCGATATGCAGTAAACTTACCAGGAACTCCTGAAAATGTAGTTTATATGCAAACCAGATCATTGCTTGGTATTCTAAATTATCTGGCTAATTATGTTCCTGATGATGAGTCTAATCAGCAAAAACAAACTAAAGGTTCTTTTTACGCACTAGTTAGTAATTCTGAGCCAGCAAATGCAGTGGTTAAGATTAATTATAGGGGTAAATGGTATTATATTGCGAATGATGATGCAACTTCCAAATCAATTTTAATTTTATTAAAAGTGATTTATTCATTACAACTTGGTGATATAAAAGCGAATTTACCTATGGTAGTAATTCCAGTTGGTCGTTAATCTGCTGTTTATTTATGAGAGTATAAAAATGTTAAATGTTAAATCTATTTTATTGGCTCTAAGCGGAGCTATGCTTGTATTAACTGGTTGTTCAACCGTAGGTTTGGGGAATGTACCTAAGACAAGAGAGGGCTATAACCAAGCTCTAAATCAAAGTGATAATGAACAATTTTTGATGAATATTGTTCGTTTGCATTATGACAAAAGCCCGTTTTTTGTTGGTGTTGATAGTATTACTACCCGTACTACTTTGAAATATTCAACTGGGGGGGATGATACAAAAGTTGGTAATGCTACTAACGGTCGTAATTTTCCTGCTTTAGGTGCGTTCTGGAATGTGCAACCCAATATCGAGTTTACCACGTCACCAACGATAACCTATTCACCATTACAGGGAACAAGTTATATTTCAGGGCTGCTAACACCGATAGATATAACTAAATTTTATTATTTAGCACAAAGTAATCTTAGCTTGTCTGCTGTATTTAAGTTAACGGTCGAGCAAATTGGTAATCAGATGAATCTAAGTGGGTTGTCTGATGCTACACAATTTACTTATGATAATAAAGGATTTAATGATTTTGTAGGTACTTTAGATGATTTGCGCCATAGTTCTAGAGCTGGAGTTTTCTTAGGTAATTATCAAAAGAATCAAGTGCTGGTTGTTGCTAGTTATGATGATGCGGCGGCTGCTAAACTTTCGCAATTACTTAAATTGAAAAAACCTTACCGTAAAATTATTCTGTCTCGTTTTGCCAGTAATAATGTCTCTGGCAATGTAGTTAAATTTCAAACCCGTTCATTCTTTTCTGTCCTGAACTATCTTTCTAAAGGCGTGATTGCTCCAGCTGAAACAGAAAAGGGGTTTGGTGTAGCTAGTCGCAGTAGCTTAAATCAGCAACAGCAAATTAATCTTGCGCGGATGACTGATGGATTATTTCAGATGCAGTCCAGTGAAAGTGAACCGAAGAATAGCAGAAATAAAATTGAGTATGAGGGGCGCTGGTATTATATTCCAAATAGTGATATAAATTCTAAAGCGACTTTGATGCTAGTTAAGCTAATGTACGCACTGCAAGCTGGTGAAGTTACAGATAGTACTTGGTCAGTATTAAATATTCCAGTAGCGGATGAATAAGTGGTTATCTGAATAATGTTATCCAAAAGCACTCTTTTAAAGAGTGCTTTTGTGTTGATAATGTAATAAATTGTAGTTGTACTATCGCAATCTTTGTTAAACTAATGCTAAATGAAATGGATAACTGTGTTGGTTATTATGAAATATTATCTTTTTAGAGTTTAAAATCTTATAGAAAGATTAAACGATGAATAAGTTTGCTAGTAATGATTATGATTCGGTAGCCAAATTTCTACACTGGTCAATTGCGCTAATGATTTTTTTCAATTTAGCCAGTGGCGTAGTTTTGGTATATTTTTCTGAGCTGAGTACTTCGTTAAACCTATATGAAATTCATAAACAGTTTGGTGTATTTATTTTGCTTTTAGCATTTATTCGTTTGTTTTGGCGAATTTCCCATCGTTATCCAAAGCTTTCGGAACTTCCGCTTAGTGAAGCTATACTGGCTAATTTTGGCGTACTGTTGATGTATGCTTTGATGTTTGCAATTCCGATTTCTGGCATTTACTTCACTCAAAGTTATTCGCATGATGTTCATATTTTGAATTTTAAATTATTTCAAATAATCTCTCCACAGCCATGGGCGGTATCTTTGCAGTTTCTCTCCCTACACAAATATTTGGCAATCCTGCTAGCGGCTTTGGTTGCTGGACACACTTTGGCAGCCCTGAAACATCATTATCTAGATAGAATTGATATCTTGCGGCGAATGCTGCCAAATTTGAAGCGTCAGAAAAAATGAAACTCAGCAGTATCTGGCGATTATTTAATACGTCACAATTAAGTATAACTCATAAAAAATCTGTTATTTTAGCGCTAGTTATACTTTCTTTAGAATATTTTGACATAATTGTCTATTTACACAATGCCAGTGCATTGACCAAGCTATATTGCCATTCACCGATTCGAGGTATTTTAGTTTTGTTTGGTGTACTATGGTTCTCTAATTTTTTAGCAAAATATTTGGTCGGAAGCCTCATTATCCGTTTGTACCGCCGCTTTAGCTCATCAACTATCATGGTGCTAGCCAGCATCACTATTGCGTGTATGCTCGCTCTACAGGCTATGACAATAGCTTATTTTTGTCAAAGTCTAGTTCAGGAAATATTGTTAGCTTTGCTTATATTTAGATTTGTGTATCAAATTTGCATCGGTATAATTATTCATGAAACTTATGAGTCTGTGCTGAGTATGCAGCAACTAAGTTTTGAATTTAGCTCTATCATTATCGGTAGCCTTGAACTGAGTCTACTAGCTGGCGTTATTGGCTATAAAGTTATTGACTATTTACATCTTTCTCCAGTAAATTCCCTGCTTGTGTTTATTTATTTCTTAGGCGTAGTCTGGCTTGGCGTAGCTTTGTTTTTTTGTTTCTTTAATTATGAGTTATCAAATCAAGGAAGAAATAAATTTTATCGCTATATGGCATCTAATAATTTCAAATTAATGTTCAAACATTTTCATCAGGATACACTAATTGCGATAACTCTAGTCGGTGTAAGAAGTAGCCTCTGTATTATTAGTGTAATTTATATGCCTAAATTTTTAGAGGTAGTTTTAGGAATTTCCTTACATACGACCAGCAACATTATAATGAGTTCTAGTATAGTTGCTATTATTCTGTGCTGGTGGGTGAATAAACATTTAAATCGATTTAATTATGCTAATCTAATAAAAGTTGGTCTAGTAAGTTTGATTATGGGCAGTATAATCAGTTACATCTTGTTCTTCTTTAAATTTATTCCACTAGTTGGTGTCTTAATTTTAGTGGTATTCCATAATTTATTCGCCTTATCTTGTCCATTAATCTTGTCTAATTTATTTACACCAACGATACGGCAATTAGCAATTATTTCCTGTTACCGCAACAGTTTTTTAGCCTTTGCTTCGCTGACTTATCTGGTAATGGAAGCCTCAAGCCAAACCGTGCATAATAATTTTTTTCCACCAGCAATTTTTTTGATTGTAATTGCTTTAGTTTGCTATGGGTGTTTAGTTCTATTTAATCGTAAAACAGTGTTAGATTGAAAGATGTGCGATCATGTTCCATAAAATTTTCTTAGGTGTCAGGCAATATATTCAAGAGTGGTCTGAAGCTGATTTACACCAATTTAATAAATTTATTGTAAAAAATATTTTGCGGCATTTATTTAGGTTTGATAACTTACTGCCTTTTGTAGCGGTAATAATGTTACTAGCTCTCAGTATCCAATCAATGAGTGCCGCATATACATTTATTCCACAATCCAATATAACCGCTTTTGCAACGTTTGTTTTGATGCAAATTGCTATGGCATTAATGATCCTTTTAGTCTATCCTTTTATCGTTATAATCATATTTAATTATATTGGATATCGGCTTCCATTTATTATTCCACAAATATTTTTACCTGTTAAATTGTTCTTGTTGCTGCTGGCTTTTTATAGTGTTATTCACAACCTCTCACCAAGTACAGTTAAAGTTGGAGATCAATTCCATATTTTGGCTGTATGGTTTGCGTTATATTTTCTACTAATGAATCTTTATTTAGCGTTTAAGCATCATCGTCATCCGTTGAAGCAATCAGGGTTTAGAGCTATGATTGCAGTTGTTTTTGTGATGTTGTTATTGAAGCCTTTTTCTGAAGTTTTGTACCGTACTTCTGAACGGATCAATTATCTGGAAATCAATGCCAAATTGTTCTTACCAATTACCAGTTGTAAATTGATTACTGCACCTATTCCTGGTATGAAACCTCAAGATAGTAACTTGACAGTTAATAATCCTGATTATTATGAGCTCGGTGATAATGGTTGTTATTTATATGCTAATACAATTAGGTTAGGTTTTGCTTCAGATTATATTGTTATATTTAAGAAAAATATAAACAGTGTTTCTGAAAGTGGTGAGCAGGTTAATTACTATGCAAGGCTAAATTGTTATTCGGGAAATTGTTTTGTTGAAGATAATATTCGTTATAAATATCATCATGATCTTAATGCAGAAATGATTGCTCATGGCAAGTAATTTTTATCAGCCATCTCTCTGCATCTGTCCGCGATTGAATGATGGTATAATGGCGCTCTCAAGAGAGTTATTCAGGAATTTATATGTTTAATCCAAGTGTTAATGATGTGCGCAATTTCTTTTTTACGACCTACGAAAAAGGAGTTGAACATGCTGTTTTAACCGATTTAGAAAAAATCGCGTACAGTGTTATTTTAGAGCATCCTGAATATCATCAGGTTTTAAATAATCGCGATAAGTATTTTGGCTATAGCTGGCTGCCTGAGGCTGGGGAAACTAATCCTTTTTTGCATCTTAGTATGCACTTGTCAATATTAGAGCAACTGTCAATCAATCAGCCATTTGGGTTGAAAGAATTATATTTAGAATTATGTGTTAAATATGGAAATGAGCATGAAGCTCAGCATCAGGTAATAGATTGTTTAGGTGAAATGATTTGGCAGTCACAACATAATAATATGCAGCCAGATCCGCAAGTATACTTGCAATGTTTACGTGGAAAATTAGGTAAGGAATAATAGATGGAAAAATCAAATAACAAATTAATTAGTGGTAAAGCATTATCTCAGGAAATTTTAGATGATATCAGTGAACGTGTAGAAGAAATTCGCCTTAATCAACAGCGTCAACCTGCTTTGGCGGTGATTTTGGTCGGTAATGATCCTGCCTCACAAGTTTATGTAAGAAATAAGAAGAATGCTTGTGCTAAAGTTGGAGTTAAATCGTTGGAGTACGTTTTGCCTGCTGAAACTACTCAAGAGGAGCTCCTAGCTTTAATCAATCAGTTAAACCACGATTATACAGTTGATGGGCTTTTGGTACAGTTACCGTTACCTGCTCATTTAGATAGTAAACTCGTGATTGATACAATTTTACCCAATAAAGATGTCGATGGTTTTCATCGTTACAATATGGGTTCTTTGGCGCTTCGTGATCCCAACATTAGTCCATGTACACCGCATGGTGTGATGTATATGCTTGATAGCTTGAAAGTTAATTATCATGGTAAACAAGCGGTTATCTTAGGTACTTCGAATATTGTTGGGCGTCCAATGGCGCTTGAACTAATGAATCGTGGTGCAACGGTTACGATGTGTAATAGCAAAACCCGCAATGTTGCTGAGCTAATCGCGACTGCGGACATCTTGGTTGCTGCAATTGGCAAACCAGGGTTTGTTAAAGGTGAGTGGCTTAAAGAAGGTACAATTGCCATTGATGTTGGAATTAATCGTCTGGATGATGGTAAATTATGCGGCGATATTGATTTTGATGCGGCATTAAGCAAAGTTAAGTATATTACTCCAGTACCTGGTGGCGTGGGTCCGATGACTATTGCCATGTTACTTCGCAATACATTGCGTTGTTATGCTTTAAATAGCACTAAAGAAAGTTAATTTATGACTAAAAAATTACCGTTGCCGGTAGATATTATTGCGCTGTTGTTGAAACATAAGCGTTTGTCGGTACACGAATTGCAATATCACTTAGCAGTTTCCAAAGCTGAAGAGGCTGATTTTAAAAAGTTGCTTAAAAAAATGGCAAGCCAAAAAGAACTTAAAATTGCCGAAGATAATGTAGTTAGCCTAACTAAATCCGCTCGTTTATGCCGTTATCAAGCCAATAAAGAGGGGCGGGGTGGTGTTGCGGTTGATCTAAAAACTAAAGAACTAATTATAATTCATCCCGGTTCTGATAACTTTGCTATTGATGGTGATGAAGTTGCCGTTATGGACGATGGACTTGATAAAACTGGTAAAATTCAAGGTATTGTGCGTGAAGTTATTCAGCATAAAATTAAAAATATTGTTGGACATGTAGAGCAATACAAAGACAAATACTATTTAGTTAGTGATAATGTTAAGCTAGGGAATTATCCAGTAATTATCGATGGTATTCATCAAACAGTTGAAACTGATGAAATTTATAATGCTGTGGTTAGTCAATACCCAACTGCTGAACATGCTTATTTTAAAGTTAAATTAGTTAATTCAATTGGTAAAATTGGTGATGATGCAGTTTTTGTAAATCGGGTTTTAATTGAAGCTAACGTACCTTTGGAGTTTAGCGAAGAAACTGAAAAATATGTTGACAAGCTTCCAGAAAAACTTTTTGAAAATGAAATGGTTGGACGTGAAGATTTGCGTAAACTGGCATTTGTGACGATTGATGGCGAAGATGCCCGCGATTTTGATGATGCTGTGTATTGTGAAACCAATCCTGATGGCAGCTTTACTTTATCGGTTGCAATTGCCGATGTAGCCCATTATGTTAAGCATGGCTCACATTTGGATGATGATGCATTTGGGCGCGGGACTTCTATCTATTTCCCACGACGAGTAGTGCCGATGTTGCCAGAAAAGCTATCGAATGGGCTTTGTTCGCTAAATCCTAATGTGGATCGTTTAGTCATGGTTTGTCATATGGAAGTTTCTCCTGAAGGTCAGATTACCGATTATGGTGTAGATAATGCAATTATTCATTCACATTACCGTTTAACCTACAATCAGGTACAAACTTGGTTAGATAATAAAGCACCGATTCCTGAAGATATTAAAGCAAGTATCTCTTCGTTAAATGCAGTCTATCATGCATTGTCACTTGCACGTAAAAAACGCGGTGCGATTGATTTTGAAGGTAGTGAGCCTTATTTTGAATTTGATGATAAGGGTAATGTCAATGCTTTGAAACCGCGTGATCGGATGGATTCGCATAAGCTGATTGAAGAATGCATGTTGGCAGCCAATGTATCGGTAGCAGATTTTTTAAATAAAAATAATCATGCAACCCTTTACCGTAATCATGATCGTCCAAGCGAGAAAAAATTTAGCGCGCTTAAATCTTATCTTGATTCAATCGCAGTTACGTTTGATGTTACGCAAGAAAATGTGCGTCCAAAAGACTATCAAAGTTTGGTTGAGCGAATTAAAGATAAACCAAATAATCACATTATTCAGCAAACTATTTTACGCTCGATGCAGTTGGCGGAATACGCACCGAAAAACATCGGACACTTTGGTTTAGCATATGAACGTTATTTACATTTCACGTCACCAATTCGTCGTTATCCAGATTTATTAGTACATCGTGCCTGTAAAGCAGTGATTCATCAAAAAACTTATGGCTATATCCATTCGATTGAAATGATGGGTGAACAAACTTCTTTCTGCGAACGCCGTGCAGAAGAGCTGGAGCGTAAAGTTGATTCGTATTACAAGTGTAAATATGCACAAACTCATGTTGGTAATCAATATCATGGGATTGTTACTAGCGTCGTTAGCTTTGGTCTATTTGTCAGTATCCCTGAGCTTTTGATTGATGGTTTGATTCATGTGACTGAACTTGGTGGCGACTATTATGTTTTTGATGAAAAACGTCATTCGCTAATGGGTAAAAATAGTGGCTTTAAATATGTGGCAGGACAGGAACTTGATGTGATTATTGCCAATGTTGATATGGAGCGCTTGTTTATTGATCTGGAGTTGGTTGAATTGGTGGAATAAAGACACGTTCAAATTGCAGAAGCCCCTATATAGTGAGGGGCTTTTGCAATGGTGAAATTGTAAATTTTGGAGTTTGTTAATAAATTAGAAATTATATTGCACACCACCAGTTACTGCATTTATACTACCTGTATATGTATTGCTGAATGGTATGTATGCGGTATCTTCGACACGTAAGTCAAAATGTTTGTCGAAGCTGAATGAAACTCCTAAACCAACCAAGGCAAGACCATAGTTGGAGTTCACACTTGTATCGCATAATGAGCAAGTCGGAGAGTAATTTACTGTTCCACTCCAGCCATTCATTCCATAGCCTAGTCCGGCACGTCCATAAAGTGAAAAAATATCAGATAATGGTAAAGTTCCTTTAGCGGCAACATCAAAAATATTAGTTGTTGTTGTAGCGCCATATTCTGAGCCTGCTATTAAATTATAACCACCTTCTAATGCAAAATAAGGATTGAAGTTATACCCAGCATTGACATTTCCAATCCATTCACCTGTTGGCAGATTATAAAGTTTGGCGATACCAGTATTAACGTTGATATAAACAGGCAGTGCGCTTGCTGCATCTGTTGTATCGGTTGTTGAATCAGCAAACGCTGAAGCCAAAGTAATAGATAGGAGTAAGCCTAATATTTTTTTCATTTTTTAGTACCTTATATATTATATAACATAGCAATGACGTATTTTATCATTATATGTAACGTTTCTATCTGTGTTGTTTGAAATTATCTCTATTTAATTTATTAAAATTTAAAAAAGATTCTTTATTAATTAAGTAATAAATTGATTTTAATAGATATTATTAATTTTAGATGATTACACTCTATGAAGTAGTGGTGTTGCTTAATTACTACGGATTAGTTGCTCAAGAATAAAATAAAACTATGATTTTCAAATTTATGGCGTTAGATAATTATGGTGCTGATTTTAAATTGTAAAATCAGCAGAGCGTGATTAATTAATGTGCGCTGGTTGTAGTATATTCACTAGCACTCATTTTTGAACTTCTTTTGTAATTAGCGTGATCATGCTTAATTGGCTGGCAGGATTTTAAAACTAGCTTATTATCTTTAAGCTGGCATTTAACGGTTTGCTGTGAGTTATCATCAAAAAATTTCACCATAGTCTGTTTTTTATCTTCATTGATCATACAGTGTTTTGACATTTCAGTCATACTTTCACCATCTTTAAGTTCAAAAATCATTTTATGCTTTTCACAGTGGCACTCTAGTTTATTGATGTCAAGATTGTGTTGCTGTTTTGCAACAGGTGCTGATGCTGTGGTTGCAGCAAAAGTGCTAATTGATGATATGGTTAACAGTGTTAAGATTAATTTTTTCATGTGATGAACCCCTTAAAATAAAATAATATTAAATTTGTTTTAGATGTAAAAAATTGGCTATTATCATTGCCACTACAGGAATTAAGCTTATAGTATAAGAACGTTTTGTTGATGATAAATGAAACTTAATTAGAATAGATACTACAGATTAAAACAATATATTGTAACTTAAATAGATTTGTTAGTTGTAAATTTATAGACGATTATTTATACAGCGCGTAGAAATGAAACGCTAGTAAATGTAATTAGTTACCATAGATAAAACCAAACCTCATATTGTGAAATGAGGTTTAGTTTTTGAGTTAGACTATACAGGTGTGTTTATTATACGTATAGTTTTGCCATAGAACTTAATTTAAGAGGTTTAATTTTATCGGCATTACCGCTAGTACCGAAAGCATTATAGCGATCAATACAAATTTGTTTAGCGGCATCCTTAGCTACTTTTAGATACTGTCGAGGATCAAAGTGCTGTGGGTTTTGTGCCATATAGCGGCGAATCGCGCCCGTCATTGCCAAGCGAATATCGGTATCAATGTTAATCTTACGTACACCATGTTTAATTGCAATTTGAATCTCTTCTACTGGTACACCATAAGTTTCTTTTAAGTCGCCACCAAATTCACGAATTACTGCTAACCATTCTTGAGGAACTGAGCTAGAACCATGCATAACTAAGTGAGTATTGGGAATTGCCTGATGAATTCGTTTAACTTGTTCGATAGCTAAAATATCACCCGTAGGCTTTCTAGTAAATTTATAAGCACCATGTGATGTACCGATTGCAATTGCTAATGCATCAACATTAGTTGCATTGACAAAATCTTTAGCTTGGTTGGGGTCAGTCAATAATTGCTCTTTATCCAGCTTGCCATCAAAACCATGTCCATCTTCTTTATCACCTTCTCCAGTTTCTAATGAACCAAGACAACCAAGCTCACCTTCAATTGAAACACCGACTGCATGCGCCATTTCAGCAACTTTACGAGTTACTTCGACGTTATATTCATAGCTACTTGGTGTTTTAGCATCACTCATTAATGATCCATCCATCATTACTGAGGAGAAGTTAGCTTGGATTGCTTGAAAACAAGTGCTCGGTGATGAGCCATGATCTAAGTGCATTACTACTGGAATTTCAGGGTATTCTGCAATAGCTCCCTCAATCAAATGGCGTAGAAAATGTTCTCCTGCGTATTTGCGTGCACCTGCGGATGCTTGGAGAATCACTGGCGAATTAGTAAGCGTTGCTGCTTCCATAATTGCTTGAACTTGTTCAAGGTTATTGACATTAAATGCTGGTACAGCATAACCATTTTCAGCGGCGTGATCCAAAACTTGACGTAGTGCTACTAAAGCCATCAGTATTCTCCTTGCAAATTAAGAGTATTTAATTAGTTTTTTTGCGCTGACGCTAAACAAAAACGTCAGTGCGAAAATTGAAAATAACAAAATATAAACAGCTGGTAACCAGAGTAATCCAGTTAATTTTATTCCCGCAAATAACAGCATCTGAGTTAGCCCAGCTACAATGCCAAATGATATATTATAACTTAAACCGACACCTGAGTAACGAACTTGTACTGGAAAAAAACTTGCGGAAAGTACAGGTAAGCGTCCGCAGATTATGCCAATATACAAAAGTATTACGTAATGAAAGGCAACAATTTGCATCAAACTCAATGAGGCGTACTGTGTAAAGAGTGTAAAATTTACCAGATTAAATATTATTACACTAATAATTAGAAAGCTCTTGCCAAAGAAGTAGTGAAATTTACCGGCTAAAAAGGCACTGACAATAAAAATTATAATTGAATAGGAGTTATACTTGAGGATTTCAGCCATTGGGAAGTGGTAATAAGTCGCCAAATAGGTTGGCATGAAGAATGTATACACCGCAAGCGAACTAGCCAGCAAAGAACCAAATGAGACCATTTGCCAAATGGCGGTTTTATGTTCGTCCCATAACTGTTTAAATGGAGCTCGTGGCTGCCTATCAATAAACTGTTTGTAGCTGGCAAATTCTGGTGTTTCTAACAAATTTTTACGGAGATAATAACTAATGACACCAAAAACACCACCTAAAATAAATGCGATCCGCCATGGTGCAAAGCCTAGATCAGTTTTACTTAGCAAAACGGCACCGAGCATTGATGCCAGAAAAAAACCGATATTAGTACCTGCAATCACGATATTAGTATTAAAGGCCTTGTTTTGTGGTTTAGATAACTCATAGGCAAAGACTACTGACCCAGGGATTTCACCGCCGATAGCCAGTCCTTGAATTGCTCTCAATAGTATCAAAATTATGGTAGCAAAAATTCCTATGTTTTGATAACTGGGGATGAAAGCAATCAAAAAAGTTGGAATTGCCATTAACAATACGGTATAAACAAATATCTTTTTGCGACCGCGCGTATCGCCGAAATGAGCAAAAACTATACCTCCAAGAGGGCGGAGTAGAGCACCAATAGCAAAGATACCAAAGCTGGCAATAATATTAGCTGATTCATTATGAATTGGAATCAGGCTTTCGCCAATACTTTTAGCAAAATAAATAAAAATTGCAAAGTCATAATATTCTAAAATTGCACCGAGAGTTATTAGAGCAAAGGATTTTTTCATAAATATTTATACTTTATTATTTGGACTCTGCACGCAGAGATTTTCCGCTGCTTAATGCGTAAATAATCGAGAGAATTAATAACCAAGCTGGAGCTATGTAGATACTGAGTTCCATGTCTGCATTTTGTGCCATAACCATTAGGATCACAAATAGTACACCCATAGTAATGATGTTAATATATGGATACCAAGGCATTGCATAAAATAGTTCTTTACCTGCAAGTGATTTTTGCTTTCTAAAACGCATATGAGCAAGTAAGATGATAAACCAGTTGATAATTATGGCAACCGTTATTAGCGCAAATAGATATTGTAGAATTTTAGCTGGAAAAGTATAATTAGCAATTACGACAATAAACGTCATTGCACTTGTGAATATAACCGCATTACCGGGTAGTTTATTTTTATCGGTTTTGGCAAATGCTTTAGGAGCTTGTTTATTTAAGGATAAGCTATAGACAAAGCGTGAGGCAACGTAGATACAGCTATTTAGCGCTGATAATGACGCGGTAATTGCGACCATGTTAATAATATCGGCGGAATTGGTAAAGCCTAATTTACTAAAAACATCGGTAAATGGATTTGTGTCGCGAGTTATGTTTTGAAATGGATACATCATTACAATTACTGCCAAAGTTAGTACGTAAAATAAAATTATACGGACTATCACACCATTAATTGCTTTAGGAATAGATTTACGTGGATTTGCTGCTTCTCCTGCCGCGACACTTACAAATTCTGAGCCACAAAAAGATAAGCAGACTATCACCAGAGAGTTAAGAAAGCCAAGAGCTCCGTGACTAAAGAAAATATTCAGGTGACTATAATCATGTAAATTTTTAACTGCAATTATATTTACTGCACGATCTGCAAAGATTAAATAACAACCAACAACAATCATAAAAATAATAACCGTGACTTTTATTCCGGCAAACCAAAATTCAGTTTCGCCAAAATATTTAACTCCAATTAGGTTTATTCCACCAAAAACAGCCAATAACACTAAGCAGGTAATCCAATGCGGGATATGAATCCAATAATCAAGTAAGGTGCCGACGGCTGTTACTTCCAACATACATGAGGTTGTAAAAAGCAGCCATGCATTCCAACCAGCTACAAAACCAACGCCATTACCAAGGTAAAGACGGGCATACTCAACAAATGAACCCGAGCATGGGTGATCTACTGTCATTTCACCAAGCGCACGCATCACGGCATAGATTATTAAGCCACCCAGAGCATATGCCAAAGCAATTGATGGACCAGTCATTTCAATTGCCCGGGCAGATCCTAGAAAGAACCCTGTCCCGATTGCGCCACCCAGAGCAATCATCTGTATATGGCGATTTTTTAATTTATGTTGTAGATTTTCGTGCATCTCTAGCGTATTCCTTTTGAATATATACTTATTGTCTTTGAATCCTTAGTTTCGTCATAGTTTACAGCTAAGGCGTATATTATACCGTGATTTTACTACGCTGAAATTATGCAGATATTGAGCCAAAATATATGAATGAATAGTTTAGTAATTAAACATAGTTTTTTTGTCAAAAATTACCAGATTTGAGAGTATTTCGCTGCGATGCAGCAATTGATATAATATACTGTTTTGAATCGTAATAAAAATATTTTTAAAAATTTATTTAATTAAAAAATTCTGAATGGGGTAAAAACTGCACACCAGAAAATTTTTTTTGTTAAAATAGCCCGCTTGAACAATTTTAAATCTTGTGGAATCAGGTAACATGTATCCTGATGTAGCCTTATTGTACTTTAATAGACTTCTTGCATAAGCCGCTTCTTTAGCTCTTATATGTCGTCGTAAATACTTATCCAGTGCTTATGTACTTTTCGTGTACATTCCGCGCTTTAAAGAATTTACTCCTAGTCTAAGAACTAAATAGTTGCTTATGCAGGAAGTCTAATGAGTATGTTTTAGGAAAGTTACTCTTAATGGCTATTTTGGAATTAAAGAATATAGTTAAGCAATTTGCTGACTATACTGCGGTAAATGGGGTTAGTCTAAGTATTGAACAAGGTGAGTTTTTTACCCTTTTGGGACCTTCGGGCTGTGGAAAGACTACTTTGTTGAGAATGATAGCTGGATTTGAATCACCTGATTCTGGACAAATCTTACTTGATGGCAAAGACATCAAAAATTTACCGCCTGAAAAGCGTCCATTACATACAGTATTCCAGAGCTATGCCTTGTTTCCGCATATGACAGTGCGTGACAATATTGCATTTCCACTCAAAATGGCAAAATGGAATAAATCTGAGATTGATGAGCGAGTTAAGGAACAGATCAGCAGTGTCCAATTAGAGCGCTTTGCTGAGCGTTATCCACATGAATTATCTGGTGGTCAACGTCAGCGGGTTGCGATTGCACGGTCTTTGGTAGATCGACCTAAATTACTATTGCTGGATGAACCTCTGTCAGCGCTGGATGCACGATTACGTGAACATATGCACGTTGAGCTGGTTAAAATGCAAGAAAAAAGTGGTGTAACTTTCGTTTATGTAACTCACGATCAGAGCGAAGCTTTAGCTCTTTCAAGCAGAGTTGCAGTGATGAATCACGGTATCGTTGAGCAACTTGGTACTCCACGTGAAATTTATTCGTATCCTAAGACATATTATGTTGCTGATTTTATTGGGAAATGTAACTTGCTTAAAGCTAAATGTGTAAGTGTGAATGGTGAAGAGGCAACGCTTAAAGTTGCCGATAGTTTTGAATTAACGATAGCTAATCCCGAGAATAAATTTAATAGCGGAACTGAAGGCTGGTTTGCAATTCGTCCAGAGAAGATTAAAGCGAATTGGGATCCACGAGTTGAAGGTGGAATTGCCAACTTTAAAGCTAAAGTTAAAGGCTATTATTATTACGGTGATGGAACATTATACGAGTTTTTACTTGAAAACGGTACAGTTATCCAATGTATGTTATCGAATAATCGTCCTCATCAAGCATCATTCTTTGAAGATCATGATGATGTTTATATTTCAGTTAACCCGCTTGCCGGTAATTTTTTGGTGGAGTAGTCTTTATGACACAAAAAGTTAAGCAGGGTTTAAGTGAGAAATGGGTTTTATCATTACCACCAGTAGTTTATTTGATAGGCTTATTTCTAATACCAACGCTATTAATGGTTTTTATTGCCTTTCGTGAACCAGGCGATTATGGTGGTGTTGCGCCATTATTAAACCATAGCAATGGTAGTACTACACTCAATCTTACCTTAGATGGCTTCAAGTATGCTTTTACCAGCGGTTTTATCTGGAAGCTATTTTTGCGCTCGGTGGTTTTTTCGGTAATTACAACTTTTATCTGTTTAATTATTGGTTATCCGTTGGCGCTAATGATCGCGAAAAGTAATAAAAAAATTCGTGACTTTTTGCTTCTTTTAGTAATTATTCCATTTTGGAGCAATTTCCTGATTCGGATTTATGCTTGGATGATAATTTTGGGTCCAGAATCAACGGTTAGCAATATTGTGAATCAGGTTTTGCATTGGTTGGGATTTGCGCCCGTCGATTTACTTTTTTCTTCAGCTGCAGTGGTGATTTGTCTGGTCTATATCAATTTGCCGTTTATGATTTTACCGCTCTATGCCAATTTAGAAAAGCATGATGTAGCTTTATTGGAGGCTAGCCGTGATCTTGGCGCAACTAAAGCTAAATCATTTTGGCAGGTAACTATTCCATTAAGTTTGCCGGGTATTTTGGCGGGGTGTGGATTGGTGTTTATCCCGTGTATCGGAATGTTCGTTGTACCAGAACTGGTCGGAAATAATTGTTCAATGATGATTGGTAATCTGATTAAACAACAATTTTTGCAAACTATGAATTGGCCATTAGGTAGTGTTACTTCAATAGTAATGACTTGCTCAGTATTGGCAATTTCACTGTTTGTTGGTTTTCTAGCTAGTCGTAGTGGAGGGCTTAAATATGCACGGAAGTAAATTATCTAAAAGCCTGATATTCTCTGGAACTCTAGTGTACTTGTTTCTTTACGTGCCATTGTTGATTTTGATTGTATATTCGTTTAATGATTCACGAGTAAATGTTGGTTGGGTAGGATTTACACTAAAATGGTATAAAGTCCTTTTTGCAGACAAACAATTAATCGGTGCGGCAATTAATTCGGTGATTATCGCCTTGATAGCTAGTACGGTCTCTGTTATTTTAGGTACGTTGGCGGGAGTGGCGTTGCACAAATATAAGGTTCCATTACTTTCAACCTTGGTTATGATTCCTGTGGCTGCACCTGAATTATTGGTTGGCGTATCACTATTGCTTTTTTTCTTACTAATTAATTTTAGCTTGGGAATGATTTCAATTACTTTGGCGCATATCGCGTTTTGTCTATCTTTTGTTACTATTGCAGTAAAAACCCGTATGCATGGGATGGATGATAGTTTGATAGATGCTGCTCGTGATTTGGGCGCTTCGCCAGTACGTGCATTTTTCTCTGTTTTAATTCCAACTATTTTACCGGGAATTATTGCGGGATGGTTAATGGCGTTCACTTTATCCTTAGATGATTTTGTAATTACCTTCTTTACTGCTGGGGTTGGCTCTTCTACTTTACCATTAGCAATTTATTCAATGCTGAAAATGGGTGTTACTCCTGAGGTAAATGCTGCTTCAACGGTGATTATTATTTGTACTCTAATCCTAACTTCGATTGCGACTAAGATTTCGCCACAGCTTTTTAAATAGGCAACAAAGATGAAGAAATTCTTATACTTATTAATCTGCTTATTTAGTTATCAGCTGGCTTTTGCTGCTAATGAGTTTAACCTATATATTGGTTCTAATTATATTGCAGATAGTACCGTAAAGCGTTTTGACGATCAGAATAACTGTACTTTAGTGCAAAATTTCTTTAACGATAATGAAGAAATGCTGGCAAAGATAGTTGCTGGGGCAAACGGTTATAATACCATTGTTGCAACTAGTTATGCGGTTGAAGAGTTGGCTCTGATGGGTAAAATCAAGCCCTTAGACAAGAGTAAATTACCTAATTTAAAATACATCAATAAGCAGTTTCTTAATCAAGCCTATGATCCAGATAATAAATATTCAGTTCCTTATGCTTATACTCCAGTATTTTTAGCGTATAATAAGGATAAATTACGTCAATTAGGCATAGTCCCTGATACTTGGGCGGTGATTTTTGATCCTAAGTATTTGAATAAACTGAAGGGTAAGGTTACTGTTTTTGATTCTTCGCGAAATGTAATTGCTGCGGCATTGTTATATTTAGGCAAAGATCCTAACTCAGAAAAAGAGTCTGATTTGCTTGCAGCTCGAGCTGTTATAGATCGTGCAGCTCCTTATTGGGCAAAATTTGATAGTGATAGCTATTACCGTGGACTCTTGCGTGGTGATGTTTGGGTTTCAATGAGTTATTCGATTGATATCTTTAAAACAATACAAGATGCCAAAGCTTCGCATGCTAAGGTTAATATTGATGCGATGTTACAAAAAGAAGGCAATATGTATGAGCTAGATAATATGGTTATCCCTGTTTTTAATAAAGATGATAAATTAGCTTATGCATTTATTAACATGGCATTGAGTCCACAGAGTGCCTATGAGTTATCCGCATTAACAGGCTCAAGCGTCCCGAATGATAGTGCAGTGGCAAAACTAGACCCTGCGGTGCGTAATTTAGATTGGATCTATCCTAAGAACATGAATAAAATGTATGTTTTTAAGGCTTATCCACCTAAAACTAGAATTTTGGTAAACGAAATGTGGACAGAGATTAAAATGAATGGTGCATGTTGGTTATAGCTTGTTAGTGAGATTATTTTATGAGGAATATGTAACTGGAATAGAATATCGAAATATGTTTTGAACGCCTATAAGCCGAGCTTTTATATATAACTCTAGTAATCACGGCTATAGTAAGGAGTGTGGTGAAAAAGGTGAACACGCATGTTACTGTGGTGTACACAAGCGCATACGAACCTTTTTTAGTAATACGACAATGGCTAGAATTGTGAGCATGATGAGTATGTTAAGGTATAGATTTGATGATACTTAGGATTATACGAAAGATACCTAAAAAATATCTTAAAATTATTAATTTTAATTATAAACTATGGGATAATTTCAGTAAATCCAATGGGTTAAGTAGCTGTAGTAGTCTTTCGTATACATTTTTATTAGCCTTTATTCCATTCTCAATTTCGATTGCTAGTCTAAGTACTTGGCTACCAGTATCTGAGCGCCTGATTCAAAATGTTGAATATTATTTTTTTAGTCAGTATATTCCGCAATTAGGTCATCAAGTTTATGATTTATTTACATTCTCTTTTAATCAGACCAAACGCTTGTCTATGCTTGGATTTATTTCTTTATTTATTACTTCTTATGGAATGATGTTCTCAGTCGAGCAACACATTCATTCAATGTGGCATTTAAAACGCCAGCGCCGATTGTGGCAATCTTTTTTTATTTTTAGTGGCTTTTTTGTAGGTGGTACTATCTTTATTTTTATAATGGCTTATTTTACTGAGTTTGTTCAAGTTCATGTAGCTCATGGTATATTATACCAACATATTGGAACGGTTTCTGCTCATATTGTTACAATTGCATCATTTATCTCTTTATATAAATTTATTCCAAGTGTTAAAGTTAAACTGTCACATGCTGTAATTGCTGGAAGTTTTGCTAGTCTTGCATTTATAATTCTACAATCTGGGTTAAATTTTTCAATGCACTATCTTCAGCAAGATTATGAGTTGCTTTACGGATCACTTGCGATGCTGCCAATATTTCTACTTTGGCTCTATCTGTCTGTACTAATTTTACTATTAGGCGCGCAAATAATTTATGTAATGAGAACTAATCCTGCTGCACGTATTCGAGATTTAAAATGAGTTTATCAAGAAGTAAGGTTGGTAGGGTATTACATTCAGTTAAACTATTTTTTCCAGTACCCATTCAAAACAATATTGATTTCGTAGTGAAGATGATTGTAAATTTTTATCGTTCAGAAGGATTTATGGCGGTGAATAGCTTATCTTTTTCATTTTTATTGTCGTTTATTCCATTTGCATTGGCGATTGCCAGCATTAGCTATTGGTCGCCAATTTCAAACAAGATTATTAATTCCAGTGTGAACTATGTTTTTGTCCATTTTTTGCCCCAGACTGGCGGTGTACTTTACAAGCAATTCAAGGTTTTTTTACGCCATACTACACATTTACCTTGGTTTGGCTTTGTTTTCTTGGTGATTACCGCATATAATCTAATCATGAGCGTTGAAACGCACTTAAATAAAATGTTACACATCCTGCGTCCGCGCAAGTTTATTTTTTCTTTGGGCTTGTACACAGTATTTATTCTTCTTGGCGCATTGATCGTTTATGCTGAAGTATATCTGCGAGTATTTTTATTAAACGTCAGCTATTTGACTGATTTTGAGCAATATGTAATTATTGGTCTTAATTTTATTTTAAGTAGTACGTTATTTTGTGGTGTCTATTATTTTATACCAGGTCAGCATGCCAGATATTCATCGGTATTAATTACTGGTATGGCTGCAAGTATTTTATTTAGCTTAAGCAAAACCATTTTTGTTTTTTACGCGACTCATTTCTTTCAAAGTTATGATTTGATTTATGGTTCGTTGGTAATTATTCCTCTTTTTTTATTATGGCTCTACATTGCGGTCTTAAATTTATTATTTTGTGCACAAATCATGTATGTCCGTGATTTTCAGCACGTTTATTTACCACAAAATCAAAGCGAATAAACTCGCGTATTTTAAACGACTTATGTTAGAATAATGCCAGTCAAAATCGGATTTGAATTCTCCAGCTTGCGCGATTTTGGTTTATGCTTTACGGCTAAAGGGAGAGATACATATTTACTATACATGTCATTATTCCATCCTCTTAGCTTGTGAGCCTAATTTACATTCAGGTTTTACAAGGATAAATGTATTATGTCACAATTTCTTTTTACTTCCGAATCAGTATCTGAAGGTCACCCAGATAAAGTAGCTGATCAAATTTCTGATGCTATTTTAGACGCGGTTTTTGCCGAGGACAAATATGCTCGTGTAGCCGCCGAGACTTTGGTAAACACTGGCTTGGTTGTGTTGGCAGGCGAGATAACTACTTCGGCACATGTTAATTATCAAAAAATAGTCCGCGATACTATCCGTGAAATCGGTTACACAAAAAATGAATATGGTTTTGCCGCGGATAGTTGCGCTATTTTAGTTAATTATGATGAACAGTCGCCTGATATTGCTCAAGGCGTTAATGAAGGCCAAGGGCTTGATTTAGACATGGGCGCAGGTGATCAGGGCTTAATGTTTGGCTATGCTTGTGATGAAACACCAACCTTGATGCCTCTGCCAATTTATTATTCACATCGCTTGATGGAAACTCAGGCGCAGGTTCGTAAGTCTGGTCAATTAGCATGGCTTCGTCCGGATGCTAAAGCGCAATTAACTGTTCGTTATGATAGTGCAACAGGTAAAGCTTTATCCTTTGATACAGTGGTATTGTCGACTCAGCATGATCCTGATTTGACTCATAAACAAATTGAAGAAGCTGTGATTGAAGAAATTATCAAGCCTACTTTACCCAGCCATATGCTGACCAAAGATACCAAATATTTTATAAATCCAACCGGACAATTTATCATTGGTGGACCGATGGGGGATTGTGGTTTAACTGGACGTAAAATTATTGTTGATACTTATGGCGGTGCAGCTCCTCACGGGGGCGGTGCGTTCTCTGGTAAAGATCCATCTAAAGTAGATCGTTCGGCTGCCTATGCTGCACGCTATGTTGCCAAAAATATCGTTGCATCAGGCTTAGCACGCGAGTGTCAGGTACAAATTGCCTATGCCATTGGAATAGCTAAACCTGTTGGAATAAATGTTGATACTTTTGGTAGCGGTAAAATTAATGATCGTGAAATAGAAAAATTGATCTTAAATAATTTTGATTTACGCCCTAAAGGTATTATTCAAGAACTAGATTTACTGCGTCCAATTTATCGCAAAACGGCTGCTTACGGACATTTTGGGCGTGAAGATGCCGAGTTTAGCTGGGAAAAAACCGATAAAGCAGAATTATTAGCCAGTTTTCGTTAACTACTTGTAAGTATTAGTTTTGGTGGCACTATATTTAAACCTTTATAACTAGTGCTGAAATATGCTGCTGTGATTTATTTGCAGCAGCTTTATTGATGATATACTTTAAATTAGGACGCTATACTAATGTTAACTAAATTTTCTTATCAATTAGTAATTTTGTTAAGCAGTGCTTTTGCCAGTATGGCAGCAGCTAATGCTAGTGAAACACTACTGGTTGGTACAACAGGTGACTATCCGCCGCTAACTTACAAAGTCGGTTCTAATTATACAGGGAGCGACATCAAGGTTATCCAAGATTTTGCTAAATCGCAAAATATGAATATCAAATATGTTGCCACAACTTGGCCGATGCTTAGCAATGATTTAAGCAATAAGAAATTTATGGTTGCTGTAGGAGGGATTTCTGCCAATCCAGAGAGGAGTGCTGATTTTTATCTTTCTAGTGCAGTTAGTGAAACACATAAAGTTCCGATGATAAAATGTAGTGATATTAAACGTTTTAACAATTTTGCAGCAATTGACAGTGAAGATGTAACAATAGTTGAAAATCGCGGGGGTACTAACCAGGATTTTGCTCTTAAAAACATTAAGCATGCGCCAATTTTACTGGTTAATAGCAATTTCACTGCATTAGAAACAATTTCTGGCAGACAAAATACTAGTGCTCATCCGTATGTAATGTTTACCGATAATGTTGAAGTTGATTATCGTCATCAAATTAATCCATTGCTGTGTCAAGCAAATATTCCAGAGAAATTTTCAAGCAGTGATAAGGTCTTTTTATTTGCTAAAAGTACGGAAGGCGCAAAATTGCGCGATGCGTTTAATAACTGGTGGAAAGGTCAAAAACACTAAATCAGCTCGCGTGCCATAATCAGTGCATCTTTGTATTTACCATTAACGTTGTAGTAATTTTTACGAGTATTAATTACATTAAAACCTAGTTTTTGATATAAATTAATTGCTGGATTATTGCCAACCATTACTTCTAGAAATATCTGGCTTGCTGCATATTTTTTTAGTTCATTACATACATTGTTTAAGATGGTGTACCCGTATCCTTGGCGCTGATATTCGTAGCGCACGCATAATTGCAATATTTCGGCCTGATCTAGTACTTGACTATACACGCAAGCTCCACACAGAATCTCATCGACAAAAAGTCCCAAAATAATATGATTGGGATCTTCTGCTGATTGCTGATAATTAAATAACGACCACGGGGTAGCATTAGCTCTGGCGTCTATTGCCGCAAGTTCGCTTAATTCATGTATTTTAAGTTCGCGTAGCTGTTGCATTTTGTTTATTAACTTTATTTAAATTTTGCTCATGGAGGTTCATTGCGACTTTATTACGTACATAAAGCAAATCAGCATTAAAGACAGAGCAACGCTCCAGTAAATCTGACCTAGCAATAGCTAACATTTGCTGAGTTGTTGGATAGTTTTGTTCCATATATTCATAATCATCATAAAGTTCATGGTCTATTTTGTCTTTATACGTAATCATTCCTCCACCAGTAATAATGCTATTGTTAGGCGTCAAGCTTTTATTTTGGCTTAGTAGTAAAGCTAAATCCTCTGGGTTTACTAGTTGCGGTTCAATCAAATATGCTAAGCTAGCTTGATTAAATGCTGCTACATAGATTTGTCCGAGACGTGCATCTAAGGTTACGATTAAATTAGGCTTATGTTGTGTTAGAGTTGAACTATACAAGGTAAACATCGGTACGGGTAATAATTGGCACTGAATTGAGTATGCTAAACCTAAAGCAACGCTCAACCCAATCCGTAGTCCAGTAAATGAGCCTGGCCCTTGGTTATATGCAATTAATTCAATATCTTTTAATTCTAATTGTGCATCATCTAGAATTTGCTTAATTTTGGGTATAATGTGTTCTGATTGGCGGTTACCGATTTTCTCGCAACAGAAGAGTTCCTCTTGTGAATTAGAGACACCCAAAGATAGATATTCATTGGCAGTATCAATAGCAAGTAAATTCATATTTAATCAATCCGTTTAGCTAGTTGTTGCAGCAACGCCGACTCAGGCTCTGCCAACATGGTGAAAACTCCGATTTTACTACTTTTTTTATGTAGCTTGCATTGGTTTTCTAAATTAGCTTTATTGCTGATGCTAACGCCTAACCATTCCAATTTATGACAGATAAGTTGGCGTAATCTAGAATTATTTTGTCCAAGTTTACCTGTAAACACAATTCCGTCAATACCTTGAACAACGTTAACCAATTTTGCGATAGTATCACTTATTTGGTTGGTATAATAATCCAAACTCAATTGAGTATCTTCTGAGTTTAAGTTAATTATCTCTTCAAGTGATGCTACTTTATGCCCACTAATAGTCAGTAAATTGGCATCACTTACGGAGTTATCGTTAATCAGAGTATTTAATTTTAAATCTCCGTATCCTGCAGTATAAATAGAGGGAAGTTCGTTATGCAATGCACTGGAAGAGCAGTAAGAGCTTTTACCATTTTTAATTGCACAACAAACATTAAGACTATCTTGTAAATAAGCAATAATCCAGCGTCCT
Organism: Burkholderiales bacterium; assembly: GCA_035438765.1. Lineage (GTDB taxonomy): Bacteria > Pseudomonadota > Gammaproteobacteria > Burkholderiales > UBA11063 > Aquella. Next base: position 5,571 of record DAORIZ010000022.1, on the reverse strand, counting down.
TTTGCCATTTTTTTATCACTAATATCACCAAATTTGGCACTGATTCCAGCAAAAACTAAGCCTAAATTACCATAATTTTGAATACCTTGCGCTAAATGTGTACCTGATAATGAAATTATACGATGTTTAGGTGCAATATGTTGATGGAAAGAAGTGTCAAAGCATGCGTAATGTTTGGCATGCGCATAATTGGTTAAATAAGCGGATGCTAAAGCTAAGTCAGCCTCTTGCTCATTGGGCGCTAAAAAGCTATATTGTTGTAGCTGCTCAATTACGATTGAATTTAATAGAGTTATATCATTAAATTCATTACCACCACATGCAATTTTATGAACAATAAAATCAAAGTTGTAATTACTAAAATTATCATCAGTGACAATTCTTGAATAATCCACAGTTCCATCATTTCGTACAGGAAGTTTGAATGGTTGGTTTTGGAGCTGTTTATTTTGTGCGTTATAAATTATCCAGCTACCAGTGTTGGTGTCATCCCAGCTGATTTTACCGCGACGTTGTAAGCTATGCTTTTTATTAAAAAGCTTAAATATTTTATAGTTTATCTTACGTGGGCTTTGATAAATTGTTAACACAAGCATGAAAACTCTCTCTTTAACGTAACTACTTCTCACTCATAAACTGCCACAATATGCAGTTACTTTTTAACTTTGTACCGCAGTTATTGCAATAGTATAGATGATATCATCTACAGTTGCGCCACGTGATAAATCATTTACTGGTTTATTTAAACCTTGTAGCAATGGACCAATGCTCAATACATTGGCACTTCTCTGCACGGCTTTATAAGTTGTGTTACCCGTATTTAAATCTGGAAAAATACATACTGTAGCTTTTCCTGCAACAGGACTATTTGGGGCTTTTTTTTCTGCTACATCTTTAATCATTGCCGCATCGTATTGCAGTGGTCCATCAATTATAATGTCCGGTCGTTTTTGACGTACCAGTTCAGTTGCGGCTTTAACTTTTTCGACCTCTGCACCAGTACCTGAAGTTCCAGTTGAGTAACTAATCATGGCAACTCGTGGTTCAATATTAAACTGTGCTGCAGTATCTGCACTTTGGATCGCAATATCGGCTAATTGTTCGGCATTTGGATCAGGGTTAATCGCACAATCACCATATACAAGTACCTGATCTTCAAGGCACATAAAGAATACTGAGGACACTAATGAACTACCTGGCTTAGTTTTGATTACTTGCAGAGCAGGACGCACGGTTGCTGCAGTAGTATTTTCTGCGCCAGATACCAGTCCATCTACCTCGCCATTATAGATCATCATTGTGCCCAGATAATTTATGTCGTGAGTCAAGATATCTAGTGCCGCTTCAGCTGTCATTCCTTTAGCTTTACGTAGTTCAACTAGTTGATTGACGTAGGCTGGGGCAGCATCAAGTGGATCAATTATCTTTAAATCATCTGGAATAGTCAGTAAGTTATCTTTAGCAATTTGGTGGATCTTTTCAAAATTGCCAAGTAAAACACAATCAGCAATTCTTTTTTCTTGACAATGGATTGCCGCTTTTAAGGTACGTGGCTCCTCGCCTTCTGGTAAAACAATACGTTTGTACGCAGACTGAGCCTTTTTGATTAGCATATAGCGGAACGCAGCTGGTGACATTTTTTTTGTAACTTGATGATTTAATTTGCTTTCAATTATACTAATATCAATTGATTCCGACATATTTTGCTTTATTAAATCCAAACGTTCATTGTCATCTCGTGGGACTTGATTCAACTCTAAGTCTTTAATTGCCATCACAATACCAGTAGTTCTACGAGCATCTTGATTGGCATAAATAGGCAAATAATTACTAGAGTTACCATAACAAAACCAGATGGTCTCCTGAGGGATATTATAGTTGGCCATTAAAAGTAATCCAGCCAATTTAATACCCTTAGCTTCAGCTAGTGTTGCAGCGACCACGACATCTGCGCGATCTACAGCGGTGATCAATAGGGTGCCGGGTTGCAAATCCTCAATCAGATTATTGGTGCTACGTGAACAAACAGTAATTCTTCTCACTCGTCGATTTGTTTCCATTCCTTCAACTAGTTCACGAATATTTAGTGCGCGCATAATATCTTTAATTCGTGGTTGTGAGAGATCGTTACTCCACTTATTGGTGCCTAATAGCTTAATTTTATTGTTTTTAAATAGTGCCAAATTTGCAATTTGATCATGTGTTATTGATAAATGTGATGTTTCTACTTCATCTAGCAGACTGTATTTAATTTCGCCATTATCTCCAATTGGTGCATCAAGCTTGGTTACAATTACCCCTAAGACAAATTCTGGACTGATTTCATTCAAAACCAAATTGATCTTTTCTTCAAGCTGTTCAATTTGATTACTGGTCGGGCGAGTGACCAAGATAACATACCCCATTAACGCACGGGTAAGTGAACTATTGAACCAGTCTACGTAGGTAGTAAACCATGCAAGTTCGCTAGTTTGATTTAATTGAGTATAGATACCCTCAATTAGCACAAAATCTGCCTTTGCCTGATAACTTTCAAAAGCCTTCATAATGTCTTCGAGTAAATCTTGACGGCGATCTTCAAGAAAATAATTTTGTAACTGAGCAGGTGAAATGTCTGCATCTTTAAACGGATGAAAGTTAGTTGTTGAATAACCATGTTGTTCTAAAGCATGAGCAATTCCTAACCTGATTGTTGAACTACCTACTCCTTGTTCGGTTGGCAAAATTACTAAATTACAACTCATCGCATTAGCTCCTCTTCTCTTTTAATGTTTTCAAGCAATGATTTTACCATATAGACTTAATTAAAATGTGGTTATATTGCACTGCAGCAAATTTAGAGAAATAACTCTAGTAAATTATTCAAGAAATCGCGTCCTTTGGCTGTTGGTATTACCTTATTGTAACTTAGTTCAATAAAACCTTGTTCTTGTGCTTTTAGTAGCTGTGGTAGAATTGAATTAAAGCTCTGTCCTGTAGTTTGCGTGAATAATGCATTTACAAAACCATCACGTAAACGCAATGCATTCATCATAAATTCAAAAGGTAACTCTTGAGACGTAACTAATTTATTTTCATCAATATGTTGTTGTAACTTTACACGTTCCATGTATTGAGCGGGGTGTTTATGGCGCATTTGACGAATTATTCTATCATGAAAGCTAAGCTTGGAATGTGCTCCAGCTCCGATTCCGAGATAATCACCAAATTCCCAATAATTACGATTATGTTGGGATTGCAAATTATTTCTGGCAAATGCCGAAATTTCATAGCGTTGGTAGCCATTGTTAGCAAGCGTGCTAATAATCGCATCTTGCATCTGATAACAAAGATCATCCTCTGGCAAATGTTCTGGGATGAATTTAGCAAAATGGGTATTGGGTTCGATAGTTAGATTATATGCTGAAATATGGGTTGGTTTAGCATTAATTGCTTGTTGAATATCATTTATTGCCTCTTCAGAGCTCTGCTTAGGTAAACCGTAGATTATATCTAGGTTAAAATTAGCAAAATTATCTGCAACCGTTTCTATTGCCTGCCGTGCTTCATTTGCGCTATGAATACGTCCCAATACTTTTAAATGTTGATCATTAAAAGATTGGATACCGAGGGAAATTCGGTTAACTCCAGCTGCAGCATACTCAGCAATATAGTGTTTTTCAACTGTACCAGGGTTGGCTTCCAAAGTTATTTCCGCATAAGGCGAAATTTTTATTCGACTGCGAATACAGCTAATTAAGCGATCAATCGCTTCACCACTAAAGAGGCTAGGTGTACCGCCGCCAATGAAGATTGTTTGAATAGAGCGCCCCCAAATAAGTGGTAGGGCTTGTTCCAAATCCATAATTAAGCTATCAATATATTCTTGCTCTGGTAACGTACCTTTGAGTCCGTGCGAGTTGAAATCGCAATATGGACATTTTTTAATACACCATGGCATATGGATATATAGACTTAACGGTGGTAATTGAGTTAAATTCAAGTTTGACATATTGGGTTATCTAATAAAAATGATTATAGATTTTAACATATACTCATCGTCTTTGAACCCTGTCTTTGTTTTTATTGGGTATAACCTTACCATGAATAACTATATTTAATTGCATAAACCTGTTGACTGGAGGTCAGTGAACTAATATTAAAGCCGCCATTATTGTATGATGCTGCAGCTGTTGAGTCTGGGTCATTTCCAGTATAGACAAACTGAATATATGGAATTATTGCTTGATGTTCAGATATTTTTATTGAAGTTCCTAGCTCAGTAGTGAGCTGTAATTGTTGAACTGATGCAGTTTGTACTTGGTTAGCAGCAGCACCCTGCGTCATATTTCCGGTTAAACTAACCTGTGATACTCCACCATAAATGTCAATATAGGGTGCAAAAATTGGTGTTACCTTAAAAGTTTGTTTGAAACCGGGTAGAATTGCATAATTATTAGAGTGTATATAATCCCCGTTAGTATCGGCATAAACTAGGCTCATATCATGTCCAGCCTCAAGGCGTAGATATGGGGTAATATCATAAATTGACGTAACGTGAAAATTATACCCAAGCTTAATTACACCTTTATAACCTTGAGGATTGTTTTCTGCTGAAGGAGGGACATCCGGGAAGGCAGGATTTTGCGTGCGCATATTATATTTACCGTAAATGCGTCCCTCATAATAAAATCCATTGGCTAGAGTTTGCGTCCAAAAAAGGAATAACTGTGGTCCAGACGGGGTTTCTTCTAAAGCAGCGCCGGTTGCGGATACCGTCTTATCAATTGGTGCAGTACCAACATCTCCTGAATATGCAGCAAGCTTTTCTTTTTCTGCTATTTTTTTAAGCATCTTAATATCAGATTCACTCAGTGAGACATTTGATTCTGTTGGTGATGAGCTTATTGCTTGGTTGCTTCCTTCTGCATATGCATTAGTGACTATCGTTAAAGCTATTACTAAAAATAGTTGCGTCTTAGATGTTTTTGTCAAGATTAACTCCATTGGGAAATAAATTAGCCGCTATTATATGTGTTCTTATAAATTGAATTAATAAAATAATATAGGCGACTAATATTTTATAAATATTATTGAATATCAGTTTATTATGCTGGTGATAATATGATTTATTCTGCACAAGGCAGATGGGGAATAATGTTGTTTTATATAGGGTTAAGCGAATAACTGATGTTACGCAGTCATACCTAAACTTTCAAATTCTGCATGTTGCTGCTTAATTAATTCCAGTTCTCTAAAAGCAGCCTTAGCTGCATTTAGAAATAGCTTGCTCTTTAAAGCAAAATGATTTAATTTAGTGCTGAATTTATATCTCTCCAGTTTGGTATAAGATACTATTGCAGCAAATATGTGCGTACCTTGAGTTTTAATAGTCTTGGTTGGTGTATAATGGTAGGCTAAATTAGTGCCACTTTAATCGTAAAAGTTAGATATAATTTCCTGAGATATTTCAAAGGGAATTTAAGATGAGTGGAACTAAAAAATAAGTGGCTAGACAATCAAAGCCTACTTTAAGGTATGCTAATATATTGTCATGATTCATAAAAACAAGTATATAAATAGTTCAAAAAT